>MESI01000065.1:478-29772 GCA_001770935.1 Burkholderiales bacterium RIFCSPLOWO2_12_FULL_61_40 | reverse complement strand
AAGACGTAATGCACCACCGAGCGGGCGTGAAACACCCACAGGTACCAGTGGTGGCCCGCGCTGTACAGGGCGTGCATGAACACCGCCCAGCGCAACAGGGCGCGAAGCGGTGATCGGCACCAAGCTGAGCTTTGGTGCAGCGACTGGCGGGCACTGAGAGCAATGCGGCGTTATGTAAAAGCGAAGCGGGTGGGCGTAGCGGGCGAGTGCCACAACTGCCATGCACAAGGCGGCCAGGCCGAGCCGCAGGCGATGGCTGATCCAGCACGATGCGCCAGCGAGTCGAGGCCATATCTGCGCGCTAGCCTGCAATTTCACACTACAGCACGGCGCTGACAATCGGCTCTTCAAAGCAAAACAGCATCTGTATCAATACCGACGCTGTTTCGCTTGAAAGTCTTGCAAAACTTCCATCACCAAACGTGATTATTGGTCCATCGATTTGGGTGTTCACACTCAATGTGGCATGGTGCGTTCACGCAGCCATTGTTGGTGCGCGTTGAACATGCATCGGTTTGGCTTTGAATCGAAGCTGTGCCAGCCACACGTCATAGGCGCTTTGTTCTGCCAGCCACACGCGTGCATCACCTCCACGCTCCACGCCTAGCCATGCCTCGATACGCAGGGCCATATCAGGCGAAATAGCAGCGCGGCCATTCAGCATGCGTGACAACGCGACACGCGATACTCCTAGCTGTTCAGCGGCCTGGGTCACCCCCAGCCCCAATGCAGGCAGCACGTCATCACGCAGCGTCAAACCGGGATGTGGGGGGGTATGCATACGGGTCATCGCGTCACTCCTAGTGGTAATCCATGTAATCAACCAGCACAGCGTCTGTGCCCTCAAAGGTGAAAGTCATTCGCCAATTGCCATTGACCGATACGGCCCAATAGCCCTTCAAATCGTCTGACAAAGGATGCAAGCCCCAGCCCGGAACGTTCATATCCCGGTCACAGGCAGCCACATCCAAACGCGCCAGCAAACGGCCTAGCTTGGAGGCATGGTCAGGCCGGATGCCTGCTTTTGTGCCACGCTCAAAGAACGCTTGTAGCCCCTTATGTCCGAATGATTTAATCATATTTGATTGTATCTTGTAGCGTTACGCTTTGCAAATCAACCAGCCACCATGCGCAAAGCACCCGGCGCTGCCTTGGCGTCAAACACAATCCCCGCCTGCTCCAAAATCCAAGCCTCAATCTTTTCATGGTGCATGCGAAGCAGCTCCAACGGGCGCACCGTGTAATGCTTTTCAGTCGTGGCGCTGGGCTTTTTAAACTTGCTGTTTTTCATGTCGCCGCTGATGATGCATGGCTATTTTCAAATTTTCAAAGGACTTACCAGCAAGCATCGCAGTTGATGTTATAGTCCACACCCTTGACGCGCGATGGAGCAGCCTGGTAGCTCGTTGGGCTCATAACCCAAAGGTCGTAGGTTCAAATCCTACTCGCGCAACCAAATATCAAATGAAGCGTTCTTGTCTGCGTGTTGACTTGGAGCGCACAGCTTCAAGCTCAATCCCCCTCGACCGTGTCGAGGTCTGAACGCAATCTTTCCCAAGGTAAAACGTAGTATCCGCAGGGCCGTGCTTCGCGGAAGTATTGCGGCCCTGCTATGTGTCCTTAGTTCACCATCACCAGTTTGCCTTTGACTCCGCGTGAACCCATGTGGGCGTAAGCCGCTTTGAGTTCGGCCATAGGCATGGTGCGGTCGATCACGGGTTTGATTTTGCCTTGTCCATACCACTGGGCCAATTCCATCATCATGGCGCTGTTGGCCTTGGGTTCGCGCTTGGCAAAGTCACCCCAGAATACGCCCACAATCGACGCGCCCTTGAGCAGCGCCAGATTGAAGGGCAGGGCGGGGATGGGGCCGGAGGCAAAACCCACCACCAGGTAGCGACCGCGCCAGGCAATGGACCGGAAGGCCTGCTCGGCAAAATCACCACCCACGGGGTCGTAAATCACGTCCGGGCCTTTGCCATCGGTCAAAACTTTGATGGCTTCGCGCAAATTTTCAGTCGAATAGTTGATGGTGGCGTCCGCTCCAATCGACTGGCACAAATCGCATTTTTCTTGGGTGGAGGCCGCGGCAATCACCTTGGCTCCCATGGCCTTGGCGATCTGGATGGCCGACGTACCGACACCGCCCGCAGCGCCCAATACCAGCACGGTTTCCCCAGCCTTGAGTTGCGCGCGGTCCACCAGCGCGTGGTACGAGGTTGCGTAGATCATGATGAATGCTGCGGCATCCACAAAGGGAAAGCCTGGGGGGAGCGGCATGCACAGGGCTGCCGGTGCCAGCGTGTGGGTTCCAAAGCCTCCTGTGCCACTTAAACACGCCACCGCTTGGCCGACCTTGAGATGGGCGACGCCTTCACCGACCGCCTGTATAACGCCCGCGTACTCGGAGCCTGGCACAAAAGGCAATGCAGGCTTCATCTGGTACTTGTTTTGCACAATCAGGATGTCGGGGAAGTTCAGGCTGGCTGCCTTGATCTCCAGCAGCACTTCACCGGCCTTGGGTTGGGGTGTCGGCAATTCTTTCCAGTTCAAAGCGTCAACGCCGGTCGGGTTTTCACAAAGCCAGGCATGCATGGGAAGTCTCCAAAAAATGTGGTCGCATCATAGGACGGCCGCTTGGCAAAAAATGTCTCTCGCGCGACCTGGCTTTTGACCCGACCTCTACAATGCCCTGGAACTCTGACAGATTATGAAAATTCTAATTTCCAACGACGACGGTTATCTGGCTCCTGGCATTGTGGCGCTGTACGAGGCACTCAAGGAGGTGGCTGAGGTGGAAGTCATCGCCCCCGAGCAAAACAACAGCGCCAAATCGAACGCGCTGACCCTGCATTCGCCGCTGTATGTCACCCGTGTCAGCAACGGCTTTCGTTATGTGAATGGCACCCCGGCCGATTGTGTGCATATTGCGCTGTCGGGTTTGCTGGACTACAGGCCGGATCTGGTGGTGTCTGGTATCAATAATGGGGCCAATATGGGGGATGACACCATTTATTCCGGCACGGTGGGCGCCGCCATGGAGGGCTATCTGTTTGGCGTGCCCTCCATCGCCTTTTCGCAGGTGGACAAGGACTGGGTGCAGCTGGAATCCGCTGCACGCAAGGCGCGTGACTTGGTGCTTGCGATGATGCAGCAGCACTTGATTACCTCCACGCCTTGGCTGTTGAATGTCAATATTCCCAATTTGCCCTATGCGGACATTGGCACGGTCAAGCTTTGCCGACTGGGTCGGCGCCACGCTGCGGAAAAAGTGATCCAGCAACGTAGCCCGCGTGGAGAAACGATGTACTGGATTGGCGCGGCAGGCCCGGTCAAGGACGATGCGGATGGCACTGACTTCCATGCCACGGCCCAGGGCCATGTTTCCATGACTCCACTGAAGATAGATTTGACGGACCATGACAGCTTGGGGTATTGGGCACAAACGGCGTCACGTCTGGCAAGCGGCCTGCAAGTGGCCTCAACATGAAGCAGCGCCCGACCTTTCCGGCGCAGCTGGATGCCACCTTGGAAAAAAATCGGCCCAACCCCCGAGGGACTCGGGTGCCGCACGCCAACCTGCAAACACACGCCTCTGTGGCGGCACTGCCATCCGTTGCAACAGTAGCCAAGCCCAAAGCGCTGACCTCAGGGCTGCCCCATGCTGTGCCGCAGGGGGTGGGCATGGATTCCGGCGCGGTGCGCAAGCGCATGGTGCAAAAACTGGCCGAGCAGGGGGTGCGTGACCCGCAAGTACTGGCCGCCATGGGGGCGATTGAACGCCACCGGTTTGTGGACAGCGCATTGGCCAACCAGGCCTACGAAGACACCAGCCTCCCGATCGGACTGGGACAGACTATCTCCAAACCTGGTGTGGTATCGCGCATGGCCGAACTGCTGCGCAATGGTTGTACTGGTCGGCTCGGGCGGGTGCTGGAGATTGGTACCGGTTGCGGTTACCAGGCTGCGGTGCTCAGCCTGCTGGCCGAAGAGGTCTACAGCATCGAGCGGCTACGGGGTCTGCATGACAAGGCGCGTGAAAATTTGCGTCTTTTGCGTTTGCCCAACTTGCACCTGCTGTTTGGTGATGGCATGCAGGGGTTTGCCAAAGGTGCGCCCTACGCCGCGATCATTGCCGCAGCCGGTGGTGAGGCTGTCCCCCAGGCCTGGGTGGATCAACTGGCCGTGGGAGGCCGCCTGGTCGCACCCGTGGCTACCGGGGGAGGCTCGGGGGCTGGACAGGCATTGGTTGTGATTGACAAGACTGCGCAGGGAATCCGTCAAACGATTCTGGAGGCTGTGCACTTTGTCCCCCTAAAATCAGGCGTTGCTTGAAGGAATGTTGTTTATGTTTGGTTTTGTGCGTGGTGGTTCTGGGTTGGCTTGTGTTGCATTGGGGGTGCTGTTATCCGGTTGTGGGTCCACGGCGCTGAACCGGGCACCTGTCGAAGACCGTGGTGCGTCGGCATCCAAATCCGTGGTGATCATGGATGCACGCACGCAGGCGGTTAAACAGCCTCCGGGGTTTGAAAATGCGGGTAAACCGGGCTATTACACCGTTAAACCCGGTGACACTCTGATTCGCATCGGATTGGACGCCGGGCAACACCACAAGGATATTGCGCGCTGGAATGTGCTGGACAACCCCAACAAGATTGAAGTCGGCCAGGTTCTGCGTGTGGTGCCGCCAGTGGCCAGTGAGCCGGTGGCTGCCGCCGTGGTGACCAAACCGGTCACCACGGCGGCAGTGGCGTCGGCTCCGCTGGCGGCAGCCCCAACCCCAGCCAAGGCGGCATCTGCGCCGGTTGCGCCAGCCTCCGCGCCAGCGACGGCTGTGGCAGCTGCACCGGCAGCTTCAGCCTCCGGTGGTGATGACGATTTGGGTTGGATTTGGCCTAGCAAGGGGCCGGTGTTGGCTGGTTTTGACGAAGTCAAAAATAAGGGCCTGGACCTGGGCGGGACTGCGGGCGATCCAGTGCTTGCAGCGGCAGAGGGCCGGGTGGTTTATTCTGGCGAAGGCTTGCGTGGCTACGGCAAGTTGATCATTCTGAAGCACAACAATACCTATTTGACCGCTTACGCCCACAACCAGTCTTTGTTGGTCAAGGAAGACCAATCGGTCAAGAAGGGCCAGAAAATCGCGGAAATGGGCAGCACCGACTCCGACAAGGTGAAGCTGCATTTTGAAGTGCGCCGACAGGGCAAGCCTGTAGACCCGGCGAAATACCTTCCCACCAAATAGAGCGCTGAAAACATGGGTGCCCTCCCGCTTTCTGGATTGGATGGCAAGGACGCGAACCTGCCGGACGCGGGTGATTTTGTGGACCCAGATAGCCCCCTGGCCCCCGAGGAGTATGCGCAGGCAGCTATTGAATTAATAGCGCCTGCGGCCGATGAGCCCTCCGATGCGCTGGCGGTTTACTTGCGCGGCGTGCGCCGAACCGAGTTGTTTACTGCGCAGGAAGAGTTTGATGTCGCCACCCGTGCCCGTGCCGGCGATTTTTGCGCCCGCCAAAGCATGATCGAGCACAACTTGCGCTTGGTGGTAAGTATTGCCAAGGGTTATGTCGGCCGTGGGGTGCCCATGGCGGACCTGATAGAAGAGGGCAATTTGGGCCTGATGCACGCCATTGACAAGTTCGAACCCGAACGCGGCTTCCGGTTTTCCACCTACGCCACCTGGTGGATACGCCAGTCGGTGGACCGCGCGCTGATGTACCAGGGCCGGGCGGTGCGCCTGCCGGTGAATGTGGTGCGTGAGCTGCAGCATGTGTTACGTGCCCGCCGCGTACTGGAAAATGATGCTGCCTTGGTGGCCCAACGGCCCGAAGGCATCCGGGTGGACGACATCGCGGCACTGCTGGGGCGAGATGTCAGCGATGTCGGCGACCTGCTGTCCATGGCCGAGGCACCCCGTTCGCTGGATGCTCCCCTGAGCCATGTGGATGGCGACCAGACCCTGGGTGATGGCCTGGTCGATGCCTTGGCCCTGGACCCCGAAGATATCCAGCATGCCCAGGAGGTGGACCGTTTGCTGGAAGAGTGGGTTGCAGCCCTTTCTACCCGCGAGCGCGAGGTGCTGGAAGGGCGCTTTGGTTTGCATGACCGGGAACCAGAAACCCTGGATGTGCTTAGCCAGCGCCTGGGGCTCACCCGTGAGCGGGTGCGCCAGGTGCAAAACGAGGCCATTTTCAAACTCAAGCGTATGGTCAAGCGCCGTGGTTTTACGCGGGATTCTTTGATGTAATTTTCTACCTTGCAGGCGCCGGGAGTACATGTACCTGAGACAATTCAGGCATGACAGAACCTCTATTGACAGAAACCCCCGTTGAGAAGCCTTTGCCCGAGGGCTGGCTCCGAGTGAAATCGCTGGACCTGGAGGCCCAGGGCGTAGCCCACAGGCCCGACGGCAAGGTGGTGTTTATCGATGGCGCGTTGCCTTTTGAAGTGGTGAGCGCCCAGATTCACCGCTCCAAAAGCAGTTTTGAAAAAGGCACGCTGACCGAGATTCACCGGGAATCCTCCCAGCGGGTGCGCCCCGAATGCCCCCATTTCGGCTTGCACGAAGGCGCTTGTGGCGGCTGCAAGATGCAGCATTTGCACATCGGTGCGCAGGTGGCGGTGAAGCAGCGGGTGCTGGAAGACAACCTGTGGCACATCGGCAAGGTTAAACCCGACAGTGTTTTGCGTCCGATTGAAGGCCCCGCCTGGGGTTACCGCTACCGGGCCCGGCTCTCGGTGCGCAACGTGCGCAAAAAGGGTGCGGTGCTGATCGGCTTTCATGAACGCAAGAGCCGCTACGTGGCCGACATGAAGGAGTGCCATGTGCTGGCGCCCCACGTCAGCGCCATGCTCTTGCCCTTGCGCGCGTTGATCGGGTCCATGGAGGCGGCCGACCATTGTGCGCAGATTGAGTTGGCCATTGGCGACATGGGGGGCACAGCAGCGGTTCCTTCCGGCGAACAGGCCACAGGGATTTTTGGCCAGGGTGACGTGACGGCCTTGGTGCTGCGCCACCTGGTTCCCTTGAGCGACGCCGATCTGGACCGCCTGCGCCAGTTTGCGGCCCAGCACCGGGGCGTGCAGTGGTGGCTGCAGTCCAAGGGGCCGGAAACCGTCAAGCGTCTGGACGAATTGCCGGGCCATGAAACGCAACAACTGGCCTACAGCCTGCCGCAGTTTGGCATCACCATGCCGTTTCGCCCCACCGACTTTACCCAGGTCAACCCCCATATCAACCGGGTGCTGGTGTCCAAGGCACTGGGTTTGCTGGCGGTGGAAAAGAGTGAACGGGTGATTGACTGGTTTTGTGGTCTGGGCAACTTCACGCTGCCGCTGGCCACGCAGGCACGCGAGGTGGTGGGTGTGGAGGGCAGTGACGCCCTGGTGCAGCGTTCCAATGAAAATTACACACTAAATCAAGGCCTGGCCCGCGCAGGACAAGCGCTGGCAGCTACTAAATTTGTAGCAAGAGACCTGTTTGAAATGACACCAGCACTGCTGACGGGTGATGGATCATCCGACAAATGGCTGGTCGATCCTCCGCGCGAAGGGGCCTTTGCCCTGGTCCAGGCGCTGGCCGCCTTGTACCAGTCACCCGAACTGCGCGCGGGCTGGACGCCCCCTAAGCGTATTGTGTATGTGAGCTGCAACCCGGCGACCTTGGCGCGCGACGCCGGTGTGCTGGTGCAGGAGGGGGGGTACCGCTGCTCCGCCGCAGGGGTGGTCAATATGTTCCCCCACACCGCCCATGTGGAGAGCATTGCGGTGTTCGATTTGCTGGCTTAGGGCTCGTGCATGAATAAGCTGTGCATGTTATTTATGCACGAGCCCTTAGTGGCCGCTGGCTGCCTTACTGCCCGTTTGGGCTTTGGGCTTGACGGCTGACTTGGATTGGGGCTCTTCAATGATTTCTTCCATGGGTGGTGGAGGGGTAAGCGGTTTTTCAATTTTGGCCGGAATGCCCTCGACCTTGTTGTCCCGCATGTACTGGTCCATGTCCTTCCAGCCGGTGAAAATGGCTGATTTGGACGCCTTTTCGTTGAGCGCGTAGCAGTCTTCAATGCTGCGCAGGCCAAAGCGGCAGGCGCCGCCAATGGCCTTGGCATCGGCTTCGCGCTGGGCCACTCTGGGGTCGGCCAGCAAGGTGGCAATGTTGTCGCAGCCCGCCAGCAACAGGACAAAAGCGAAGAGGTGCAGGCGTGAATTCATGGATAGTCAGGTGGATCTAGGAGTCTTATCGGCCCATTTTGCCGTGGATTGAGTGGACGCTTCTTTTTGCAGGCAAAGAAAAAGGCCCCAAAAGGGCCTTATTCGTGGGGACTTGCGGAAAAGCTCAGTCGCGCTCGCCGCCAAAAATGCCCAGCAAAGCCAGCAGGCTTTGGAACACATTGATGATGTCCAGGTACAAAGCCAGGGTGGCGGTGATGTAGTTGGTTTCGCCGCCGTCAATGATTTGTTTGATGTCGTACAGCATGTAGGCGCTGAAGATGCCGATGGCCGCCATCGACATGGCCATCATGCCGGCCGTGGAGCCGACAAACATATTGATCACACCGCCGACGATCAGCACGATGGTTCCCACAAACAGCCACTTGCCCATGCCGGAGAGGTCGCGTTTGATGACGCTGGCCAGACTGGCCATCACAAAAAACACCCCTGCAGTACCGGCAAACGCCGTCATGATGAGGTCCGCACCATTTTTAAAGCCCAGCGTCATGGCAATCATGCGCGACAGCATCAGACCCATGAAGAAGGTAAACCCCAGCAGCACCGGCACACCAGCAGCCGAGTTCTTGGTTTTCTCGATGCCGTAAATGAAGGCAAAGGCGCCACCCAAAAACACCACCATGCCCAGGATGCCGTTGAGGGATTGGGTAATTCCGGTGGCGACACCCACCCATGCACCCAGCACCGTGGGCACCATGGTCATAGCCAGCAGCCAGTAGGTATTGCGCAGCACTTTGTTGCGCTGCTCGGCGGATATGCCATAGCCCAGGCTTTGGCCTAGGGTGGTTGCGCGATGGGTCATGGTGATCACTCCTAAATAAGAATCTACCGTTCGTAGATAGGGCGATTCTAGGGTTTATCAAGGCTCGCATCGCTTTTTCCAACCCGCATTCACCTGTTTTTTGCAGGGCTGTTGTCTCTGGCGGGTTGCAATGGCGTGCAGGGCAGGCGGTATGCTTGGTGCTTTCGCACTTTTGTTGAACCTTAGACCATGAAAATCAAATCCGTTCTCGAATTTTCTGATATCAAAGCCATTGCTGCGGGCGCCGAAGCGGAGGCCGTAAAGCACGGCTGGGCCGTCAGTATTGCCATTGTGGACGACGGCGGCAATTTGCTGTGGTTTCAGCGGTTGGACGGTGCGGCCCCCATTTCCGCCTTGATTGCACCGGGCAAAGCCCGCACCTCAGCCATGGGTCGGCGTGAAAGCAAGGTATATGAAGACATGATTAACGGCGGCCGTGCCTCGTTTTTGAGCGCGCCTGGGCTGGAAGGCATGTTGGAGGGTGGAGTGCCCATTCTCAAGGACGGCCAGTGCCTGGGCGCGGTAGGGGTCAGCGGTGTGAAATCCAGCGAAGATGCGCAGATTGCGCGGGCTGGCATTGCGGCCATCGGCCTGTAACTGGCAGTGTTGAAACCGCTGGGCCGATTGATCTTTGCCGCCGCACCACACCGGCGGTGATTCGGGGTTTTGGGATCAGGTTCGAAAAACCCACCATGCCGAGCACATCACCAAAACCAGACTGCCACCCAGGATGGCGAGAAGTGCCATTTTTGTGCCTTTTTGAATGAACTGACGTTGCGCAGGGGAAGCGCTATTTCCCGTGGGTAGCGACTTCCGCGATTTTTTTACCAGTGAGTGCGAAAAATCTCTCGCGTGCGCGTTTGGATTGTTAAATCTGACGCTTACGTTCACCGATTGAGGTTTTCTCGCACTTTAGTAATAAAGCCATTGTAAATGCAAGTCATTCGCATTTACAATGGCTTTATGAATTCTGATTCCCGAATTTTTTGCTCCGTGCCGAATCTGCACAAGCAAGTCCAGATGAAGCAGTGCGCAAGGAAATCAGCAGGCAGCGGGGTGTGGCACGGGTGCTTAGTCAAACGATTTTTGCAGGTGCCCAAGAGCTGGAAATTGAGCACAACGGTACCTTGTACCGCCTGCGCAAAACATCGTTGGGCAAGTTGATTCTCACCAAGTAGCAAAGGAGACAGTGACGCAAGCGTTGGCTGGTGGCACCACGTAAGGGAAATCTTGATGCGCACACCCTGGGCCAGTTTGTGCCACCCTTTGGAAGGGCTTACAGCGCAATTCGCGTCGGCAAGCGCCACAACCACACCGCCACCGCAGCGCAGCATGCACCGGGGATCCAGCGCATGTGGGGGGGCAACACCCACCAGGCGGCAATGGCGCTGAGCGCCATCATGCCCGTCGCAAGCTGCTTGGCGCGCAGGGGCACCGCGCGGTTGGCCCGCCAGTCGCGCACCAGGGGGCCAAAGCGGGGATGCGTCAGCAACCAGTGTTCATAGCGCGCACTGCCCCTTGAAAAGCAATAGGCCGCCAGCAACACAAATGGCGTTGTGGGAAGCAGGGGCAGCACAATCCCGACGATGGCGGTGGCCATGCTGACAAAACCACAGACCAACCAGATCCAGCGCTGCCAGCGGGGACGCGGTGGAGGCAATGGGCTGGGCTGCATGCGGGCTAGCGCAGCAAGTGGCGCCGGTGCACGGTCAGGTGTGCAGCCAGGCAGCCGACAAATACCAGACCGGTGGCAGCGTGCCAGCGCTTGTTGCCCAGGGCCGCCAAAACCAGCGATGCGCCCAGCCCCAGCAGCATGCCACGCTTGGCAAGCCGGTTGACGCGCACCCGGGTCGAAGGGGCGTGTAGCTGCGCTGCGGGCGGGCGAGTCGGTGTCGCTGATGCGGCATTTCCTGGGTCGGGGGCTGTAGCCTCGGCTGCATGGCAATGACCCGCAATGGCAGCTTCCAGGGTCGCTGCGGTGTTACGCCGGGGGTCGTAATACACCACGATGCTGCCCGCTTTTGGATTGGCGGTAGTGCGGGTGACGCCTTCCATTTTTTCCAGGGCGATGCACAGGGCGGAACGCGCCAAGCCCGCATGGAGACTGGCATGGCGCGCGCGGATGCGCCCCGGTGTTGACGAAACAATGCAATTCATGTTTTGGCTTTCGGTTTGCGCACGCGTTCACGGTGCTTGCCCGTGGCGCGCAGGGCGTTGAGCAAGATGCCGATGGTGCCGCCATTGTGCAGGATGGAGGCCGCCACCGGCGTCAGCGCGCCCAGGGCCGCAGCAACCAGGATGCTGGTGTTGATGCCCACCGTCAGACGGTAGTTGGTGGTGATGCGGGCCATGGTTCCCAGCGCAATCTCGCGGACCTGTGCCACCAGTGCGATGTCATCTTCCAGCAGGGCGATGTCGGCGGTCAACCGGGCAATGTCGGCCCCGCGCTGCATGGCAATCCCGACATGGGCGCCGGACAGGGCAGGCGCATCGTTGATGCCGTCGCCGACAAAGGCCACCTTGGCGCCCTCGGCGGCCATGGCCTGAATGATGGCGGCCTTGTCCTGTGGCAGCAACTCGGCGTGAAAGCCGTCAAGGCCCAGTTGCTGGGCGATTTCCTGGGCGCGGTCGCGGTGGTCGCCCGACAGCATCAATATCTTCTGGATACCCAGGCGGCGCAACTGGCGCACGGTGTCCTGCGCGTTTGGACGAACCTGGTCCTTGAGCGCCAGCACCCCCAGCAACTCTCCGCCATAACCGATGTACAACAGGGTCTTGCCCTCCCGGTAGAGTCGGTCGAGCTGGCGGCGTTGCACGCTGGAAATGGGTACGCCCTCGTCTTCTTCCACAAAGTGGCGCGAGCCCACCACGATGCGCTGGCCATTAACGTTGCTGGCTACCCCATGGGCGGCAATGAACTGCACCTCGTTGTGTTCAAAATGCCTTCCGTTGCGCATGCGGGCGGCATCCACCACGGCCAGCGCCAGGGGGTGAAAGTAATGCTCCTCGACCGAGGCGGCCAGAAAGATCACATCGTCTGCAGTGAAGCGCGGATGGAAGGAGACCGAGTCGGTCACCTCCAGCCGCCCGGTCGTGAGGGTGCCTGTTTTGTCAAAAACAACCGTGTCCACCTCGGCCAGGCGCTCCAGCACATCGGCGCCTTTGACCAGGACGCCTGCTTGGCCCGCCCGGTGCATGGCCGCCTTGAAGGCCACCGGCGTGGCCAGTTTCAGCGCGCAGGCATAGTCCGCCTGCAATACGGCGGCGGTGCGGCCCCAGTCGCCGGAGACCGCCCAGGTGCCGCCCGCCAGTCCCAGCACCAGCGGCACCAGCCGGTCCGCCAGGCGTGAGGCGGAAAGCTGGGCCTGGCTCTTGGAGGCCAGCGAATGCTCCACATAGTCCGCAATGCGGGCCACCGCCGTTTCCTGGCCCACCTGCTCGGCGTAAATGCACAGCCGACCTTCCTCCACCACGGTGCCCGACAGTGCGCGGTCGCCCCGTGCCTTGGTCACCGCGACGCTTTCTCCCGTCATGGCCGCTTCATTGACCAATGCTTCGCCTTGCATGACCGTGCCGTCCACCGGGATGCAGGCGCCTGCACCCACAACCACGGTGTCGCCCACAACGAGTTCACCGGCTTTGATGCACAACTCGGTCCCGCCCCGCTGCACCCAAACCTCGCCAATGTCGGGACGCAGCAGGCTGCGCAGCAGCGCGTCGGAGCGGCGGGCGATGGAGTGCTCCAGGTACTCGCCCAGGGCCAGCATGAACAGGGTGGTGTTGGCTGCGCTCAGGTCGTTGCGCACGGCGGAAATACCTACGGCCAGGGCTTCAAGCACATGCGAGTTGACACCCTCACTCTTGAGTTGTTCCAGGGCCTCGGCAAACAGCGGTCTGGCCGTACTCAGCGTGGCCGGCCGGCGCAGCACCTGCGGCAGCAGGGGGGAGGCCAGCAAAAGGGCTGCCGTGCGCGCCACCGGTCGCAGCTCGTGGTCGCCGACGGTGGGGGCGTGGTCTTGCGCTGGCAGGGGTTCGAATTGAAGCAGGTTGCGCCGCAGCGCTGATTCAGAGAGCCGCTGCGGGTCGTAGTCAATGACCAGGCTGCGCGCCCGGTCTTTGACACGCACGCGCGTGATGCCTTCGCGCAGCCCCAGTGCGTGCTCCAGCGCCGCCGCCGCCATGGGCTGGCCCGTCCACAAACCATAGCGGTAGCGCACCCGTCCGGGCACCTGGTGCACGGCGCTGAGTCGGGCAAACAGCGTAGGAGGCGCCGGTGGGCGCAAGGGCAATGCGCGCGGCGCCGCCTTATTGGGACGCGTCTCGCTCACTGTCTATCTCCGCCCGCATGTCGGCCATCTGTTCTTGCAGTTCGGCCAAACCGCCCATGGCGTTTTCATACAGCTGCATACCGGACTTCATGAGCTTGCTGCGCAGTTTTTCGTCGCCCAGCACATACACGGCGGTTGCGCCCAACAGCGCGCCGACCAGGTACTGGTTCATGGGGTTTTTGCCCAGCAGGCCTTCCATACGCCCCAACATACCGGTGGCGGGCACGGCGGCTTGGGGAGCCCCGGCGGGGCCATAGGCGGCGAAGTGCTTGTTGTTTTTGTTGCTTTTGCCGTTTTTACGTTTCTTGGCCATGTTCTTGCTCTTTCATGTTCGACGGGTTGGATGCATTGGCATCAGACGCCGGTAGGACCGGTGCGATTTGTTCGACCAGTTGCATGCTGGCATAACCCACCAGGGCCGCGCCCAGGGCGGATGGGATGGAGCGCCGGGTGGTGGCCCTGGCGGCGGCTGAGGCAGCCGCCAGGGCAATTCCCCCCTGCAAGGCCACGCGCAGCAGGCGGGACGGTTGGTGCTCCTTGAGTCCGGCCAGCAGGGCGGTTGACACAAAGCCCCGAACGAAATCTTCACCCAGGCCTGCGCCCTGGAGCGCCAGACGCTCTTGCTTGCGGGCTTTTTTGCTGCGCGGTTTCATGCGCTGGTTTTGGTGCGGGAAGCAGCGGTTTTACTGCGCTTCTTGGCCGGTGTGCTTGCGCGTTGTTCGCCCATTTCCGGGGGGCTGTCCTGGGCGCCAGCAGGGCTGCCGTCGGGGGATGTGTCGGTGGGGTGGTGCATGCCCTTGTCTTTGAGCAGCGTGTTGCGAAGCGTCTTGACCGCCAGGCCCCCGGCCACCAGGCCGAGTGCAAACCGAATAAGGGGAGTCATTGCAAAGAATCCTTGTAGTGATGTTTTGAATGTAAGAACCAGCCGTGGACTGGCAGCATCGGGAAGCTATGGCTAGCGGCGATGGGGCCACATGGCTAGGGGATGCTGTCTTGCATTCGTTGGGAAGATTCTAGCCTTATTGCCGCACAAGAAAAACATGTAGCCACTGGTGTTTTGGCTCCTTTTCGTGTGAAAAATTCACGCGTTAATTGCAAATGCGAATCGTTCGCATATAAAATGCGTAACTTACCGTAGCAAGCCAAATACAGTCATCGTGCTTTCATGCAGAGGCGAATTGAGTGTCCAGCCAGCTAAAAACCTGATGCTCTTCAAGGCTAGACCTATGCAACCAATACGATTCAAACTGCGCCCCATAGTCCTTCTCATCGCCGTGGTGTGTAACCCGGCTTTTGCCGATGAAGCCGTTGCGCTGAAGGAAATCGTGGTCACGGCGACGCGCAGCGCCGCTGGTGCGAACACCATCCCGACAACCGTCACCCGTGTTGACCGCGCCCAGCTGGACCGCAGCGTGCCCACGGATGAAAGTGATTTGTTCAAGGGCGAGAGTGACATTGCTTTCGCCCGTGACCTGCGTCGGCACGGCGCAACCCGCGTCAATATCCGCGGTATCGAGGACAACCGGGTGGTGTCGATGGTGGACGGTGTGCGCCTGGGGGACTATTACAACGGTGGCGGCCCGACCAACTTCACCCAAAGCGCTTCACCCACGGCCATGCCGGATTTTCTGAAGCGCGTGGAAATCGTGCGCGGAGCGGCCTCCAGCCTGTATGGCTCGGACGCCATCGGTGGTGTGGTCGGTTACCTCACGCTCGACCCCGCTGACCTGTTGCTGGATGGGGCGAATAGTGGCTTTCGGCTGCGCGGCGCCTACACCGGTGCCAACGGGGGGCTGAACCAGACCGTGTTGGGGGCGTTTCGTGATGGTACGGCCGAGGTGTTGCTGGGCTACAGCCACGCCGGTGGCAAAGAAATAGATAACTTGGGTACGGTGGATACCACTTCGACCAGTCGCACCCGCCCCAATGCGCTCAAGACCGAAGACAAAGGGGTGCTGGTCAAGCTGATCTGGCGTCCCGCAACAGGCCACAAGCTCAATGCTATGGTGGAGGGGCGGGACCAGCAGGTGGACTCCGATATCCGCCGCCTGTCGGCTTCGCTGCCCAAAGTCACCGGGGTGCGTGGTGACGACAATGCGCAACGCGTGCGCGCCAGTGTGGAGTGGGAGCACACCACCGACGCGCCACTGTATGACCACCTGACGGCGCGCCTGTACCAGCAAGAGGCCAAAACCCGCAACTACAACTTCCAGAACCGGACCAACACCTCGGCGGGGTGTTCGGCGGATCCCCGTCCGGGTGGTCCTGGCCCCATTACGGGCAACAACTGCTACATCGAAAGCGACTTCAGCGTAGACCAAACTGCGACCGGTGCCAGCCTGCAGCTGGAAAAAATGCTGGAGGCCGACGGTGTCGGCCACATGCTGACCTACGGTACGGATTTCAGCCGCACGCGGGTCGAGGAGCTGCGTGACGCCCGTATCTGGAACCAGACTGCGGGCACCTTTACCAAATCGCTGGCGGGTGAAACCTACCCGTTGCGGGACTTCGCCACCGGGAAAACCGATGCCTTGGGCCTCTTTGTGCAAGATGAAATCAGCGGTCTGGCCGACGGCAAACTCTCCATCACGCCGGGCCTGCGGTATGACCGGATCAAGCTCACCCCCGAGGTGGACGCGCTGGCCCAGCAGGTGTTGACCACCATTGGCCGCCAGGCGGCGGAACAAACCCACGGCGCCTTGTCACCCAAGGTGGGGGCGGTCTGGCGTTTTGATTCGGTGGTTTCCGGCTATGGCCAGCTTGCTCGGGGTTTTCGGGCCCCCAACTACAGTGAGGTCAATGGCGTGTTTCGCAACACCGCGCAGAGATACGGCATTACGCCCAACCCCGGCCTCAAGCCCGAAACCAGCATGGGGGTTGAGCTGGGCCTGCGCATCAACAGTGGCAAACTGCGCAGCCAGTTCAGCGCCTTTGACAACCGCTACCAGGATTTCATTGAGAGTGTGCGCTACACCTGCCCGGGCAATGCCAATTGCATCACCGGCACCACCACCACCTACCAGTCGGTCAACCAGAACCGGGTACGCATCTACGGTGCCGAGGCGCGGGCCAGTTGGGACTTTGCGCCAGGATGGAGTGCCGACGGTTCGCTGGCCTGGGCTCATGGCACGAATGAAGAAACCGGACAGCCCCTCAACAGCGTGGAGCCGATGCGGCTGTCTGCCAATCTGGCACGTGATTTTGGAGTGTGGGGGGTAGAAGGGCGCCTGCGCGCCGCCAGTGCCAAGGATCGCATTGACGATACGGGGGGCACCCCCGCTGACCCGGTGTATGTGCGCCTGCCTGCCTACACCGTCAGCGATGTGGCGGTTTGGTGGAAGTTCCACCGCAAGGCGCAGCTCACACTGGCGTTGAACAATATTTTTGACAAGAAATACTGGCTGTGGAGCGACATCCGCCAGGCGGACGCACGCTCGCCGCTCGGACTTGACTTTTACAGCCAAACCGGCCGCAACCTCAGTGTGGCTTTGCAGGTGGACTTTTGATGGTCCTGCCCCGCCTCTTGCGACTCCCCCTGGCCTGGGTGGCATTGCTGCTGTCTTTGCTGGGGATGCCTTTGGCGTCGCTGGCGGCGAATGTCCTGTTTGTGAGCGCCAGCCCGATTGCGCCCGGCAAATTCCGCGTGCTCTCGGAAGTGGCGGCACCCTATGGAATCCAAGTCGAAGCGAAGTTCGTGGAGAAGCTGGGCGCCGTCGACGCCGGTCTGTGGCGCGGCTTTGACGCGGTGGTGTTTGATGCGCCGCGCGACCATATTCAGGAGGCTATTCACGCACGGGTGGGGGAGGCGCTGCCCGCCCTGGCGCATGCCAAAACCCCCGCGCTGTGGCTGAACGTCCAGACCCCCAGCTGGCAGAACCTGCCCGACGACCTGGCCAAACGCCTGCATGCCTACTATGTGAACGGCGGGCGTGCCAACAACGCCGGTTTTTTTGCCACGCTGGCAGCCCACCTGGCACGTAAGCCCTGGCAAAACATCGCGCCACCCCAGGTCTTTGCTGCCACCGCCATTTACCACCCCAAGGCACCCAACCTGGTCTTCAACGACACCGCCGCCTACCTGCGCTGGAGGGGGCAGCCCAAAGGCCGGCCGGTGGTGGCGATTGCCTTTCACCAGCAGTCCATCGCGGCGGAGCAAACCCAACTGATCGACGATCTGATTGCCCGCGTCGAAGCGGCGGGCGCCGTGCCGCTGGCCTTTTACAGCCCGGTGATGGACAACACGGCGACCAGTCAACTGTTGGCGCCCGATGGCAAGACGCTGGCCGATGTGCTGATCACCACCCAGATCATGCTCAACCCCGAGGGGCGGCGCGCCGAATTTAAAAAACTGGGCATTCCCGTGATTCAGGCCATGGGCTACAAAAAGGGCGATACCGACGCCTGGTGGAACGACGCCGTGGGCATTGCGTTGATGGACGTGCCTTTTTATTTGGCGCAGCCCGAATACGCCGGTGTGCACGATATCCAGGTGGCCGCGGCCATAGACAAGGCCACGGACCAGTTGCGCGCCATTCCCGAACAAGCGGCTGCGGTGGTGGGCAAGGCGCTGGCGCTGGCACGCCTGGCCCACGCTGCAAACGCAGACAAAAAAGTCGCCATCATGTTCTGGAACTACCCACCGGGCGAGAAAAATCTGGGTGCTTCCTATATGAACCTGCCCACCAGCCTGGAGGCCACGCTGGCGGCCATGAAGACGGCTGGCTACCGCACGGAGACCCCTGATGCCGCCACGCTGACGCGCACCATGCAGCGCCTCCTCAAGCCCTTTTACCGGCCTGGCACCGTGGCGCAAGAGATGGAGGCGCTGGTGCGCGACGGGCTGGCGGAGTTGATGCCCCTGGCGACCTACAAGCAATGGCTGGCCAGTTTGCCCGAAGCCGTGCGCGAGGTGTGGTCTATCTCCGCCGGTCAGCCTGAGAGGTCGGTTTTTTTGGTGCGGCGCAATGGCGAAACCTATTTCGCCATTCCACGACTGAAGCTGGGCAACATCACCATCCTGCCGCAGCCGCCGCGTGGCGAGCCCGTGGGCGGCGGGGTGTATGCCAAAAACAAGGAGATCTACCATTCCAGCAGTGCCGCACCGCCGCACTCCTACATGGCCGCTTACCTGTGGATGCGCGAGCAATTCAAGGCTGACGCGCTCATCCACTACGGCACCCACGGCACCCAGGAGTGGTTGCCCGGCAAGGAGCGCGGCCTGTGGGTGTACGACTACCCGCTGATGGCGATTGGCAATGTGCCGGTGATTTACCCCTATATCGTCGACAACATTGGCGAGGCGGTGCAAACCAAGCGGCGTGGGCGTGCGGTCAACATCAGCTACCAGACCCCGCCCTTTGCGCCAGCCGGGTTGCATTCGGTCTTGACCCAATTGCACGACGATTTGCATGCCTGGCTGGCGCAGGATACGGGGGCGGTGAAGGAACAACTGCGTGCCCAGTTGAGCGCCGCAGTGGTCAAAGAGCGCATTCACCTGGACATGGGCTGGAGCAACGCCCGCATGGACCGGGAGTTTCCCGCTTTTGTCAACGCCCTGCACGACCACCTGCACGAGCTGGCCCAAATGGCGCAGCCCCTGGGTCTGCATACCTTTGGCAAGGGCTCGGACGAACACGGCCAGCTGGCAACGGTGCTGATGATGCTGGGTGCGCCGTTTTGGGAGGCCACGGCCACCCATGTGGATGGCAACGACTTGGAGGCGGACGAAGCCATCGTCGCTGATTTCAGCAAGATCGCCCAGACCGCACCCTACCAACTGCTGCGCAAACATCTGGTCGAGGGGGCGCCTACGGCCCCACTTCCGGCCAAGCTGCAGGCCCTGTTGGAGCAGGGCAAACTCTGGTTTGTGGATTTGCAGGCCGAAGGTGAAACCCGCGGGCTGCTGGCCGCGCTGGACGGGCGCTACATCCCCACTTCCTACGGTGGGGACCCGGTCAAGAACCCGGACAGTTTGCCCACCGGGCGCAATCTGTATGGCTTTGACCCCTCCCGTGTGCCGACCCAAGCGGCCTGGACGGCGGGCAAGGAAGCGCTGGACAAGCTGGTGGCGGCGCACCAGCAAAAGACCGGCACCACACCGTCCAAGTTCACGTTTTCGTTATGGTCGGTAGAAACCATGCGCCATCAGGGCATGCTGGAAGCGCAGGCCTTGTGGGCTTTGGGCGTGGAGCCGGTGTGGGACGCCGGGGGCCGGGTGGTGAACGTGAGACTGGTGCCGCGCCAGGACCTGGGCCGGGCGCGCATTGACGTGGTGTTGTCCGCCACCGGCCTGTACCGCGACCATTTCCCCAATGCCATGAAGCAGCTGGCGCGCGCGGCGCAACTGGCGGCGCAGGCCACGGGCGAGGCAGACAACCCCGTGGCGCACAACACCCTGGCCATTGCCCGGCAACTGGCAACGCAGGGCTGGCGTGACGATGCCGCGCTCAAGGCGGCCCAGACGCGGATATTTTCGGGAGCCTCGGGCAATTACGGCTCGGGCCTGGACGATGCGGCACTGGCTACCGACACCTGGGGCAGCAAGGAAGAGGGCGACCGCAAAATGGCCGAGCTGTACCTGCGCAAAATGCAGTTTGCCTTTGGCCCGGACGAAGCCGATTGGGGCAAGAGTGGTGCAGAACTGGCCAAGGTGGCAGGGGTCGATGGTGGCGCGGCCTACCGCAGCAATGGCCGTTTTAACCTGTACGCCGCCCAGCTCAAAGGCACCCAGGCGGCGGTGCTGGCCCGCACCTCCAACCTGTACGGCATGCTCACCACCGACGACCCGTTCCAGTACCTGGGTGGCATTTCTTCCGCGGTGCGCTATATCGACGGCAAAGCGCCGGAGCTGTTCATCTCCAACCTGCGTGGTTCGGGCTCGGGCAAAGCCGAAGAGGCCAGCGCATTTTTGGCGAAAGAGCTGGCCACCCGCAACTTCCACCCCGGCCATATCCAGGCGCTGATGAAAGAGGGGTATGCCGGCACGGTGCAGATGGTCGACAGCATCAACAACTTCACCGGCTGGACCACGGTGGCGCGCGAGATTGTGCGCGACGACCAATGGCAGGAGTTTGCCGATGTGTATGTGCGTGACAAACATCAACTGGGTATTCAACAATGGATGGAGCGCGAGAACCCGCACGCCTTGGCGCAGATGATGGAGCGCATGATTGAAATGGCACGCCAGGGCTACTGGCAGGCCGACAGCGCCACGGTGGAAGCACTGAAAGAACGCTACAAGGATCTGGCCCAGCGTTTTGATGTGCGCACCAGCAACCAGACTTTTCAGGAGTATGTTGGCCTGCCGGGGTATGGCCTGGGCCAGTCCGTGGTGCCCGCGGAGACCGTTATGGCAAGCCCCGCGCAGCGGTCTGCCGCCCAGCCGAACCCGGCACCCGCCGCGCCACCACCCCAGAGCGCCCCGGTGGCGCCCTTGATCGAAGGCATGAAGCTGGAGCAGGTCGCCACCCCGGTGGTGCAAGCGCTCAGTGCCATGGTGTTGCTGGCTCTGGGTTTGCTGTTCATGACTCCCGCACTGGGGGCATGGCGCCAATGGAAAAAAGCATGAAATTCTGGATTTTTGGCTGTTTTGCAGCCAGTCTGCTGGGTGCTGCCTATGCGGCAGACGCACCCAGCGGCGCACCCACGCAGGCCCTCGATGGCCGCATTTGGGACGTGGCGGCCCGGCAGTTCATCAGTGCGCAGGCAGCGTACCAGCGCGCGGCCACCAGCCGCTATGTGTTGCTGGGTGAAAAGCACGACAGTGCACTGCACCACGCCCGCCAACTGGATGTGTTGCAGGCCCTGGCGCGGCAAGGCGTCCGGCCGGCGCTGGCGCTGGAGCAATTCGATGCCAAGCACCAGCGCGGCCTGGCGGTGGCGCAAAACACGGGGGTCACCGACCCCGAAGCCTTGGCCGATGCGGGCCAATTCAGCCGCAAGGGCTGGGGCTGGCCCAAGTACAAGGCCCTGATTGCCCATGCGGCACAACACCGGTGGCCGCTACTGGCTGCCAACCTGGCACGCGCCGACGCCAGGGACATCGCCTTGGGCAAGGTCATTCCTGCTCTGCCTGCGGCGGATGCCGCGCAGCTTGCGCGCCTGGAAGACGACGTTGTGCAAGGCCACTGCGGGCACCGCCTTGAACCTGCACGCCTGAGCGCCATCGTGCAGGCCCAGCGTGCACGTGATCTGCAAATGGCCCAGGTGCTGGACTCCGTGCCAGGTCCCGTGGCGCTGATCGCCGGGGCCGGCCATGTGCGCAGTGACCGGGCGGTGCCGCGCTACTTGGCCGAACCCCACCGGGCATTGGTGTTTGCCTTTGTGGAGGTCGAGGATGGCAAACATGCGCCCCATGACTACGACACAGCAGGCCTGGACCTGCTGTGGTTTACCGCCCCCACACCTCGTCCGGACCCGTGCGCCGCACCGCTGACCGGTTCAGTGGCCGCTCCCACCCCATTGTTGAACCCAAAGGAAGTGAAATGACCGAAAATTCCATGATTGAACTGCTGATGTACCAAATCGGGCAGTGGTTCTTGCTGCCCGTATTGGGCCTCGTGGTACTGCTGTTTGCCTATGCGCTGTACGCCCTGGGTGGCTTTGTGGTGCAGGCCATGCAGCGGCGCCAAGACACGCAGGGACGCGGTTTCCCGCTGCTCAGCCATGCGGCAAAGTATCCCCAGGCGACAGACGATGAACTGGACCTGTTTGCCCACAAGCTGCTGGAGCCCGAACGCCTGGCCAGCCGCATTGCCCCCATGCTGGGGCTGGTGGGCACCATGATTCCGATGGGGCCTGCGCTCAAGTCGCTGTCCGACGGCAATCTGGCTCAGGTGTCGGGCAGCTTGACGGTGGCGTTTTCGGCGGTGATTCTGGCCTTGATCGCCGCCAGCATCACCTACTACGTGTCCAACGTGCGCCGCCGTTGGTTGGCCGAAGAGCTGGTGAGTTTGCAAAAGGGGCGCCCAGCATGAGCCTGAAGCTGCTGCACGAACCCGAGAACGACGACCCGATTTTGTCGGTGGTCAACATCATCGACATCTTTCTGGTCATCATCGCCGCGCTGCTGATCACCGTGGCGCAAAACCCGATGCTCAACGCCTTCAGCCAACGCGATGTGACCGTCATCACCGATGCTGGCAAGCCCAGCATGGAGATGATGGTGAAGAAGGGCGAAAAGATCGAACGCTACAAATCCAGCGGCCAAATTGGCCAGGGGGAGGGCGCCAAGGCTGGCACCGCCTACCGCATGAAGGACGGCGGCATTGTCTACGTGCCGGAGTAATTCCATCTCCATATCAATGCGATATGTCGTTGCCCCTCCTTGTCGTGCTAAAGCACTGCCTGCGTCGGGGCGCCTCTCTCATTGATCTGAAAATGGAATAAGGGAGGTCTGTTTTGAGTGCAAAATTGGCCTCTAGCCCTTTAGATATATGCGCAGGCAGCTATCAAAACAATAGCGTCAGTAGCTGAGACGCTCGGGGTGCAATTCCTGCAGGATGGTGGTGGCGATCTCTTCGATGGACTTGGTGGTGGTGGACAACCAGCGGATACCGGTGCGCCGCATCATGGTCTCGGCCTCGTGGATTTCCATGCGGCAGTTCTCGATGGAGGCGTACTTGGAGTTGGGGCGGCGTTCGTTGCGGATCTCGCTCAGGCGCTCGGGCTGGATGGTCAGACCGAAAATCTTGGCCTTGTGGGGGATCAGCGCCGGAGGCAGCTGGCGCCGGTCAAAGTCCTCGGGAATCAGCGGGTAGTTGGACGCCTTCAACCCGTATTGCATGGCCAGGTAGAGCGAGGTGGGTGTTTTTCCGCTGCGGCTCACCCCTACCAGGATCACATCCGATTGCTCCAGGTCGCGGTTGCTTTGGCCGTCGTCGTGCGCCAGCGAGAAGTTGATGGCCTCGATGCGGTCCTGGTATTCCTGGCTCTTGCTGGCGTCGCTGAAACGGCCAATGCGGTGGTTGGACTTGAGCTTGAGCTCTTGCTCCAGCGGATGCACAAAGGTGCCGAACATGTCCAGCAGCATGCCCTGGCATCCCTCCTGGATCACCTTGAGCACATCCATGTTGACCAGTGTGGTAAACACAATGGGCTTGTTGCCGTCCACCACTGCAGCGTGGTTGATTTGCCGCACCGCGTGGTGTGCCTTGTCCACAGTGTCAACGAAGGGCAGGCGGATGTGGCGCGCCTTGGCCTCAAACTGGGCCAGGATGGCGTTGCCAAAGGTTTCGGCGGTGATGCCGGTGCCGTCGGAGACAAAGAATACAGAGCGATGGTGCATGGTGCAGGGCTTGGGTGGGTCGTCAGTCGTATGTAAGTGCCTGACGGTGAATGGGCTTGGGGCATTTGCAGTGAGCCCCCTACAATGGCTCCAATTTAGCGCATTTTCCCCGGTTTCGAATCCAAGCAGAACAACAACAAAGGTCGTAAGGGGTGGAAATGCGGCTGCGGACCGGTCTGGAATCGGTGCCCTGTGAAGGGGGCAAAGCGCAGTGCAACGGTTTTAACTTTAGGAGCTTATGCATGTCGACACTTTTCAACCCGAATGACCTGGTCGTTCCTTTCGAACTGCTGCGGATGACCGACGTCGAGTCGGTCGGTGGCAAAAACGCCAGTTTGGGAGAGATGATTTCCCACCTGCCCACGGGCGTCAAAGTTCCCACGGGCTTTGCCACCACCGCGCACGCATTCCGCGAGTTTCTGCATTTCGGTGGCCTGAGCGACAAAATCAACGCCCGCCTGAGTGCACTGGACACCGAAGATGTACGCGCCCTGGCGCAGGCCGGCGCCGAGATTCGGGCCATGGTAGAGGCACAGCCCTTTCCTGCGGACCTGGAACAAGGTATTCGTCAGGCTTTTGAAATCCTGAGTTCCGGCAACCGCGAGGCCACGTTTGCCGTGCGCTCCTCCGCCACGGCCGAAGATTTGCCGGACGCGTCATTTGCCGGTCAGCAAGAAACCTTTCTCAATGTGCATGGCATCGAGGACATCCTGCACAAAATCCGCGAAGTGTTCGCTTCTCTGTACAACGACCGTGCTATCAGCTACCGCGTGCACCAGGGCTTTGCGCACGAACACGTGGCCCTGAGCGCCGGTATCCAGCGCATGGTGCGCTCCGACCTGGGTGCGGCTGGCGTGCTGTTCACCATCGATACCGAGTCCGGTTTCTCCGACGTGGTGTTCATCACCTCCAGCTATGGCTTGGGCGAAACGGTGGTGCAGGGTGCCGTCAACCCGGACGAGTTCTATGTGCACAAGCCCATGCTGCGTGCGGGCAAGCGCGCCGTGATTCGCCGCAACCTGGGCTCCAAGCTGATTCAGATGCAGTTCACGACCGCCGAAGAAAAGGCCGTCGCGGGCAAACTGGTCAAAACCACCGATGTGCCCACCGAATTGCGCAACCGTTATTCCTTGACCGAGAGCGAAGTGGAGCAATTGGCCCGTTACGCGCTGGTGATTGAAGAGCACTATGGCCGCCCGATGGACATTGAATGGGGCAAGGATGGGCTGGACGGCCAGCTCTACATCCTGCAGGCGCGGCCAGAAACCGTGAAAAGCCAGGCCGGCAACCAGGCGGAATACCGCTACAAGCTCAAGGGCAAAGGTCCCGTGCTGATCGAAGGGCGGGCCATCGGACAAAAAATCGGTACCGGCCCGGTGCGTATCGTGCACAACATCAGCGAGATGGACAAGGTGCAGGCCGGCGACATCCTGGTGACTGACATGACCGACCCCAACTGGGAACCGGTCATGAAACGCGCCTCGGCCATTGTGACCAACCGGGGCGGGCGCACCTGCCATGCCGCCATCATTGCGCGTGAGCTGGGCATTCCCGCCGTGGTGGGCTGCGGCCATGCCACCGACGCGTTGAAAGAAGGCATGCTGGTCACCGTGAGCTGCGCCGAAGGCGACACGGGTTTCATTTACGACGGCCTGCTGGAGACAGAAGTTTCCGAAGTACAGCGCGGCACCATGCCCGAGATTCCGGTCAAGATCATGATGAATGTGGGCAACCCCCAGTTGGCGTTTGATTTCTGCCAATTGCCCAACCAGGGTGTGGGTCTGGCACGTTTGGAATTCATCATCAACAACAATATCGGCGTGCATCCCAAGGCGATTTTGGACTACCCCAATGTGGACGCCGACTTGAAAAAGGCCGTGGAATCCGTGGCGCGTGGGCATGCATCGCCCCGCGCGTTTTACGTGGACCGGGTGGCAGAAGGGGTGGCCACGATTGCGGCGGCCTTCTGGCCCAAACCGGTGATCGTGCGTCTGTCCGACTTCAAGAGCAACGAGTACCGCAAGCTGATTGGCGGTAGCCGCTACGAGCCGGAAGAAGAGAACCCCATGCTGGGTTTCCGCGGCGCAGCGCGCTACATCAGCACCGACTTTGGCGAGGCTTTCGCCATGGAGTGCGAAGCGCTCAAGCGCGTTCGCAATGACATGGGGCTGAACAACGTGCAGGTGATGGTGCCTTTTGTTCGCACCCTGGGCCAGGCCAAAAAAGTCACCGAGTTGCTCGGTCGCCATGGCCTGCGCCGCGGTGAAAACGAACTCAAGCTGATCATGATGTGCGAGATCCCCAGCAATGCCATTTTGGCGGACCAGTTCCTGGAGTACTTTGATGGTTTTTCGATTGGCTCCAACGACTTGACCCAGTTGTCGCTCGGTTTGGACCGCGACTCCGGTCTGGCGGTGCTAGCGGCTGATTTTGACGAGCGGGACCCCGCGGTCAAAGCCTTGATCAGCATGGCCATCTCTGCCTGCAAGCGCCAGGGCAAGTACATCGGCATTTGCGGCCAGGGCCCCAGCGACCACCCCGATTTTGCGCAGTGGCTGGAAGATGAGGGCATTTCCTCCATCTCCCTGAACCCTGACTCGGTGATTGCCACTTGGCAACAGCTCGCCGCTAAATGACGGACGCGGTCGCCACACGCCAATGGCGCCTGCATGCAGGGCTGTTGGTGCTGTGGTTTGCCGTGTCCTTTGGGGCGGTGTTTTTTGCCCGAGACCTCCAGATTGTCGTAGCGGGCTGGCCTCTGGGGTTCTGGTTGTCCGCGCAGGGGGCGGTACTGGTTTTTATTGCCATCGTGGTGGTCTTCGCGTGGGTGTCCAACCGGCGCGAGCCATCCGATACAGGTTTCGACCAGGGCGTTTATGCCCGCAGCAAATGCAGACTGCACCGCCGGTTTGCAACCTACGTGGTTTGCTTGCTGGTATTCTTATTTATGCTCGCGGCGGCCGAGCGCTACGGCTTGTCCAAAGCCTGGGTGGCTGGCATTTTTCTGTCTGCGACGCTGGTGTTGTATGCCGTGATTGGTGTGTACGGGCGTACCGCCGATGCCGCCGAATACTATGTCGCCGGGCGGCGCATTCCTGCCATGTACAACGGTATGGCGACCGCGGCGGACTGGATGAGCGCCGCGTCTTTCATCAGCCTTGCGGGCGGTTTGTACTTTCAAGGCTACTCGGGAATCGACTCCCAGGCAGGGGGACTGGTCTACATTCTGGGATGGACCGGGGGGTTTTGTCTGGTGGCATTGCTGGTGGCACCGTATTTGCGGCGCATGCGCCTGTACACCGTGCCTGACTATTTCGCGGTCCGTTTTGGCGGACGGTGGCCGCGCATGATTGCCGCGCTGGCGGCGGTGCTGTGTTCGTTTACCTATGTGGTTGCACAGCTTTACGGCGTTGGGCTGATTACCGCCCGGCTGACCGGGGTGCATTTTGAAATCGGCATCCTGCTCGGTTTGGGCGGGGTGCTGGTTTGTTCGTTTTTGGGGGGCATGCGTGCCGTCACCTGGACGCAGGTGACCCAGTATGTGGTCATTATTCTGGCCTTTCTCATTCCGGTTTCCTGGTTGGCCTACAAACAAATCGACAACCCTTTTGCTCCTTTGGCCTATGGGCAACAGTTGCAAAAAATTGCTGCCATGGAGCAACAGCTGATCCATTCCCAGGCCGAACAACAGGTGATTGCGGAGTACGGCCGCCGTTCTCTCGTCTTTGAGAAAAAACTGCAGGATATTGAGGGTGCGCTGCAGTCCGAGCGGCAGGAGTTGCGCAGCCGGTTGCGCGCCCTGGGCGACCTCAAAGCAGACGATGAGCGCGCCATTGTGTTGCGGCGCGAGTTGGCAGCGGTGCCCAAAGATGTCAATTCCGCGCGGGAGCGCTGGACCCGGGCGATGCTGGAAAACCGGGAGCGCGCCCAGCCGCTGGCTGGCATGCCCCCGCACGCCACGCCGTTTGCGGGTGACCCTGCGGGTTCAGCCGAACAGCGGCAATTGTTTGAGACTTCGCGTATGAATTTTCTGGCGCTGATGTTTTGTCTGATGGTGGGGACTGCGGGCCTGCCCCATTTGCTGACGCGCTATTACACGACGCCTACGGTAGCGGAGGCGCGTAGTTCGGTGGCATGGTCGCTGGTGTTCATTGCACTGCTGTATCTGTCGGCTCCGGCACTGGCGGTGCTGGTCAAGTATGAAGTCATGGCCCATTTGGTGGGTCAGCCTTTCGACGATTTGCCATCCTGGGTAGCCCAGTGGGCCAGAGATTCTTCGCTTTTATCCCTGTCGGATGTCAATGGCGACCACATCCTGCAGTTTGCAGAATTGAAAATCGGGGCCGATTTGGTCATGTTGGCGACTCCTGAAATCGGTGGGCTGCCGTATGTGGTGTCGGTCCTGGTGGCTGCAGGCGGCTTGGCTGCGGCGCTGTCGACGGCGGATGGCCTGCTGCTGACGATTGGCAATGCCATCGCACACGATGTCTATTTTGCGGGGGATGGCGATAAGGCGCAGGCCATGCGGCGGGTCATGTGGTCCAAGTTTGCCCTGTTGGTTGTGGCGCTGATTGCAGCTTACGTCGCTGCGCAACGTCCCGCTGGAATTTTGTATCTGGTTTCTGCGTCATTTTCATTGGCCGGTGCGGCGTTTGTTCCGGTGATGGTGTTGGGGATCTTTTGGCGAGGCGCCACGCACGCGGGCGCGGTCGGCGGCATGCTTGCCGGACTGGGAGTCACGGTGTACTACATGGCAGTCAATTTACCTGCGGTGCGTTCTGCGATGGGATTGACCGGAGACAGCCTGTGGTGGGGCATACAGCCTATTTCTGCTGGTGTTTTTGGTGTGGCGGCGGGACTGGCTGTTGCCGTATTTCTCAGCCTGCTGACGCAAAAATTGCCAGCGCCGAACCGGCGGGCCATGTCTGCGAATTGAGGTTTGACCCGGCCTGGGCTATAATGGCGGGCTTCGCCTTGCTGTACCTCAATTAGACGCTGAGGGCAGCTTTCTTTTACCCGAATAGCGGGTTATCCATAAGGAGTATCAATGCGTCATTACGAAATCATTCTCATGATCCACCCGGATCAGAGCGAGCAAGTTCCCGCCATGCTGGAGCGTTACAAGGGCATGATCACTGCCGGCGGCGGTAAAGTGCACCGCGTGGAAGACTGGGGTCGTCGCCAGTTGGTGTACATGATCAACAAGTTGGCCAAGGCCCACTACCTGTGCGTCAACATCGAAGCCGACCAGGCGGTCCTGTCTGAACTGGAGCATGCGTTCAAGTTCAATGACGCTGTGCTGCGCCACCTGACAGTGCTGAAGAAGAAGGCTGAAACAGGTCCTTCCTCCATGATGAAAACGGTTGAGCGTGAAGATGCACGCAAGACCCAACAGGCTGAGTACCAGGCCTAAGACGGCATTTGCCACACGGAGTGCGCGCCAATTTACTTGTCTTGAGTGCTTGTATTGCAGAGATTGAAGCCCTGCGCTACACGCCGGCTGGTTTGCCAGCCCTGAATTTGCGGCTCGATCACGAGTCGGAGGTTGTAGAGGCAGGTCAGGGCAGACAGGTCAAAGCGGCAGTCAAAGCAGTGGCTTTCGGAGCATTGGCAGAGCGGCTTGCAAAGCAGGCTATCGGCAGTGACTGGA
>MESI01000065.1:0-463 GCA_001770935.1 Burkholderiales bacterium RIFCSPLOWO2_12_FULL_61_40 | reverse complement strand
TGACTGGAAGTTCAGTGGTTTTGTCGCCAATCCGCGTAATGGCAAACATACCGTGTTTCACATTCAAGAATTCAGTCCCAATTCAATTTAAGAGGTCCTCATGGCCACGTTCAAGAAATTCAACAAAGACAAGCGCCCCAAGCGCCCAGCTCAAAATTTGCTGTTCAAGCGTAAGCGTTTTTGCCGCTTCACAGTGACTGGTGTCGAAGAGATCGACTACAAAGACATCGACACCTTGCGTGATTTCATTGCTGAAAACGGCAAAATCATTCCCGCACGTTTGACTGGCACCCGCGCTATTTTCCAACGTCAACTCAATACCGCTATCAAGCGCGCACGTTTCCTCGCGATGCTGCCTTACAGCGACCAGCACAAGATCTAAGGAGTACGACCATGCAAATTATTCTGCTCGACAAGGTCGTGAACCTCGGCAACCTCGGCGAAATCGTCAAGGTGAAAGATG
>MESI01000064.1 GCA_001770935.1 Burkholderiales bacterium RIFCSPLOWO2_12_FULL_61_40 | reverse complement strand
TAATTTACATGTCTACATATCCGCACAAAAGAAAGCTCTAACGCATTGATTTCAAAGGAGATTTAGCCAAAAGCTGGGAAGAACTTCAGCTTAGCGGCTTCTTCGGAGACGGCGTTGTCGAAGGCCAGTGGGCCGTCGAGAATGCCGCCTTCAATCTGACCGCGCTCGGCCATCTTGCACAGCGCCGCCGCGTCCATGGTCGCGCGCATGGCAGGATTGACCGACTCTGTGGCCGCCAGTATGGCGACCTTGGGCGTCTCAATGTGCAGGGCCGCAGCCAGGTCGATCGCATTGCGCACGATGTCGGCCTTGGCGCTCAGGTCGGGTGCGATGTTGATGGCCGCGTCGGTCAGCAACAGCAGGCGCGGATAGGTCGGCACGTCAACCACCCACACATGGCTTACGCGCCGCTCGGTCTTGAGACCATCACTGCGCAGCACGGCGCCCATGAGCTCTTCCGTATGCAGGGCGCCTTTCATCAGTGCTTCGACCTCGCCAGCGGCGGCCAATTCAACAGCCCTGGCCGCCGCCGCGTGGCTGTGGGGAACATCAATCACGTCATAGGCACCGATGTCGATGCCGGCTTGCTGCGCCGCTGCACGTATCCGGTGCGCGGGCCCTATCAGCACCGGTTCGATCAGGGTGCGCCGGGCGGCTTCCACCGCACCGCGCAAGGACAGTTCGTCCACCGGATGCACCACCGCCGTCCTGGCCGGGCTCAGCGCGCTGGTCAGATTCAGCAGCGCCTGAAAATGCACCCGGCCCGCCACCGGTTTGTGCTGCTCCATGTCCTCTTCGCGCACCTGCGCAGGCTCTGCGGGGGCGCGTACCAGCAAGGTGCCGCTGGCCATGCGTTCGCCCGACAGTTTTTCGGCGTGACATGCCAGCAGCACTTGGCCGTCTGCCTGCTTCTCGGACACCGTCAGGGTCGCGCGCACGATGTCGCCAATGGCGGCGGGGGCCGCATACTGCAGGTTTTCTGCGAGCAGTTGGGTGCCCGGCCCGGGAAGCTTGCCCAGCGCCACCGCTGCGATCAGCGTGTTGCACCATAGCCCCTTGGCAAGAAAGTCGTGAAACAGGGCATGGGTACCGAAACCGCTGACCAACCGGGCGGGCGCGCAGGCAGCCATCTGGGCGGCCAGCGTCAGCAGATCATCACGCGTCAACCGGTGTTGCACACTCGCCGATTGCCCGAGCTGTAACTGATCAAAGGGAATGCTTTGAGCGCTCGCCATGGCTACAGTTGGGAGGGTGAACCTCCACCGAAGGGATGATGGATTGCGGCATGCTGAAGTCTCCTTGCAATGAGAGCAGCCTGGAAACGTTTGGGCATCTCTGTGCCAAACTGCTGGGCTTGACTGCGCTTGGGCTTTGATCCCGGCCCGACTTCATCCTAGTTCAGCATCGCACGAACCCCTTGAGAAAGCGCAAAACTGCACCCTCCGTCCCAGATCGCCACGATGGGGGATGAACTTAAGCGTAACGAAAACGGGAGCACAAAAGACAACGCAGGCGCTCCTGATTTAGGAGCAGCCTGCGCAATAGGGACGCGGGCCGGAGCCCGATTTGACAGTGATTAAGCGTTGTCGCCGAACTCATGGCGGTCTGCGGCTGCGAACAAGTCGTCGGCAAATGACCGGTCGCTGGCGGCGATGGAGCTGGCAAATGCCCGCAACTCTTGGGCTGCGTCGGAGGCCGACATGGCCGACGACTGGGAGGCTGAACGTGTTGCAACCGAGACCCACAGAGCCGTTGCCAAGCGCTGCGCCGCGACGCCGAGTTCACGCAGGGCAAAGCCTACGCTGGAAGGTTGTGCTGTAGCTATGTTTGAGCTGTTGAAAGTAGCAGTTGTCATGTCAATTCCTTTTTGTAAAAGTCATGTTGTTGCACTGCAGTATAGGGTAAACCCTAGGTTTATCCTATAGCCAAAAAGCAACACCCACCGTCCCCCTGTCCAAGACCGCCTGCTACAGGCCGTATTTCTTGAAAACCTTGTCGAATGATTTGTCCGCCTTGGACGCCGTGATTCCATCGTTGATGCGCTTGAGCAGCGCATCACCGTCCGGCCAGGCCCGGGATACCAGGGCGTGGAACTCTTTGGGTTTGGCACCGGGAATGGGCACGTAGGCGATGCCCACCAGATTCAGCTGGCCCATGGCGGCAAAGGCTTTGATGATTTCTACATCGCCCAGCACAAAATCGCAGCGCCCCATGCGCAGCATCTCGAACCGGCTGGTTTCGTCCCGGGCGCCCGTGTCGAGTTGCTCCGGGGGGATGTCGTACATCGTGTAGTTGTAGCCCAGCAAACCGCAGTAGCGGTACTTTTTCATCTCCCCCAGCGATGCTATTTTGGGCGGCACCGGGTACTTCGCGCTGCTGTAGAACAACGCGCTGCTGATGCTGTAGTAGGGCTTGGAGACCAGGAATTTTTGGGCCCGCTCCTCGCTGAAAGACGCGTTCAGCAGCATCGCCGCCCGACCGGCCTCCACCGCGCCCAGGCAACGTTTCCAGGGCAACAAGGTGATCTGCGGCGCGTACCCGGCGCGGCGCAACAGGCCTGTCATCAGATCGGTCGATGCACCGGTGACGGTTTGCGGGTTTTTGGGGTCCGCAAAGGTGTACGGCGGCCAACCGGCCACATCGTCACAGATGGGCAGGGGCGCCAGCGGTGGGCCGGCATGGGCCAAGCCCAGGGTACCCAGCATCAACACAGACAAGCAGATGAAAAACCGGATACGCATAGGTGGGCCCTTTGGGTAAAACTGACGTTGACTGTCAGGCGTTTTTCAGCATGGTCCCATCGCGCACCGCGGCGCCGGAGCGGACCAGTTCCTGGACCAGCTCGGCAATCCAGGCGGCAAAGTCCATGCCGGGGAAGTGCTTCGCAAAGATCAGGGGAAAGTAGGCCGTGGACTGCGCCCAGGTGATCAGCCAGGGCTCCGCGATGCGCTGCACTTCCAGCAGCTTGAACTTGAGCAGCACTTTGGCCGCATGGCGGATGTGCTTGGCCGGGTCGTTCACAAAGTGGTCCAGGCGCTCGCGGGCGACGGCAATGGATTGCTCGACCGTGGTGAATACGGCGCCGTGCCCCGGAATCACGGCTTTGGGCGCCAGCGATTCGATCAGATCGAGGGTTTTGCCGACCGCATCAAAGGCATCCACCCCTTCCAGCTCGGGGAAAACCACCCCGAAGCCGCGCTCCCACAGCGCATCGGCCGAGACCAGCACGCGGGACACGGGCTCAAACAGGATCACCGAGTGGGGGTCGTGCCCGGGCGCGGCGTGGATCTGCCACTGCAGGCCGCCCAGGCGGATTTCGGTGTTGGGCGCCAGCACCGCATCAAAGCCGAACTGCGGGCAACTTTGCCCTGTGGGGGTGTAAGTCAAGGCCTCGGGATTCCAGGTGCTGACGTGTTCAGCGTGCCCCGGCGGAATGAAGGTGCTCATGCCCGGGTAGGCCTCTTGCAGGGCCGCGTTACCGCCGCAGTGGTCGCTGTGCAGGTGGGTGTTGACCAGCACATCCAGGTTTTCCCCGTCCAGCGCATCGTCCACGAGTTCCAGCGTTTGCTCCGAGTGCAGGGCGTAGCCGCTGTCAATCAGCGCCGAGGCTTCGGGACTCACGATCAGGATGTTGTTGGACGAGAGCCAGCCGCGTTCGAATACGGAAACGCCCTTGGGCAGCAGCGACGGTGCGGGTTTGCCTTCGGCAAGTGGTTTTTTCATAGGGTCCCAGTTTATCGAACCCTCGTCAGCGCTGCAGCTGCGCGAAGCGGCCACATGGCTTCGCCGGTCTGCTCGACCCTACTCGATCTGGTGCAAAGCCACCAGATTGATCAGGGCCGAGAGCACCTCGGACTTGAAACCGACGCGGTTTTGATTTTCTTTGTAGCCGCCGCTGAGGATCAGCGTCTGCAGGTATTCCACGCAATCGCGGTGCCCCCAGAATTTCTCGATGGCCAGCACGATGCGGATGTGGTGCTCGGCAATGATGGCCATTTCGTGGTCGATGCGGGCCTGCATGGGCCGCTCGTGCAAGGGCATGGGGCGGGTCGGCAGGTCGTCATCTTCCCACTGCAGCGAGGGGAAACCAGTCTCTTGGGTTCGTGAATTTTTAGGATCTGACACTGGGGCTTCCTGTGGGGTACGGCCCTGGGAGGCGGCACATGATGGAAAAAAGGCCGATGGTACCCCGGCCCGCACAACGCCGATAGCCTTTTCACCCGAACTGAATGAAACCAGTGCGGCGGAGAATCGAGCCACAAGCTTTGGCGCCAACATGCGGACTTTGACCACGTCACAATAAGCACATGCCCAATTTACCTACTTTCATCGCCCCCACCCGCTTCCACGATCCCGCTGCCGCCCTGGCCCAGGTGGCCCGCATATACGACGCCAACATCCAGCACCTGCGCCAGGCCATGCAGCGCTTTGTGGCCGGAGACGACAGCATGGGCCATGTGCGCGCTTGTTATCCGCTGGTGCGCATCCACACCGAAACCGTCTCACGCAAAAACCACCCCAAAAGTGCGCGCCTGAGCTACGGTTTTGTGGCCGGCCCGGGCCGGTACGAGACCACGTTGACCCGGCCCGACCTGTACAGCGACTACTACCTGGAGCAATTCAGCCTGCTGCTGCAAAACCACGGCGTCGAGCTGGAGGTGGGCACCAGCACGCAGCCCATCCCCATGCACTTCTCCTTTGCGGAGAATGACCACGTCGAAGGCACCCTGAGCGCCGAGCGCCGCATGCTGATGCGCGACGTGTTCGACCTGCCCGACCTGGCGGCCATGGACGACGGCATTGCCAATGGCACCTACGAGCCCCGTGCCGGAGAACCCCAACCGCTGTCGCTCTTCACCGCGCCCCGGGTGGACTACTCCCTGCACCGCCTGCGCCACTACACCGGCACCGGGCCCGAGCACTTCCAGAACTTTGTGCTGTTCACCAACTACCAGTTTTACATCGACGAATTCATCGCCCTGGGCCGCGCCGCCATGGCCGACCCCAGCAGCGAATACATCGCCTTTGTCGAACCCGGCAACGTCATCACCCGCCGCGTGGGATTGAGCGCTGAAAACATCGACGCCCTGGGCAAGGAGCCGCCGCGCCTGCCGCAAATGCCGGGCTACCACCTGGTGCGCGCCGACCGCGCGGGCATCACCATGGTCAACATCGGCGTGGGCCCGGCCAACGCCAAAAACATCACCGACCACATCGCCGTGCTGCGCCCGCACGCCTGGATCATGCTGGGCCACTGCGCCGGCCTGCGCACCACCCAGCAGCTGGGCGACTATGTGCTGGCCCATGGCTATGTGCGTGAAGACCATGTGCTGGACGAAGAGCTGCCGCTGTGGGTGCCGATCCCGGCGCTGGCCGAAATCCAGGTGGCCCTTGAACAGGCCGTGGCCGATGTCACGCAGGTCAAAGGCGCGGCGCTCAAAAGCATCATGCGCACCGGCACCGTGGCTTCCACCGACAACCGCAACTGGGAGCTGCTGCCCAACAACCAGCCCCAGCGCCGCTTCAGCCAGAGCCGCGCCGTGGCGCTGGACATGGAAAGCGCCACCATCGCCGCCAACGGTTTCCGCTTTCGGGTGCCCTACGGCACCTTGCTGTGCGTGAGCGACAAGCCCCTGCACGGCGAGATCAAGCTGCCCGGCATGGCCAACCACTTCTACCGCGAGCGGGTCGACCAACACCTGCGCATCGGCATCCGCGCGGTGGAGTTGCTGCGCGCCGAGGGCGTGGACCAGTTGCACAGCCGGAAATTGCGCAGCTTTGCGGAAGTGGCGTTTCAGTAGAAATGACAGGGGTTTGAAAGAAAGTCGCGACTTTCTTTCAAAGCGCTGAACAAAAGTCGCTGACGCATGCCATTGCGTTGTTGCGCGGCCTTGTATGCCGACGTGCAGGCGGTTGGGCTCGTCGGCGGGCTGGTCTTGAAGTAATCCGAACGACACACAACCCGCAATGCCGCACGCTGCGCCACAATGGCGTGATGGCACCCACGCACCTATCCGCCCCCCTTCTTCAGGTCCAGCACTTGTGCAAACGCTATGGCGACGCCGAGGTCGTCCAGGACCTGTCCTTCGACATTGCCCCCGGCGAGTGCCTGGGGGTGATCGGCCCCAACGGCGCCGGCAAAACCACCACCATCCGCATGTGCCTGGGGCTGACCACGCCGGACAGCGGCAGCATCCATGCGCTGGGCCTGCAGATGCCGCAGGACGCGCTGGCCATCAAGGCCCAGTTGGGAGTGGTCAGCCAGATGGACACACTGGACCCTGACTTTTCCTGCGCCGAAAATCTGCTGGTCTATGGCCGCTACTTCGGCATGAAGGCGGCGCTGATCCAAGAGCGCATTCCCTCGCTGCTGGAGTTTGCCTCCCTGAGCAGCAAGGCCAACGCCAAACCCGGCGAACTCTCCGGCGGCATGAAGCGGCGGCTCTCGCTGGCCCGGGCCCTGGTCAACAACCCCAAATTGCTGCTGCTGGACGAACCCACCACCGGGCTGGACCCGCAGGCGCGCCACCTGATGTGGGAGCGCCTGCAACTGCTGCTGGGCCAGGGCAAGTCGATTTTGCTGACCACCCACTTCATGGACGAAGCCGAGCGCCTGTGCTCGCGCCTCTTGGTGCTGGACCATGGCCGCAAGATTGCCGAAGGCGCGCCGCGCGACCTGATCGCCCAGCACCTGGAGCCCGACGTGGTGGAGGTGTATGGCGTAGGCGCCCTGGCGCTGGCAGAGAGCCCCTTGCGGGCCCTGGCCTCACGGGTGGAGGTGAGCGGGGAAACCGTGTTTTTCTACACCGGCAACGCCAGCGCGCTGGCGCAGGCGCTGGCGGCCTATCCCCAGTTACGCACCCTGCACCGCCCCGCCAATCTGGAAGATTTATTTTTGAAACTCACCGGGCGTCAAATCCGGGAAGAGGCCTAATTGCTATGAAAACAGTAGCTGCTTACGCAACATCCACGGGGACTGAAGGCCAAAAAGCCTTGTCCATCTGGCGCCCGCCGCACCTTTCCCTGCGCTTTTGGGCGGTATTTCTGCGCAACCTGCTGGTGTGGCGCAAGCTGGCCATTCCCAGCCTGGTGGGCAATATCGCCGAGCCGCTGATGTGGCTGGTGGCCTTTGGCTACGGCATGGGCGCGCTGGTCGGGCAGGTTACCCTGCCCGGCGCCGCAGGGCCGGTGCAAGTGCCCTACATCCTGTTTCTGGCCAGCGGCTCCATCTGCATGAGCGCCATGCAGGCGGCCTCGTTTGAGGCGCTGTACTCCGCGTTTTCGCGCATGCATGTGCAAAAAACCTGGGACGGCATCATGAATGCGCCGGTGGGCCTGGACGACATTGTGCTGGCCGAAATGCTGTGGGCCGCCTTCAAGTCGCTGTTCACGGTAACCGCCATTTTGGGCGTGATGCTGGCCCTGAACATCAGCCACAGCCCCAAACTGCTGCTGGCCTGGCCGATTTTGCTGGGCGTGGGCATCACCTTCAGCTGCATCGCGCTGATCTTCAATGCGCTGGCCACCGGCTACGATTTTTTCACCTACTACTTCACCCTGTTTCTCACGCCCATGATGTTCTTGAGCGGGGTGTTCTTTCCGCTGGAGCAATTGCCCTACGCCGTGCGGGTGGTGGCCGACTGGCTGCCCCTGAGCAACGCCGTGGCCCTGGTGCGCCCCCTGTTCATGGACCAGTGGCCCAGCGACGCCGCGCGCCATGCCCTGGTGCTGGTGGCGTATACCGTAGTGGCGTTTTGGCTGGCACTGGCGCTGACGCGCAAACGGTTTCAGCGCTGATCATTCCATTTTCAGATCAGTGCGAGATGAGGCACCCCGACGCAGGCAGTGCTTTAGCACGACAAGGAGGGGCAACGACATACCGCATGGATAGGGAAATGGAGTCAGACCATGGCCTCGGACTCCTGGCGCGTAGTCCAGTCCACGGACTCTTGTTGCAGCACTTCGTCAATGTCAATGCCCAGGGCGAGCGCCACCACGTCCGGAAAAGTGTCCGCCATTTCCCCTTCGGTCAAGCCTTCCTCCCGCGCCCGCGCGCGCCAGGCGGACAGGTGGACCACACCGGCCAGGGGCTCGTAGGCATCGTTGTCAAAGGGCGCACATTGGTACTGGATGGCGTCCACGATGGCCGCTGGAAACTGCCAGCTTTTGGCAAACCCCGCGCCCACATCCGCGTAGCAGTAGCCCAGCAGATGCTGCTCTGCCTTGGCGCGCCGGACCGTGATGGGCTCCGCCTGCTGGTTCAGCCAGCGCATCTGGTCCGGCATCCCCAAGTGCATGACCAGCTCCCCCGCCGCGTGGACCAGGCCGGCGGTAAACGCCACCGAGTGGTTGGCCCGCGCCGCGCGCGCCAGTTTGCGCGACAGCTTGGCCACGTCCAGGCTGTAGCGCCAGAACTGCAGCATGTCCATGCCGGGAACATTGCGAAACACCCCCGCCATGGCCGCTGCCGTGGCGAGGGAACGCACCTGGTCCAGCCCCAGCACGGCCAGGGCATCGGACACACTGCCGATTTTGTTCGCCAGGTTGAATTGGGCCGAGTTGGCCAGGCGCAAGAGGCGCGCGGTCAGGCCAACGTCGGTATTGATGAGCTGGCTGATCACGCGCAGGTCGGGCTCGTCACGGTTCAGCTCGTTGAGCACCATCGCGATAACGCGTGGAATGCTGGGCAGGGCCACCTGTGAGCTTAATAAATCGTCCAGATGCATGGTTGCGGTACTCCGGGCTCCGGTCGTGTGGAACTGGCTTAATTATGCGACCACGCAGCCACAATATCCGCATGAGCAAACTTTCCCACACCCGCGACAAGATTTATAAAATCGTGGCCCGCCAACTGCACGGCCAGGTGCCCTGCTGGGTCTGCGGCGAACATGTGCTGCCCGCCGCCGCCACGCTGGAACACATCTTGCCCTTAAGCGAAGGCGGCAGCAGCCACCAGGACAACCTGGCCATCAGCCACGATGCCTGCAACAACCAGCGCCACGCCAAGGGCACGGTCACCGCCTCAGCCACCAGTCCCGGACGGGTTCGGGCACGAACTGACCTAGAACAAACAAATGCTGATTAGGGCGCGATTTAGGGTTGATCCCAACGCACGGCCGCCTGTGAAATGCGTACCATGACTTTGGTCAATTCACCCCTCCTATACGCAGAAAGAAACACCCCATGGCACGCACGGACAGATTCAGACAGCAGCACAACGAATTGTTGGCCTTGGCCACCGAGCTTCAGTCTTTGCTGAACGAAACCGCCCTGTCCCATGACGGCACCGCAGCCCGCGCCTGCCTGGGCAAACTGATGGGCAAACTCACCATGCACCTGTCCACCGAAGACAAGGTGCTGTACCCGGAGCTTGAAGCCCACAAAGACCCGGCGGTGGCCGCGCTGGCGCGTCGTTTTGCCAGCGAAATGAAGTCCACCACCGCCGCCGTGGTCGCCTACAACGGCCGCTGGGCCACCCCCACCGCCATCAAGGAAAACGCACACGCCTTTGTCAAGGAAACCAAAGACGTCATCGGCATTCTTGCGGACCGCATCAAACGGGAAAACCAGGAGCTGTATGCGGCGGCGGACCGCAGTGAAGGCGGGGCTTTTTAAGGCCTGTCCCCTTTTTGATCTGGTCCTGGCGGCGCACAAGCGGTGCGCCGCATGGTCTGCTGGGCTATAGTGCTGAGCAAACGCAGCGTCGCAAGACGTGAGAGCGACGTCAACCAAATTTCGCCAGGATAGGCGGCAGGGTTCAAAGGGATGGAAGTGACATCAACTTTTAGTGAAATGGACCGAGGATCCAGGCGGCATGGGCCTTACCGCTTGACGGGTCAGCGGCGTCAGCGGCGTCAGCGGGCGAAATTCGGGTGTATCCCGGCGGATATTCTGGGAGTCCAGAATATCCGCCTGTCTACATCTCGTTGAACTAAACCGCTGACGCGGTGGTTGGTCCTCACAGGCCCCCACCGCTTTTTTATGGGTGGATGGCTTGCATTCGGAGCGATGTAGGAGAAGCCT
>MESI01000063.1 GCA_001770935.1 Burkholderiales bacterium RIFCSPLOWO2_12_FULL_61_40 | reverse complement strand
CCGTCAGGCTGACATCGGCAAACAAGCGGCCCCCCCCCCCTACTGGCCTCAACGACACCTTCGATACCGCAATGGTCGCCCGCATTCGTCCCCAAGTGGTGTGAGAATCCGGGGATGAGCAAAAGCCACGCACCATCCAACTTCATTGGGACCATCGCAGACCGGCTGCAAGAGGTCACCGCGTGACGGCCCTTGAACTGCTGGAAAGCCTCAACCTGCTCGACGAAAACGAGCACATAGAGGCTAAACGGGCGTCGGAAGCGGGCAAGTCCATTCTGGAAACCATTTGCGCCTTTGCCAACGAGCCGGGTCTGGGTGGCGGCTGGTTGCTGCTGGGTGTGGTGCGTGAAGAAATGGCCTTGTTTCCCGCCTACGAGGTCGAAGGCATTGCCCAACCCGAAAAACTGAGCACTGAAATCGCCACCCAATGCCGCAACACCTTTAACCAGCCGGTGCGCGTGGAAATCAACACAGAAACCATCCACGGCAAAGCAGTGCTGGTGGTGCATGTGCCCGAGGCGCAGCCACAAGACAAACCCCTATTTTTCAAGGCCCAAGGCCTGCCCAAAGGCGCCTTTCGACGCATCAGCAGTACCGACCAGCACTGCACCGACGACGATCTAGCCGTCTTTTACCAAGGTCGCCAAACCGAGAGCTTTGACTCCACGCTGGTCGCCGATGCCAGCCTGGACGACCTTTCGCCAGAAGCCATTGCCGACTACCGCCAGTCCCGCGCCGAGACGAACCCCGATGCCGAAGAATTGCGCTGGAGCGACGAAGACTTGCTGCAGTCACTGGGCTGCATTCGGCGCAACCCGCAAGCGATGTGGCAGCCCACCGTGGCAGGCCTCATGCTGTTTGGCAAACCGGTGGCGCTGCGCCGCTGCTTCCCCATGATGCGGGTGGACTACATCCGCGTGCCCGGCCGCGAATGGGTGCCGCACCCGGACCGCCGCTTTGACACTATTGACCTGCGCGACCCGCTGTTGCGCCTGATCCGCCGTGCTCAGGCCGCCATTTTGGACGACCTGCCCAAAGGCTTTGCCCTGGAAGAAGGCGACCTGCAACGGCACGACACACCCGCTATTCCCCTGCGGGTGATTCGTGAGGCGCTGGTCAACGCGCTGATGCACCGCAGCTACCGAAGCCACAGCCCGGTGCAAATCATCCGTTACGCCAACCGGCTGGAGATTCGCAACCCCGGCTTCTCGCTCAAGTCGCAAGACCATCTGGGCGAACCCGGCTCACAACTGCGCAACCCCAAAATTGCCGCCGCCCTGTACGACACCCGGCTGGCCGAAACCAAAGGCAGCGGCATCCGCGTCATGCGCGAGAGCATGGAGCGGGCCGGCCTGACGCCGCCCTTGTTTGAATCCGACCGGGGCAATGACCAGTTTGTGGCCCGCTACTTCTTCCACCACTTTTTGGGCGCGGAAGACATTGCCTGGCTGGCCCAGTTCAAAGACCTGCACCTGAGCGAGGACGAAGCCAAAGCCCTGATCGTGGTGCGCGAGGCTGGCGCCCTCAACAACGGCACCTACCGCGAGCTGACCAAAGTAGACACCCTGACCGCCAGCCAAGCCCTGCGCCGCCTGCGCGATGCCGGGCTGCTGGCCCAAAAAGGCCGCGGCTCAGCGACTTACTATGTACCGACCGAAAGGTTGGTAGATAAGGGCTTATCCAGTAACCCCGAGGCCTTATCTAGTGAGTCCGCAGGCTTATCTACCAAGCTTGACGGCTTATCTACCAAGGCCGGCGCACTATCTGCCAACCCTGAAGGCCTGTCTGCCATGCCCGCCGACGAGGAAGATACGCAGCGCAAAGCCCTGTTGAACGAGCTGCCGGGTTCGCTTGCGGCAAGAATTGGGGCCATCGGGCAACGCCATCCACCCGGTGAAGTGTGTGACGCTATCGTGGAAATCTGCCGCTTGCGAGACTGGCGCGCAGAAGAGCTGGCCACTTTGCTGCAACGGCACTCACGTTATGTGCGCAACAACTACTTGCGCCCATTGATGCGAGAAGGCCGTCTGACGATGACCAACCCGCAAGAGCCGAACGACCCGCAGCAGGCGTATCGGGCGGTGTAGGCATTGATTGGCTCGGGGGCGCGCACATGATGAAGATGTGCCGCTGTCCGCAAACAAGCGGCCCCCACCCCGCCCGGCAAAGGCCCCGGCCACAAAGAAATGGTCCACGTAGCCGGAGTCTTGCAGGTCCGCAAAGCCTGCGATGCAGCCGTCCACCTCGGCAATGAAAGGCCGGTTGCCCCGCAAGCACTCGCCCCACTGCACAGCGTCGTACTGGCGCGGCGCCCACACCGCCAACTGCTCGGCGGTGTAGTGGTGGCGGGCCAGGTCATGCACGGATGAGTAGAAGACGGCGCGCAAAGCGGGCGCGTCGCCGGGGTGGAAATTGCGGATTTTCATGGTGGATTCACAGCAAAATTTTCTTCCCGTGAGCAATCTATCCTATTTAAATCCCTTTTGAATCAACAGCTTAGGGAGGATTTGAGTGCGTTAATAGGATAAAAAGAAGGATAGAGGGCGCTCCTCGCACAGGGTTATCCTATTTTGCTTGGACCAGCCGCCACAGTGCACCGGGCCCCTTACGCTCAGGCTCAATGAGCTTGCGTCGACCCAAATCCGCCAGCAGGTTTTTAACCCGGTTGCGCTTTTGCTCCTCACTCAACACATCAGGCAACTTGGCCAACAACAGGTCTTCCAGTTCTTCCCGCTTGCACTTTTTGAAGTTGCGCAAGTGCTGCAACACCAGCTCCCGGTAATAAGCCGGGTCCAAGCCCTTGTTCAACGTGTGCTGGGCTTGCTCGCCCATGACCTGCGCTACCTTGGCCGACACATGAATATTGGGTGTTCGGCCTTCGATCAGCTTGCGGGCGCGCAGGGCTTTGGTGTCTTGGGCGCTGATGGGTAAACGCTTTTGCACCTTGTCCAGCAAGAACACATCCATTAACGACAGGTCTGGCTGCTGCATCAGCGCATGGGTGTACTGCTCGGCCAGAATGCGCCCGGTAATACGCACCTCCACCCGCTGCAACTCGGGCTCAATCAAATAATCGGGCAGCGGAAAGAAGCGTTTGCGCTGCTCAATAAACATGCGCCGAATGCCGCTGCCTACCGTGTCAATCAATTTCAAGGACACCATGGCCTGCGTCAAACACGGGTTGCGGTATTGCTCTGGCGAGCGGTCTTGCACCAGCAGGCTTTCTACCTTGCCCGGCAAAAAACGCCCTGTGTTGCTGAACACCAATTGGTCTGGCTTTTCAATCACATTCACCCGCCCGCCCACTGCGTAGTCTTGGTGGGCGATGGCGTTGTGCAAGGCCTCACGGATGACCCAGGCGTCGTACTGCGGCACCTCGGTAGGGAACAGCGTACCGGATGGCATGTAGCGCACCGTCAGGTTGCGCACCCGCGCAAACAGCGCATCAGGGGCCAGTAGCAAGGGTAGGCCGAAGTGCGCGTAATCCAGCATCGTGCCATCGGCGTCCTTCAATACCCACGACACCTGCGGTGGTAGCGGCAGGTACTGCGCCGCCTCATCTTTGCCAAAAAGCAGCAGCGCGGCGCGGGTCAGTTGCCCGCCCCGGCTGAGTTTGAGCTTGGACAGCAGTGTGGGCACATCCCAGCCCTTCACCTCGTCGGCCAAGTGCGGATGCTTCTCGGCGAAGCGCTTACCACCTTCCGCCAGTGCAGCAGAGTCCAGGTCGGCCGCGCCGGCCGCGCTGACCAGTTCGGCCGACCAATCGCCCCTGGTGTTGAGCCGCGCCCACAGCCGCGCCTCTTTGTCGGCGTGGCTGGCGAGTTTGACCTTGGCACTGTGAATGCGGATGTACTCCACCTCATGAAAACTCACCGGCTGCGCCACTGCGGCGGGTACGCGCAGCACCACCACGGGCAGGCCTTGGTAGTCAAACGCCTCAAAACGGAAATCCAGCTTGGGCCGCAAGTACTGGTGCAGCCACATATCCAGCAACTGCGCGCCTATCTTGGCCGATCCCGGCTTGAAGCGGGTGCCCAGCACCCGGTGCGTGATGTCCTCAATGCCCCACACCATATAGCCGCACGGTTCGCCATCCAGCGCGGCGGCATTTGCCAGCGCCGAGATGTATTCACCAATGGTGTGCGGGTCGTCGTTGTGCTTGAACTCCAACCACTCGTGTTCGCCCGTTTGGGCCAGCAGGCGGTCGAGCAGCAGGGTCAGATCACCAGAGTTCATAGGGGTTGGGGCCTGTGGTTTGTGGCTGTGACGAAATCAGATGCCATGGTGTCTCTGTAGGTATTTGGGGGGATGGTAGCGGGTGGCCGCGGACGCTCGCAGCCTTGGCGTTCGGCCGATGTGGGCTTGTTTTGAGGTGTGGGAGGCAATCTCGATGAAACATATATGCCAAACTGGGCTGCAGCCCCCGTATCCATTGCGCAAGCAGCTATCAATTCAGGAGCGATTTGCAGCCAGCACCTTGCCCATCCGCGCGTTCGCCAGCACCACCCCAGAGCGCTCCACTTGCTGGCGCGCTTCCACGCCAAAGCCCCACCGCACAAAGAACGGCTCGGCCGTGTAGTGGTGGCGGGCCAAGTCATGCACGGATGAGTAGAAGACGGCGCGCAAAGCGGGCGCGTCGCTGGGGTGGAAGTTGCGGATGTGCATGGGGGGGATTGTGCATTGAGCCAAATCTACAGCGTGTCCGGCCGCGTCAGGTGGGCCTCGGGCGCCCCCTGCACCGCGCGGCCAGATCGGCACAGTGATATGGGGCATGGAGGGTAAAGAATGCTATTCATAGCGTGATTAATAGCACTGTACATATCGAGATTGGGTAGTCATCCAGCCGGCACGCAACGCAGGGATTTGTAAAGAAATAAGCCTCCAACCCCCGTATTTACTTGGCAAGTAGCTATAAATTCAGGAGCAGTTGCAAAGCCAATTTGCCCCATCAAACCGGTGTTGATCCATGTTGGTCCCGTTAGATTGAGCCGGATGCACGCCATCGCTGCGCTTTCGTTAGCTTCGAGCGTTTCGTTTATTGCGATTAATGCTACTATTTCGCACTATTGCATCTTGGCATACCCAAGACCGCTACGCGAAGGAGAACCCCATGACCAATCAAGAAGTACTCGACCCCGCCAATGAAGCCGAAGCCGAAATGGCTGCGGTTGCGCACCAATGCCTGATGACCGCGCTGGACCACTCCAGAGCAGACCACATCAACATCATTCTGGATGTGGGCATGGATGGCGACCAAAAACACGAAACGCCTGTGCTGAAGCTGCCGCCCCGCGCCTTGCGCTTCTTTGCCGACGTGCTGCGGCAAATGGCCAAGCAAGAGCCTCTGCTGCTGGTGCCACAAAAACACGAACTCACGACGCAGGAGGCGGCCAATTTTCTGAACGTCTCGCGGCCGTTTGTGATCAAGGAAATCGAAGCCAATCGGCTCAAATGCCGCAAGGTCAACCGCCACCGCCGCATCGAATTTGAAGAACTGCGCCGCTACCAGAGCGCGCAGCAACAACAGTCCGAACAGGCTCTGCAAGACCTGACCCAGCTGTCTGAAGAGTTGGGGCTGGAGACTTAACGGGGCTTGCCTATGACGGCTGACTTGCTGCGTGAGGCTATCGCGCGCATTTGATGGGTCAAATCAGCCTCCAGGCCTCGTATCTATTGCTCCGGCCCTGTGAAGTTTGAACTTTTTTTCAGGATTCCCAACGAGAGAGGTATTCGGAGACATGACTTCATCGGGCCGGATCAATAATGCGCAAATGCAATGAATTCAGGAGCAACTTTCAGCCAGCACCTTGCCCATCCGCGTAATCGCCAGCAGCACCCCAGAGCGCTCCAGTGGGCTCGTCGTCGGGGTGGATGTTGCGGATAGGCAAGGGGGAGGTACTACAGGCAGATGTGGCCATAATTCCAAAGAAGGAACATCCCATGTCAAACACCGCCATCCACTACCAGCCCAAAACCATGGCGTGGAATTTGGCATGTCCCGTGTGCGTAGACTCAGCATTGGCATCATGACAACACCCAAGCACGTAAGTGAGCTTGTGTCCAGTTGTGGGCAACTGTCAGCCAATGCAAATGCCGATTTCAGCGGGCCGCTCGTGGCAATCAAGCGAGCGGCAGTGCGCGCGAGGCAACTGGCCGAGCAATCCGGCAAGTATTTGCCACCGGTTTAATTCCAAATCCGCCATCTATCACCACTTTGAAGGTACTGCAATGTCGATGAAAAAATTACCCGAACCGGTTCCTGTTTTGCGGGAACTAAGACGCACTTTGCTATTAGAGATGTCTGGCGGAAAGAAACGCGTTCCCACTGACGGGGAAATACGAGCGTGGATGCTGGAGCAATATCGTTTGAATCCAGTTACCGCTGATGTCTATCGGTCTACTCTTCTTGCTAAAGAGGATTTAGTCTTGAGGGAAGACGAACTTCCCCGGACTGGTGAGGCACTTGATTTGATGTCTTCGTTGGAAGATCGCCCATTACCAAAAAATTGCTTTGCGTCGATTACAACGACCGATGGAGCGGTTCACGGCATTCTTATGCAGCAAGAGCAGTTGCAAGTTGGTGGCCTCGTTTACGCAGTAACAATTTTCAGTCCAACGGACCAATTTTCCACCGTCTCGCGTGTTGAGGTTCGTGCCTGTTCTCATGAGCCGGAGCCCTTCGTGAGTCTGATGACGCAGTCAGGATGGCATCGATACTCAAAGACAGATGCTGCACAGAATGAGTTCGTTGTACTAATTGTTCGATGCCTTGCGGCATACCATCAATACAAATATCGAAAAATACCAATCGGTCAAATAAGCAGTGATGAAAACATACTTACACCACCAAGCGATGGCACTCTTGACCGCCTAATCAGGGACGCATACCTGGGAATAATACCTTGTACAAAGGTTTCACTTAAGCTTGATCGGATTGAGCCCGAGGATATGGATTTTGCGCTGCAGATATCCTCTGATATCATCAAAAACGCCATGACCTACGTTGTAGACGCAGGCATTCCTTCGGTGGAACTATTGCTTTATGAGCGGCACGGGAAATTGGTCATGGGTGATGACTACCCCATTTATCTCGCCTACCGAGCATTGCTTTACAAGGATGTTCCAGCTGTCATCATTGGATCATTCAATAGAGAGGGCATAAATATTATTCGTGAGGGGCACGGTGAGTTGATTCCGCCCATAGTTGTGGCAAGTGCTGCACCAGTCAAGGTGAAGAAAATCGTTAGTGACCAACAGAAGCAACTTAAGCAGAAGCTTTCGTTGCTCGCTCCCGTTGGACCGACTTCTACGGGGCACTTTGAAAACCTCTATGTTTCCTTTGCACGCTTGCTGGCGGATCATAAAACTGCGGAAAGGGATTTGCATCGTTTCATTGCAACTCATCCTGTTATTGTGGACAGCCATCTCGCATCAATGTACAGCGAAGTGTGTATCGGGAGCTATCGTGCTGATTTGATTCTTCGATATGAGCAGCTAGACAAACGAATACTTCTGATCGAACTGGAGCGACATGACGACCTGATATTCAAACGCTCCAATCGCCTTCGAGACAAAGTAAATCACGCTGTCCAACAAGTCGAAGATTGGATAAGTTCAATACGCGAAGACGCTACACCGATGCCAGAATGGCTTGATAAGAGTTACGTTCCAGAAGGGGTAGTTGTGATTGGGAGAAACAAGGATATGACCCGCGTCCAAAGAGATACTCTCTTCAACATCAATTCAAATCGGGTGGTGAAAGTCATAACCTACGACGACTTACTAGAAAGGTTGAAGCGATTGATCGATATGCTCGCTCGACGAAACTTGTGATCTAACGAGAGGACGGCTCTCAAGTTAATTTTCGGCAAGTACATCCTCGAGATGGATGGCATTCGAAGGGAAAAGTCCTCGCTGTTTTATCTGGACTTGTGCGGTCAATACATCGGATGTAAACAGCACTACAGCTAGGTCTTGGCGAGCACGGGTGCAACAAACATAGAAAAGTCGTCTTGTCCTTTCAATAGAGGTCTCTCCGCCCTCGGCAATTTTCTTTAGGTCTGCTGGCGAGAGTGGCTTCACTCCCAAATATTTGTCATAGGAAAACTGAACGTGAGTACCTTCATCATCGTCCAGAACAACAAGTACTCGGTCAAATTCCGCGCCTTTGACGCCCTGCTGTGTAGAGAATGGAGACGCATCGTTCACATAGCTGTCATAGCCCCAGAACTGCGACGCACGGCAGGCCAAAAAGGCATCCATGGCTGCAATCTCCTTGGTCAACTCTTCTTCGTCATTCTCTTCTTCTGGTTGTTGCATGTCGGCGTTTTCTTCTCTGGTCAGAACTGGAAGATTCAAATAGGAGAGCAACCTGGAGTCAAGGGTGATCGCGCCCGATGCATGAATACACAGCAGAACGTCAGCATTGGTTGCCTCAGACTGGGGCTCCATCATTTGCTGAAGGGTGTCTAATAGCTGCCGCAATTTGGATAGCTGTTCAGCGACGTTGACGCCCTTTAGTCGTGCGCGCTCCAATAGTGGCGACTGACTCCGAAAAATCTGCATCACTTCAAAATCGTTGCCACTTCTGCTAGCGCTGACTAATGGAAGAACAAAGTTTTTGAAATGTCGGACCGGCCACGCAGTACCATCCAGGAACCCGTTCTTGAAACTTTCTGGGGCTTTGTCATTCAATGCCGCGTATAGGTCACCGAACCCAAGTCGCTTGGCAGCCATTCTGTGGACGATGACCAGGAGCTTCACATTGTCTACCTCCAGTCCTGGCATCCACAACGGATCGTCATATTTTTCTGAAATCCATGCGCGAACTTGAGCAAATTTTTGATCGCGCTGATCGGAAATCGGAAGAATGAAAACATGTGCACGCCCCTCTACGCTGATCAACGCATCTGTAGTCCCTTCCATCCGCCCACCAGACTGCAAAAGCCCATCGTCTTCTCCACGGATCGCATTTGCCACGCTCAGTACAGTTGCCGGACATCGGAAATTCTCTGGTTTGGTGATGTTCTCCCAATTTGGTTCTAGCAATATTTTCCCAATTCCTGTTGGATAGATTTTTTGCATGGGATCACCAAAAAATCCGAGGCAAAAATGATTGCTCATTTGCGCATCCACTGCCTTGAGTGCCGCTACAACATTAGCAGTTGTATCTTGGCTCTCATCAACAAATAGAAATGGATATTGATTGGCGACAAGGGTTCGCATCAAAGGACGATTTTCGATGAAGTGAGGCACCATTTTTATGATGTCGTCGTGGCCAAGTATTCCTTTTGTATAGTCACTGCCGAGACCGTATGTGAACCCCCCCACCTGGTTAAGTTTGGATCTTTGCTGCTCATAGCGGACTATGTCGCCTTGGGCCTTGTCCCGTGTGCGTTGCTGAACGCGAGGTCCAAAACCTGCGACCGTCGCATGAAGTTCTGCGATTTTTTCATCAACCCGATTGGCTACCCACACCTTAATGTCGGCTTGAAAAGTCCGAATTAACGACCAAAGGAAGCTATGAATAGTTGATACATGAACAAGGGGATTCTCCCCTACATCTTTCCAAATTTCCTCGGCCGCAACTACTGTATAAGTTATGCAGGCAACTTTCTGGCGGCGCAACCGCAGTCGATCACCATGCTTGTCGAGAATCTGTGTAAGACCCTTAATAAGGGATGTCGTTTTTCCAGAACCGGCACCTGCGATCATTAGAAAGCTACGCGGCGGGGAGCCATTCAGGCATTCATACAGCGCTAGATCTGCGGCTGTATCTGGTTGATGCGCGCGACTCGTCATTTTCCTATCCCCGTGTCTGCAGCTATTTCCTCTAAGGCGGCAGTGATGGCTGGCGCAGTGGTATCCACAGGCGAAGCGGCTAACTCAATACTCAATACACTATTGAGCCACTGCAATCCTTCCTTTATGTATAGCGGCATTAGCCATTCTTCTGGGGATGCCGAAAGCACACCTAGGGCGAACTTTGTTTTGTCAAACGAGCTACCACTAACCCGTTTGTGGAGATTTTCGGCAAGTGCGATTGGTGTGCTAGGTGCATTCCGAAATCGCAGGCCAAGATGATGCTGCGCCAGCGTCTGACACCATTCCGCATTTTCAAGACCAAACGATTCTTCTAGAGTCCGACCGCATAAGTTTGTAGTCGTACCGCTCCACGTCACATCGGTCAGAACTTGATACGCCACCCGAACCTTGCAACTCTGACCGTCGTCAGGGGAATACATTTTTTCATTTGCGCTTGCTGCATTGAGCTCTGCAATAGTTTGTTTTTTGGGCAACCATTGGATCAATGTCTGGTTGGAAGTAAGCGCGTCCGGCTCTGATGGTAAACATGCCTTCCCGGATTTCTTTGTCGGCGGCTGGTCAGCATCGGCAGTAGGAATTTCGAACTCAATTCCGTCGTCACTATTCTCTTCAGCCGCCATTACCGCCTTCACACTGTCTAAGTCCGTAATCACAAGCGCAACAATCCCAAGGAATTCGACCAGCAGCCTAAACCGGTGGCCGAAGGCACCGCCCACTTCCAGAATGGTTAGACAGGCCGACCTTAAGGCTGGTGCATCACTCCCCATCTTTTCAAGCATCGCCGGGAGCAGGAGCCGCTCAACATTACCTTCCACAAGAATTGCCGCATCTGCGAAGAAGAGGTCACAGTGCGTCAACTTTAGATACCGTTGCAGAAAATCCCGCTCAATAGGCGTTTGACTGTAAAACGTGGACAGATTTAAAACATTGGTTGTCTGCTCAGCGGCAAGGTTTTGCCGCCTGAAGTACCGTATAGGTTTGAAACCGAGCTCATACAGAATATGAGGTGAGTGAGTTGTCACCACTGTTTGACAATGAAAGATTGCGTTCTCATCGTCACCCGTTTTCATCAGCTCCAATACATTTCTGATAAATACCTGTTGAAGCTGAGCATGCAGGTGTGCTTCGGGTTCCTCAATGATGACTAGGTGCAGTAGTGCGCGTTGCTCCTTGTCCGCGACCCATCTGCCGTGGCGATCTAGTATCTCGACCACCATGTAGATGAGGTTTTTAAATCCAAGACCGTTATAGGTGTCGGGTAACCTTAGCGCGCCTTCGTCGTCGCCCAAAACATAGTGAACTCTCGCATCTTGGCTACTCATGATCGTAGCGGGATTGAGTGCTGACTTGATTTCTAGACGAGGGTTATGCAAGCCTGGATAACCAAGCGTTGAGATGCGCGTCAGAGTATCTCTAAACACATCGGCCAAGTGTGCATTGAGGCCTACCTCGGAGTCAAATAGCGCTCTAAGTGCATAGTGATCTTCCTGCCGTTGATCGAGATTCCTTTTGTAAAAGCGGCTCAATCGTTTGGAAAGGTCTTCCGACCGCCCTGGCCCAGCGTTCGGATCGGCCAAGTGTCGTTGTGCGTCGATAGTATCGACCTTGATAAGTGATTTTAGAATTGCAGCGCCACCAGGCTCTTTCCCAAGCAACGGCGGCTCGTATCCATCGAGTGAACAATGTTTTTCATCGAACTGGGCGCGATCAAGCTGGTAATACTTAAATTCAAAATGATTCAAAAGCTCTGTCTTGAGATAGTCGGTTAAATTTTTAGGCCATGGCACGTATTTCTCATCTGGCCGCTTCTCAAGCGCAGCAGCCAGTCGCTGAGACTCTACGCGGGTTGATCGGAATTTTTCAAGTAACTCCGCAGTGTTACGTGGAGCAAACTCTATACGCATGCCGACCTGCGTCCCGGCCCAAGAAGTACTTGGTAACAAAGGCATGGCAAGATATAGATCACTTGAAGTCACTTCGAACCAAAGGTCCAGCGATATTGAGGGCAAGCCGGGTTGCTCGATGCCCTCAGCAGTAACTTCGCCTGCGATATCAAAGTCGTCCCAGCAGGCCGAACTGAAGTCGTACAAGGAAAACTTGTCTTTTGAACCAGTCGCGAATGCAAACAGCGCCTGCGTCGCAGAAGTTTTTCCGCTGTTGTTTGAACCAACAAAAATAGAAATGTCGGAAGCAAGCTCGATTCGAACATCCTTGAGTCGTCTATAGTTTTTTATTCTGTATGAGTGGAGATACATGTGTTGCTGCCTTTTTTCACAAAATTAATATTCTTTTTACAAAACTGATCGCATTGGTTTTGCCGATCAGATATTTTCAATTTCAAGTTATTCAGACAATTCAAAGCAATGAATTTGGTCGGTTCGAATACGCCTTTTCACTTTTTCAGCCTCATCCCAAACCCCCCATCCCCACCCACCCCAATCACCAACCTCTGCGTCGCCCGCGTCGCCGCCACATAAAACACCCGCGCCGCCTCCTGCTCGTCCTCCCCCTTCGCAGGCATGTGCCCTACGCCGGGTAGCGCCACCACGGGGAACTCCAGGCCTTTGCTGACCATCATGGTCATGACCTTGACGGTGTTGCTGGTTGGGTCAAAGTCGCCGGGGCCTCGGCGCATTTCCACGGGGATCTGGCGCTGGTGCAGCACCTGGGCGCACAGGTCACGCGTGCTGTAGTCCGGGCACAAAATGGCCATGTCGCCCCAGGCGTGGCCTTCTTTGTGCGCCTGGTTCAGGTGGTCTGCAATGGCAAAGGCTTCATCGCGCAGCGTGGGCAGTTTGATGATGGTGGGTGCCTCGCCGTCGCGCCCGCAGCTGATGGGTTTGAGTAGCGGAATGCCGTCGTCGTCCTTGTCATCGGCGGTCAGCAGGTCGGCTGCCACCAGGCTGGCGGTTTGCAGAATCTGCTGGGTGTTGCGGTAGTTGATTTTCAGAATGGTGGTGCGGCCCTGCGCCTGGATGCCCACGCTTTTGAAGCTGAACTGTTTAGAGCGCGCGCGTTCGTAGATGCTTTGTGCATCGTCGTACAGCACCAGCAGGCTTTGGGTCGCGGGGTCCACCATTTGGGTAACCAGCTTGAGCCATTCGGGGGAAAAGTCGTGGCCTTCGTCGATGAGCACGGCCTGGTACTGGCCGCTGGGGATGTGTTTGCGGTCCACACCGTGGATGACGCGTTGCACCAGGTCATCCATCTTTGCGCTCACGGGCAGGCGGTGGTCTGGCAGGGTTTGGCCAAAGGCCACCAGTTGGTCGCGGCACCATTTGTGAAAATGCCGCACATGCACCTTGTCGGCCAAGCCTTTGGCCTGCATCACGCTGTGCAGCTTCACGCCCAGCGGTTCGTTAAAGCAGAGGATGAGAATGGGTTTGCTGCTTTGCGTGCTGGCCTGCGCAAGGTATTCCGCGCGGTAGCCCAGGATCATCGTCTTGCCCGAGCCCGCCACGCCGTGGATGACGCGGTGGCCGTCGCCCAAGCTGCGGGCCAGCTGCTCTTGCTGGATGTCCATCACGCGCATGATGTCGGGCAGTTCGGCCTCTGCATCGCTGTCGTCAAACAGCGCGCCTTGCGTTTGCACGCGCACCTGCGGAAACATGATCCAGCGCACGCGGTCGAGTTGCGGCAGGCTCATGGTGCCGCGCATGCCGTAGGGGAACATGTCCCACAGGCGGCTTTGCAGGTCTTCGGCGCCCACGCTCTCCAGCATTTCATCCGAGCAGATGACGCGGTGGGGTTCGATGGCGTGCTGCAGTTCGGCGGCTTCAAATTGCTTGCGCGTAATGTGGGTAAACACCACGCCGTAGCTCCAGGGGAACACCAGCTTGCCCGCGTGTTTGCCCTCGGGCTGCACCAGCTGCGGGTCGCGCTCCAGCGCGTTGACCACCTGGTGGGCGTACTGGCGGGCTTGCTCCAGCGGGTTGATGACGGTCTTGGGGCCGTTGTCGCCCAAAATTTCCCAGTTTTGTTTGTCAGCCTGCAGGATGGTGGAGAGTTTCCAGTCTTTCACCTCCAGCACCAGAATGCCCCGGCTGGGGTGCACCACGCAAAAGTCGGGGTGGGTGTTGCGCGGGCCCATGGGCACGTCGTACCAGAGCAGGTAGTCCTTGTCCAGCTTGTGTTCCAGCCGCTCGGCCAGTCGGCGTTCGCCGGGTGTCATGCGTGAAGTGCAGGCACCTATTGCAGGCATCAGTGTTGCCATTTGTCATCTCGTCCCTGGAATTGTTCTGCGGTCATTATGAGCTAGGTCAATACCTGCGCATATTGAGCTGGGTCAACGGTGCGGGGCGGCACTACCATCGGCCACAGCCCTTGTGGGCCGCGCCGCTGGGCGCGATTGACCGAGTTGCCGCCATGCCACACCACCCTGCATTTCCCCTCGCTTCCCTGTTGTCCGGCGCCCTGCTGGCCTGTGCCTGTTGGGCCCTGCCCGCCGCCGCCCAATCCCCTGCGGACCTGCCCGGCAAAACGGTGTTGCTGGAGGTGAAACCCGACCCCTGGCAGCTGCGGCGCAAAGAGGTGATTGACCTGGTCAGCGTGATCGTGCAGAGCAACTACAAGGACAAGGCCGCCACCGAAAAGTTTGAAAAGATCCTGCGCAATTTCGACCAAGACTTTGTCTCCATCACCCCCATGGAGGGCATGGACCTGCAGCGCATCTACTACGTGCCCATGTCCAAACCGGCCGATATGGAAAGCAACCTGGGCGTGGTGGCGGCGCTGGCCACGCTGGGCTGGTACGACGCGCTACGCTTTGCCGACGAGAGCGGGCGCGCCGAAATTCAGCACAACGAGAGCTTCTTTCTGCGCGCCTTCACCGCGCCTGGCAGCACGACCAAGGACGCGGTGGTGGCGTTTTTGAGCTCCCACCCGCAAGAGGCGCAGCGCGCGGTCAAGATGGGCACCGATGCGGCCCGCACGGTGCTGTCCCGCATCCACTACGACGTGCACTGGCCGACGTCCTACGGGCTCCTGCGCTCGCAGTGTGCGCTGCAGGGCGGCAAAAACTGCACGCGCCCCGCGGCCCTGCCCCAAGCCCAATGGCCCGCCGCCTTTGAAGAGGCGGTGGCGCTGACCACCCGCTATTACCGCGACAACAGCACACCCCAAGCGAAGAAGTGAACACCATGCTCCAACTCACCCTGACCGACGCCTCCCTTGAACATTTCATGCAGCACTACTGGCAGCAAAAGCCGGTGGTCATCCGCCAGGGTTTTCTCGATTTTGAGGACCTGATCAGCCCCGAAGACCTGGCCGGGCTGGCCTGCGAGGAAGAGGTGGAGTCGCGCCTGGTGTACAAGAAAAAAGGCAAGTGGCAGGCCGAAACCGGGCCGTTCGAGGCCTACGACCACCTGGGCAGCACCGGCTGGTCGCTCATCGTGCAGGCGGTCAACCACTGGTCGCCCGAGGTGGCCGAGCTGGTCAAGCCCTTTGCCTTCATCCCCAAGTGGCGGCTGGACGATGTGATGATCAGCTACTCCACACCCCAGGGCGGCGTGGGCCCGCACATCGACCTGTACGACGTGTTCATCTGCCAGGGCTCGGGGCGGCGCAGATGGCGGGTGGGTGACAAGGGCGAGCACCGCCAGTTTGCGGCGCACGCGGCGCTTTTGCATGTGGACCCGTTCGAGGCCACCATCGACGTGGAGCTGCTGCCCGGCGACATTTTGTACATCCCGCCGGGTTTTCCGCACGATGGGGTGTCGCTGGAAACGTCCATGAGTTTCTCGGTGGGCTTTCGGGCCAAATCGGCCTGCGACATGCTCAGCGGCCTGGCCGACTACGCCATCGACAAGGAGCTGGGCAGCACGCTCCTGAGCGACCCCCAGCGCCCCATCCACCAGCACCAGGGGAGAATCAACGCCGCCGACTTTGCCCGCATCCGGGCGCAGCTGCAGTCCATTTTGGACAACGACACCCTGGTGGCCGACTTTGCGGGCAGTTTTTTTTCCAAAACCAAATGCGCCCTGGACCTGCAGGCGCTGGACGAGCCGCTGGAGCCGGCGGACCTGCTCGATGCCCTGGCCGGGCAGCCCCTGGTGCGCACTGGCGGCCTGCGCTGCTTTTACGTGGATGCCACGGTGGCGCAAGGCGTGTGTTACGTGGACGGCGAACGCTACGCCTTTGGCCCAGCTTGCCACCAGGCGGTGCTGGCCCTGTGCGATGAAGAGTCCTTAACCCCCGCGCTGCTGGGCGCCGGTCTGCGCAGCCCCGAGTTTGTCAGTGCCCTGGCCCAGTGGGTGAACGGCGGCTACTGGTACTTTGTGGATTAAAACTTTAAGCAAAATAGGCCTCTAGCCCCCGTAAACAGTGCGTAAGCAGCTACTAAAATGGTAGCAAAAGCGGGGTGCCTCCGGCCCCGCTTGCCATTCAGGTATGGCCGGTGCGATACTGCGACGAGTCGGTTTTTGTTCCGCCAACGCAATCCAAGCCAAGGGGTGCTGCCATGTTCAGGTTCAGGTTTGTTTTTACCCTGCTGTTCGCGCTGTTTTATGGGGCCTTCCCCGTCGGGGCCGCCGAGCCGGTCCGCGTGGGGGCCTACCCCTTCTTGCCCTTTGTGGACAAATCGTCGGGGCTGACCTTTGAGCTGGTGCAGGCCATGAACGCCTTCCAGAAGGACTACCAGTTTGAGGTTGTCAGCACCTCGGCCAACCGCCGCTACCAGGACATGGCCAGCGGCGCCTTCAGCGTGATGCTGTTTGAAAACATCAAATGGGGCTGGGAAACCGAGCCGGTGGATGCCAGCAAGGTGTTTTTGCGCGGCGATGGCGAGGTCTACGTGGCGCGCAGCGAGCCGGGGCGCGGTCAGGCGTATTTCCAGACCTTGAACGACAAACACATCCTGGGCGTGCTGGGCTACCACTATGGGTTTGCCGACTTTGAAGCCGACCAGGTGCTGCTGCGCAAGAAGTTCAAGATCACGTTCAGCCCCGACAACGAGGTGAGTTTGCGCAACCTGCTGATCGGGCACGGCGATGTGGCGGTGCTCACCAAGTCCTACCTGTCGGGCTACCTGCTGAAGAATCCCCAGGACAAAGACAAGCTGCTGGTCTCCGAGCGCATGGACCAGGCCTACGCCCACATGGCCCTGGTCAAAAAAGGCAGCAAGCCCACCGCCCAGGAGATTGACGCGCTGCTGGGCCGCATGGAAGCGGCAGGCGTGCTGAAGAAGCTATGGGCCAAATACGGCCTGGGGGAATAGGGCGCCAAACTAAGGCGCGTCGGGCTGCACGGCGGGCAGGGCGCGCTGAAACGCGTCCAGCGCGAGGCAGGCGGCTTCCACACGCAAGAGGGTCGGGAAAGCTTCCAGCGGCGTGGCAAAACGCCGGGCATTGGTCAGCTGGGGCACCAGGCAGCAGTCGGCCAGGGTGGGCGTGTCGCCATGGCAAAACACGCCGGTGTGGGGGCTGTTTGTCAGCAGGGCCTCCAGCGCCGTGAAGCCTAGCGTCATCCAGTGCCGGTTCCAGGTGGCGCGGGCGGCTTCGTCCACCTGCAATTCCCGCTCCAGGTACTGGACCACCCGCAGGTTGTTGAGCGGGTGGATCTCGCAGGCCACGGTTTGCGCCAGCGCGCGCACCCGGGCGCGCTCGGGCGCGCCGGTGGGCAGCAGGGCGGGCGTGGCGGGGTAGGCCTCGTCCAGGTACTCCATGATGGCCAGGGACTGGCCCAGCACCAAGCCTGCGTGTGCGCCGTCCACCAGGGCGGGCACCAGTTGGGCCGGGTTCAGCGCGGCGTAGGGGGCCGCGTGCTGCTCGCCGCCATGGTTGAGCAGGTGCACCGGCACGGACTCGTAGGCCAGGCCCTTGAGGTTGAGCGCAATACGCACCCGAAACGAGGCGGAGCTGCGAAAGTAGGTGTAGAGCGTGAGGGAGGGTTTGGTCATAGGCGGCTCCTTACAAGGGGGTGCGCGCGGGCAGCAGCGTGCCCACCACTTCGCCAAACCCCACGCGGGCCGCGCCGGGGGTGACGCTGGCGCCGCGGAAGGTGATGGTGTCGCCGTCGGCCAAAAAGGTGCGGGTCTCGCCGCCGGGCAGGGTCAGCGGCTGGGTGCCGCCCACGGTCAGCTCAATCAGGGCTCCGGCTTCTTCCAACGCGGGGCCCGACTGGGTGCCGCTGCCCAGCAGGTCGCCGGGCTGCAGGTTGCAGCCGTTCACCGTGTGGTGCGCCACCATTTGCGAGACCGACCAGTAAGCGTGTTTGAAGTTGCTGCGGGACAGGCGGTGGGGCGCCAGGCCCTGCGCACGCATGGCGGCGCTCTGGATGAACACTTCCAGCTCAATGTCGATGGCGCCTTCCTGCCGCAGCGCCGGGGAGTCCAGGTAAGGCAGGGGCTGGGGGTCGTCTGCGGGGCGGGTCCAGGCCAGGCGGTGCGGGGCCAGCGCTTCCAGCGTCACCACCCAGGGCGACACGGTGCTGGCGAAGTTTTTGGACAAAAACGGCCCCAGCGGCTGGTATTCCCAGCCCTGGATGTCGCGCGCCGACCAGTCGTTGAACAGGCACAGGCCAAACACATGCTGTTCGGCGTGGTCGATGGCAATGGGTTCGCCCAGGGCGTTGCCTGGGCCCATGTACACACCCAGCTCCAGCTCGTAGTCCATGCGCTGGCTGGGCCCCACGGTGGGCGCGGCGGCGCCGGGTTTCAGGGTCTGGCTCACCGGGCGGTGAAAGGTCTGGCCCGAGATACCGATGCTGGAGGCCCGCCCGTGGTAACCGATGGGCAGCCATTTGTAGTTGGGCATGAGCGGGTTGTCGGGGCGAAACAGCTTGCCCACATTGGTGGCGTGGTGCACCGAGGTGTAGAAGTCGGTGTAGTCGCCAATCTGCGCGGGCACGGCGTATTCGGCCTGGGCCTGGGGCAGCAGGCAGGGCTGCAGCGCGGCTTGCAGGGGCGAGCCCTCGCGCAGGGCGCGCGAGAGCGCCAGGCGCAGCGCCGACCAGGCCGGTGCGCCCAGCGCCATGAAGGTGTTGAGCGTGGGCGCGCAGCAGGCATGGGCCGCCAGCGCGGCGGCACCACTGAAAGCCCCTGCGGCAAAGGCGGCGCCCAGGTCCAGAATCTGGTCGCCAATGGCCACACCGCCACGAAACGCCTGGGCGCTGTCCGCGCGCCGGAACACGCCAAAAGGCAGGTTCTGGAGCGGGAAGTCGCAGCCCGGCAGGTTGGCCGATGCCACCCAGCTTGTGAGCTGGGGGTTGTGGGTTTCGTTCAGTGGGGTCATCGCGGGGGTTCAGGTGCAGAGGTGTTTATTTGCTGGAGAGTTGGCCGGTGACTTCGGTCACCAGGCTGGCGCCCACGTCGTTGGCGAACATGTCCCACACGGGTTTGACCTTGTCGCGCATGCGTTGGCGTTCGGCGGGGCTGATGTCGTTCACCAGCAGGCCCTTGGCGGCCATGCTGGCTTCGGCGCCCTTGGCCTGTTCACGGGCCACGCCGCGCTGGTAGCCCCGGGTTTCCAGCGCCGCTTCGCGCAGGATGGTCTGGTCGGCGGGGGGCAGGCTGTCCCAGAACTTCTTGGACACCAGCGGGATGAAGGCACCGTAGGAGTGTTTGGTCAGCGACAGGTACTTTTGCACTTCATTGAGCTTGAGCGCGGCGATCACGGCCGAGGGCGTGCCCTGGCCGTCCACGGTGCGGGTTTCCAGCGCGGTGTACAGCTCGGGCACGGCCAGCGGCACCGGGTTGGCGCCCAGGGCCTTGACGGTTTCCTGTGAAATCTTGGCCTGCACGGCGCGGAACTTTAGGCCCTGGAAGTCTTCGTATTTGGCAATGGGGCGCTTGCTGTTGGTGGCGTTGAAAAAGCCGTTTTCCCAAAAGCCCAGGCCCACCAGGCCTTTGGCGGGCAGCTTGTCCAGCAGCTTCTGGCCGGTGGCGCCGTCCAGCACTTTTTCAGCGTCTTGCTCACTGGCAAACAGGAAGGGGAAGTCCAGCACTTCAAACTCTTTCACCATGCCGGTGAGGGTGCTGGTCTGGGGCACGGTGAACTCGATGGTGCCGCCCTGCAGCGAGGAGGTGACCTGCACGTCATTGCCCAGGGCGCCGTTGAAAAACGGCTTGATCTTGATGCGGCCCTGGCTCTTTTTGTCCACCAGTTCCGCGAACCGGGCGACCCCCAGGCCCTGGTGCGATTTTTCGGGCAGGGTCACGGCAAATTTGGCATTGACCTGCGCCAGGGCCGAGGCGCCCAGCAGCGTGGCCAGGGCCAGGCCACTGATTTGGGAAGCGAGTTTGAAGTTCATGGGAAAGTTCTCCTTAGGGGACCAAAAAAACGGTTTTATTTCCACCAGCTCGCGGGCACCATCACCAGCGCGGGGAACAAGACCAGGGCGACCAGCACCAGGGCTTCGGCGATCAGAAACGGAACCACGCCCTTGACCGCCTGGCCCATGCTCACCTTGCCGATGGAGGCCACCACGTTGAGCACCACCCCCACGGGCGGCGTGATCATGCCGATGGAGCAGTTCATGATGAAGATCACGCCAAAGTAGATCGGGTCCACCCCGGCCTGGATGGCAATGGGCAAAAACACCGGCGTGAAGATCAGCACGATGGGGATGAAGTCCAGCACCATGCCGGCCAGAAACACCACCACCATCATGGCCGTGACCAACAGCAATTGGTTGCCGGAAAACACCTGCATCCACTCGCCCACCTGGCCCGGAATGTCGGCCACGGTGATCATGTAGGAGGCGACCATGGCCATGGCTGCCTGCAGCAGCACCACCGCCGTGGTGCGGGCCGAACTCAGCAGGCTTTGGTAGACCGCCGCCAGGTTGAGTTCGCGGTACACCACCACGCCCACAAACATGGCGTAGGCCGCAGCCACCACGGCCGCTTCGGTGGGGGTGAAGATGCCAAACTTCAGGCCGCCAATGATGATCACCGGCAGCAGCAAGGCCCAAAAGCCCTTGCCGATGAGCTGCAGGCGCACGGTCCAGGACAGCTTGGGCGTCAAGCGGGTATTTTCCTTGCGCGACACCAGCCACCAGGCAAACACCAGGGCCAGGCCCATCATGGCGCCGGGCACCATGCCCGCAAAAAACAGCTTGGTGATGGAGACATTGGCCACCACGCCAAACAGCAAAAAGCCGATGGACGGCGGAATCACCGGCGCAATGATGCCGCCCGCCGCCATGAGCCCGCAGGCGCGGCCCACGTCGTAACCGGCCGAGCGCATCATGGGCACCAAAATGGCGGCCAGGGCGGCGGTGTCGGCCACCGCCGAGCCCGACAGGCTGGCCAGCAACACGGCGGCGATGATGGCCACATAACCCAGGCCGCCGCGCAAATGCCCGACAAAGGCCCCGGCCATTTCCACAATGCGTTTGGACAGGCCGCCCGCGTTCATGAACTCCCCCGCCAGAATGAAGAAGGGCACCGCCATCAGCACAAAGTTGTCCGCGCCGCCTATGGTGTTTTGCACCACGATTTGCGGGTCGAACTGGCCCAGGGAGAGCATGATGCCAATGCCCGAGAACAGCAGCGCAAAGGCAATCGGCATGCCGATGGCAATGGCGCCCAGCAAGACGCCCAAAAAGATGGCTGCGCTCATTTGGGGTTCCCTGGGTGTGGGTGGGTGGAGACGTGTTGCATCTCTTGTGCAATGCGGTCGCCCAGGTCCAGCGTCATGGCCAGCTCGGCGTCGGTGTGGGGCTGCGTCAGCGCATCCCACAGGTTGAAGCCGATGCTGATGGCCATGCCCACGCCAAACACCATGGCCGAGCCATGCAGCCAGGCGTAGGAGATGCCCAGCACGGGGTAGCTGTTGTCCAGGTTGATCTGGGTTTGCGCCCAGCCGCCCACCACGAAGATGGCGCAGGCTGCCAGCATCAGGACGCCGGTCAGGGCAATGGCGGCTTTTCTCCAGCGCAGCGGCAGGCTTTTGACCAGGGTGTCAAAGCCGATGTGCGCATGCTGGCGGGACGCCAGAATGGCCCCCAGAAAAATCAGCCAGACGAACAGCAGGCGCGACAACTCTTCCGAGATGGCGAGCCCTGAGTCAAAGCCGTAGCGCAGCACGACGTTGCCAAACACCAGAAGCCCCATGGCGGCCAGGCAGGCCACGATGGTGAGCTCCAGGGCGCGCGTGACGCCCGTGGTCAGACGAATGAACATGGGGGGCTTTCTGCTGCGGCTCAGGGTTCGATGAAGCCCTTGCCGTCGTGCATCCAGGCGGCGTGTTTGGGGGCCTTCTTGGTGCGGTCCCACTCGTTGATCATGTCCCACTTCACATCATCCAGGGCTTTCATCATGGCCGGGGTGGCGGTGTTGCAGGCCAGCTCCAGGCGATGGCCGCTGGGGTCGAAGAAGTAGATGGATTTGAAGATGGTGTGGTCGGTCACGCCAATCACCTCAATGCCGGCGGCCTCCAGTTTGGCCTTGGTGGCCAGCAGCTCGTCCATGGTGGCCACTTCAAACGCCAGGTGCTGGGTCCAGGCGGGGGTGTTGTGGTCGCGGTCCATGGGCGGGGACTTGGGCAGCTCGAAGAAGGCCAGGATGTTGCCCGCACCGGCGTCGATGAAAACGTGCATGTACGGATCGGCGGCCTTGGTGGAGGGCACCTCGTCTTCGGCAATGGCCAGCACGAACTTCATGTCCAGGTGCTTTTCGTACCACTCCACGGTTTGTTTGGCGTTGATGCAGCGGTAAGCCACATGGTGAATTTTCTGGATGGGCATGTCGGGCTCCTTGGGTTGTCCTTAGGTTGGGATGGATTAAAAAGCGATTTCATCTATCATTCAAGCGACTTTTTATGATGAATTTATTGGACTAACTAATGAATGTCACCTTGCGCCAGATGCGCGCCTTTGTGGCGCTTGCAAAAACCTGCAGCTTTACCGACGCCGCCGCCAGCCTGCACGTCACCCAGTCGGCCCTGAGTGGGCTGATCAAGGAGCTGGAGCAGATTCTGGGTGTGCAGGTGGTGAACCGCAGCACCCGCAAGGTGGGGCTGTCGGACGCGGGGCGCGAGTTCTACCCCTTGGCCACCAAGATACTGCAGGACCTGGACGGCGCGCTGGACACCATGGCCGACCTGAAAACCCTTAAGCGCGGGCTGGTGCGTATTGCCGCACCGCAGCTGATGTCGTGCTCGGTCTTGCCGGAGGTGATTGCGGGCTTCAAGCGCCAGTACCCCGAGATCGAGGTGCGCCTGTTCGATTGCATGGTGGAGCGGGTGCAGACCAAGGTGCACAGCGGGGAGGTGGACTTTGGCGTGGGCCCGGAGCGTGAGTCTTCGGCCGATGTGGCGGCCACGCTGCTGTTCGAGATGCCTTTTGTGGTGGTGTTTCCGCCTGGCCACCCTTTGGCGGCCTTGCCGTGTGTGACCTGGGACGACGCCCTGAGCCACCCCATGATTGCGCTGCAGGGTGAATTCACCCAGCGCCTGCGCGGCGACCTGCATTCGTCCGTGCGGGACCTGGCGCTGGGCCCGGTCAACGAGGTGGGTTTCATGACCACGGCCTTTGCCATGGTCAGCGCCGGCCTGGGGGTAACCACCTGCTTGCCCTATGCCAGTGCCCTCATTGCACTGCACCGCCTGGAAAGCCGCCCGCTCGTCGAGCCGGTCATTCAGCGCAAGTTTTTTGCCTTCACCCGCAAAGACCGCCCCCTGTCCCCCGCCGCGCTGCGTTTTGAGGCGTATTTGAACGACTACGTGGCTGGACAGGGGTGGACATGAGGCCTGCCTGTTTGTCGGCTAGGCCCCGCATACCAACACAAGCACTATCAAATCAATAGCTGTCTGCGCTTATTCCACAAGGGCTAGAGGCCGATTTGCAACGCAGGTGCGTCTGTGATGATCGAGCTGTACGCGGACCGTGTGGAGATTTCCAACCCTGGCCTGCCACCGATCAAAGTGGAGCGGTTTATTGACGAATATCGCTCGCGCAACGAGCGGCTGGCTGACCTCATGCGCAGATTGGGCATTTGCGAGGAAAAGGGCAGCGGGGTGGATAAAGTGATTCATGCCGCCGAGATGTACCAGCTCCCGGCGCCCGACTTCCGGGTGGGAGAGATGCGCACCACGGCCCTGCTGTTCGCGCATCAGGACTTTGCCGACATGAGTAAGGGTGACCGGGTTCGTGCCTGCTACCAACATTGCTGCTTGATGTACGTGACCAATCAGCGCATGTCCAACCAGTCCCTGCGGCTCCGGTTTGGGCTGGGTGAGGACAAAACGGTGGTTACGTCTCAGGTGATTGGCGCTGCAAAAGAGGCCGGTCTGATCAAAGCTGATGAATCGGAGACTACCTCGACCCGGTATGCCCGGTATCTGCCGTTCTGGGCCTAATGGGTTTTGCAGTAGTGCTTAAACGCAAACCGGATTTGTCATGGTTATTTTTGAAAAGTTTATATAAATCAAATGGTTGCGTGCTTAAACGCAAAACGATACCGCCACTTGGAGCCCAATTGTCCAACCCCGGTTCGCTGCTGGTCTCCCGGGTGCAGCTGTTGCAGGGCGGCGTGACCAATGGCCGCATGCAGGAGATTACCGGGGAACATTCCAAGGACATCACTGCCGTGCTGCAAACCCTGGTGCGCGATGGCCTGCTGACACAGCAAAACCAGCGGCGTTGGGCCAGTTACCGCGTGGCGGGGGACTCCCCCCAATTGCCGGATGTCTCCCCTCATTGGGACGGGGGCTCCCCCCAAAGCTCCCCCCAATTGGCGGGGGACTCCCCCCAATTGCCATCGAACTCCCCCCAATGGGACCGACTGGCCGGACTCTCCGTGGAAATGCGGGGTCTGTTGCCGCTGGCAGAGCCCGCCCGCAAAAATAAAAAACTCCCGGTAGACCAACTCAAAAGCATCATTCAGCAGCTATGCGAAGGCCGCTGGTTGGCAACTGCTGAACTGGCGGCGCTGGTTGACCGTGATGCGGAGAAGTTGCAATCTCGCTTTTTGACGGCGATGGTGAGGGTGGGGGTGCTGGAGCTGCGATACCCGGACGTTCGTAATCGGCCGGATCAGGCATACCGTTCCGTCTCCAAATCGCTATAGAAAACGTAGCTGCTTACGCTTATCCCACAAGGGCCAGAGGCATATTTCATGAACAACCCTGAAAAAAACAGGGAAACCCGCGTCTGCCCGGCGGCAAGCTGGAACCCTCTGCCTGGTGCAGAAAAAATCAGCAGCTGACGGGTACACAGCCCTTTTATCCGCGCCTACAGCGTTTTCTCCAGCGCGTGCAGTGCCTCGCTGCGGGACAGCGCAATGCGCGCGCAGGCCCGCAAAATGGCGCGCACCATGTCGCGGTCCAGGGTCTGCAAAAACGCCTGGGGTGACAGCGTGCCGTCAAACATCTGCTGGGCGTGGCGCAGGGCCGCCTGGGTGCCCGCATGCCCCATGGTGCGGTAGATGAAGGCCGTCAGCGGTGAGGCGGTCAGGTCGTTGCTGGACTCCAGCGCGCGGCCTTTTTCCAGCACATTCAGCAGCTCCCGGTTGACAGCACGGGTCGAGCGGGGTGCTGCAGGCAAAAAGTCTTCCACCCGGTCGGGGCGGCCATAGGCGCTGCGGATGTCGCCCAGAAACATGGACACCGGGCAGTCGGTTCCGGTGCTCAGGGCCAGCGCTTCGATGATGGCCACCGAGGTGATCTTGGCGTCCAGAAAATCGCAGGCGAAGGTGATGTTGCACCGGGCGCTGGCGCACAGGCGGACGATTTCGTCGGTAGCGGGCTGGGCGCCGTAGTGCAGAAAAATATGGGCCGGGTTGAGGTTGCCCAGGAAGCCGTTCATGCGCACCAGCGCGCTGCGGTATTCCTGCAGCGAGTACACACCGGGGCTGGCCAGCGGGGCGTTGGATTCGTCAATCAGCAGCCAGGTGCTCGACAAAAACAAACCGGCGTTGGGGTGCGCAAATCCGCCGACATCGCGGTTGCCCAGGGCTACGGCGTCGGACACCGCCCGTTGGACAAAGGCCTGGGCGCGGGCCGGATCGCAGCCGGGGAACAGCCGCAGGTACTGGGCGTGCACGCGCTCGGCCAGCGCGTCGGTGGCGGTCTTGCCGTCGGCATCCGGTGCGCGAAAGGGAATGGTGGCTTCAATGCAGGTCACCACGGCCAGCAGGTCTGCCGTGCTGAGGTGGGGCTGCAGCAGGCGGGCGGCCACCACCGCGCTCAAAAACTCATTCATGCCGCCATACAGCGGCAGTATTTGTCCGGGGGTGAAGTTGAAAACCGCGGCGCACAGGGCCAGCGCCGGGTCGTCGGCGGGCAGCGGCTGCAGCACCAGGGCGTCGCCTTGCGGGCGGGTGACGTCTTGCAGCAAACCCGCCACCGGCAGGGCAAAACCACCGTCCAGCTGGACGTACACCAGGTCATGGAACAGCGCGGCCAGCACCTGCAGCGGCTGCATGCCGTCGCACATGGCGAACACATGCACGGCGGTGTGGTAGGCGCGCTTTTTGGAGTCCATCGAGTGGTGGACCAAAATGGCCAGCCGCTCGGACTCCGCCATGCTGACCGGGGCCGCCACGCCACGGAACGCTTCATCAAACAGGGCAATGAGACGGTTGATGGTTGCAATGGCCACGCTGGTGTGCTCCTTGCCGCTGGGGCTTGTGGAATGCTGCAAAATGCAAGTCCGAATATAGCCGTCTGGCCCCGCTTGTAAATCGCCATGTTGAAGAAGTTATTGCGCAAACTCAACCCCCATATGGCCAACGCACCGTTTGGGGCTGCCGGGCAGGGCAGTGACCCCGGCTTCCCGACCCAGGCCCTGGCCGCAGAGATGCTGACGGCACCGTCGGCCCTGATGCAGCTCAGTCTGGAAGAGGCCTATGTGGTGGCGCGCTATATGCAGCCCATGCAGGTCGCCCAGGGCACGGTGTTCATCCGCGAGGGGGAGCGCCACAACACCGGCTTCATGGTGCTGGTTCTGGAGGGCGAGGTGACCGTGGAAAGCATTGTGGTCAGCCGGGTGTTGCCCATCACCATGACGGTGCTGGGTCCGGGCAGCATGCACGGGGACCTGGGCCTGATCGACGGCCTGCCGCGCTCGGCCTCGTGCACCGCCAGCACCGATTTGAATTGTGCGGTGCTGACGCGCGAAGCCATCGCCCAACTGCTCCAGGCCGACCCCGCCATTTGCGCCAAGCTGATGATGGCCATTGCCATGCGCATCGGGGAGCGGCTGCGCGACAACACGGACAAACTCAACAAGTACGTGCAGCTGACCAAGGCCATGCAGCAGGAAATCGACCACCTTTTGCCCTCGTAGTGACTGCCTTTACCCCCTTGAAATCCAGTCTGCCGAACCGGCGGCGCCGGGGCGCGCTGCCCGGTGTGGCGTCCCATCCCTGGGCGCTGGCCCTGGTGGGTGTGCTGGCCCTGGCCGCATTCGCTCTGTGGCTGGTCGATCCGATTCCGATGCAAAACCTGCGGCTGGCGCAGTTTGACCAGTTCCAGCGCTGGCATCCGCGCCCCTACACCCCGGTGCCGGTGCGCGTGGTGGACATTGACGAAGCCAGTCTGAAGGCCTATGGGCAGTGGCCCTGGCCCCGCACCCGCATCGCCGAACTGGTGGAGCGCCTGCACCAGGCGGGCGCCGCCGTCATTGCGCTGGACGTGCTGCTGGCCGAACCCGACCGCACCTCCCCCGCCGCCATGGCGCAGCTCTGGCACCACCCGCAGGCCAGTGCTTTTTTGCAGCAATTGCCCGACCACGATGCGGTGCTGGCACAGGCGCTGCGCGGGCGCCCCGTGGTGCTGGGCAGCAGTGTGTCGCACAGCGCGCAGGGCAGCGCCCCCGGGCCGTCCACAGTCCCGCCCCAGAATCTTCCCTACCGCATCGTCAGCAGTGGTGCGCCCCAGGCGCAGGACTGGCTGCGGGGTTTTGATTCCGCCCTCTGGCCACTGCCCGCGCTCTTGGCCACCGCCAGCGGTGTGGGCGTGCTGAACTTTGCCGCCGACCACGATGGCGTGGTGCGCCGGGTGCCTTTGCTGCTGCGCTTGGGTGCGCAGGGCGTACCGAGCTTGAGTGCCGAGGCCCTGCGGGTGGCCCAGGGCGGGCAGAACTACCTGCTGCGCAGCGGGGAGGCGGGGATACAGGCGGTGCGTATCGGCAGCGTCACCGTGCCCACCAATGCCCAGGGCGAGCTCTGGCTGCACTACACCCAGGACCGGCCCGAACGTTATGTGTCGGCGGCGCAGCTGCTGCAGGGCCGGGCGGCCGCCGACGCTGTGAACGGCAGCATCGTGCTGGTAGGAAGCTCGGCAGCGGGCCTGGCCGACATGCGCGCCAACCCCCTGGGGCAGCTGATGCCCGGTGTGCAGGCCCATGCGCTGGCGCTGGAGCAAATGCTGACAGGCCAGCACCTGCAACGCCCGGCTTGGGCCAGCGGTCTGGAGGCCCTGGTGCTGGTGCTGGGCACGCTGGCGGTGGGGCTGGTGGCGCTGGCCGCACCGGTCCGCTGGGCAGCGGTGGTGCTGGCCGTGGCCTTGGCTGGCATGGGCGGCGGGGCGTGGTGGGCCTTTGTGGAAGGGCATCTGCTGCTGGACGCGAGCAACCCGGCCCTGGCGCTGCTGCTGAGTTTTGGCCTGGCCAGCGGCATCCACCATTGGCTGGGGGAACGCCAGCAGCGCTGGCTGCGCACCGCCTTCTCGCGTTATGTGTCGCCCAACCGGGTGGCGCATCTGGTGGCGCACCCGGAGCAGCTGCACCTGGGGGGCCAGCGCCAGGTGTGCAGCTTTGTGTTCACCGATCTGGCGGGCTTTACCCCCATGATGGAAATGCGCGACCCGGCCCAGGTGGTGACCTTGCTCAACGACTATCTGGAGGCCATGCTGGTCATCGTCTTCAAACACGAGGGCACGCTGGACCGTTTTGTGGGCGACGCCATGGTGGTGCTGTTTTCGGCGCCGGTGGTGCAGGCCGACCACCGCCAGCGGGCGCTGGACTGCGCGCTGGAGATGGATGCCTTTGCCACCGCCTATGCCACCCGTTTGCAGGCCCAGGGTGTGCCCTGGGGCCTGACCCGCATCGGGGTGCACAGTGGTGAGGTGATTGTGGGTAACTTTGGCGGCAAAGCTCTGTTTGACTACCGCGCCCTGGGCGACCCGATCAACACCGCCGCGCGGCTGGAGAGTGTCAACAAACACCTGGGCACCCGGCTGTGTGTGTCGCAGGCGGTGCTGGACGGTTGCACGGGGGTGCCTACGCGTGCCGTCGGGCGGCTGGTGCTCAAAGGCAAAACGCAGGCCTTGCCGGTGGCGACCCCCTTGGCCGCCCTGGACACGGCCGACTGCGCTGCCCCGGCCGACTACGACGCGGCCCTGCAGCTCTTGCGGCCCGGCAGCCAGCAGGATGTGGATGCCGCCCGTGCACGCTTCGAAGCGCTGGCGCGCCAGCATCCCCACGACCCCTTGGTGGCCCTGCACCTGCAGCGCCTGCGAGAAGGCGCCACCGACGATGTGATCGTGATGGCGCAAAAGTGAGGCGCCCCAGCGAGGGCGCCCTGCTTTAACGCAAGGTGATTTCCACGCGGCGGTTGCGTGGCTCGGGTGTCTCGTCAGGCGTGGGTACCAGCAGGTTGCGTTCGCCGTGCGATTCGATGGCGAGCACGGTGTTGGCCAGCCCCAAGCCGCGCAATTGTTCGGCAATGGCACTGGCACGTTCCAGGGCGAGGGCCTCGTTGGCCTCGGCCTTGCCCTGGGTGTCGGAGTGCCCGATGACCGACATGTCCACCGAAGCCCGTGCCTGTGCGCGCTCCACAATGCGCGGCAACAGGGCTTGGGACTCGGCCGTCAATGCGGAGCCACCGCTTTCAAAGTACAGCAGAAACTGCTCCGGCAGCGGCGGGCGGGCGGCCATGGCCGCGCCAAAATCCTGCTGCAGATCTTCCGGGCGCACCGCAAACGGGGGCGTGCCGCCATCCAGGGCACTGCCTTGCTGCGCCTGGGTGAGCACCTGTTCGCCGCGCTGGCCTTGCACCACCACCTGGCCCACGCTGCCGTCCGGGCTGGGCAACAGCACCACATACGAGCGCGGACCGGCGCAGCCTGCCAGCAGGGTGGCCAGCGCCACGGCGGCGGTGGCGAGGGTTGTTTTGAAATTGGGGCTCATTGCGCGTCCTCCACCTTGGCGACAAACTGGGTGCCGCGCACACCGATGATGCCGGTGGGGGTTTTGACGGTGACCGCCTCGGGCTTGAGTTTGGCGATCACGCCGGAAACATAGTTCAGGCTGCCTTTGGCCAGGCGGGTGCCCAGGCGGAGCTGGCCCTGCGCGGGCGCATAAAGGTACTCGTCCACGGTGAGTTCGGTGTCGGGCCCGAAGGACATCACGGTGTTGTCTTTGAAAGTCACCCCCAAACTGGCTTGGGCCGCTGTCTTGAGCTGGCTGCCGAGCAGCACGGCGGTGCCGGGCGCGGCCTGCACGCGTTGGCCTGCCGTGGTGACCCAGGCTTCGCCGGCCACGGTTTTGACGTAGCCCACCGCCTCGGCGGGCGGCGGGTCCGCAGGGGCTTGCGCCGGGGTTTGGGCTTGGGCTAGGGACGCCAGGGAGGTCGCTGCCAGCAGGCCTGCCGACAGCGCCCGCCAAAGAAGTGCTTGGGGGTGCATGGGTGCTTTCTCAGTGGTGGTGGCCGTGCGCGCCGTGCACATGTTTGTGGGTGATTTCTTCGCTGGAGGCCGCGCGCACTTCGGTCACTTTCAGGGTGAAGCGCAGGTCGTGGCCGGCCAAGGGGTGGTTGCCGTCCAGAAACACGGTGTCGCCTTTGATCTTCATGACGGTGAAGGCGGTTTCATGCCCGTCGGCGTCGCGGCCCTGCAACTGGCCGCCCACTTTCACGCCGGGCGGAAAGTCCTTGCGGGCAATGGTTTGCATCAGGGATTCGTCGCGCAGGCCAAAGGCGTCTGCGGCTTGGAGCTGCAGCGTGGTCTGGAAGCCGGACTCCTGCCCGTCCAGCGCTTCTTCAATCTTGGGCAGGGTGTTGCCATAGCCGCCATGCAGGTAGGCCATGGGCTGTTTGGCCTCTTCGATCAGCTTGCCCTGGGCGTCGGAAACTTTGTAGCGCAGGGTGACGACGGTGTCTTTTTCGATTTTCATAGAGTGTTTGGGGTTTTGGCGAATGAATTAGCATTCGATTTTCGCCCAAACCCCGCACCGGGGTAAACGGCGCATGCCAGACCCGTCCACCACACGCTCCCATGCCCCCAACCACACGCCTCAAAATCGGCATCAGTGCCTGCTTCTTTTACCCCGACCCCACGCGTTCGGCCTTTGCACCCAAGACCCTGCAGTACCTGGAGCAGTCCATGGCCCACTGGGTCATGTCAGGCGGGGCCTTGCCGGTCATGGTTCCTTCGCCCGTGGGTGACACCGCCCGGGGCGACGTGGATTTTGACGACTACGCCCAGTGGCTCGACGGCCTGGTGCTGCACGGCGGCTCCGATGTCTGGCCCGGCAGCTACGGCGAAACCCCGCTGCAAGACCACTGGAGCGGCGACCGCAACCGCGACCAGTACGAGCAGGCGCTGATCAAAGCCTTTGTGGCCGCCGGCAAGCCGGTGTTTGGCATCTGCCGCGGGCTGCAGCTGATCAACGTGGCCTTTGGCGGCACCTTGTACCAGGACATCGCCACCCAGAAGCCCGAGGCGCTGGCGCACTACATCCAACACGCTTATGACCAGCACTTCCATCCGCTGGAAGTGGTGCCTGAAACGCGGCTTGCGGCACTGCTGGCGGGCACAAGCAGCTACAAAATTAATAGCATTCACCACCAGGGCATCAAAGACTTGGCCCCGGATTTTGTGGTGGAGGCGCGCTGCCCGGACGACGGCGTGATCGAGGCCATCCGCCACACCGGCCCCGCCTACGTGGCCGCCGTGCAATGGCACCCCGAATTTCTGCAGGCCGGGCCCGACACGCTGGACGACAGTGCCTTGTTGACCGACTTCTTGCAGGCCGCCCAGGCCAGGGCGGAGCAGGGTTGAGCCTTGGCGCCTACTCCTGCGGACCGGCGTGGAACTGGTCGGCGTTCTTGCCTTTGAAGGGCGCGTAAAAGGCCTTGATGGCGGCCATGTCCGCTTCGATATTGCCGGTGGGCTGGAACACCGGGCCCAGGCCGCTGCGCTTCTTGGCGTAGTCCATATAGGCCATCACGATGGGCACCTGGGCGCTGACGGCGATGTAGTAAAAGCCGGTTTTCCAGTAACGCGCCTTGCTGCGTGTGCCCTCAGGGGGAACCACCAGCTGCAGCGGGCCGTCGGCGGCCTGAATGGCTTCGGCCGAGGCGGCCACCAGGTTGTTGCACTTTTCCCGTGCCACGGGAATGCCGCCCAACCACATCATCAGGTGGCGAAACGGGGGCCTGAAAAGCTCCTCTTTGCCCATCCAGTAGATGTTCAGGCGCAGCACAAAGGCCACCATCAGGGTGTAGGGCAGGTCCCAGTTGCTGGTGTGGGGCGCGGCGATGAACACGCTTTTTTGGCAATGGGGCGGCAAACGGCCCTCCACCTTCCAGCCTGCCAGCTTCAAAAAGACCAAGGAAAGACCGCGCAGCAGGGTGTTGATGAGGGGGGTGTCGAAAATGGTGCGGTGCATGGGGTTCAGACGGCGGGGCGCGCCATGTCGTGGTCGTGGTCCGGCCTCTGGGCTGGATCTACATGGGTCATCAGGTTGAGTACGCGGTGGCGTCGCATGACGGCTTGGCGGGCGGCGACCGCAATGGTGTGGCCCGCTTCGACGGTGAGCGTGGCGTCTACCTCGATGTGGGCGTCCACTACGACCATGTCGCCCATTTTACGGGTGCGCACATCGTGCACCCCGCAGACGCCCGGCGTGGCCTGCAGGGTGTCCCGGATGGCCTGCACCTCAGCCTCGTCCACGGCGCGGTCCATCAGGTCGTGCAAGGCGTTCCAGCCGAAGCGCCAGCCCATCTGGCCGACCATGAAGCCCACCATCAAGGCCGCAATCGGGTCCAGCAGGGGGTAGCCCGCCAGGTTGCCGATCAGCCCCAGGCTGACCACCAGGGATGAGGCTGCGTCAGAGCGCGCGTGCCAGGCATTGGCCACCAGCATGCTGGATTTGACCTGTTTGGCGACCCGCAGCATGTAGCGAAACAGCAGCTCTTTGGCGGCCAACGCGCCCACCGCAACCCACAGTGCGGCCACATGCACGGTGGCAATGGCCTGCGGGGCTTCGAGCTTGTGCAGGGCGGACCAGACCATGCCCACCCCCACCGCCAGCAGCAACAGGCCCAGCGCCAGCGAGGCCCCGGTTTCAAAGCGCTGGTGGCCATAGGGATGGTCCAGGTCGGCGTCCTTGTGGCTGTGGTGGTTGGCCAGCAGCACCACAAAGTCGGCCACCAGGTCCGACAGCGAGTGGATGCCGTCGGCAATCAGGCCCTGCGAATGGGCGAACACACCGACCACGATCTGCGTGGCCGACAGCACCCCATTGACCACGACACTGACCCAGGTGCTGCGCGTCGCCGCCACCGCGCGTTGGGCCGGGGTGTGGGTGCTGTGCCCGGAGTCGTCATCGGGGACGGGGAAGTTCATGGGGCGATCTTAAGACGTCAATCGATTGAAGGTGCCGCAGAGTTTCGCGCCTCGGTCACGGGCTTGATTTCGAACTCAACCCGGTGCCCTTCAGGCGGCATGTGCTCTGCGGTGGAGTAGCGATGGGCAAGAGGGCTTGTTTGTGACCGCCGACCAGGGATTTTGCTCCCGGATCGGGCCGTGCAGCAGATCAAAACGCCTGCGTAAATCCGTCCTGCGCTATCAGCAAAGCCACTGTCGAACTCCTGTGTCCAGCAATTGCTGCGCTGGTAAGCCTCAATTCCTTTTGAATCAGTAAATATTTGCCAACCCCATAACGAAGACGTGGAAATTTAGGTGGCGGTTGAAGTGGCCACGATTTTTCAATAATGTCACGCCTCATGAGTGCCAGCACATTCACCGTGATGGAGGCCATTGCGCCAGCAAGCAAGACGGAATCAGCGCCGTTTGCCAGCGAGTTCGTCATGTTGACCAAGCAAGAGCACATCGAGCTGGTGATGCAGGCCCATTACTTGAAGAGCATGCACCAGCGTGCCCTGGAGCGCGCGTATGTAATCGGCTGCAGCAGGCCTTCATCCTGCTCGACCTCTGCGCGCGGGCGCCACAGGGGCGGCTGCATGAAGTCCAAGTTGCTCGCCCACCAGCAGCCGGATTCGGGCAGGGGTGGGGCTTGGAGGCGGGAGATGGTGAGGATCATGAAGCGATGGTCGGGGCGGTGCCCTCAGGCGGCGATTGATGGGGCAGATTCAGATGCGCGCTTGGCTTGTCTTGCAACTGCGCGCCGTGACGCTCTACCAACTCAAGCAAGGGGGCAGGCAGATCACACGCATCGCTGAGGTCTACGCGCCAGGGCAGCGCACTTTCTTCCAGGTCGGCACGCAGATGCGCCAGGGCGGCGGCGTCCTCTGCGCGCAGCCCCCACAACGCAATGTCCAGGTCAGAGTAAGGCTTGGGGCCGCGGCCAAACGGCCAGCCGGCCACCCGCGAACCAAACGCCAGGGCGTTGACGTGGGGCAGCCGAAGTTGCAACAGATCAAGAATCAGCGCTTGCTGCGCGGGGGTGATGTCAAGCATCCAGGGTACCTCGGGCCTGCAACTCTGCCAGCAGCGCTGCAGCATGGTCGGCAAAGCTGGGAATGACGGCGGCCACATCGGCGGCTTTGGCGGCGTTGTAGGTGTGCGAGGTGGTGTTTCGCTTGTCGCGAAAGGCCATCCACGCATCCACATCCCGCACCAGTCCGCGCTCGCCACCGCTACGCATCAGTTCGCGAAAGCTCATGGCATCCACACTTTGCGCATCGGGCAGATCCCGCTCCAGCCGACGCTGTAGCATCTTCCAGCTCAGCTCGAAGGTGTATTCAAAGCGCTGGATGCAAGCGTCGCGCAACTCTTCGTCCTGCTCGCCAGCCGCTTGCCAGCGGATCAGGGCGCGGCGTAGGGATGCCAGAGCGTTTTCCAGGGAGCTTAGGTCGAGTGGGGGAGATGGGGGCATGGCGGGTTTCCAGGTGGTCATGGGTGGGGGGCAGGGGTTGGGGGCTGCTGTTGCGCCGGGGCGTGGTCTGAGTGGGTGTTTGACTTCACGATGTTGGAGCTGCGGCAAGCTTTCGCTTCGCGTCCACCATTGTCAGCCACTGCGCCATCGGCGCAAATTGCGGGCTGTCAGTCCAATAGATCCAGCCTCCGATCTCCAGGGAAAGCAGTTGACAGCGCGCTAGGAGTCTTGGGCTCATGCTTTGGTAGGACGAACTTGCGTCACCGTTAACTATTGCGTCCCAGATGTTGTACTCGTTGTCATATATCCAGCTTGCACAAAAGCAGTCTTCACTGATCTCGCTCATGCGGTCATACAAGTCGAGTTGGGCATCGGTCAGATGTTCATTGAAGTCTATGCGTCCTTTTTCCGGTGTGGTCATCGTGGCATCCTTTTTGTCAGGATTGGCCGCGCAAGGCGGTCAATTTGAGCTTTTTTCGCTGCTCCTTGGCCTCCCAAGGGGTAACCACTTTGGGAAGCCATTGTTCCAGCATGTCGGCCAGGGACGCTCTATCGGCGGCAGTCCAATCGGTATTTTCGGTCGCCTGTTTGACCAGCCTTGCAGCCTCTTGATACAGCGGCCCCTGACTGCTACGGCAAGCTTGCCGCAGCGCAGCCGCATGGCCTACGTCAAATGTTTGCCCGCAATGCCCGCCAGTTCAAACATGGTCACCTGCGGCTTGCCAAACACGGCCAGCAGTTTGGCGTCGGCGTTGATGGCGCGTTTGTTGGCGGCGTCCTGCAGGTTGTTGGCCTTGATGTAGTCCCACAGCTTCTTGATGACCTCGGTGCGTGCCACCGGTTCCGCGCCGATCACGGCGGCCAGCTCCGCGCTGGGCAGTTTGCCGCTGGCGGCTGTGGTGGCGCGCGGGGCTTTGGGCTTGGCGGTCTTGGTGGCGGTTTTGGTGCCAGTGGCCTTCTTTGCAGGTGCTTTTGTGCCTGCAGCCCCCGTGGATGCTGCGCGAACAGCTCCTGTTTTTGTAGCGGCTGCAGGTTTGGCGGTGGTTTTGCGGGGCGGGAATTTGCTGGGGGCGAACTCGAAGTTCACCTTGCCGGCTTCGGCGTCCCAGGCCAGCATGGCCTTGAAGGCGCGGCGGGTGCGCATGCTGACAAATTTGTCCAGCAGGTCGGTCTTGCCGGTTTCCAGCAGCTTGTGCATCTGCGCGCGTTCAATCGGTTGCTGCAGGATGATTTGCCCGGTTTTGAAATCGCAACTGGGCGTGGGCTGCTGGCCCGTGGGAACGGATTTCTCGCAGACATAGTTTTTGCCATGCTCAAACACGGCGCCGCCGCATTTGGGGCAGGCGCCCAGCGACTCCTGGGCGGAAAAGTCCACCAGTTCACCGGTTTCCTCGGCCTTTTTGTCGTCGCCAAAGTCAAACTCCAGCTTGTAGTTCTTGGTTTCTTCGTCGAACTTGATGACCATTTCGGCGGTGAAAGGCCAGCCGGCTTTTGAGCGAAAGCCCTCCAATGGGCCGATTTTGCGGTCGCGCAGGAATTGCTCCACCTCGGCCAGCTCGAAGGTGCGCCCGGCGGGCGACTTGCCAAACGAGAAGCCGCAGCCATCGCTGTGGCCGTCCGCGCCTGTGCAGGTGAAGCGGCGGTAGTTTTCCTTGACGATGCCGCCGCAGTTGGGGCAGGGGGCGTGCAGGGTGGCGTAGTCGCCGGGAATGGTGTCGCGGTCGTATTCCTTGGCTTTTTTGACCATGCGCTCGGTCATGGTGGCGATTTCGGCCATGAAGGTGGAGCGTTGGAGCTTGCCTTGCTCCATTTGCGCGAGTTTGTATTCCCACTCGCCGGTGAGTTCGGCCTTGGTGAGTTCTTCCACTTCCAGGCCGCGCAAGAGGGTCATGAGTTGGAAGGCCTTGGCGGTGGGGATGATTTCCCGGCCTTCGCGCAGCATGTATTTCTCGGCAATCAAACCCTCGATGATGGAGGCGCGGGTGGCTGGCGTGCCCAGGCCTTTTTCCTGCATGGCTTCACGCAGTTCGTCGTCTTCCACCGTCTTGCCGGCACCTTCCATGGCGCCCAGCAGCGTGGCTTCCGAGTAGCGTGCGGGGGGGCGGGTTTTGAGGCCCTTGGGGTCGACCGTTTGGGTCTTGACCTTTTCGCCGGGCTGCACCGGCACCAGGCTTTGGCCCTTGTCGCCGTCTTTGGCATCTGCCACCTCGTCGGCGGCTTCCTTACCGTAAATGGCCAGCCAGCCTGGTTTGACAAGCACCTTGCCTTCGGTCTTGAAAGAGTGCTGGGCGGCCACCGTGATGCGCGTTGTCACCTGGTATTCGGCGCTGGGGAAGAACACCGCCATGAAGCGGCGCACCACCAGGTCGTAGACCTTTTGCTCAGCATCACTCAGGCCGCTGGGCGCTTGCAGCGTGGGGATGATGGCGAAGTGGTCACTCACCTTGGCGTTGTCAAACACCCGTTTGGTGGGCTTGACATAGTTGCCCTTGAGGGCCGTGGCGGCGTGGGGCGCCAGGTGGCGCATGCCGCTGTCGGCCAGCATTTCGAAGGTTTGTTTGACCACGGGCACATAGTCTTCGGGCAGGGCGCGGGAGTCGGTACGCGGGTAGGTCAAGGCCTTGTGGCGCTCGTACAGGCTTTGGGCGATGGACAGCGTGGTTTTGGCCGAGAAGCCAAACTTGCCGTTGGCTTCGCGCTGCAGGCTGGTCAGGTCGAACAGCAGCGGCGAGGCTTGGGTGGTGGGCTTGCTTTCTTCGGTGACCGTGGCCTG
>MESI01000062.1 GCA_001770935.1 Burkholderiales bacterium RIFCSPLOWO2_12_FULL_61_40 | reverse complement strand
TCATGGGCGTCTCCACCAAGAGTTGCGAATGAACCGCTGCAATTATCGGCCATTTTGTAACTCAATTGATGAAACGAACTACTAGCCCGCATAGATACTGCGAAAGCAGCTATGAATTAGATAGCAATAGTGCCGTCTTGCTTGGGAATTTCACGCGGCTTACCGTTGTCGTCAATCGCCACATAGGTGAGCGACGCTTCCGTGACCTTGATGTACTGGCCCTGGCGGATGTAGCGCTCGGCGTAGACCTCCACCTTCACCGTGATGGAGGTGCGCCCGATGCGGCTGACCTTAGCAAAGAACGACAAAATGTCGCCCACCCGCACCGGCTGCTTGAAGACAAACTCGTTCACCGCCACCGTGGCCATGCGGCCCTGGGTGTAGCGCGCAGGCAGCACCGAACCGGCCAAATCGACCTGGGCCATCACCCAGCCGCCAAAAATATCGCCGTTGGCATTGCAGTCGGCGGGCATGGGAATGACCTTGAGTACCAGGGTCTCGTCGGTGGGCAATTGAACGCCAGCGGGGCTTGTATTGGTGGACATGGGGGACAATCTGTGGTTATTCAGTTCTGAGATTGTCACCCATGCGCCGCTCTGGCGAATCCACCATCCCCTATCCCAGCGGGGCGCAAGCGCCTGCCGCTCCCCGGTCCGACTGGGCCACGCTCCAACGCCTGTTCCCCTACCTCTGGGAGTACAAGTGGCGCGTCATGGCGGCACTGGCCTTCATGATTGGCGCCAAGATGGCCAATGTGAGTGTGCCGCTGCTGCTCAAGGAATTGGTCGACACCATGAACCCCCAGGGCGGTATCACGGCCAGCGCTCTGGTGGTGGTGCCCGTGGCCTTGCTCTTGGCCTATGGCCTGCTGCGCCTGTCCACCACGGTGTTTGCCGAACTGCGCGAGCTGGTGTTCGCCAAGGCCACCGAAGGCGCTTCGCGCTCCATCTCGCTGCAGGTGTTTCGCCATTTACACGCCCTGAGCCTGCGCTTTCACCTGGAGCGCCAGACCGGCGGCATGACGCGCGACATCGAGCGCGGCACGCGCGGCGTGCATTCGCTCATCAGCTACTCGCTGTACAGCATCATTCCCACGCTGATCGAGGTGGCCATGGTGCTGACCCTGCTGGCCGTGAAGTTTGATGTGTGGTTTGCAGGAATCACCATCATTGCGCTGGTGTTCTACATCAGCTTCACCATCGTGGTGACCGAGTGGCGCACCCAGTTTCGCCGCCAGATGAATGAGCTGGATTCCTCGGCGCACAGCCGCGCCATTGATTCGCTGCTGAACTACGAAACGGTCAAATACTTCAACAACGAAGAGTTCGAGGCCCGCCGCTACGACGAAAACCTGGAGCGCTACCGCCGCGCCGCCGTCAAAAGCCAGACCACCTTGAGCCTGCTCAACACCGGCCAGCAGCTCATCATCGCCACCGGGCTGGTGGCCATGCTGTGGCGCGCCACCCAGGGCGTGGTGGACGGGCGCATGACGCTGGGCGACCTGGTCATGGTCAACGCCTTCATGATCCAGCTCTACATTCCGCTGGGTTTCCTGGGCGTGCTGTACCGCGAGATCAAGCAAAGCCTGACCGACCTGGACAAGATGTTCACCCTGATGGAGCGCGAGCGCGAAATCGCCGATGTGCCCGGCGCGCAGCCCCTGCGTTTAAGCCAGGACGCACATGACGCCAGCGTGCGTTTTGCGCATGTGCACTTTGCCTACGACCCCGCGCGCCCCATCCTGCACGACATCAGCTTTGAGATTCCCCCCGGCAAGACTGTGGCCGTGGTGGGCCCCTCGGGTTCGGGCAAGTCCACCCTGGCGCGCCTGCTGTTTCGCTTTTACGACGTGCAGCAAGGCCACATTGCCATCGCCGGGCAAGACATCAAGCAGGTCACGCAGTCCAGCGTGCGCCAGGCGATTGGCATCGTGCCGCAAGACACCGTGCTGTTCAACGACACCGTGGAATACAACATCGCCTACGGCAAGCCCGGTGCCACCCGCATCGACGTGGAAGAGGCCGCCCGCGCCGCCCACATCCACAACTTCATCCACGCCACCCCCAAGGGCTACGGCACCATGGTGGGTGAGCGCGGCCTGAAACTCTCGGGTGGAGAAAAGCAGCGCGTGGCCATTGCCCGCACCCTGCTCAAGAACCCGCCGATATTGATCTTTGACGAAGCCACCTCGGCGCTGGACAGCGCCAACGAACGCGCCATCCAGGCCGAGCTGCAAAGCGTGGCGCAAAACAAGACCACGCTGGTCATTGCGCACCGGCTCTCCACGGTGGTGGATGCACACGAGATTCTGGTGATGGACGCCGGGCGGATTCTGGAGCGGGGGACGCATGCGGAGTTGCTGGCGGCGAATGGAAGGTATGCCGAGATGTGGGCGCTGCAGCAGTCTGCTGCGGAGTAGTTTGTGGGTGTTTTAGGGTTGTAGCCCGCGTGGGGTATGCGTGAGCAGCTATTCAAATGATAGTGGGTTGTGTGGGCCGATGGCCCTGGGGCAGATGGCTCCGCTCATGTTCCCCGGTCCGGGCTGCGCCCGGACCTCCGCCTTTACTTCGCTGCACCATCCACCCCAGGGTCATCGGCAGCCAGCTGTGTTGGTATGCCATGCATGAATACCTGTGCACACCAACCACGCTGGCAGACTGGGGACGCAGTGGCATTCTGCGCAGTGAGGTTAAGGAGGAGCCCGCAGGGCGGAGGACACGAACGGAGCTGAGTGCCACTGCGTCCCCAGTCCCGAAGTGCCAGAGGCCCCCGGTGTGCGGACATTCATCTCAACGGTTCTGAAATTCGCCTTTGATATGGCTGCAATCAGTCTTGAACGGTCACTGAGACAGCTTCACGCAGGCGCATGATTTTCCGGCTCCACCGACAAGCGCATCCCGACCGACTTCAGCACCGCCAGCAGGGTCTTCAAAGTCGGATTGCCCTTGGGTGACAAGGAGCGGTAAAGCGCCTCCCGGCTGATGCCTGCTTGCTCGGCCACCATCCCCAAACCACCGTAAGCTTCGGCCACATCGCGCAAGGCCAGCAGACCTGCTGCACGGTTGTTCGGATCATCCAACTCTTCCAGCGCCGCCTTCAAATACGCCACGGCAAATTGCCGGTCAGCGCGCAATTCCTTGATGGTTTCCTCGGTGTGCGACACCGAGGCGGTCAATGCTTTTTTCATGAATTTCTCCTTTTCCAGTCTGCCCAGTAAGTCTTGGCATGCGCGATATCAGTTTGCTGCGAACCCTTATCACCGCCACACAACAAAATCACCAGTGTCTGCCCGTGTTTTCCGTAATACACGCGGTAGCCGCTGCCAATATCGATCCGCAGTTCCGAAACGCCTTCGCCCACCGCTTTGCAGTCACCGAAGTTGCCAGTTGATACGCGCCGCAATCGAACCTCAATTTGTGCCCGTGCCCGCATGTCTCGCAAGCCACGTAACCAGTCCGTGACAGGCGAACTGTCATCTTCAAGTTGGTATCGGCGCAATTCGATCATAGTGAATTGTAGTTTTAAAGCTACTTATAGGGTGTGAGTTCAATCAAATTACAGCGGATTAAACGACACGCTGGAATACAACATCGCCACGGCAAACCTGGCGCCACACGCGAGCAGATGGATAAGGCCGCCTGCGGCGCTGGACAGCGCCAACGAACGCGCCATCCAGGCCGAGCTGCAAAGCGTGGCGCAAAACAAGACCACGCTGGTGATTGCGCACCGCCTGTCCACGGTGGTGGACGCACACGAGATTCTGGTGATGGACGCCGGGCGGATTCTGGAGCGGGGGACGCATGCGGAGTTGCTGGCGGCGAATGGAAGGTATGCCGAGATGTGGGCGCTGCAGCAGAGTTCCGAGTAGGCCCAAGGGCGGGCAGTCCGCGCATAATTCCCGGCATGGAAACCAAATGGCTTGAAGACTTTGTCTCCCTCGCTGAAACCCGCAGTTTCAGCCGTTCCGCCCAACTGCGCCACGTCACGCAGCCGGCCTTTTCGCGGCGCATCCAGTCGCTGGAGGCCTGGGCGGGCACCGACCTGGTGGACCGCAGCTCCTACCCCACGCGGCTCACCCCTGCGGGAGAAACCCTGTACGACCAGTCGCTGGAAATTCTGCAGGCGCTGCAGAGCACCCGCGCCATGCTGCGCGGACACACCACGGCCGGGCAGGACGTGGTCGAATTCGCGGTGCCGCACACGCTGGCCTTCACCTTCTTTCCTGCCTGGGTGTCCGGGCTGCGGGACAATTTCGGTCCGATCAAAAGCCGTTTGATCGCCCTCAATGTGCACGATGCGGTCATGCGCCTGGTGGAGGGCAGTTGTGACCTGCTGATTGCCTACCACCATCCCTCGCAGCCCAACCAGCTGGATACCGAACGTTACGAGATGGTCAGTCTGGGGGAGGAAACAGTAGCGCCCTACGTCAAGCCGGATGCCGACGGCGCCCCTTTGTTCCAGTTGCCCGGCAAGGCGGGCCAGCCCTTGCCCTACCTGGGTTATGCACCGGGCGCCTACCTGGGGCAGATGGTCGACCTCATCCTCAAGCAGTCGGGCTCCGCCATCCATTTCGACCGGGTGTACGAGACCGACATGGCCGAGGGCCTGAAAGCCATGGCGCTGGAAGGCCACGGCATCGCCTTTTTGCCGTACAGCGCCGTCAAGAAAGACTTGCGGGCCAAAAAGCTGGTGAGTGCCGCGCCGACCCACCTGAAGAATTTGGAGTTGGTCATGGAAGTGCGGGCCTACCGGGAGCGCCCTTCGACCAAAGAGGCCGGCAAATCCGGCGTACACACCAACCGCAGCGCCGGGCCCGCGCCCAAGCGCAATGCGCAAGCGCTGTGGGATTACCTGCTGGCCCGCCATTTGGGACAATAGCGCCATGACCTCTACCCTCACCCTGACCCGACCCGATGACTGGCACCTGCATGTGCGCGATGGCGATGCCCTGCACACCGTGGTGCCCCACACCGCAACCCAGTTTGGCCGCGCCATCATCATGCCCAACCTGCGCCCACCGGTGACCACTGCCGCGCAAGCGCTGGCCTACCAGGAACGTATTCAGGCCGCCGTGCCGCCAGGCGTGCAGTTCGAGCCCCTGATGGTGCTGTACCTCACCGACAACCTGCCCGCCGACGAGATCAAACGTGCCCGGGACGCAGGCGTGGTGGCCGCCAAGCTGTACCCGGCGGGTGCCACCACCAACAGCGATGCTGGTGTGACCGACCTGCGCAAGACCTACAAAACACTGGAAGCCATGCAGCGCGCAGGCCTGCTGCTGCTGGTGCATGGCGAAGTGACTTCGCCCGACATCGACCTGTTCGACCGCGAGGCGGTGTTCATCGACACCCAGCTGATCCCGCTGCGCCGCGACTTTCCTGAGCTCAAAATCGTCTTCGAGCACATCACCACACGCGAGGCCGCGCAGTACGTGGCTGACGCAGACCGCTTCACGGCCGCCACCGTCACCGCCCACCACCTGCTCTACAACCGCAACGCCATCTTCACCGGGGGTATTCGCCCGCACTACTACTGCCTGCCGGTCCTGAAGCGCGAGACGCACCGCCAGGCACTGGTGGCGGCCGCCACCAGCGGATCGGCCAAGTTCTTTTTGGGCACCGACAGTGCGCCGCACCCCGCGCACCTCAAAGAGCACGCCACCGGCTGCGCCGGCTGCTACACCGCGCACGCCGCCATGGAGATGTACGCCGAGGCCTTTGACGCAGCGGGCGCGCTGGACCAACTGGAAGGCTTTGCCAGCTTCCATGGCGCAGACTTCTATGGTTTGCCGCGCAACACCGGCACCATCACCTTGCGCCGTGAAAGCTGGACACCGCCCGAGAGCTTTGCCTTCGGTGAAGCCCAGCTCAAGCCTTTGCGTTCGGGCGAAACCCTGCCCTGGAAATTGGTCCGCTAAAAGTCCATCGCCCGCAGCCCAGGGGCACGCCCAAGAGGAACCGCAATGAACATCTTTTTGATCGACGCCGACAACCTGAACTCGGGCGCCTGGGTGGATGAGGCGTTTCGTATTCTGGAGGAGTCCGAAGGGGCCATCCCCGTGCGGCGGGCCTATGGCAGTTCCGAGAACCTCAGGAGCCTGGCCGAGGTGCTGCGGGCGTGGGCCGTGCGCCCCTTTGTCAATCTGTCGCTGACCAAAAACACCACCGACATTGCGCTGGCCGTGGATGCGATGGAATTTGCCTGCCATACGCCCGCGCCCAAGATGGTCGTCATCGGCTCGGGCGATGCGGACTTTGTCCCCCTGGTGGTGCGCCTGCGGGAGCGCGGCATTCGCATGCTGTGCGTGTCGGAGCGCAGCAAGATGGGGCGCGAAGCCATCTCGGCCTACGACCGGGTGATCCTGGTCGGGCAGGAGCAGGCCTTACACGAGTTCCCGGGGACCGCAGATGAAGCGTCTGCGCTGGACAAACCCGTGGGGCGACGTTCGGCCGCGAAGAAAGCTCCGGTGAAAAAAGCCCCCGCCGCCAAACCGCCTGCTAAAACGCCCGCCAAAAAAGCCGCTGCTAAAAAGGTAGCCAGTAAAACCACGCCCGCCAACGACCTGCCAGCCAGCACCGCAACGCCCGATGCACACGAGCCGGTGGCCGCCGAGAGCGCTGCCCACCGGCCGCACACACTGGATGTGGCGGCCATTTTGGCGGCCGTGCCCGCCTTGCAATCGGGGCAAGCGCAATCGCTGGCCGCCGTCGCCAAGGCGCTGCTGGACGCCAAGTTGCGCGGTAAACACACGACGGCCACCAAGCTGCTGAAAAAATTTCCGTACCACTTTGCCCTGCTGCCCCCGGAAAAGCCCACAACCGTGACCTACACCCCCGTGCAGAACCTGTTCTGAGTTCGATGGTGCTGAAAAATCCCAAGCCCGCAGGGTCCGTTCTGCCACAGGGGTCCGACCGGGTGGAGTCCATCGACTGGTCCGCGCCCTGGCTGGCGCCGTATGTGCCGGTGGGGCAGGGCACCGCCGCCCAGGTGGCGGCGGGCATGTCTAACGCGCAGGCGCTGAACGCCGCCCTGGCACCGCAAGCCACCCCGGTGCACTTCGTGCCGCAAAGCGATTTGCCTCCGGGCCAAGCCTATGAGGGCTATATTTTTGAGAGCAACTGCTGCCCCACCCGCGAGGGCCTGCACGATTTTTTCAATGGCTTGGCGTGGCTGCAATTTCCTTTGACCAAACGCCGCCTCAACCACCTGCATGTGGCGCAGATCGCCCAGACTGGCATCCAGCCGGTGCGCGGCCCGGCGCGTGATGCGCTCACGGTGTTTGACGAAAACGCCGCCTTTTTGCAAGCACCCGATGCCCTGTGGGACGCACTCGCCGCCAAAGACTGGCACACGCTGTTCGTGGACTTGCGCCCCCTGTGGCAACAGGCCCATCTGCTGCTGTTTGGCCATGCGCTGCTGGAGAAGCTGGTTGCACCACGAAAACCCATCACAGCCCACGTCTACCGTGCGCAAACAGCTATCAATTCGATAGCAGAACTGGACGCCTGGATGGCGGCGGACCTGAGCGCCGTCAAACTCGCCAGCAAGCCCTTTGCGCACCTGCCGGTGCTGGGTGTGCCGGGCTGGTGGGCGGCCAATGCGGACCCCGCGTTTTATGCCGATTCCAGCGTATTTCGGCCCCTTAAAACCCCGTAAACTCTGTGGGCTGATCGCCGGGCTGGCTTGAAATCGGCCCCGGCGCCCCTACCATTCGCGCAATGGCTCCCTTCATTGGGCTGTTTTTGAAAGACTTTATGAAACGCATTCTTCTGTTTGTTTTGACCAACGTATTGGTTGTCGCGGTGCTGGGCATCGTGGCCAGTTTGCTCGGTGTCAACCGCTACCTCACCTCCAGTGGCCTGAATTTGAGCGCCTTGCTGGGCTTTGCTTTGGTCATGGGCTTTGGCGGCGCCATCATCTCCCTCTTGATCAGCAAACCCATGGCCAAATGGACTTCCGGCGTGCGCATCATTGAGCAGCCGCAAAACGGGGACGAAGCCTGGATTGTGGAAACCGTGCGCAAACTGGCCGACAAGGCCGGCATCGGCATGCCTGACGTCGGTATTTTTGACGGCGAACCCAACGCCTTTGCCACCGGAGCCTTCAAAAATTCAGCCCTGGTGGCCGTGTCCACCGGTTTGCTGCGCGGCATGACACCGGAAGAAATCGAAGCCGTGATCGGCCACGAAATCGCCCACGTCGCCAACGGCGACATGGTCACCATGACGCTGATTCAGGGCGTGATGAACACCTTTGTGGTGTTCCTCAGCCGCGTCATCGGCTATGCGGTGGACAGCTTTTTGCGCAAGGGCGACGAACGCTCCAGCGGCCCCGGTATTGGCTACATGATCACCACCATCGTGCTCGACATCGTGCTGGGCTTTGCCGCCGCCATCGTGGTCGCCTGGTTCTCGCGCCACCGCGAGTTCCGCGCCGATGCCGGTGCCGCCCAGTTGCTGGGCCGCAAGCAGCCCATGATCAACGCCCTGGCCCGCCTGGGCGGCATGACGCCGGGCGAATTGCCCAAGAGCGTGGCTGCCTTCGGCATCACCGGCGGCATTGGGCAACTGTTCTCGACCCATCCTCCGATTGAAGAGCGTATTGCCGCGCTGCAAAAATCGTAGGGGCGAACGCTTGCTGCGACCGGCTGCGGATGTGGTGAATTTCCTCGAAATCGCCCCGCAGCACCGCCACCACATCGCCGTCGATGGCCCCTTCTGATACGAGTTGGTCCAGCACGGCCAGGCACTGCGCCCGGTCCATTCCGGCGCGGTAGGGGCGGTTCTCGGTGATCGCCGTGAAGATGTCTGCCACGGCGACGATGCGTGCACCGAGCGGGATGTCGCGGGTGCGAAAGGGGTAACCCGTGCCGTCCAGCCGCTCATGGTGCAGCGAGGCCCAGGTGTTCACCGTTTCCAGCCCCGGCACCATCGACAGAATCTGGTGCGTGTAGTAGGGGTGCTGCCGGACGATCGCCATTTCCTCGGGCGTCAGTTTCCCCTGCTTGTTGAGCAGCGTGGTCGGCACCGCCAGTTTTCCGATGTCGTGCAAATAGCCCGCCACCCCGATCAGTCTTCTGTGTGGCGTGGGCATGCCCAGGCGGGTGGCGAGTTCTTCACTGATGGCGGCAACGCCGCTGGAGTGGGTGGCCGTGAAGGGGCTGCGGTAGTCGATGATTTTTCCGAAAATGCGCGACAGCTGGTGAAGTCCATCCAGGTGGAGCCGCACTTTGGGGGCGCCGAAGCGCTTTTTCAGAATGGCCTCCTTGTGCCGATTGGTCAGGTCAAGCCAGAAGGACTCCTTTTCGGAGATGGATTCAAAGGCCGAGACCACTTCGGGCTTGAACAAGGAGGCGGCCCCGGCGATCACCGTTGCGCGAATGTCTGCCACTTGGCTCAGTATGTTTTGTTCGTCATTTGGCAGTACCGCGACGCGGTCCGCAAGACGCAAAATATGGCTGGACAGAGGCACCGGCGCACCCTGGAACGCGCTGCCCCGGCCAAAATCCCAATTGACGTGGTGAAAGCGAATGACCTGGGCCGCCTCGGCAAAAGGCGTGAAATCCCGCAGCAGCAGGTAGCCCTCCCGCCCATGTTGGTGCAGATCATCGGAAAATTGCGGGCTGCTGTCGTGGTAATAAGCCAGGGCATCCTCAAAGGAGTGCAGCCGTGTGACGCAGGACACGGCCGCCACATCGTGCAGCGCACCGGCGATGAGCACATTTTGGGTTTCCTCGCGGTCCAAACCGAGTTCCTCTGCCAGGCAAGACGCCACGTAGGCCACACGCAGGTGGTGCTCTGAAATTTTAGGGTGAAGAAAGTCGATGGCTCTGGAAAAACAGAGCACCATGTCAAACAAGGGGATGTCGATTTCGTCCGCTGGTGGGGGCATGCAGGGCTCCAGAATGCCTGGTCAAGCCAGGCTAAGCGTTCTATTGCGCTTCGATGGCCGGATAGAAAACCGTGTTTTCTTTCTGCATCCGGCCATGGAGGACTTTGAGCACCGTGTTGGCGTCAGAGCGGAAGCCCTCGGGGTCAGCCGAAACCTTGGCCGCCTGGTTCCAGCGGCCCGCAAACCCCATATAGGCCGATGCAATCGCACCCATCTCATTCTGAAATTTTTTGCCCATCTTGGCCAGGGAGGCGTTGCTCCCGCTTTGTAATGCGGGGTACAGGAACTGGTCTTCCACGGCCAGATGCAACTTGATGGTGGAACTCATGGTCACAATCAGCTTGGCAATTTCGGCGGCATTGCCGTGGATTCCCGCTTGGGTGGCTTTTCGCAGCGCAGCGATGCCGTCCAGAATGTCAACGTGCTGGTCCTTGAATTTGTCGATGTTCATGGCGGGTCCTTTCGGGTTGGAGAGATGGAAAATAAAGAAGCATCTAATATGCATCTATTAAAACATAGCCAGCAGATGCATGTTATTTATCCCTGCAAGGCATGCGTGTTTGTGCGGCCCAGCGCCCTGGGTGTGTTACAACGCCAGGTCCACTCCCACCGGTATTCATCATGGAACTTTCCACCTGGCTTGCCTTTTTTGCCGCCTCCTGGGCTATCAGCATTTCACCCGGCGCCGGTGCAGTCGCCGCCATGAGCGCGGGGCTGAACCACGGCTTTCGCCGTGGCTACTTCACCACCTTTGGCCTGGTGCTGGGCATCTGGACACAAGTCATCGTGGTCGGTGTCGGCCTGGGCGCGCTGGTGGCAGCGTCCAGCACGGCCTTCCAGGTGGTCAAGTGGGCCGGGGTGGCCTACCTGGTGTGGCTGGGCATTCAGCAGTGGCGCGCACCCGCGGCGCCCATGGTGGCCGAGCAGGACGGGGGCGCACAGATCACCCGCCGCTCCATGATTCTCAAAGCCTGGATGATCAACGCCGTCAACCCCAAGGGCACGGTGTTTCTGCTGGCGGTGGTGCCCCAGTTCATGAACCTGTCGCAGCCCTTGCTGCCACAGTACCTGGTCATTGGAGCCACCCTGGGCTTCACCGATCTGGTGGTCATGGCCGGTTACACCGCGCTGGCCGCGCGGGTGCTGGGCGCCTTGAAGGCACCCAGCCATATCCGCGCCATGAACCGCGTCTTCGGCTCGTTTTTTGTGATGGCGGGGTCCTTGCTGGCGATGTTCAAACGCGCGGACTGACGGTGAGTCCATCGGCGCAGGACACGCATGGTTGTTTTTTGCAGCCACATCCGTGCTTGGCCCTTATGGATGCTGCGCAAGCAGCTACTAAATTGGTAGCAAAACTGTGGTGACTCTTGTGACTTCACGTTGGATGCTGCCAGCTTAGCGCTGGCCCGTGAATGTCTCTTGAAGACACATTGCAGCCATTTCAAAGACGAATTTCAAAACCGTTGAGAGGAATGTCGGCACACCGGGGGCTGTGGCACTTCGGGACTGGGGACGTAGCGGCGTTCAGCTCCGTTCGTGTCCCCCGCCCTGCGGGCTCCTCCTTAACCTCACTGCGCTGAACGCCACTGCGTCCCCAGTCTGCCAGCGTGCTTGGTATGCACAGGTATCAATACATGGCATACCAACACAGCTGGCCGCCGTTGCCGCTGGGGTGGATGGTGCAGCGAAGTAAAGGAGGAGAACCGGGCGCAGCCCGGTTCGGGGGACATGAGCGGAACCATCTACCCCTGCGGCAACGGCCCCCACAAACCGGTGCCGACAAGGTCTGCTTCCGCTGCCCAACCGAATGACGTCGCGCTCGATACCTGACATTCATTTTTGAAAGTTGGCAGCCAGTGATCTTGGTGACCACCATGTGTGCAAGTCCAACATTTCCCTTCTCTTCCGATACCCCTGGTCGTGCTCGCGCGTGCAGCCTAGCCCGGCCCGGGCCAGGTCGAGTCAGGGCGCGGGGGCTGTGCCCGCCTTCTTGGCGATGCGGTCCCAGTCCTTCAGCGTCTGCACCAGGCGGTTTCTGGCGTCCGTATGGCCCTTGCTGAAGCTTTCGGTGAGGCGCTTGCGCAGTGCCAAGTCTGGAGGCGGCGCGGCTAGCGCCTTGAGCCGGTCGATGACCAGCATCACCACCTGAAAGCTCCCCGCATTCAGCGCCAGGGTGAGCGGTGTTTGTCCGTCGTCGGCGGCGTCCTGCACATTCGCCCCGTGCTGAATCATGTGCTTCACCAACCCGGCCTTGCCCTGGGCGCAGGCCCAGTGCAGCGGCACCAGCCCGCCATCCAAGCGGGCGTTGAAATTGGCGTCGCTGGCGAGAAGCTCCGGGGCCAGGGGCCAGCCGCAAGCCTTGATCATTTGCAGAAGTTTCCAATCGTTCATCGGGTCTGTGGGTCCATGGTTCGGGAGGCGGCAGGATTCGCCATCCCCAGCAAGCTGTGGGCCATCGCCTCGGCCACTTTGATGCCGTCCACCCCGGCCGACAAAATGCCGCCCGCATAGCTGGCGCCTTCGCCCGCCGGGTACAGACCCCGTACGTTCACACTTTGCAGGTCGTCGCCCCGGGGAATCTTCAAGGGGGAGGAGGTGCGTGTTTCCACCCCGGTCAGCACCGCGTCGGCCATGTCAAAGCCCTTGATCTTGCGGCCAAAGGCGGGCAGGGCTTCGCGGATGGCTTCGATCGCGTAGTGCGGCAGGCTGGGGGCCAGGTCGCCCAGCTTGACGCCGGGTTTGTACGACGGCAACACCGAGCCAAAGCCGGTGGATGCACGACCAGCGATGAAGTCCCCCACCAGTTGTCCGGGTGCCTCGTAATTGCTGCCGCCCAGCACATAGGCGCCCGATTCCAGTTGGCGCTGCAAGGCGATGCCGGCCAGCGGGTGGGTGGCATCAGCGGCAGGCCACGCGCCTGCTTGTTGCCGCTGCGCGGCCTCGCTGGCGTAGCGCTCCCCGGCCTCAGGGCCAAAGGCCTGCACAAAGGCCGCCGCATCTTGGGGGTAGTCGGGCGGCTCAATGCCGACCACAATGCCGGCGTTGGCGTTGCGCTCGTTGCGCGAATATTGGCTCATGCCATTGGTGACCACGCGGCCAGGCTCCGAGGTCGCCGCCACCACGGTGCCGCCCGGGCACATGCAAAAGCTGTAGACGCCGCGTCCATTTTGGGCGTGGTGCACCAGTTTGTAGTCGGCGGCACCCAAGAGCGGGTGGCCCGCGTGGCGTCCCCAGCGGGCGCGGTCAATCACGCCTTGCGGGTGTTCGATGCGAAAGCCCACCGAGAAGGGCTTGGCCTGCATGGCCACGCCGCGCTCAAACAGCATGGCAAAGGTGTCGCGTGCGCTGTGGCCAAGCGCCATGACCACATGGCTGGCCGGTAGCTCGTATTCGCTGCCATCTGCAAGGTTTTTAACCTGTAGCCCGTGCAGAATATGCGTGGGAAGCTCCTTTTTTAATAGCACATCGGTCACGCGTTGCTCAAAGCGCACCTCGCCGCCCAGCGCAATGATCTGTTCACGGATGTTTTCCACCACCTTGACCAGCTTGAACGTGCCAATGTGGGGATGGGCCTCCACCAGAATGTCGGCGGGCGCACCCGCCTTGACAAACTCGTGCATCACCTTGCGCCCCAGGTGACGCGGGTCCTTGATCTGGCTGTACAGCTTGCCGTCCGAAAAAGTGCCCGCGCCGCCTTCGCCAAACTGCACATTGCTCTCGGGGTTCAGCTCCTTTTTGCGCCACAGGCCCCAGGTGTCCTTGGTGCGCTGGCGTACCGTGGTGCCGCGCTCCAGCACGATGGGGCAAAAGCCCATTTGCGCCAGTACCAATGCGGCGAACATGCCGCAGGGGCCAAAACCGACCACCACGGGGCGCAGCTCCAAGACCCCAGGCGCTTGTCCTACCGGGCGGTAGGCCATGTCGGGCGTGGCGTTAATGTGCGAGTTGTTTGCAAACTTGGCCAGTGCGGCGGACTCCTGGGCGGGGGCGAGCTCCAGATCCACGATATAGACCGCCAGCAGTTCGGCCTTGCGGGCGTCAAAACTGCGCTTGAACACCTGAAGGAGGAGGATGTCGGATTCGGATACGCCCAGGGTTTGCGCCGCCAGGCGGGTGAGCGCGGCGATGGGCTGTGGTGGCGGTGTGCGGTCTTCGTCGGTTTCGCTGGGCGCGTCGGCGGCGCGGCGGGTGTCCACCGGCAAGGCGGTCAGGGGGAGTTTGAGTTCGGAGATGCGTAGCATGGCGGGCTCGTGGTTATCAAGCAGGGCTGCAATGATAAAGGCCCCGCCTTTCGGTCGGGGCCTGGGTGCGCAAAGCGGTTTACCGGCACTATCCGGCGGGTCTGTCAGGCGGGCAAAAATCCCTCCACCGACAGATAACGCTCGCCGGTGTCGTAGTTGAAGCCCAGCACCGTGGCGCCCGCTGGCAGATCGGGCAGCTTTTGCGCGATGGCCGCCAGGGTGGCGCCGCTGGAGATGCCCACCAAAATGCCTTCTTCGGCGGCGCAACGGCGCCCCATTTCGCGGGCCGGTTCGGCGTCCACCAGGATGGTGCCGTCCAGTAGTTCGGTTATCAGGTTTTTGGGGATAAAGCCCGCGCCAAGACCCTGGATGGGGTGAGGCGCCGGGGCGCCACCCGAGATCACGGGCGACAGTGCCGGTTCCACCGCGTAGACCTTGAGCTGGGGCCACTTCGCTTTGAGCACCTGGGCCACTCCGCTGATGTGGCCGCCGGTGCCCACGCCGGTGATGAGGACGTCGATGCCATCGGGGAAGTCGGCCAGGATTTCCTGGGCCGTGGTGCGCGCATGCACCTCAATGTTGGCGGGGTTTTCGAACTGCTGGGGAATCCAGGCGCCGGGAATGGTGGCCGCCAGTTCCTGGGCGCGGGCGATGGAGCCCTTCATGCCTTTTTCACGCGGTGTGAGATCAAACGACGCGCCGTAGGCCAGCATCAGGCGGCGGCGCTCCACCGACATGCTGTCGGGCATCACCAGAATCAGCTTATAGCCCTTGACCGCAGCCACCATGGCCAGTCCCACGCCGGTGTTGCCCGAGGTGGGCTCGATGATGGTGGCGCCGGGCTGCAGATCGCCGCTTTTCTCGGCCGCCTCCACCATGGCCAGGGCGATGCGGTCCTTGATGGAGCCTCCGGGGTTGCTGCGCTCGGACTTGATCCATACGTTGTGGGCGCTGCCAAACAGGCGGTTGATGCGCACATGCGGGGTGTTGCCAATGGTCTGCAGAATGTTGTCGGCTTTCATCGAATTCTCCGGTGGTGGGTCAATTTGTGCATATTTTCTGCTACTTCATTCACTGATTTCAATATATGGATATGTGTAGCCGCGATAATCGGCGGTGTGAAGCCCGCCAGACCACCGCTGGTGCAATCTGGGAAACCAGGCACTGGAGGAACGTCCGGACTGCATAGGGCAGCGTAGCAGCTAACGGCTGTCCACTGAAAGTCTCAAGCGCAAGCAAGGGATATAAGGTGAGGATCAGAGCAACAGAGACGAGTCGATGGGCCTAGTTTTTTGGGTGTTCTATGCGTGCTGGCTGGCGTAAGCCAGCCCCCGGGTAACCGGGTGCGCATAGCCACCCGATGGGCGAAGCCACATCGGGTGAAACGGGCAATCTCTACGCGCAGCAATACCAAGTAGGCCAACGTTGACGGGGCCCCCGGAGTTGGCGGGTAGGTAGCACCGAGCCACGGGGTGACCCGTGGCCCAGATTAATGGTGGTCACATGGGGGGAAACCCCCGTGCACAGAATCCGGCTTATCGGTGGGCTTCACACTTTTTTTGATGTATGGTTGACCTCCTGTACCCTTTTTTAGGAGGCTCCATGCGACCGATACTTGAATTGTTGAAAAAGCGCGAGGCAACCATGTGGGCGCTCAGCCCCAGAGACAGCGTGTTTGAAGCCTTGCAGCGCATGGCCGAGCACAATGTGGGTGCCATGATGGTGATCGACCAGGGCAAGTTGGTGGGGGTGCTCTCGGAGCGGGATTACACCCGCAAGATTGCACTGGCGGGCAAGTCGTCCAAGGAAACACCGGTGTCGGACATCATGACGGCCAAAGTGCTCACCGTCTCGCCCCAAACCCGCACCCGGGAATGCATGGCCCTGATGGGCCAGAAGAAAATTCGCCACCTGCCCGTGGTGGACGGCGACAAGGTGCTGGGCATGATCTCGATTCGCGACATCATGAACGACATCATCGCCGACCACGAGCAAACCATCAGCCAGCTGACGAGTTATATCGCGAGTTAAGTCGCCGCCGGGCCGCCCCAAGGCGACGACGACCCCCTCGGGGGGCAGCGCAGCACGCGCAGCGGCAAGCGTGGGGGCAGCCCTTAAAACCGCGCCTGCAGCCCGAAGGTCAGCAGGTTGACATCGCTGTACGGGCGCTCCCACTCGGCCCGCAGGCCGATGGAGGGGGTGATCTGGTAGATGCCGCCCAGGCCCATGCCCAGGCTGTTCCTGTCCTGGCTGATGCTGATGGATGTACCCCCCACACTGTCGGTTCCCCGGAGTGAGCCGCTGGTGTAGCCTACCTTGCCAAACACCGACAACTGGTAGTTGACGGGCATGATCCCCAGCGCAGACACATTCATGCCGCTGGATTGGGCATCCAGCCCTTTGAGGCCGCCGCCGAGACCGGTGGCGTAGCTCTGTGTGCCCAGGTCCACATAACCCCCTTCCACCGCAAAATTCGGCGTCAGCTGGTAGCCCAGCCGCCCCTTGAACTCGGTGTTGCTGGCCATGGGCAGCCGCAAGCCGGTTCTGCCCAGGCGTACCAGGTCGGCATCCGATTCGGTGGGGGTACTCGCCCCCAGGGACATGGGGTTGGGGGATCCGAGGAAATACAGCCCCTGTGCGAATGAAGATCCCGCCCAACCGACCCCTGCTGCAAATGCGGCCAGGGCAATAGCATGTTTGGAATAGTGGAGTGGCATGGCATGTCTCCTGTGAACGTTGAGGGGATGGTCAGGCCATCATATTTTGCGGCCCAAAATAACAAAAGTCCAAATGCAGTGCAAATGGTATCCAGATGTAAGGTTAAAACCTTTCATGCCCGGCCAGGTAACGCCATTGCCCCACCGGCAAATCCCCCAGCGCGACACGGCCCAGGCGGATGCGGCGCATGGCCAGAATGTTCAGCTGGGCTTTCTCGCACAGGTGGGCGGCCAGTCCGGGGTGGGCGCCTTTGATGGCAAAGCGCAACTTGCTGCGCTCGGGGCTGGCGCTGTTCACGCTGACCTTGGCCTGGGGCAGGGGCTTGCGTTCATCTTTCAACGCACGGTGGATCCGTTGCATGGCTTCGGGGGACACCTCGCCCTGCACGTCCACGATCAGTTCGTGCTCCATGGCGTCCAGGTCTTCGGTGAGCTTGCGTTCGGTGCGCCAGTCCTGGGTGAACACCAGCAGTCCGCTGGCGCCGGTTTCCAGCGGCACCAGGCCGTCCAGGTGGTTGAAATGGCGCTTCAGCAGGCGAATGCCGGACGCGTCCTGGGCGAAGTGGTTGGCTGCTTGCAGCAGGGTGCGGGCGTTGTTGGCCTTGGGCGCGCGGCCCCTGGGGGGCCGTACGGGTTCGTCGTCGTCATCTTCATCGTCGGTGCCGTCCAGCCAGCCGGGCGGTTTGTGGAGCACCAGGGTCACCGGGGTCAGGTTCATCAGGGACGCGTTGGGGTCCAGGGTGATGGTCTGGTGCAGCACGCGGTGCTGCGGCTCCTCGACCACCACGCCGTCCACACGCACCCAGCCGCCTTCGATGTACTGCTCGGCCTCGCGGCGTGAGCAGGGCACCATCTGGGCGATGCGTTTGGCCAGCCGTTCGCCAGTGTCCAACTCGGGGGTGTTCTTTTTCATGGTTTTTCTTTGTTGAAGCGCAAGGCCTGAATTCGCTCTACGTGCGCCAGCAGGGAGCGTTTGGCCACCGGCCAGATACGCGGGTGGACGTCGTCATAGGCCAGGGGCAACCAGTCGTCCAGTGTGCCCGCCGGATTGGCTTGCATGACCGCCAGAATTTTGGCCTCGCGTTGCAGCCGGTGCGCCTTGAGGTGGGTGATGACCTGCAAGGCTTCACCGCGCTGGCCGCCCATCACATGGCCGTGGGCGGGCAGGAGGTACTGCACATCGTGTTCCAGACAGAGCGCGTGCAGCCGGTCCAGCGAATCCAGGTAGTCCGCCATCTGGCCGTCGGGCGGGTCAATCACCGTGGTGCTGCCGTTCAGGATATGGTCGCCGGTGAACAGCAGGCCGTCTTCTTGCAACAGCAGGCAGACGTGGTTGGCCGCATGGCCCGGTGTGTGAATCACTTGGAGGGTGTGGCTTACATTGATAGCCAAATCGGCCTCTAGCCCCCGTGGAATCAGCGTGAGCAGCTCCTGATTTGATAGCGAATGGTCCGGTGTGAAGGTGCTGGCGGCACGCGCCGTGGGGGCCGAGGGCAGTCCCAGGATCGGCGGGGTGGGGCTGCACAGCGCCTGCAAAGGAGCAGCACCGGGCGAGTGGTCGGCATGTGAATGCGTGCACACAATCATGCGCAGGTTACCGCCAGACCCATCGGGGTGGACCGCCGCGCGCCAAAGCCGCTCCAGGTGGTCCGCGTCGGCGGGGCCGGGGTCGATGGCGATGAAGCCGGTGTTGGCGTCCCCCACCAGGTAGCTGTTGGTGCCGGGGCCGGTCATCACGCCGGGGTTGGGTGCGGTCAGGCGCAGCACGTTTTTCAGCAAAGCCACCGGTCGCTCGCTTTGCCAGTCAGTGGGGGCAGGCATGGGGCCGTCGGCCAGCTGCAGAATTTGATTGGGTCGTACCATGCGGGGCATTTTGCAGCCAAACGCCCGCTCGCCACCACCACCGGGGCGATAATTGCGCCATGCGAATCCAGTTCACCAAAATGCAGGGCGCGGGCAATGACTTTGTCGTGCTCGACGAGACCCGTGGCCGCTTGGGCCTGAGCGCCGCCCAGTACCGTTTTTTGGGCAACCGCCACTTTGGCGTGGGCGCCGACCAAATCCTGACGGTGCGGCCCTCGCCCGGTGCAGGTATTGACTTTGAATACCTGATCCACAACGCCGACGGCGGCGAGGTGGAGCAGTGTGGCAATGGCGCGCGCTGCTTCGCCCGTTTTGTGCACGACCGTGGGCTGACCGACAAAACCACCATCCGGGTGCAGACCATGAAAGGCGTGATCGAGCCGCACCTGACCCCCGACGGGCGCGTCACCGTGGACATGGGCGCGCCGGTGTTTGACCCGCAAGCCCTGCCGTTTGATGCCTCGGGGCTGCAGTTGCAGGCCATGGGTGCATGGGGAAATTGGCCTCTGGCCCTTATGGATACTGCGCAAGAAGCTCCTATTTTGATAGCAACTGTGTCCATGGGCAACCCCCATGCGGTGCGCTTGGTGGACAACGTGGACACCGCGCCGGTGGCCACCCAAGGCCCCCTGGTCCAGCAAAGCCCGCGTTTCCCGCAAGGCGTGAACGTGGGTTTCATGCAGGTGGTGGACCGCGCGCACATCCGCTTGCGGGTGTTTGAACGCGGTGCGGGCGAAACCCTGGCCTGCGGGTCTGGCGCCTGCGCCGCCGTGGTGGCAGGCATCCGGCTGGGGCTGCTGGACCCGGCGGTGGAGGTGCAGATGCACGGCGGTGTGCTGAGCATTGCCTGGGCCGGAGGCAGCGCCCCTGTGCTGATGACCGGCCCGGCCACCACGGTGTACCACGGCGAAATTGACATTCCAGAGAACCTATGACCCCCTCATCGAACCATCCCTTGGGCAATCCCATTACCGAAGACGACATTGCCGATTACCTGAGCAACACGCCGGACTTCTTCCAGCGCCATGCCGAGCTGCTGGCGGCCGTGCAGTTCACCAGCCCGCACAGCCACCGCGCGGTCAGCCTGCAGGAGCGCCAGGCCGAGATGCTGCGCGAAAAAATCAAGGTGCTGGAGCACCGCATCATGGAAATGATCCGCAACGGCAATGAAAACGTGCTGCTGTCGGACAAGATCTTGCGCTGGGCGCGGACCCTGTTTTTAACGCCCGACGTGTTGTCCCTGCCCGAGCAAATCGTGCTGGAGCTCACCATCCAGTTTTCCGTGCCCCAGGTTGGCCTGCGCATGTGGGACGTGGCGCCTGCACACGCCAGCCTGAGCATTGCCCAGGGCGTGAGCGACGACGCCAAGGTGTTTGCGTCCTCGCTGATGGAGCCCTTCTGCGGCCTCAACACCGGTTTTGAAGCGGTGAACTGGCTGGAAGACCCCGCTTCGGTGACCTCGCTGGCCCTGATTCCTTTGCGCCCTGGGGCAGCGGGCAGCACCGCACCGGCTTTTGGCATGCTGGTGCTGGCGTCTTCCGACGCCACCCGGTTCAACAGCAGCATGGGCACCGATTTCCTGTCCCGTATTGGCGAGATCGCCAGCGCCGCGCTCTCCCGGCTGCGCTAAGTCCACCATGTCTGGCGACGCTGCCTGGGTCGAGCGTTACCTGGAATACGTGCGGGTGGAAAAGCGCCTGGCCGCCCGCACGGTCGAGCTGTATGCGTTGGACCTGCAAAAGCTCTGCGCCTTTGCTGCGCGCGCACAGGTGGCATTGCTGGACGTCAAAAACCCCAACATCCGCCGCTGGGTCGCCCACATGCACAGCGGCGGGCGCAGCGGCCGGGGCATTGCGCTGATTCTGTCCGGCTGGCGCGGTTTTTACACCTGGCTGGGCCGCCAAGGCATGGTCGCCAGCAATCCGGTGCAAGACGTGCGCGCACCCAAAGCCCCTAAGCCCTTGCCCAAGGCGCTGGGGGTGGACGACGCGGTGCAGTTCTCCGACTTCGAGAGCGATGACGACGCCTGGCTGGAAGCGCGTGATGCCGCCATGGTGGAGTTGCTGTACGGCAGCGGCCTGCGCGTGGGCGAACTGGTGGGTCTGGACGTGGTCGCCAGCTCCCAGGCGCGGGGTTGGGTGGACATGAACGCCGCGCAGGCCCATGTGCTGGGCAAGGGCGCCAAACGCCGCAGCGTGCCGGTGGGCCGCATGGCGCTGCAGGCGCTGGAGCGCTGGCTGGATTTGCGTGGGCCTTCGGGCACTTTGGGGGCGGGGCTGGTGGCGCCGTCCCAGGCCGATGCGGCGGCCGCTCTGTTCACCGGGCGCAATGGCACACGGCTCACGGCGCAATCCGTCTGGGCCCGCCTCAAGCGCCGCAGCCTGCAAGCCGGCTTGGCCACGCCGGTGCACCCCCATATGCTGCGCCACTCCTTTGCCAGCCATGTGCTGCAGTCCAGCGGCGATTTGCGCGCCGTGCAAGAGCTGCTGGGCCATGCCAACATCAGCACGACCCAGGTTTACACCCGGCTGGACTTCCAGCACCTGGCCAAAACCTACGACAGCGCCCATCCGCGCGCCAAAATCAAGGGAACGGGCCAGAAGTAAGGCACACTTCCGGGTATTCATCATGCGTGTCATCGACAGAAAGGTTTTCCATGCGCAATCAGGTTTTTGTAGTCTTGCCCAAAAAGCTGGAATTTCAGTTCACCGTGGACGCAACGTCGCCCATGTCGCGCGAGGAAGCACGCGCCTGGCTGGACGCCCAGTTCATCGCCTTTGAATGTGAACCCTTGCGCGCCAGCGGCAAGGTCTTGACCGCCGACAAGGTGTTGCGGGTCACCGAAGGCGCCGATCCCGCCCTGTTTTCCGACGAAAAATGGGCCGCAGACTATGCCAACGCGGTCCATGCCATGCTGGATAAACCTACCATTCGTGTTGATGTGCCCGCCATGGCCGTGACCTACTGATTTCTCCCTCCTGCCACCCACCGATTGGATTCATGAAGACGATTCGACTGCGCGAAGGCAAAGAGCGCTCCCTGCAGCGCCGCCACCCCTGGATCTTTGAATCCGCGATTGCCAGGGGCGGCGCCGACAGCGGCGAAACCGTGCGTGTGGAGTCCCATGACGGTAAATTTTTGGCCTGGGCGGCCTTCAGCCCGAGCTCGAAAATCCGCGCACGGGTCTGGAGCTTTGACGAAGCGCAGCGCATCGATGCTCCTTTTTTTATAGCTGCTTGCGCACGTTCCATCAGGGCTAGAGCCCGGTTCGATGTGCAAAGTGACGGCATGCGCCTGGTCCACGGCGAGTCCGACGGTTTGCCCGGCCTGATCGTGGACCGTTATGGCGACACCCTGGTGGCCCAGTTCATGGGCAGCGGTGCCGAGCGCTGGAAAGACGTTTTGGCCGATGCACTTCTGGCCGAGACCGGACTGACCAAGCTGTACGAGCGCTCCGACGCCAGCAGCCGCAGCCTGGAGGGCCTGCCCGAAGCCACCGGCTGGCTGCGCGGGGAGGGGCCGACGGAGCTGGTACTGCGGGAGCACGACTGGCAGTTGGGCCTGAACATCGCCGAAGGCCACAAAACCGGCTTTTACCTGGACCAGCGCGACAGCCGCAAACGCTTCGCCGACCATGCGCGGCGCCTGAATTTTCAGCGCGTGCTCAACTGCTTTTGCTACACCGGCGGATTTACCGTGGCGGCCCTGTCCGGCGGTGCCGCCCACGTCACGTCCATTGATTCCTCCGGCCCGGCCCTGGAAAAAGCGGCGGCCAACGTGGCCTTGAATGGCTTTGCGCCTGAACGCGCCACCTTCATGGATGCGGATGTGAATGCATCGCTGCGCCAGTTCGCGTCGGAGGGGCGCACCTTTGACGCCATTGTGCTGGACCCGCCCAAGTTCGCCCCCACCGTGGCGCACGCCGAGCGGGCGGCGCGTGCCTACAAAGACATCAACCGCCTGGCGTTCAAAATTCTGGAGCCCGGCGGCGTGTTGTTCACCTATTCCTGTTCGGGCGGCATCAGTGCCGATCTGTTCCACAAAATCGTGGCAGGTGCGGGCATGGACGCCCAGGTGGACGGTTTCATCACCGAACGCATGGGGGGCGCACCCGACCACCCCATGACCATCAACTTTCCCGAAGGGGAGTACCTCAAAGGGCTGGTGATTGTTCGCAAATAGTGCCGTGCCCCCGCGCTGGCATAGATCGCTACACTTCTTTTTTGCTGATTTCTGGATTGCACCATGAGTTTGATTCCCGCCACCATCCTGACCGGCTTTCTCGGCTCAGGTAAAACCACCCTCCTCAAACGTGTGCTCGCCGAGGCCCACGGCCAGAAAATTGCCGTGATCGAGAACGAATTCGGCGAGGAAAACATCGACAGCGACATCCTGGTGTCCGACACCCAGGAGCAGATCATCCAGATGAGCAATGGCTGCATCTGCTGCACCATTCGCGAAGACCTGCGCGCGACGCTGCGGGATCTGGCGGAGAAAAAGCGCAAGGGGGAATTGGATTTTGACCGTGTGGTGATCGAGACCACCGGTGTGGCCGACCCCGGCCCGGTGGCCCAGACCTTTTTCATGGACGACGAGGTTGCCGAGAGTTATTTGCTGGACTCCATCCTGACCCTGGTGGATGCCAAACACGCAGCCACCCAGCTCAACGACCGCCAGGAAGCGCGTCGGCAGGTGGGTTTTGCCGACCAGATTTTCATCAGCAAAACCGATCTGGTGGCCGCCGAAGAGGTGGATGCGCTGATGCACCGCCTCAAACACATGAACCCCCGGGCGCCGCAAAAGGCCGTGCATTTTGGCGAAGTGCCCCTGAGCGAAGTGTTCGATCTGCGGGGCTTCAACCTGAACGCCAAGCTCGACATCGACCCCGACTTCCTCAAAGAGGAGGAACACGACCACCATGACCATGAACATAACCATGTGCATGGCGAGCATTGCAATCACCCCTCGCACGGCCATGGTGCTGGGCATCACCACCACCATGACGACGACGTCAAGAGTTTTGTCTTCAAGTCCGACCGGGCTTTTGATCCGGCCAAGCTGGAAGATTTTCTCGGGGCCATTGTCAATATCTATGGCCCGCGCATGTTGCGTTATAAGGGAGTCTTGAATATGAAGGGCACCGATCGCAAGGTGATCTTCCAGGGCGTACACCAGTTGATGGGCAGTGACCTCGGACCCGCATGGGCCGAGGGCGAGCAGCGTTCCAGCAAAATGGTGTTTATCGGTATTGACCTGCCCAAAGACATCTTCCTGCAGGGTATGGAGCAATCCTTGGTTTGATTGGCGTTATTTTCGGACTGGAATCCAAATGATTGTCTCGATTTTGCAACTAATGGGTTTTTCCAAGGGTAAACCTGTACACTCGCGCGCCGGAGAAGCTCCACCAGGCACGCTGACCAAGGCGCGCGGTGGAGTGGCAGCAGACACCGACCATGCGCAGGAAACTCCTGCCAGGAGAAAAGAAGTGAAATCCAAATCTGGGAATGACATCTTGGCCCAAGAAGCCAAGAGCCAAGAGAAGACGGTTGCCAAACCTGCAGTCAAGCCCGCAGCAAAACCGGTCAAATCGGTAGCGGAGCCTGTTGCCCAAGCACCGGCCAAGGCGGAGAAAAAACCATCTGCCGTGGCGAAAGAGACCCCCAAGCCTTTGAAAGCCAGCCCGATATTGCCAAAATCCACTGTGAAGGCCGACACCAAAGCGCCGACGAAAAGTGTAGTCGCCAAGCCGCTGACACCGGCCCCGGCGGCTCCTGCCCCCGCGGCAGCGCCTGCCAAAGCGGGGCGTCCATCGTCCCGCCTAGCCCAATTGACCGTGCCATCCATGGCGCAAACCGTAGCCTCGACAGCTGCCAAAGCCAGTTATACCCAAACCATGCCCACTTCCGTGATTGTTCCTGCTTCCCCTTCTTCCATCAAAAAAGACGCAAAACTCGCCAACAACTGGAAAACAACGCCCGTTGCCGAGCTGACCGATGCCGACTTGATGGCCATGCCCGACTCGGAATACATGAACGAGGTGCAAATGGCGGCGTTCCGCTTGAAGCTGGTCACCCTTAAGCGGGATATTCTGAGCAATGCGGGTGAAACCACCGAGCATCTGCGGGAAGACACTTCCGTTGTGCCCGATCCGGCGGACCGCGCCACCATCGAAGAAGAGCATGCCTTGGAATTGCGCACCCGCGACCGCGAGCGCAAACTGCTGAAAAAGATCGAACAGTCCATTGCCCGTATCGATGCAGGTGACTACGGCTACTGCGATGAAACCGGCGAACCCATTGGCGTCGGACGCTTGCTGGCACGCCCCACCGCAACCTTGTCACTGGAAGCGCAACAGCGCCGGGAACTCAAACAAAAGATGTTTGGGGATTGAGCCAGGCCTGCGTTTTCGCCGTACTTCCAGCACGCTGCAGTTATGGCCACCAAAAGCGATCGCCCCGGATTGCTGTCCAAAATGGCGCTGTTTGTTCGCAATCCGACCAAAGACTGGTCGGATTTGGACAAGCCTGTGCCAGCGGCAGAGAGTGGATACGACAAACACGCGCTGAAGGCGATGATCGAGCGCAAGCGGCAGAATGACTTTGTCCGCAGGCGTGAATTCGACCAATTGCGCAAATTGCGCATCCGGGATTCCGAGGGCAAGGGGGGCGTTGTGCGGCCCTCGATTTTTCAGACCAGCATGACGACCGACCCCGACGGCCGTGCTGTCACCCTCAAAAAAATCGATGAAATCGAAGCCCAGATGTCCAAACAGTGGTGGAAGGGCAAACAGGACGCGGCGGCGGGTGCTGCGAATGTGCTTGCGGCCGCGCGCCCCACTGCCATCGAAGGACAAACGGCGGCCGGGGCGGACGCTGCAGCGGTCACCACCAAGCACTTCGAGACGACCCAGGCTGAGGTTTTGCAGGTGGGTGCCACAGAATTTGTAGAAACCGAAATGGGCCACGGTATGGCCCATATCTCGGCCCCTGCACCGCCCGTCGGAGCGCGCCATGGGGTTGCAGCCTCTATTCTGGACGTGCTGGCCGACCGGTCTGAGGTGCCGGACATGGGGTTTTCCACTTCAAGGCTGTTTGCCGCTGAAGCGGGGGACATGGCAACGGACCCCGAATTGGAAGAAGCGGCCATCCGGTTTGCCAACGGAGATGACACGGGGGCGGAAAACGGTTTGCTGCAAGCGCTCCGAGGGGATGCCATTCAGCCCGATGTGGCGCTTTCCTGGGCGTGCGCCCTGTTGGATTTTTACCGGGCCACTAACAATCGCCCCCGCTTTGACAGTGCAGTTCTGGAATTTGCCATGCGCTTTGACCGTGTGAGGCCTGCGTGGAGCAACTTGCAGGACAGCTTGCCCGCTGGCGGTGGTGTAGCCGCGCCTGCTCCCGCCCATGGCGTCCCGCCTGGCGCTAACAGCAGCGTGCGCAGTGATGCCCTATGGGATTGCCCCCCCGAACTGAATGCCCAGGCCATGGAGCAATTGCGGGAGGTGATGGGGGCGCATCCCATGCCATGGCATTTGGAATGGTCCCGCCTTGCACGTATCTCGACCGACGCCATGCCTTTGTTGGCAGGCCTGTTCAGCAGTTTGTGTGATGAGCCGGTGGTGCTGAGCTTCAGTGGTTCGAACACACTGGAGCAAATCTTGCGCGCCATGATGCCCTCGGGTGACCGCAGCATCGACCCCGTTTGGTGGACCGTGCGTCTGAATGCGCTGCGAACCATGCAGATGCAAGACGAGTTCGAACTGGGCGCTTTGGACTATTGCGTGACCTATGAAGTTTCGCCACCCGCGTGGGAGCCCGCGCGTTGCCAGTTTCAGCATGTGAACGCCATACAGGGAGGGCAGGTTCACCCGGTACCTGCAGAGCGGGGCTTGGGGTTCAGCCAGGCGGCAACCTCCCCGGTGGGTTTGGACGGTGCTCCGGCCATCACACTCGAATTGCGGGGTGACGTGCTGGGGGATGCCACGCAGGCACTGGCTTTTGCCAATGGTGCGCCCCATGGCGGGGACCGGATTGTGGTGTCTTGCCAAGGCTTGGTGCGCGTCGATTTTTCGGCGGCCGGCAGCATCCTCAATTGGGTCGCTCTGCGTCAGACAGAAGGCTGCCAAGTGCAGTTTCAGAATGTCCACCGCCTGGTGGCCGCATTTTTCAATGTGATTGGTATCAATGAACACGCGCGCGTGCTTCCCAGGCCTATTTAGCCAATGGGTCTCGGGGCTTTTTATACTCACACTTGCTTTTTGGGTATTCACCCGAACCTAGGACTTCATGGAACAATTTCACGGCACCACCATCATCAGCGTGCGACGCAAAACACCCGAGGGCTATTCCGTAGCGATTGGCGGGGATGGGCAGGTCACTTTGGGCAATATCGTTGTCAAAGGGACAGCCCGCAAGGTGCGCAAGCTGTACCACGGCAAGGTTCTGGCTGGCTTTGCCGGTGCAACCGCAGACGCTTTCACCTTGTTTGAGCGATTTGAAGCCAAGCTGGAAAAGCACCAGGGGCACCTGGTACGCGCCGCCATTGAACTGACCAAGGACTGGCGGACAGACAGGGTGTTGCGCCGCCTGGAGGCCATGCTGGCCGTGGCCGATCAGGAGGCTTCCCTCATCATCACGGGCAATGGCGACGTTCTGGAGCCGGAAAATGGCATTGTGACCATCGGCTCAGGCGGCGCCTATGCGCAGGCTGCAGCCGTTGCGCTCTTGAACAACACGGAGTTGTCGGCCCCCGATATTGTGAAAAAGTCTCTGGAAATCGCCGGTGAATTGTGCATTTACACCAATATGCACCACACCATTGAGCAACTTTGACAGTCCCAAGAATATGCACCCATTGTCCCCCCAGGAAATTGTTGTTGAGCTCGATAAACACATCGTGGGCCAAAACCAGGCCAAACGTGCGGTAGCCATTGCCTTGCGCAATCGTTGGCGCAGGCAGCAGGTGGAGCCCGGTTTGCGGGTAGAAATCACACCCAAAAATATTCTGATGATCGGGCCCACGGGTGTCGGAAAAACCGAGATTGCGCGTCGCTTGGCCCGTCTGGCAGATGCACCTTTCATCAAGGTGGAGGCGACCAAGTTCACCGAAGTCGGTTACGTGGGCAAAGACGTGGACTCCATCATCCGGGATCTGGCGGATGTGGCGGTGAAGCAAATGCGCGAAGCGGAAAAACGCAAGGTGCGCGCACGCGCCGAAGACGCCGCCGAGGACCGGATTTTGGACATCTTGATTCCGCCGGCCCGCGTCGAATTCGGAGTGGTGCAGGCGGCCGATACGCCTGAGAGCACCGCACGCCAGAACTTTCGCAAGAAACTGCGCGAAGGCCAGTTGGCCGAGCGCGAAATCGAGATCGAGGTGGCCGCATCGGCACCGCAATTGGAGGTGATGGGGCCACCCGGCATGGAGGAGATGACCGAGCAGTTGCGCGGAATGTTTGGCCAGATGGGGCAAAACAAGAAACAAACCCGAAAACTGAAGATTACGGAGGCTCTCAAGGTCCTGGTGGATGAAGAAGCCGCCAAACTGGTCAATGAAGAGGAAATCAAAACCCAGGCCTTGCACATGCTGGAGCAAAGCGGCATTGTGTTTATCGACGAAATCGACAAGGTCACCTCCCGCAGCGAGGGCAGTGGAGCCGAGGTGTCGCGCCAGGGCGTGCAGCGCGATTTACTGCCGCTGGTGGAGGGCACCACGGTGTCGACCAAGTATGGCATGGTCAAAACGGACCATATTTTGTTCGTGGCTTCCGGCGCTTTCCATCTGAGCAAGCCCAGCGACCTGATTCCTGAATTGCAGGGACGCTTCCCCATCCGGGTGGAATTGCAATCCCTGTCGGTGCAGGACTTTGAGGCGATACTGACGCAGACCCATGCGTCGCTGGTGAAACAGTACCAAGCCCTGCTGGCGACCGAAAATGTGACCCTTGAATTCACCGCCCAGGGTATTACACGGCTCGCGCAAATTGCGTTTGACGTGAACGAGCGTACTGAGAATATCGGAGCGCGCCGTTTGGCCACGGTCATGGAGCGCTTGCTGGACGATGTCAGCTTTGATGCCGCCGCGCTGTCCGGGAAAACCATTTCCATCGACGGACCCTATGTGGATGCCCGTTTGGGTGAATTGAGCCAGAACGAAGATCTTTCGCGTTACATTTTGTAATCATTTCAGGCGGCGGTAGCCGCCTTCCTTCAAGCATCACATTCATAACGTGTGCTAAGTCCTTATTTTAGAACGATTTTCCGGTTTACCTAGCCTGAAAAAGAGCTTCTAAGTCCTTGATTTCATTGGAAAAAAGTTCTTGCAAGCCCCTTGCAAGCTTTGCTTTTGCTGATACAGTGCAAAAAAGTGCAATTTGGTGGAGGAAAGTGCCATTATTTTGCTGAATTCTTGCTTTTCCGCAAAATAGGTGCATTTCGTGTTCCAAGGGGCCTCATCTCTCAGTCTGGATGCCAAAGGGCGGCTTTCCGTGCCGACCCGGCACCGTGACGTCTTGAGTGCCACCGCTGCGGGCCAACTCACCATCACCAAGCACCCGCACGGCTGCCTGATGGTGTTCCCTCGGCCCGAGTGGGAAAAATTCCGGGAGCGTATTGCGGCCTTGCCCATGTCCGCCCAGTGGTGGAAGCGCATTTTTTTGGGCAACGCCATGGATGTGGAAATCGACGCCACGGGGCGGGTGTTGGTGTCGCCTGAGTTGCGCGAGGCGGCAGGGATTGCCAAGGACACCATGTTGCTGGGTATGGGCAACCATTTTGAGTTGTGGGACAAGGCGACCTATGACGCCCAAGAGGCGAAGGCGATGCAGGGTGAAATGCCTGACGTCTTCAAAGATTTTTCCTTTTAAGGTGTGCCAGTGGACGCTGCATGGAATCACTCCACTGTATTGTTAACGGAGGCAGTGGATGCTCTGTTTAACAATGCCCCGGACGCGCCTGAGTCATCCAGCGCAGGCACCTACGTTGACGCGACCTATGGCCGTGGCGGCCATTCTTCCCTGATTCTGTCCCGGCTTTCGGCGGCAGGTCGGTTGATCGCTTTCGACCGCGACCCCGATGCAGTGGCCCAGGCCGGAACCATCCAGGATGGGCGTTTTTCCATTCGCCACGAAGGGTTCTCGCATTTGCGTGAATTGCCGACAGGCAGCGTGGCCGGGATTTTGATGGATTTGGGGGTGAGCTCCCCCCAAATTGACAACCCGCAGCGTGGATTCAGCTTTCGATTTGACGGACCGCTAGATATGCGGATGGACACCACGCGCGGCGAGAGCGTTGCGCAGTGGCTGGTAGATGCCGAGGTAGGCGCAATAGCGGAGGTGATACGTGACTATGGTGAAGAACGGTTTGCTGGCCCCATTGCAAAGGCGATTGTTGCTCGCCGACAGGAAAGGGGCCCAATTTCAACCACCACCGAGCTGGCCCAACTCGTGGCTGACACGGTCAAAACCCGCGAGCCGGGCCAGAACCCTGCAACGCGCACATTTCAGGCTTTTCGGATTTTCATCAACGCCGAGCTTGAAGAGTTGCAACAGGCGCTAGAAGCGAGCCTGGAGGTGCTGCAACCCGGTGGACGCCTGGCGGTTATCAGTTTTCACTCGCTGGAAGACCGCATCGTCAAGCAGTTCATTGCAAAGCACTCGCGCGACGAATACGACCGGCGCGCTCCTTTTGCAGCGCCCAAGGTCATGAAGCTCAAAGCATTGGACCGTGTCAAGCCAAGTGCCGCCGAGGTGAGTGCAAACAAACGGGCTCGAAGCGCCATCATGCGGGTAGCGCAGAGGACGGCGGCATGATGCGTTTGAATCTGGTCTTGCTGTTGGCGGTGGTTGCCAGTGCCTTGTACCTGGTAGGGGTGCAGTACGACTCGCGCAGGCTGTTTACCGAGTTGGACAAGGCGCGCAGCGAGGCGCGTCGCCTGGAGACGGAATATGAGCGCCTGCAGGTGGAGAAACGTGCCCAGGCCACCCCGGCGCGCGTGGAGCGCCTGGCCAAGGACAAATTGCTGATGCGCCAGGCCACACCTGGCATCACCACCTATGTGGGTTATACCGCCTTGGACGCTGCAAGCAAGGGAGTAGATCCTTGAGCAGCAGGAGCATTCAGTACACCTCCAGCCCTTTGCTGGCCAGCCGTACGCCGGTTTGGCGCAGCAAGTTTGTCGTTGGCGCCATTGCGCTTGCCTTTGTGGGGCTCGCCGCGCGGGCTGCCTATATTCAGGTTGTCGCCAATGATTTCTTCCAGCGCCAAGGCGAGGTGCGCTTTGCACGTACTCTGGATTTGCCCGCCAACCGTGGCAGGATTCTGGACCGCAATGGTTTGATCCTTGCATCCAGCGTGCCGGCCCCCAGTATTTGGGCGATACCGGAAGACGTTGAATTTGACAAAGTGCAGTTGAAAAAACTGGCCAAACTGCTGGAGATGACTGCGTCCGACCTGTCCAGAAAGCTGGAAAACGAGGACAAAACCTTTGTTTGGCTCAAGCGCCAGGTGGACGTTGACACGGCCAAGCAAATCAGCGCCCTGAACATCAAAGGCATTTACCAGCGTAAGGAATACAAGCGTGAATACCCCGAAGGGGAATCCGCCGTGCATGTGGTCGGGTTCACCAACGTGGAAGACAAGGGCCAGGAAGGGGTGGAACTGACTTTCAACAAGGACCTTGCCGGGCACAGCGGTTCACGCCGCGTGATCAAGGACCGGCTTGGACGGGTGGTAGAGGACGTGGGGGAGCAAATACCTCCGGTGGATGGCCGCGATCTGCAACTCAGCATTGACAGCAAGGTGCAGTTTTTTGCATATCAGAAGCTGCGTGACGCGGTGCTGGACCACAAGGCCAAAGCCGGCAGCGTGGTGGTCCTGGACGTGCTCACCGGAGAAGTATTGGCCTTGGCCAACTACCCGAGTTACTCTCCGGCCAAGCGCGCCAACTTGACCGGCGCGCAGTTACGCAACCGGGCGCTCACCGACACCTTTGAACCGGGCTCGACCATGAAGCCCTTTGTGATTGCGCTGGCTCTGGAAAAGGGCTTGGTCAGGCCGGAGACGGTGATCCAGACGGCACCTGGGCATATCTCGGTTGGTGGCTCCACCATCACCGATGCACACCCGCACGGACCGTTGACGGTGAACGAGGTCATTCAGAAGTCCAGCAATGTCGGGACAGTAAAAATGGCCATGCAGATGCAGCCCCGCGAAATGTGGGAAATGTTCAGCCAGATCGGGCTGGGGCAAAAGCCGCAAGTGCCTTTTCCCGGCGTGGTCAGCGGGCGTTTGCGCGCGTACAAAACCTGGCGCCCGATCGAGCAGGCCACCATGAGTTATGGCTATGGCCTGTCGACCAGCCTGTTTCAACTGGCGCGTGCCTACAGTGTGTTTGCGCGTGGCGGGGAACTGGTGCCCGTAACGCTGCTGAAGGCCCCCGAACAGGTTTCCGGTGTGCAGGTGATGAATGAGAAAAATGCACACGCCGTTTTGAACATGCTGCACCTGGTCACCGGCCCCGGCGGTACGGCGCCCAAAGCGCAGACCATGGGGTACTCGGTGGGCGGCAAAACCGGTACCGCACACAAACAGGAAGGGCGTGGCTATGCGGACAAGAAATACCGCGGCTTCTTTGTTGGTGTGGCGCCCATCGATAACCCGCGCATCGTGGTGGCGGTGATGATTGACGAGCCCAGCAATGGCAAGTATTTTGGCGGGGATGTCGCGGCACCGGTATTCAGTGAAACCGTGCAACAAACCCTGCGCATGCTGGGGGTGCAGCCGGACATGGCGGTGCGTCCCCAGGTCGTGGCTGAAGCGGTGGAGGAAAGTTTCTGATGCAAGAATTCCACACTCCCATGCAGGCGGCCCTGTGGTTGCAGCAACGGGTTGCAGGCAGCCTTTGCGCCGACAGCCGCAAGCTGACGCCTGGCGATGGATTCATTGCCTGGCCGGGCACCGCGGTGGATGGACGGCAATTTGTGCCCGGTGCATTGGGGCTGGGTGCCAGCGCATGTCTGGTGGAAGCGGCTGGCGCTGCGCCATTTGCATTTGAAGCGGAAACCATCGCCGGTTATACCGGTTTGAAAACGGACACGGGTGTGATCGCTTCCGAGTATTTTGGAAATCCGTCCCACCAGTTGGCGGTGGTGGCTGTCACGGGGACCAACGGGAAAACATCGACCGCCTGGTGGCTGGCACAGGCATTGTCTGCATTGCCAACAACCGCAGCCATTCCTTGTGGCGTGATTGGCACCCTGGGTGTGGGGCGCCCGCCTGTGCCCGGTGCAATGCCTGGACAGGCGGCGGCAGGAGTGACCGCTACCGGACTGACAACCCCGGACCCGGTGTTGCTGCAGCGAACTCTGCGCCGGTTTGTCGATGACGGTTTGGGCGCCTGTGCCATCGAAGCCTCGTCCATCGGCATTGAAGAGCACCGGTTGAATGGCACCCGGGTCCGGGTTGCCGTGTTCACCAATTTCACCCAGGACCATCTGGACTACCACGGCAGCATGGAAACCTATTGGGCGGCCAAGCGCAAATTGTTTGCCTGGCCAGGCCTGGACAGCGTGGTGCTTAACGTCGATGACGCGTATGGCGCGGCATTGGCGGCCACACTGGAGTCCAGCACCCAGGAGGTCTGGACGGTGTCGACGCAGCGCGCAGCGCGTCTACGGGCGCAAAACATCGCCCATGGTTCGCTGGGTTTGCGTTTTGATGTGGTGGAAGGCGACACCAGCGTGGTTCTTTCCACCCGGATGATTGGCACCTACAACGTTGCAAATTTGCTGGGTGTGCTGGCTGCAATGCGCAGCTTGGGGGTGTCTTTGCAAGAGGCGGTGGAGGCATGCAGCCAATTGCACCCTGTGCCCGGACGCATGGAGTGCCTGGGGGGTGAAAGCCAGCCTTTGGTCGCTGTGGACTATGCCCATACCCCGGATGCGCTGGGGCAGGCGCTCGCGGCCCTGCGCCCTCTGGCCGAGCAACGTGGCGGTCGTTTGTGGTGCGTATTTGGCTGCGGCGGTGACCGTGACAGCGCCAAACGGCCTTTGATGGGCGCGATCGCCGCACGGCAGGCAGACCAAGTCCTGGTGACCAGTGACAACCCGCGCAGCGAAAAACCGGAAGCCATCATTGCGCAGATCCTGCTGGGTTTGCCGCACAACGGTGTGGTGGATGTACAGGTGGACCGGGCCATGGCGATTGCCGAGGCCGTCCAGCGGGCCGATGCATGTGATGTGGTCTTGCTGGCGGGAAAAGGGCATGAAGAAACGCAAGAGATTGCGGGGGTCAAGTATCCGTTTTCAGACCGCATCCAGGCGCAACGTGCCTTGCAGGACTACAACGCCAAGACGGCAGGGGAACAGGTATGACGGCCATGATGACCGTGCAACAGGCATCCCAATGGCTGCCCACCTCAAGCTTGGTTGGCACTGGGGATGCCCACATCGTGCGGGTGCACACCGACACCCGCAGCATCGAGCCCGGCGACCTGTTTGTGGCGCTGAAGGGCGAACGCTTCGATGCCAATGATTTTTTACATGAAGCCCGCCAGCGCGGAGCCGTGGCGGTCGTGTGCCATGGAGGCGCTGACCCCGCCCGCTATCCCGCGGGACTTCCCCGCATCGAAGTTGCCAACACCACAACCGCCCTGGGTGAACTGGCCGCAGCCTGGCGCATGCAATTCCAACTGCCGCTGATCGCCGTCACCGGCAGCAATGGCAAAACCACGGTCACCCAGATGCTGGCGTCTATTCTGGAGGCCTATCGCCCTGGCGGTGCCTCCTTGGCCACGCGGGGCAATTTGAACAACGACATTGGCGTGCCGCTCACCTTGTTGCGCTTGCGTCCCACGCATGCCATCGCCGTGGTGGAGTTGGGCATGAACCATCCGGGTGAAATTGCAAGCCTTGCCGCCATGGCCAGGCCCACGGTCGCGTTGGTGAACAACGCCCAGCGTGAACACCTGGAATTCATGCACACCGTGCAGGCCGTGGCCCAGGAGAATGGATCGGTTATTGTGGCTCTGGACGGCCAGGGTACGGCCGTATTTCCGTCCGACGACACCTATACCTCGGTATGGCGGGCCTTGGCAGGCGAGCGCCCTACCTTGTGTTTTTCACTGGCGCCCAATGGGGGGGCGGAAGATCTGGGCTGTGCCGATGTGCAATGGACGCAGGGCGCGTGGCAGGTGCAAGCACAGGGCACAGGCGCGGTGTTGCGCTACCGTTTGGCGATTGCGGGGCGCCACAATGTCAAAAATTCCCTGGCCGCGGCGGCCTGTGCGCTGGCGGCGGGCGTGCCCGCCGACGCCGTGGTTCGTGGCCTGGAGGCTTTTGTTCCTGTCAAGGGGCGCTCCCGCGCACTGGCTTTGAACGTACAAGGCCAGGAATGCACCCTGGTGGACGACACCTACAACGCCAATCCCGACTCGGTGCGCGCCGCCATTGATGTGCTGGCCGAGCTGCCGGGGCCGCGTTTGTTGGTGTTGGGCGACATGGGTGAGGTGGGACAAGAAGGCCCGATGTTCCATGCCGAGGCTGTCCGTTATGCGCAGGCCCGAGGTATTGAGCATTTGCTGACACTGGGCGAATCGACACGGATGGCGACCCAGGAGTTTGCCGACGCCCGCCATTTCGAATCGGTCGAGGAACTCAACACCGTCGTAAGTGCAACGCTTCCCTCCCTGCGCAGCATGCTCGTCAAGGGTTCCCGCTTCATGCGCATGGAACGGGTGGTGGATGCCGCGGTCGCCTTTGCACAAAACCCCAGGAGCCCATCCCATGCTGCCTGATTATTCGTTTGGAGTTGCCCCATGTTGTTGAGTCTGGCCCAGTGGCTGCAAACCCTGTCGCCCGAGTTCGGGTTTTTTCGGGTGTTTCAGTACCTGACTTTTCGTGCCGTGATGGCCGCGATGACGGCGCTGTTGATCGGTCTGGCGGCCGGACCGGCGGTGATTCGGCGGCTGCGCGAGCTGAAAATCGGTCAACCGATCCGTGGCTACGGCATGGAAAGCCACTTGAGCAAAAGCGGAACCCCCACCATGGGCGGGGTGTTGATTTTGTTGTCCATTGCCGTGTCCACCCTGCTGTGGGCCGACCTGAGCAACCGCTTTGTCTGGATCGTCTTGCTGGTCACTCTGGGTTTTGGCGCCATAGGGTGGGTGGACGACTGGCGCAAGGTGGTCAACAAAGACCCCGAGGGCATGGCTTCGCGCGAAAAGTATTTGTGGCAATCCATCATTGGTTTGCTGGCGGCCCTGTACCTGGTGTTCAGCATTTCCGAGAGTTCCAACCTGCGGGTTCTTGAGCTGTTTTTCAATTGGGTGCGTTCCGGGTTTGATGTCAACCTGCCGCCCAAAGCGGGCTTGTTGCTGCCCTTCATCAAGGAAGTGAGCTACCCCCTGGGTGTTTTTGGATTTGTGGTGATGACCTATCTGGTCATCGTGGGCTCCAGCAACGCGGTCAACCTCACCGACGGGCTGGACGGGCTGGCCATCATGCCGGTCGTCATGGTCGGTTCGGCCCTGGGGGTGTTTTCCTACGTGGTCGGAAGCGCGGTGTATTCCAAATACCTGTTTTTTCCCCACATTCCCGGCGCGGGTGAATTGCTGATTTTCTGTGCGGCCATGGCCGGGGCGGGGCTGGCATTTTTGTGGTTCAACACCCACCCGGCACAGGTGTTCATGGGGGATGTGGGTGCATTGGCCCTGGGCGGGGCATTGGGCACTATCGCGGTGATCGTGCGCCAGGAGATTGTCCTGGCCATCATGGGCGGCATTTTTGTGGTGGAAGCCCTGTCGGTCATGTTGCAGGTGAGTTATTTCAAGTTCACGCGCAAGCAGTTTGGCGAAGGGCGCCGCCTGTTGAAGATGGCGCCGCTGCACCACCATTTTGAAAAATCCGGCTGGAAGGAGACGCAGGTGGTCGTGCGTTTCTGGATCATCACCATGCTCTTGTGCCTGGTGGGCCTGTCCACCCTGAAACTGAGGTAGCCCGTGCAAGTATTGCAAGATCAGAAAGTGCTGATTTTGGGGCTGGGCGCTTCGGGCCTGGCCATGGCGCGCTGGTGCGCCCGCCAGGGGGCGCAGGTCACCGTGGCGGACACACGGGCTGCGCCACCGCAATTGCCACAGTTGCGGGAAGCCGTTCCCGGCGCCAATTTTGTGGCGTCAACACTGGACGCCACGCTGGTGGAGGGCACTGGCCTGGGTGCCGTGTTCAAGAGCCCAGGATTGTCTCCACAGGAGACCCGGGCCGTGGTGGCCGCCGCGCAGGCGCAAGGTTTGTTTGTGGGCGGCGAACTCAGCCTGTTCGCACATGCTTTGGCGCAATTGAAGGAAACGGCGCAGTACACGCCCAAGGTGCTGGCCATCACGGGCACCAATGGCAAGACCACGGTCACTTCTTTGACCGGGCATCTGGTGGCCTGGGCCGGAAAAACAGTCGCGGTGGCGGGCAATATCGGCCCCACGCTGCTCGACACTCTCTCACAGGCGCTGGACAGCCAGGCACTGCCAGAGGTGTGGGTGCTGGAACTCTCCAGCTTTCAGTTGGACGGCGTGAAGCAGTTTGAACCCACGGCCGCGGCGGTGCTCAACGTCACCCAGGACCACCTGGACTGGCACGGCTCCATGGCGGCGTATGCCAGCGCCAAGGCGGCCATTTTTGGCCAGCAGGCGCTGATGGTGCTCAACCGGGACGATTCCCTGGTCATGGCGATGCTGCCGGAGCCGGTGCGGGTGAAGCTGCAACGCCCCAGGGTCCGGCCCTATGCCAGTTTTGGCTGCGATATGCCGCGCCGTCCTGGTGACTTTGGCCTGGAAGAAGTCAATGGCATGGTGTGGCTGGTGCGGGCTTTGGAAGCCGATGAAACCCTGAAAAAACGCAAGGGCGCCGAAGAAGAACTGCACATCCAGCGCCTGATGCCCGCCGACGCCTTGCGTATCCGTGGGCGGCACAACGCCAGCAACGCGTTGGCTGCACTGGCCCTGTGCGCCGCGGCGGGTTGCGCCTTGGCCCCCATTTTGTTTGGCTTGCGGGAGTACCGGGGGGAGCCGCACCGCGTCGAGTCCATCGGCATTTTGAACGGGGTCGAATTTTTTGACGACAGCAAGGGCACCAATGTGGGGGCGACGGTGGCCGCGCTGCGGGGCTTGGGGGAAGACCGCAAGGTGGTGGTGATTTTGGGTGGGGAAGGCAAAGGCCAGGATTTCGCTCCCTTGGCAGGCCCGGTGGCGCGTTATGCCCGCGCGGTGGTGCTGATCGGGCGGGATGCGCCGCTGATCCGTGCGGCACTCGCCATGGTGGAGGTGCCCGTGGTGGACGCAGATTCCATGCCGGCGGCGGTCTCCCATGCCAACCAGCGCGCCCATGCCGGTGATGCGGTGCTGATGTCGCCCGCATGCGCCAGTTTCGACATGTTTGACAACTACGAGCACCGGGCCAAGGTGTTCTGTGCCGCAGTGAAGGAGCTGGCTGCCAGCTCCGGGGTAGATATGGAGACCACGGCATGAGCGTGCTGGGTCACACCCTGTCGACGTGGTTTGCGGGCAAGCTGGCGCCTGCCGCAGCGGCCCTGCCAGTGCGCCTGGGGGGCCGTGGCTCGTTTTCCAACACCACGGCACCCGCCCAGGTGCGCGGATTTGACCAGCCGCTGGTGTGGGTGGTGGTGACTTTGCTGCTATGGGGCCTGGTCATGGTGTATTCCGCGTCCATTGCCATGCCGGACAACCCCCGCTTTTCCAATTACACGCATGCCCACTTTCTGGTGCGCCATGTGCTGTCCCTGGGCGTGGCATTTGTGGCTGCGCTGATTGCATTCCAGATACCGGTACAAACCTGGGAGAAGGTTGCGCCCTGGCTGTTTGTGGCCTCGCTGGCGCTGCTCATTGCCGTGCTGGTGCCTTTCATCGGCAAGGGGGTCAATGGCGCACGGCGCTGGATCGCCTTGGGCATCATGAACTTCCAGCCCTCCGAACTCGCCAAGTTCGCGGTGCTGCTGTATGCCGCAGATTACATGGTGCGCAAGATGGACGTCAAAGAGCGCTTCTTCCGGGCGGTCATGCCCATGGCGGTGGCCGTGGCCGTGGTGGGTCTGCTGTTGTTGGCGGAGCCCGACATGGGGGCCTTCATGGTGATTGCCGTGATTGCCATGGGCATTTTGTTTTTGGGTGGGGTGAACGCCCGCATGTTCTTTCTCATTGCCGCCATTCTGCTAGTGGCCTTTGGGCTGATGATCGCCCTGAGCGAGTGGCGCCGGGAGCGTATTTTTGCCTACCTGGACCCCTGGAGCGAAAAAAATGCGGTGGCCAAGGGCTACCAGCTGACCCATTCCCTGATTGCTATCGGGCGGGGCGAGGTCTTCGGCGTCGGGCTGGGGGGGAGTGTAGAAAAGCTGCATTGGCTGCCCGAGGCCCATACCGACTTCCTGCTGGCCGTCATAGGCGAAGAATTCGGACTGGTCGGGGTGGTTCTTCTGATTGGCCTGTTCCTGTGGCTGACCCGGCGCATCATGCACATCGGGCGCCAGGCCATTGCCCTGGACCGCGTGTTTGCCGGGCTGGTGGCGCAGGGTGTGGGTATCTGGATGGGCTTTCAGTCCTTCATCAACATGGGCGTGAATCTGGGCGCTTTGCCAACCAAGGGCTTGACCTTGCCCTTGATGAGTTACGGCGGCTCCGCCATCCTGATCAACCTGATCGCTATTTCTGTGGTGCTGCGCATCGATTTTGAGAACCGCCAATTGATGCATGGGGGGCGTGTATGACCGTGAACGCCGCAGGGCCGTCCCAAGGCGTGGGGGCCAGTCGCTGTGCCCTGATCATGGCCGGCGGCACCGGTGGGCATATTTTCCCCGGACTGGCCGTGGCCCAAGCCCTGCGCGACAAAGGCTGGCGTGTGCACTGGCTGGGTGCTCCCAACAGCATGGAAAGCCGTTTGGTGCCACAGCGCGGCTTTGCACTGGAAACCGTGGATTTCTCCGGCGTGCGTGGCAAGGGTTTGAAAACCTTGGTGCTCTTGCCTGTGCGTCTGTTGCGTGCCTTGTGGCAAAGCGTCCAGGTGCTGCGCCGCGTCCAGCCCGATGTGGTGGTGGGTTTGGGGGGCTACATCACCTTTCCCGGCGGACTCATGGGGGTGCTGATGGGCAAGCCCCTGGTGCTGCACGAGCAAAACTCGGTGGCCGGAATGGCCAACAAAGTGCTGGCCCGCGTGGCCTCCCGTGTGTTTACCGCTTTCCCCCAGGTCATGGCCAAGGGCCAATGGGTGGGCAACCCCCTGCGCGGAGAGTTTTTGACCCAGGCCGCGCCGCGGGCCCGGTTTGCCGCCCGCTCGGGACCCCTGCGCCTGCTGGTGGTGGGCGGCAGTCTGGGCGCGCGCGCGCTCAACACCGTGGTGCCGCAAGCGCTGGCACGCATACCCGCAGATCAGCGTCCGCTGGTCACCCACCAAAGTGGCGAGAAGCAGATCGACGAACTGCGCGCCAATTACGCCAGCGCCGGGGTGCAGGCGGAGTTGACGCCCTTTATTCACGACACCGCGCAGGCTTTTGCCGATGCGGACCTGGTGATTTGCCGTGCCGGGGCCAGCACCGTGACCGAGCTGGCCGCCGTGGGCGCTGCTGCGGTGTTTGTGCCTTTTCCGTCAGCAGTGGACGACCACCAGACCCACAACGCCCGCTTCCTGGTGGAGCAGGGCGGCGGCTGGTTGTTGCCGCAAAGCGAAATGACCCCCGAGGCACTGGCCGGAATGCTACAAAAAATGGAGCGCTCTACGCTGTTGTTACGCGGGCTGGAGGCCAAAAAGATGCAACAAATCCACGCCACCGACGCGGTGGTCACGGCCTGCGAGGAACTTGCCCAATGAAAGACCTGGTGTGAAACACGCAATCAAACACATTCATTTTGTCGGTGTGGGCGGCTCGGGCATGTCCGGCATCGCCGAGGTGCTGAGCAACCTGGGCTACACCATCTCGGGCTCCGACCTGTCCGACAGCGCCACGCTCAAGCGCCTGGCGTCTTTGGGGATCCAGACCTTTGTCGGCCATGCACCCGCCCATGTTGCTGGCGCCGACGCGGTGGTCACGTCCACCGCAGTGCATGCCGACAACCCTGAGGTGCTGCGGGCGCGCGAAATGCACATTCCCATCGTGCCGCGCGCCCTGATGCTGGCCGAGCTGATGCGCCTGAAGCAGGGCATCGCCATCGCAGGCACCCACGGCAAAACCACCACCACCAGCCTGGTGGCCAGCGTATTGGCCGAAGCCGGCCTGGACCCCACCTTTGTGATTGGCGGACGCCTCAACAGCGCCGGGGCCAATGCCCGCCTGGGCAGTGGCGACTACATCGTGGTGGAAGCCGACGAGTCGGATGCGTCGTTTTTGAACCTGCTGCCGGTCATGGCGGTGGTGACCAACATCGATGCCGACCACATGGAAACCTATGGCCATGACTTTGGCAGGCTCAAGTCGGCCTTTGTGGATTTTCTGCACCGCATGCCCTTCTACGGGACGGCAATCCTGTGCACCGACGACCCGGCCGTGCGCGACATCGTGGAGCAGGTGACCTGCCCGGTGACCAGCTACGGCTTCAACGCCGAGGCCGAGGTGCGTGCCGTCAATGTGCGGGCCATGGACGGGCAGATGCACTTTACCGTGCAACGCCGCAACGGGGTGGTTTTGCCGGACCTGGAGGTGGTCTTGAACCTGCCCGGCCTGCACAACGTGCTCAACGCCTTGTCGGCCATCGCCGTGGCGGTGGAACTCAATATTGCCGATGCGGCCGTGCGCAAGGCGCTGGCGGAGTTCAAAGGGGTGGGGCGCCGCTTCCAGCGTTATGGCGACCTGTCTTTGCCCGCAGGCGGCACGGTCACGGTGATTGACGACTACGGCCACCATCCGGTGGAGATGGCTGCCACCCTGGCCGCCGCGCGCGGCGCTTTTCCGGGGCGTCGGCTGGTGCTGGCGTTTCAACCCCACCGCTTCACCCGCACGCGGGATTGTTTTGAGGACTTTGTCAAAGTCATTGGCCAGGCCGACTCGGTGTTGCTGGGCGAGGTCTATGCCGCTGGCGAGTCCCCCATCGTGGCGGCGGACGGCCGTGCCTTGGCGCGTGCCCTGCGCATTGCTGGCAAGGTGGAACCGATTTTTGTGGACGCCATCACGGACATGCCCCAGGCCGCAGTGGACAACGCCAGAGACGGCGATGTCTTGCTGTGCATGGGCGCGGGATCGATCGGCGCCGTGCCGGCGAAAATAGTCGATCTGCTACAAAAAACAGAGCTGCTTGCGCAGGAGGGACGGGGGCTATGAGCCAATTAAGCAACGAAAAAGTGAACGACGCAGGAGCGATCCAAGGCGCAGCCTTCGGGAAGGTGGCTGTGCTGATGGGCGGTGCTTCGGCCGAGCGTGAAGTGTCCTTGATGTCGGGCGCGGGTGTCTTGAAAGCCCTGCGCTCCAAAGGCGTGGACGCCCACGCCTTTGACCCCTTGCAGCGCGATCTGGGCGACCTGAAGAAAGAAGGGTTTGCCCGCTGTTTCATCGCTTTGCATGGCCGTTTTGGTGAAGACGGCACCGTGCAGGGCGCGCTGGAGTTGATGGGCATTCCCTACACCGGCTCCGGGGTCATGGCCTCGGCGATTTCCATGGACAAGGTCATGACCAAACGCATCTGGCGTTTTGAGGGCCTGTCCACCCCGGCCTGGAGCCAGGTGAGCAGCGCCGCGCAAACCCGCGCCGCTTTTGCCGAACTGGGTGCTCCCATGATCGTCAAGCCCGCCAGAGAGGGTTCCACGATTGGACTGACCAAAGTGATGACGTTGGACCAGTGTGACGCCGCCTATGGCTTGGCGTCGCAACACGATGCGCAGGTGCTGTGTGAACAATTCATTGCCGGTGACGAAGTCACCTGTCCGGTACTGGGGGCTGCCACCGATCCCCACGCCTTGCCCCTGATTCGCATCGTGGCACCCGACGGCAACTACGACTACCAAAACAAATACTTCACCGACACCACGCAATACCTGGTGCCCGCAGGCCTGCCGCAAGGCGAGGAAGACGCCATTGCCGCCATGGTGCGCAAGGCCTACCAGGTGCTGGGATGCCGGGGCTGGGCGCGTGCCGATGTGATGATCGACGCCCGCACCCGCCAACCCTATTTGCTGGAAATCAATACCTCGCCCGGCATGACCGGACACTCGCTGGTGCCGATGTCCGCCCGTGCTGCGGGCATCAGCTATGAAGACCTGTGTGTGCGTTTGCTGCAAAGTGCCGCCACAGATGCCGGAGGCGCTGCGTGAACCTTGCGGTGGCCACCCCTTTGGACGTGAAACTGATGAACATGACTGCCATGGTCTTGTTGTTGACGTTTGCCGCCCTGGGCCTGGCCGCCGCCGTGCGCTGGACCTCGCGCCTGCCTGCTTTTGACATCCGGGCCATTTCGGTGGAGGGGCAGGTCACCCACAACAATGCGCTCACCCTGCGTGCCAATGTCGCCCCGCGCATGTCGGGGACCTTCTTTACCGTTGATCTGGCCCGCGTGCGCGCCGCCTTCGAGGCGGCCCCCTGGGTGCGCCGCGCCGTGGTGCGCCGTCAGTTTCCCAACCGCTTGCAAGTGGTGCTGCAGGAACACCAGGCGGTGGCCTACTGGGGGGGAGACAGCGAGTCGCGGCTGATCAACAGCTACGGCGAAGTGTTTGAAGCCAATGTGGGCGAGGTGGAGCAAGACCAGTTGCCGCGCCTGAACGGCCCCGAAGGGCAGGGCGCCGAGGTGCTGGCCATGTACCGCGCGCTGGCGCCCCTGTTCGGGCCAATGGAGTTGACGCTGGACCAATTCGAGATATCGGGGCGCGGCAGCTGGCGTGCGCGTCTGGACACCGGGGCCGCCATTGAACTGGGCCGTGGCACGCAGGACGAAATTATTGCCCGGGTCCAGAGGTTCCTCAAGACATTGACCCAGGTGGCCGCCCGCTACGGGCGCCGTGCCAGTTCAGTGGAATCGGCCGATTTGCGGCATGAAAACGGGTATGCCATCCGGCTGCGCGGCGTCAGCACGCTGGCGGTGGATGGCCCAAAGAAGTAGCGCAGACAAATACAGCAGGTACGCATATGGCAAAAGAATACAAAGATTTGGTGGTCGGGCTGGATATCGGGACCGCCAAGGTCATGGTGGTGGTGGCCGAAGTCATGCCCGGTGGTGAACTCAAGCTGGCCGGCCTGGGCGTGGCGCCCAGCAATGGCATCAAGCGCGGTGTGGTGGTCAACATCGACGCCACGGTGCAAAGCATCCAGCAGGCCCTCAAAGAAGCCGAGCTGATGGCCGACTGCAAGATCACACGGGTCTACACCGGCATCACCGGCAGCCACATCCGCGGTATCAACTCCAGCGGCATGGTGGCGATCAAGGACCGGGAAGTGACGGCCGCCGACGTGGCGCGGGTGGTGGAAACCGCCAAAGCCATCAATATTTCCACCGACCAGCGCCTGCTGCTGGTGGAGCCGCAAGAATTCATCATCGACGGGCAGGACGTGAAGGAGCCGATTGGCATGAGCGGCATCCGCCTGGAGGCCAAGGTGCACATCGTCACCGGAGCGCAAAGCGCGGCTGAGAACATCATCAAATGTGTGCGCCGCTGCGGTCTGGAAGTGGACCAGTTGATGCTCAACCCACTCGCCAGCAGCCTGTCGGTGTTGACCGAAGATGAGCGTGAGTTGGGCGTGGCCCTGGTGGACATTGGGGCCGGCACCACCGACGTGGCGATTTTCACCAACGGCGCCATCCGCCACACCGCCGTCATTCCCATTGCCGGGGACCTGATCACCAGCGACATCGCCATGGCGCTGCGCACCCCCACCAAGGATGCGGAAGAAATCAAGGTCGAAAGCGGCCACGCCAAACAAATGCTGGTGGACCCCGAGATCCAGGTCGAGGTGCCCGGACTGGGCGACCGTGGCCCGCGCATGCTGAGCCGCCAGGCCCTGGCCGGTGTGATCGAACCGCGCATCGAGGAAATCTACTCCCTGGTGAACCAGGTGATGCGGGAGTCGGGCTTTGAGGAGGTGTTGTCCTCCGGCATTGTGCTCACCGGTGGCAGCTGCATCATGCCCGGCATGGTCGAACTGGGGGAAGACATTTTCCTCAAGCCGGTGCGTCGCGGCATTCCCAAATACTCCAGTGCACTGGCGGACATGGTGGCCCAGCCGCGTGCCGCCACCGTGATGGGCCTGCTGGAAGAAGCCCGTATGGCCCGCATGCGTGGCTACAAAGTGGCGCAGAAAAACGGTTCCGTGAAAACAGCTTTCAGCCAGGTTAAAGACTGGTTTGTGGGGAATTTTTAATGACACGCACCGCATATCAAAGGGTCCGCCTAGGCGCATTGCAGCTCTGGTTCGCGCGTGGCAGTCCCCCGTGGCGAATGCGTTGCGTTGGCCCGCCTGCATAGAAGGAGCCTCAGAAATTGAATACCGTCAGTGAATCCAAATTGAAATTGAAACCTCAGGAGCAGTACATGGCTATCGAATTATTTGAAGAAGAAACGTTTAACCAAGGCACCCAGATCAAGGTGATTGGCGTGGGCGGCGGCGGCGGCAACGCTGTTGAGCACATGATCAACACGGCGGTGGGCGGCGTGGAATTCATCTGCGCCAATACCGACGCACAGGCGCTGAGCCGCAGCACGGCCCACAAGACCATCCAGCTGGGTGGCACCGGTCTGGGCGCGGGCAGCAAACCCGACAAAGGCCGCGAGGCCGCGACGCAGGCCGAAGCCGACATCCGTGCCGCCATCGATGGCGCGCACATGCTCTTCATCACGGCAGGCATGGGGGGAGGAACCGGCACAGGCGCCGCCCCGGTGATCGCCCGCATCGCCAAGGAAATGGGCATTCTGACCGTGGGCGTGGTCACCAAGCCCTTCGAGTTCGAAGGCGGCCGCCGCATGGTCAATGCCGACGGTGGTCTGGCGGAACTCGAATCCAATGTGGATTCGCTGATCGTAGTGCTCAACGAAAAGCTGCTGGAAGTGTTGGGCGACGACGTCACCCAGGACCAGGCCTTTGCCCAGGCCAACGACGTGCTGAAAAACGCCGTGGGCGGCATTGCGGAAATCATCAACGTGCCGGGCCATGTGAACGTCGACTTTGAGGACGTGCGCACCGTCATGGGTGAACCCGGCAAGGCCATGATGGGCACCGCCGTGGCCAACGGCCCCGACCGCGCCCGCATTGCGGCCGAACAAGCCGTGGCCTGCCCGCTGCTCGAAGGCATTGACCTGTCGGGCGCCAAGGGCGTGCTGGTGCTGATCACCGCGGCCAAGGGCTCCCTCAAATTGAGCGAGTCCAAGCTGGCGATGAACACCATCCGTGCCTATGCGTCCCCCGATGCCCATGTCATCTACGGAACCGCGTACGACGACAGCCTGCTCGATGAGATCCGCGTCACGGTGGTGGCCACCGGCCTGTGCCGCCAGGGTGCGCGCCGTGTGGCGCCTCCGCTGCAGGTGCTGCGCACCGGAACGGACAACGTGCCGTTCACCGTACCGACGCTCAATACGGTGGCTGCCCCCGTGGGCGTGGCCAGTGTCATGGGGGTGGGTGTGGCCCAGCCGGATTACGGCAGCATGGGAACCCCGGCCGTGTGGCGTGGCCGCACGTCCGCAGCCGCCCGCGTCGATGCGCTGTCCAGCGGTGGCATGGACGACTACGAAATCCCGGCCTTTCTGCGCAAGCAGGCCGACTAGATGGGGTACACCCCCCGGCTTCGCGCACTGCGTGTCGCTGCGCTTTCCCCCTTGCAGGGGGCAACACCTGTGGCCCGGCGTAGCCGGTTCCACGGTGTTTCTGGCGAATTGGGCTACGTTATTGACGGTGAAGCAACAGAGTAAATGCGCTACTTTTACAATAGACCCGTGCTGAAACAACGAACCCTCAAATCCCTCACCCGCGCCGTAGGCGTGGGCCTGCACAGTGGGCAGCGCGTGGAAATCACGCTGCGCCCCGCCGCACCGGATACGGGCATCGTGTTTCGGCGGGTGGATTTGCCCGAGGCCATTGACATTCCGGTGTCGGCCCATGCGGTGACGGACACCCGGCTGGCCTCCACCCTGTCCAGCGGCAACGCCAAGGTCCACACGGTGGAGCACCTGATGTCGGCCTGTGCTGGCCTGGGCGTGGACAACCTGTATGTGGACATCACGGCCGAAGAGGTGCCTATTCTGGACGGCTCGGCGGCGTCCTTTGTGTTTTTGCTGCAAAGCGCAGGCATCGTGTTGCAAGACGCGCCCCGACGTTTCATCCGCCTGACCCGTCCGGTGGAAGTGCGCGAGGGCACTGGCGCTGCCGAAAAATGGGCGCGCCTGGAGCCCTACCACGGCTACAAACTCAGTTTTGAGATCGACTTCAACCACCCCGCGGTGGACTCCACCGGCCAGCGCGTGGAGTTTGATTTGAGCACCGGGTCCTACTCGCGCGACATTGCCCGTGCGCGCACCTTCGGTTTCACCAAAGATGTGGAAATGATGCGTTCCAACGGCCTGGCGCTGGGGGGCGGGCTGGACAACGCCATCGTGATGGACGACTACAAGGTCCTGAACTCTGATGGCCTGCGTTATGACGACGAGTTCGTCAAACACAAAATTCTCGACGCCATGGGGGACCTCTATGTGGTGGGCAAGCCGCTGCTGGCCAGCTACAGCGCCTTTCGCTCGGGCCACGCCATGAACAACAAGCTCCTGCGCGCGTTGTTGCTGCAACAGGACGCCTGGGAGGTGGTGACTTTCGAAGACGAGAAGCTGGCCCCCGCAGGTTTTGCCCAGTTGGCGCGGGCCTGGTAACCCGAACATCACTCACCGACCTATGTTGCTCTTTCGCTGGCTCATTCTCTTGCTCCTCTTGGGCGCAGCCGTGTCCTTTGCGTTTTACGCCGGAACCGGGGAGCCGCGCTTCAGGCGTTTTGGGCTGCTCACGCTGAAGTGGACGGTGCTCTCTGCATTGGGGTTTTTTGTGGTGTTGGTTTTGGAGCGGATTGCCTGAGGTGTGACGGTCCCGGGTTTCGCTTCGCCGGACTTTGGTTTAGACACATGGGTCGACAAAACCGGGTAGATCGAAGACACTCGGGTTCATAAAAAAAATTAAAAATCGGCGGGGCGCGCACAACGCCCCGCGTCACCAGGGAGGGTTTTCAGTGCATTACGACGCAATCATCATTGGCGGTGGCCCTTCCGGGCTCGCTCTGGCTTCCGAACTTTCGCGTACCCGGCGGGTGCTGGTGGTCGAAAAGGGGGTGGCGGGCAACACCAACCGCAGTTGGTTTGTGCCACTGAATGTGGTGGACGAACGGATCCAGCCCTACACCTATGGCGGTGTCACGCGTTTTCTGGCCAATACCTGTTCGGGCGCCCAAACCCAGTGGAACGCCCGTTTGTTCCCACGCTACCCCTACATTAACGAAAAGCAGTTGCTGCCCCATTGGGTGGCCACCGTGCGCGCCAACGGGTCCGAGGTGCTGGACCGGTGCGAGTACCACTCACACACGGTGGATGCCCACGGCGTCAGTGTGGACACTGCGCGTGGCCCATTCCGGGCCCGGCTGATGATTGACTGCACGGGCTACGATTCCCGGATCGCCAAGCAGTACGGCATCAGGCGCGCGGGCTACTACTGGTGGTCGGTATTTGGCGCCATTGGTGACCATCCCGATGGGCTGGGCGGCATGCAGGTGGGGGATTACATGCTGTGGCAGACCTTTGCTGACACTACTGCGCATGCCGATACCTCGCTGCGGCAGGGGCGCCCGGTGTTTGAATACGAGATCCTTGACGAACGCACCTCGTTTTCGCTGATTTTGTATTTGCGCCCGGAAGTCATGGCGCGCGAAGCCATGGAGCCGGTCTACAGGCACATCATCCGTGAAGAGGCGGCGACGGCTGCGTTCCATGGCATGCAGGTGAAGGAACTGAAGTACGGCTGGTATCCGTCAGCCAGCGTCACACAGGAATTGGCCCGCGAGCGCGTTATCTTTGCGGGGGATGCGGGCTGCTGGACCACTCCCTGTGGCTGGGGGATGTCTTTCATTCTCAGCAACTACCGCAGTTTTGCCGCGAAATTGGACCAAGCGCTGCAAACCGACCGCCTGGGCCGTGCCGAACTGGCATCGATTCGCCATGTCCGCTGGCGTGGGCGAGGAGAAATTGTCCTCAATGCGCTGATGACGCACTTTCTGTCGAATGCGCCAGCGCCGCTGCTGGACCGCTACATCAACCTGTTCAACGAAAGCCATCCAGGCCATATCGATCCGATCTATTGTGAAAAGGTCTACACCCTGGAGATCACCGCCGCGGAGACGCGCACCGTTTTGCAAGCCATGCTCAAGGAGTTTCATCTGAAGGAGTTGTTCTGTGTCCTGCCCCTGTCGGACTACGCCTTGCTGGTGGAAGAGGCCGCGTATTTTGTGAGCCAATCCGTGATTGATGAGGTACGCCACCTGTTTCACCTGGGCGACGATACGCCCCAGGGTGACAAACGCAAACCGGGTTTTGACATCGCGTGAGCCCCAATGAAATAGCCGCCATAGGCAATACCTTGAAAAGCCGCCTGGACCAGTGGGTCACCTGGTTCCTCCCCAAAGGCACTGCGCAGGCCGGGCGCCAGCATTCCGCCAACCGTTTGCTGGTCTACATTTGCCTGATCACCTCGGCATTTTCCCTGCTGTACCTGGCCACTTCACTGGCCATCGGGTTTGCTATCGGCGCGGTCCTGATGTTGGTGTGTTTTGCCTTGTTTTGGCCCATTCTGTTTCACTTCCGGGCGCGGGGAAGCTTTCGCTGGTCTGCCAATTTGTACCTGGCCAATTGTTTCTTTGTGGCCATCCTCGGTTGCAGCTTTTTTACCGGTGGCCTGCGCTCTCCGGTTTTGCCCTGGTTCACCTTGGTTCCCGTGGCCACCGTGCTGCTGCTGGGGTTGGGTGCGGACGCATGGCGTTGGTTTTTACTGTGCTGCGCGGTCACCCTGGCGTACGGGCTGGCCGGTATGCAGGGCTTCCAGTTTCCCGAACTCTACCGCCTGGAATTTTCCAATGTCTTTAGCACCCTATGCACCACCGGCCTGGTGATGATCCTGTTCTTCATCGCCCTGACTTTTGACCACAACCGCAACCTGGTCGTGGAAAAAATACTGGAGCAAAACGGCGCGCTGAAGCTGGCGCGCAGACAGGCCGAGGCCGCGTCCCGGGCCAAAAGCGACTTCCTGGCCAATATGAGCCATGAGATTCGCACCCCCATGAACGGCGTGATCGGCATGGTGGATATCCTGCAAGAGACGCAACTGGCACCCGATCAGCGCCGCATGCTCGACACGATCCATGGCTCGTCGCTGGCCTTGCTGCACATTCTCAACGACATTCTGGACTATTCCAAGATGGAGGCTGGCAAACTGGCCATGGAGCGTTTGCCCATCCACCTGCGCGATGCCGTGGAGAGCGCAGCGCAGTTGATGAGCACCAGTTCGGCGGCCAAGGCGGTCGAACTCTCGGTCTTTGTATCGCCTGAACTGCCGATGTGGGTCTATAGCGATCCGACCCGGCTGCGCCAGGTGCTGCTCAATCTGCTGGGCAATGCGATCAAATTCACCGGCGACGGATCTGGCCGTGTCGGCCGTGTGGCCCTGCGCGTGCAGCCCTGCTCACTGGCCGATGGTAATTCTGGCATGGAACTGCAGGTCATCGACAATGGCATCGGCATCAGTGAACACGAGATGGGCAAGCTGTTTCAGCCCTTCAGCCAGGCAGACGAAGGCACAGCCCGCAAGTTTGGTGGCGTCGGCCTGGGACTGAGCATCACCTGGCGCCTGGTCGAACTGTTGCAGGGGCAGATCCGGGTACAAAGCACACCCGGAGCGGGCTCGGTGTTCACCGTCGTATTGCCCTTGCTGGTGGCACCTGCTGCCCGGCTCCTGCCGGACGAACCCCGACTGGACGGGGTGCATGTGGTGGGGGTGACCCACGATGCCGAGGGCGGGGAGTTTTTCCGGGCCTATTGCGTGGCAGCAGGTGCCCGCGCCACGGTGGTCACCGACCTGGTGGCCGCCCGCGAGGCGCTCCAAAAATCACTGCAAGCGGGTGCTCCAACCGTTCTCGCTTTGGGTCTGGCTGTGACCGAGCCCGCCAGCGCACTTGGCTTGCCCTCGGGTATCGGTGTTATCCGGTTCGCCAGGCGCAGCGACCACACGGCTTTTGGCAACGAGGTCACCGTACCCGCGCGCCCCATGTGTTACGCCGACCTGGTCCGGGCGGTGGCCCTGGTCGCTGGCCGATTGCGCGCGCCCGATGGGCTGGACCCACCCTGGCATCGCGAACAGCGCAGTTCCCGGCGGGCCAGCCCCCCCGGCGCGCAACAGGCAGCAGCCTCTCAGCAGTTGATTTTGCTGGCCGAAGACAATGAAACCAACCGCGAAGTGGTACAGGAGCAGTTGCGGCTGCTGGGGTACGCGGTGGAGGTTGCCGCCGATGGTGCCGTGGCCTTGCAAATGTGGCGCGATGGGCTGACGGCTGACAACGCGGGCCCCACGGGCCGGTATGCCTTGCTGCTGACCGACTGCCACATGCCCCAGTTGGACGGATTTGGGCTGACGGCGGCCATTCGCAGGGCCGAGCCCGAAGGTACACGCCTGCCGATCATTGCCGTGACCGCCAATGCCATGCAGGGCGAGGCCGAACGCTGCAGCCAGCGTGGCATGGACGACTACCTGTCCAAGCCCCTGCGCTTGAATGAATTGGCCCGGATGCTGGCCAAGTGGCTTGTGCGGTTGACCCCACCGCAGGGGAGTACACAAGCTGCCCCTCTTCCCCTGGGTGAGGGCCTGGCGGAAAGTTCTGCAGAAGCCGCCATTTGGGATGCCAACGCCCTGACAGCGTTGGTGGGCAACAATCCAGCCTTGCACCAGCGCCTGATAGGGAAGTTTCTGCTGAATGCACAGACGCAAGTGCTTGCCATCCAGGCGGCCGCCCTTGCCGGCGATCTCCACACCCTGGCCGGTGTGGCGCACACCTTGAAATCGGCGGCGCGCAGCGTCGGTGCCATGGCGCTAGGGGCGCTGTGCCAGTCGCTGGAGACGGCGGGCCGGGCCAACGATGGTCTGGCATGCAACCAGCTGGCGCCTCGGGTGGAGGTGGCCTTGCGGGTCGCCATCCAAATCAAAAGTGCGCCTGTGACGCCCACTTTCAAATCGCCTAACGCGTTCCTTGCCCCGGATGGGACCGAAGGGTGCGGCTGAGCAAAATGACGGGGATCAAACCGACCAATACCAAGGCCAGTGATGGCAAGGCGGCCTCGCCCAGCCGTTCGTCGCGCGCGAGTTGGTAGGCCACCACGGCCAGGGTGTCGCTATTGAAGGGGCGCAGCACCAGCGTAGCGGGGAGTTCTTTCATGACGTCAACCAGCACCAGCAAGCAGGCCGCCGCCAAACTCCGATGCAGCAAAGGCCAATGCACCCGCACCAGCAGGCCGGCGCCGGTGACCCCTAGCATGCGGGCCGAATCATCCATGCTGGCGGGAATTCGGGCATAGCCGCTTTGGATGGTTTGCAGGGCCACGGCACAAAACCGCACCAGATAAGCCCACACCAGGCCCAGTGCTGTCGCGGTGATCCAGTAGCCGACACTGGTTTGTGGAAATGCCGCCTGCAGCCAGCCCACGGGCAACAGCAAACCCACGACGATCACCGCACCGGGGATGGCATAGCCCAGCGCGGCAATCTGCACCACACCGCGTGTGAGTCGGTCGGCGTGTGTGCGCACGGCAAAGGCGAGCAGTACTGCAACGCTGCATGCCAGCGCCGCAGTCCCCAGGGCCAGAGTCAAACTGTGGATGGACCACTGCAAAAACGAGTCCCATGGCAACACCGACCAGTCCGCCACCAGGGGGCGCAGCATGAACGCCATGGGCAATACAAACCCTGCCAGTACAGGCAGGCTGCAAAGTGCCCAAGCCACGACCGCTGCGCCGCCTTTGAGCACCACAGGTTGAGATTCGCCGCTGTGGTGTCCAGAACCGCCTTTGCTGTTCGAAAAGCGCAAACGCCGCTGCGCCCATTGCTCTGTTTTCAATAGCAGCAAGACCAGCAGAAGGAGCAAGGTGGCCAACTGGGCTGCCGCCAAACTGTTGTCCATGGCCAGCCAGGCTTTGTAGATGCCTGCGGTAAACGTCTGAATGCCGAAATAGCTGCTCACGCCGTAGTCGGCCAGGGTTTCCATCAAGGCCAGTGAAACGCCGGCCGCGATGGCGGGCCGTGCCAGGGGCAGGGCGATCGCATAAAGGCGGCGATGCAGGGGCGCACCCAGCAGGCGTGCTGCTTCCATCAGCTGTGTGGCGCGTTCGGCCAGCGCGGCGCGGGCCAGTACGTAGACATAGGGATAGAGCGCAAACACGAACACCCAGGCAGCACCGCCCAGATTGCGTACTTCTGGAAACACCCGGCCCTGCGTGCCGGTCAATGCGCGCACACCCGTCTGGAATGGCCCGCTGTATTGCAGGAAGTCGGTGTAGGCATAGGCCACCACGTAAGCGGGCACGGCCAGCGGCAGCAGCAGCGCCCACTCAAACGTTTTCCGTCCGTGGAAGTCAAACAGACTGACGGCCGCTGCAGCCCCCCCTCCGACCAGCGCCACACCGAGCCCGACCATCATGCACAGAAGCAAAGAGCTCAGGGCGTAGTCGGGCAGCACGGTTTGCGCCATGGCGACCAGGATTTGGTGGCTTGCCGCGTCCCATCGAATCCAGGAAGCAAGAACACTCAGCACGGGAAGTGACAGCACCAGGGCCAATAGCAGAAGGAGGAATTTGAAAAATAAGCGCAAAAGCAGGAAGGGGTTGGTTAGTGGGGAATTTTGGAGGAATGAGAATTGTAGGTATTTACAATCCCCTTCATGCTTCTCAATATCTCGCGCCTTTGCATTCAGTATCCAGGCCGGGCAAGCCCGGCGGTGGCCAATGTGTCCCTGGGTTTGCGCGCCGGCGATTTGGGCGTGTTGATTGGCCCGTCCGGCTGTGGAAAAACCACCGTGTTGCGCGCGGTGGCGGGCCTGGAGCGTGCAGCGGGGGGGACCATCCATCTGGGAGGGGAGCTGGTGAGTAGCGCCGCTGTGCACCTGGCGCCGGAAAATCGGCGCATCGGCATGGTGTTTCAGGATTACGCGCTGTTTCCGCACCTGGACGTGGAACACAATGTCGGTTTTGGTATCCATCGCCTCCCTGCACAGGAGCGTGAAGCCCGTGTTTCTGAAGTGCTGAGTCTGGTCGGTTTGCTGGAAAGCCGCCACCGTTATCCCCATGAATTGTCAGGCGGACAGCAGCAGCGTGTGGCGCTGGCGCGCGCCTTGGCGCCGCGCCCGAGGCTGCTGCTGCTGGATGAGCCGTTTTCCAGTCTGGATGTGGAGTTGCGGGAGCGGCTTTCGCATGAGCTGCGTGCCATTTTGAAAGCGGCGCAAGCCACGGCCTTGTTTGTCACGCATGACCAGTTTGAAGCCTTTGCCATGGGGGATGTGATTGGTGTGATGCACGAGGGCAGCCTGCAGCAGTGGGACGATGCCTACAGCCTGTACCACCGGCCTGCGACGCGGTTTGTCGCCGAATTTATTGGCCATGGCGTGTTTGCGCCGGCCACCATCAGCCAGCATGGCGAATCGGTGGTTGTGCAGACGGCGCTGGGGGACCTGGTCAATGTGCAGGAGTGCCCACTGCCCAGTGCCTATCCGAAAGGTGTTTGTGACATTCTTTTGCGTGCCGATGACATCGTTCACGATGACACGGCACCCGTGAAGGCCGAGGTGATGCGAAAGGCGTTTCGCGGTTCGGAGTTTCTCTACACCCTGCGCCTGCGGGATGGCCAAACCCTGTTGGCCCATGTTCCCAGCCACCATGACCACAAGATTGGGGAATGGATCGGCATCCGGGCCGATGTGGACCATTTGGTGACCTTTGCGCAAAAGTGAGTGGCCATGGGGTTTGTGGGTTTGTGATGCAATTGATAGTAATTCGTATTTGCGTGCTATAGTTTGTCCGTTTCTCAACTTTCATGACCATGACCATGCTTAATAAATGGATTGCCGTTGCAGCTCTGCCCACCCTGCTTGCCAGCAGCGGGGCCTTTGCCCAGGAGCAGGTGCTCAACCTCTATTCGGCCCGCCACTACGCGACGGACGAAGCGCTCTACAGCAACTTCACCAAAGCCACCGGCATCAAGATCAACCGCGTCGACGCAGATGACGCGGGCATTTTGGCGCGTTTGAAGGCCGAAGGTAGTGCCTCCCCAGCGGACGTGGTTCTGCTGGTCGATGCAGCCCGCCTGCACAAAGCCGAAGTCGAAGGTTTGTTCCAGCCGGTGAAGTCCACACTGCTGGAAGAGGCCATCCCCGCCCAGTACCGCGCCAAGGCCAGCCCCGAGGGCTCCGCCTGGTTTGGCTACTCCACCCGTGCGCGCGTCATCGTGTATGACAAGGTCAAGGTCAACCGCGCCGATGTGGACAGCTACGAAGAACTGGGCGATCCCAAGAACAAGGGCAAGCTGTGCATCCGCACGGGCTCACATCCTTACAACCTGAGCCTTTTCGGCGCGGTCACCGAGCATATGGGGCCTGCCAAAGCGGAAGAGTGGCTCAAGGGCCTGGTGGCCAACATGGCGCGTGCACCCAAGGGTGGCGATACCGACCAGATCAAGGGCGTTGCCTCGGGGGAGTGCGGCATCGCCGTGACCAATAGCTATTACCTGGCGCGCATTCTGCGATCTTCCAAGCCGGAAGACCAGGCCATTGCCGACAAGGTGGGCGTGGTGTTTCCGAACCAGGATTCCTGGGGAACCCACCTGAACATCGCCGGTGGCGGCATGGCCAAACATTCCAGGAACCAGGCCAATGCCACCAAGTTTCTGGAATACCTGGCCAGTCCCCAGGCGCAGGATTATTTCGCCAACGGCAACAACGAATGGCCCACTGTGGCGGCCGTGAAGGTGGCCAACCCGGCTTTGCAGCAGATGAGTGGTGGAAGCTTCAAGAGCGAGACCATCCCCATCAGCGTGATCGGTGGGAACCAGGTCAAGGTACAACAGATGCTGGACCGGGTGGGTTTCAAATAAGCACAAAAACATTGCTTAGCCCCCATGGAACAAGCGTGGGGCGCTATTAAATGCATAGCTAAAGCCGGGGGGCTTCGGTTTTGTGGATGGGGCTTGGCGTGGAATGGCCAGGCGCAGGCTCAACGCCTGCGGCCCGCTTTGTAGGAGGCTTTGACGCTGCCGCCCACCCCGTCGGCTTGCGCCATGCGGGCCATGGCCTTGCCCGCATGGGCGTGGGTGATGGCCAGGCCCAGCGCGTCGGCGGCATCGGTGCCAGGCAAGCCCGACAGGGTGAGCAGTCGGCGCACCATTTCCTGGATCTGGGTCTTGTCGGCGCGGCCATACCCCACCACCGCCTGTTTCATCTGCAGGGCGGTGTATTCGGCCACCGGCAGGTTGGTCGCCACCAGGGCGGTGATGAGTGCCCCGCGGGCCTGGCCCAACAGCAGGGTGGACTGGGGGTTGACGTTGACAAAGACAATTTCAATCGACGCGCAGTCCGGCTGGTAGCGCTGCACCACCTCACCCATGCCGTCAAACAGCACTTTCAGGCGTGCCGGCAAGGCTTTGGTGTCCAGGTGCTGGGTGCTGATGGTGCCGCTGGCCACATAGCTCAGGTCCGCGCCATGCACGTCCACCACGCCAAAGCCGGTGGTGCGCAGCCCAGGGTCAATTCCCAATATTCTCATGCTATTAATTCAGGAGCTGCCTGCGCAATGTCCACGGGGGCTAGAGGTCAAAATACCACTTAGCCGAGTGGAAGAACACGGGTGCGGCAAAACACAGGGCGTCGATCCGGTCCAGCAGGCCGCCGGTCCCGGTGACCGACTTGACGTGCGCGCCCCAGCTGGGAATGCCGCGGTCGCGCTTGAGCGCCTTCATCACCAGATGCCCCATGGACCCGGCCACGCAGGCGATGAAGGAAAACGCGAAAGCCGTACCCGGCACCCAGGGGGTGATGCCGGCCAACAGGGCGCCCAGCAGGCTGCCAGCGGCAATGCCCAGCCACCAGCTTGGCCAGTTGAAGCTTTGGCTGATGGCGGGCGCCACGGGCGGGCGCTGGAGTTTGCGCGAGGCCAGATGCTGGGTGACCATGCAGGTTTGCACCACCAGCACCAGAAAGAACACCATGAAGGCGTTCTGGTTGTCATAGCCTGGGAACTTCAGCAGCAGCAAGGCCGGCACATGGCTCATGCCGTAGATACACACCATGATGCCCCACTGCAATTTGGCGTTGCGCTCCAGAAAACGCAGCGGGTCGTTGGCCAGGGCGCTGGCGAGTGGCAGCGCCAAAAAGGCGTAGACCGGAATAAATACGGCAAACATGTCGAAATGGCCGCTGCCAATCAGCCAGTACTGCAGCGGCAAGACCACAAAAAACGCCAGCACCAGACTGCGGTGGTCCCCCCGGCGGGTGGGGGAGAGGGTGAGAAATTCGCGCAAGGCAAAAAACGAGACCAGGCCAAACAGGGTCAAGGCCACCCAGTCCCCGGTGACCCAGCCAATCCAGAAAATCAGCATCATCACCCAGCTGGTGCGAATCACGCCGTCCACGCTCTTGAGATTTTTTCGCAAGCGTTCGCCGTAGGCCTCGTCTTCATGATCGCGGACGGACAAGGCAAAAACGGTCACGCTGGCCAGCAACAAAAAGCCGAACACGATAACGAACAGCGCCCCGATCTGCTGGGTGGGGCTCAGGTTTTTCAGGGTGTAGTACATGGCATCCTTCTACACCTCACGCAGGGCCATCACGGCCTCGCGCGCACGCTTGAGAAACGTCGCGCGGTCTTCTCCGTCTTCCAACTGTATGGGCGCACCGAAGGTCACCGAACACAGCACCGGCACCGGCACCACCTCGCCCTTGGGCAGTACGTGCTGCACATTGTTGATCCACGCGGGCACCAGCACGGCGCCGGGAAACTTGGCCGCCAGGTTGTATAGCCCCGCCTTGAAGGCCTGGGGCTCCTCGGCGTGGCCGCGTGTTCCCTCGGGAAACAGGATGATGGAGTCGCCATTGGCCAGTGCCGCCAGCAGGGGCTCCAGCGGGTCTTCATCGGCCGTGCGGTCCCGCGAGACGTAGATGACGTTGAACACTTCGGTGGTGAGCCACTGCTTGAAGGGGGATTGGGTCCAGTAGTCGCGGGCGGCAATGGCGCGGGTCACGCTGCGCAACTCTGGGGGCAGCGCCGCCCAGATCATCACCAGGTCGGCGTGGCTTTGGTGGTTGGCGAAATAGATGCGCTGCTCGGCTTTGGGCGGGCAGCCGTGCCAGCGTGCCTGGGAGCCGGTGAGCACCCGGACCAGGCCCAGCAAGAACCACCCCATGAATTTGGCTAACATGCCGGTGATGATACAGACCCGCAGCCCACGCAAAAGCACATGGGGGGAGTTTGTCCGTCAGGGGAGCCGTGCATCCGGCATGCGGCCCGTGATGGTGCCGGCACGGCCCGACAGGTAGGCGGAGTTGGGGCGCTTTTCGAAATAGCGGGGCCGGGGCAGCATCACCGCCAGCCGTGCCGCTTCCAAAGCGCTGAGCCGGGCGGCGGGTTTGTGAAAGTAATACTGGGCCGCAGCCTCCGCGCCAAACACGCCCTCGCCCCACTCCACGTTATTGAGATAGATCTCCAAAATGCGTTGCTTGCTCAGCAGCGCCTCCAACATCAAGGCCAGCACAAACTCCTGGCCTTTGCGCAGCAGCGTGCGTTCACCCGAGAGCAGCAGGTTTTTTGCCAGCTGCTGGGTGATGGTGGAGCCCCCCACCACCTTGGGCGGGCGCGGCGGCTTGGCGTTCAGGCTGGAACTGGTCGGCGGTTTGCGGGCGGCGGCGCGCTGCTGGGCCTTGGCATTTTTCTCCCAGGCTTTCTCCAGCGCATCCCAGTCCACGCCATCGTGGTGGCTGAAGCCATCGTCCTCGGAGGCGATGACCGCGCGTTTCAGGTTGTCAGAAATTTGCGGGTAGCTCACCCACTGCTGGCGCCATCGGAATTCGCCTTTCTCTGCAGTGATGCGCCAGGCCTCGGAGCGTTGAAAGGTGGTGGACTGCGGCGCCAGCACCGCCATGCTGGCAATGCGGGCAATAAAAAAGAGCTGCAGCGCCAGCAGGGCCACTGCACACCAGGTGAGCCAACGCAGCAGGACCTTCATTGCTGGGACGACACCTTGGCTTCCAGCGTTTCGTCACGGGTGAACTTGAAACGCGACACCACCACAATCTGGTCCGCCTGGCGGCGCATGGCCTTGCTGAAATGGCCAAAGGGCCCAGCCGTGCGGGCAATGGTGGCGGCCCTCCTGTCCAGGGTGGGGTTGCCCGAACTTTCCACCACTTCCGTGCTGACCACCCGGCCATCGAAGTTCACGGTCACGATCATGGTGAGTTCGCCATACAGTTTTTTGCCGCCCGACTGGGGGAAGTTGTCGGTACCCCGGTCCTCAATGGCATGGCGCAGGCCGTCGTAGTACACGGCGTAAACCTCTTCGCGCGTCGCGGGGCTGATGTAGCGCTTCTTGGGGCGGGAGTTTTCCTTGTTGATGCGCCGCTCGATCTCGGCCAGCAGCCTGATCAGCTGGCGGCGTTTTTCCTCGCGCTCGGCGTCTTCTGCCTTGTTGGCGGCTTTGCGGGGGTCGCGCGGGGGCAGGGCGGCCAGCTGGTTTTTGATTTGCGACAGCAACAAGGTCTGCTGCTCTTGCATGGTTTGCAGCTTGCGTGCGGTTTCTTCCTCCAGCGTGTCACCCACATCGGTCAGCGCCGAAGGCGGGAGCGGGCTGGTGGCGCGGCCCTTGTCAGCATCTCCACCACCGGCCAGCGAGGCCTGCGCAATGGCCATGGCCTTGTCGGCCTTCTCCTGGGTGCGGCTGTTGACCAGAATCACCTCCAGCGGCGTGTCTTCAAACACCCGGTTGAAAGACTCGGGGTCGACAAAGCGCACGGTCAGCAGCACCGCGTGGACCGCAATGGACACGCCCAGGGCGAGATGGAGGGTGCTGACAGCGCGCAGGTTCACGGGGCAGGATTATCGCTGGAGGGTTCCGGGTTTTCGTTCACGTCCACCGCAATCGCAATGGGGCCGGCCACTTCCTCGTCATCGTCGCCCCCTGCATCGGCGTCCAGGGCCTGCGCACCGGCGTCGGCCTGCGGCGTATCCAGACGCTCCAGCACGGTGCCATGGATGTCCAGCGTGATCAGGTCCATCTCGCCCAGCTTGACGCGCACCCGCGCACCACGCGGCAGGCCCTGCGCACCCAGCACCGGCAGCACCAGAGGGATGTCATCGGCGCGCACCATGTTGTCTTTGAACACGCTGGCCACCAGTTCGGTGATGCCATTTTGCTGTACATACTGCAAGGTCCAGAAGCGCTCCATGGCGCCCTGGTAGCCGTTGTAGGCGCTGTAGGCCGCATCAAAGCTGGAGATGATGGAGAACAGCTCGGCATCCTTGGGCTTGAACGGAGCCGCCAGCGCGGCGGTCTTGCCGTGGCGCGCGCAGGCAATGATTTGCCACTGGTTCACCAGATCGGTGTAGCGGCGCAACGGCGAGGTGCTCCAGGCATAGCTTTTGACGCCAATGCCCGCGTGCGGTGCCGCCTTGGTGCCCATGCGCACCTTCACGCCCGGCGCCAGGCTGGCCTGGCTGCGGTAAATGCCGGGCACGCCCAGCTCGGCCATCCAGTTGCCCCAGGTGCTGTTGGCCAGAATCATGGCCTCGGCCACGATCAGGTCCAGCG
>MESI01000061.1 GCA_001770935.1 Burkholderiales bacterium RIFCSPLOWO2_12_FULL_61_40 | reverse complement strand
GGCCCGCTTTGAAGAGTTGAGCGACTTTGAATACCAAAAACGCAACGAAACCAATGAAATCTTCATCCCCGTGGCGGACCGCCTGGGCCAGGAAGTCATCGAATTCACCAACGTGACCAAGTCCTTTGGCGACCGTGTGTTGATTGACAATCTGAGCTTCAAGGTGCCACCGGGCGCCATCGTTGGCATCATCGGCCCCAACGGGGCGGGTAAATCCACGTTGTTCAAGATGATTGCGGGCCGCGAGAAGCCCGATTCCGGCGAAGTCAAGATCGGCCAAACTGTCAAGATGGCCTTTGTGGACCAGAATCGTGACGACCTGGCCAACGACAAGACGGTCTGGGAAGACGTCTCCGGCGGCCTGGATATTCTGAACGTGGGCAAGTTCCAGATGGCCAGCCGGGCCTACTGTGGCCGTTTCAATTTCAACGGCGCGGATCAGCAAAAACGCGTAGGCACCTTGTCCGGCGGAGAGCGCGGGCGCTTGCACCTGGCCAAGACACTGATCGCGGGCGGCAATGTACTGATGCTGGACGAGCCTTCCAACGACCTGGACGTGGAAACTCTGCGTGCGCTGGAAGACGCCTTACTGGAATTTGCCGGTACCTTGATGGTCATCAGCCACGATCGTTGGTTCCTGGACCGCATTGCCACCCACATCCTGGCTTGCGAGGGCGATAGCCAGTGGACCTTTTTTGACGGTAACTACCAGGAGTACGAAGCCGACAAAAAACGCCGTCTGGGTGAAGAAGGCGCCAAACCGAAGCGCATGCGCTACAAGGCGCTCAAATAAGTTAGGGGTTTTGGGGGCATCCGGCCATATAGAAAGCCGCAGCCCTCATATCGATTGGTCACCATGCAAGCCAGCACACCGCCCGCAGCACCGCACCAGGCCCTGTACCGGGCCACTCTTGAAGAAGCAGCAGCGGGGGGGGCGGCGCTGATGGGCAAGCTGGTGGCCGCAACCGGCAGGGCTTTGTACACCCGTGAACTGACGGCGCGCACGGTGTATGAACGGGATGCCTTGATTGTTTTGGGCAAATTACTGCAAGGCAAAGATGCGGAATTGCGCTCGTTGTACCCCAAGGCGCTGCTGGCGGTTTTCACCAATCCCGAACAGGCGAAAAAGTCCAGCCCGCGGTCGATGGCCGAGGTGCACTTCGACCAGTTGGAGTTGATGGACGAGGGGCAGGTGCAGGAAAGCGTCGCCATGGCGCGGGCACAGCAGGTGGCCCTGATGGCAGTGGATGCCAGCTTGGCAGACCTCAATACCCTGATTTGCAGCACATTGGGCATGCGTACGGTGCGGCCTGAGAGCAATCCCTTGCGACCTGAAGCGTATGTGAATGCCCTCAAACAAGTGGTGGAAAAAATTGATGTGCCGGGTGCGACCCGCATGGACTGGATCTCCAGTATGAGTGTGGCTCTGGGGCCGGAGCTCAATGCGATGTACCGTACCCTGGCCGAAAAATTGAGGAGCCAAGGGGTGGCGGCCGCTGGGTATGCGGTGGTGCAAGCCGCCGCCGGTGCAGGAGTCGGCGTTCCTGGCAGCGTGTCGCTGGACATGCATTACTCGGCTCCGCCCGCATGGGCGCCACAGCCCAGGAAGGGCATTGCGACGGGGGGCGAAAACTCCGTTGGCTTGGTGGATCGGGCGCGGTCGGTCGGTGCCAGTGCGCCGGAGCCGGTGCGCGGCGAAGACGATGCGCTTTTGACGCTGGATAAATTGCGCCGCCTGCTGTCCGGCGATTTGGAGCCCAAGGCTCCGGCCAACCGGCTGCAGTCGTTTGCCCAGCAGTTTGCGCGCCAATTTGAAGAGGGCGATTTTGAAGCCTCGGCGCCAGTCTCCGATTTTGCGTCCACGGTGCCCGCTGCGTTTGAGGCGCTTGCAGAGATGAAGCAGATCGACCAGGTGGTGCGCCGTCTGGAACAGCGCCAAGGCGCTGTGCAGGCGCCGGGGGCCAGTGACGACTCTCCGGTGGAAGCGATTCGGGATGTGCTGCGGCGCACGGCCAGCGGTGTGGCGCAGGCGCTGAGCCTGGAAGTGGTGACCCTGATGGTGGACAACATGGTGCGAAACCCGCGTCTGCTGGAGCCCATTCAGCGCCTGATTGCAGAGCTGGAGCCCGCGCTATTGTTGCTGTCGCTGGTGGACCCCCGTTTTTTCACTGACAAACAACACCCCGCGCGCGAGTTGTTGCAGGAGATCACCCACCGCAGTTTGGCCTACGAGTCGGTGCAGGCAAGCGGGTTTTCTGCATTTGTGACCCATCTGGAGCAGGTGCTGGCCCCGCTGGCAAGTGCCACCATTGAAAACACCGAACCGTTTGAGCGGGTACTGGCGGAATTGCGGGAGACTTGGCGCATCGAAGCCCTGGACAAGGAGCGTGCCCGTGAGGCCGCCGTGAAAGCTTTGCAACATGCAGAGCAACGCAATCTTTTGGCCGAAAAAATTGCCCGAAAAATTGACGACCATCCCGATGCTGCCCGTGTGCCCGAAGTGGTGATTGACTTCTTGTGCGGGCCCTGGGCCCAGGTGGTGGCGCAGGCACGCATTGTGGGGGGGGCTGATTCCAAAGCCGCCGACAAATACCAGGCGCTGATATCGGCCTTGCTCTGGAGTGCGCACCCTGAACTGGCGCACAAAAATATCGCCAAACTCACACGCCTGGTTCCCTTGCTGCTCGCAACCTTGCGTGATGGTTTGGAGACCATCCATTACCCGGCGACCAAAACCAGTGCCTTCTTCGAGGCACTGATGGGTTTGCACCAGTTGGCGTTCCAGGCCACGGGCAAATCCATCGTATCGGTGGTTCAGCTTGGGGTTCCACCCAAAGTCGATGCCAAACCACCTACCAGCGCGCGGGCGCGCCAGATCGAAGATGGCAACCCCTGGGTTGCACCCGAGGAGGCACAAGCCTCCAACTTCATGGAGTTGCCCGAGTTGCCACCGCTGCAGACACCAGATGCACCAGCGGTGCCGGTGGAAACATTCAGCAACGCGGCGGATGTGGATATGGACTCGCTGCCTTTGGGGTCCTGGGTGGAGCTCCTGGTCAACGACCACTGGGTGCGCACACAACTGACCTGGGCCAGTCCGCACGGCACCTTGTTCTTGTTTACCAGTGTGTTTGGGACGCCCCAGTCCATGACCCGGCGGTCCCGCGACAAACTGGCGCAGGCGGGCCAGTTGCGCGTGGTGAACGGACAAACGGTGGTGGATGGCGCGCTGGACGCTGTCGCCCAGATTGCCATGCGCAACAGCGTGGACACTACGTTCTGAGCAGTTTCTGGCGCACCAGCTCAATGTGGTTGCGCAGGGCGTAGAGTTCGTCCGCATAGGACAGCGGTACGATCACTTTCTCCACCCGGTTTTCCAGGGTTTTGAGTTCCTCCAGCAACTCCGGTGTCTGCGCACTGCCCGTTTCCCAGCGGTCCTCCAGCGCACGCAGTTGGCCGTACCAGCGAAACACACGCGAGCGCACCCGAAATGCATACAGGGGCGGTGCAATTTTGCCTAGCGGCAACAGCACCGCCACAATGATCCCCAGCGCGAGCCACATGCGTTCCACCAGATTGGCCCAGGAAAAGGGCAAATAGCGTTGCAGTGTGGGCACGCCGGAGCGCAAGGTGCGCTCGGCCTCCGGGGCCAAGGTGAAATCCGTGCCCGTGGCTTTGGGAAACTCGTGGGCCCGGTTGAACCAGCCCGCCGTGCCGTGCAGCGACAAGGTGGCTTGCGACAGCAATTGCAGCAGTGCCGGATGGACCCCGTCGCGTGCCAGCAGGGTGGTGGTGGTGGCGATCAGACGGACATCCTGCGGCGGCAGGTTGCGCGCCAAATCCACCACGCCACGGGGCAAAGTCACGGGGGTCAGAAAGGACAGTCGGCGCGCATACGCCTCGTTTTGCCCAAAATCCATCAGCCGAATGCCGGGTGTTTGCAGCAGCATTTGCACCATGGGGGATTCCGGGGCCGAGGCAAACACCAGCGCATCCAGCTGCCCCCCCAGCAATTTCACGGTGGCGGGCGTTTGTTCCAGCTGCGAGAGCTGCAGGGCCTTGTTGTCCAGCCGGTTCAGGTCCAGCAGAGTGGCCATCAGGTTGGGCACGCCACTGCCGGCCGTGCCCACGTTCACGCGCAGATGGCGCAACTGGGTGAGTGTTGTCAAACGTCCCGTGCGGGTGACCTGCAGGGCCGCCGCTTCGCGGTAAAACAGCCAAACGGGTTCCAGAAACAGGCTGCCCAGGGAGGTGAAGCTGGCATCGCGGTCTGGTTGGGGCAGGGCGGTCCCCCCTTGTACAAAACCCAAGTCGGCCCGCCCCTCGCGCAGCATCTGCAGGTTGTCAGAAGAGCCTTCACTGGGCAGCAACACCACGTCGATTCCGTTGGCGGCCAGGGCTTTTGCATAACGCGCGCCAAATTCTGCATAGGCGCTTTGGCTGGGGCCGGTGGCCAGGGTGATGCGCTTGGGCGGAGTGGGGTTGAGCCACCAGTACGCCAGCCACAAAAGGGCCACGGCCACCACCACAAAAGGACTGGCAGATGCCGCCAGGTCCCGCAGGGACATCAGCGCATGGCGTATCGATTTGGACATACGAAGGTATTTGATAAAAATTTAAGAGAAAAATGGCTGTAGCCCGCGTAATCACTGCGCAAGCAGCTACTATTTTTGTAGCGTAATACCGGTCATTTCTGAACAGCAAATCAAGCCCGCATGAGGCCGATGGCCAGCACGCACGGGGCCTGGTGATGCTTCACCGTGGCAATCATTACCCATGTACGGGAAATTATTTGGGTTGCTGAGAAATTTACCATCGGGACTCACCGTGCCAGATGCCATGGGGTATAAAAAGGGAACGGAGACACATCAATTGCGCATATTCCCTGTCATGGTGTTTGTTTGGGCTGGGTGGCCGACCGGAGTGTGGGCCCAGTCGGATTTACCGTCGCCGGCGTGGGCTGCCGAAGCCGCGCAAACCTTGTTGTACGGTTGTGCACCGCTGTTAATTGCCACATTGGGTTTTGCGGGCCTGTGGTTGCATCGCATCTGGCGACGCAAGGCGCCAGATAAACCGGCCAAAGCCGAAGTGGCTTACGGAAAAGCGCCGTTTGCATGGGCCGTGGCGTTGCTGGTGGCCGGACTTGGGTTGACGGCTTACCGGGTGCATGCGCTGCGGCAACAGATCTATTCTGATGCGCAGCTGAATTTCGCACACCATGCAGACCGCATTGAGGCGGATATTCAATCGCAGTTTAACCGGCTATTGAGCCCCTTGCGCGGTATCCGGGGCTTGGTGGTGGCCAGTGATGTTGTGTCGCGCCGGGCATTCGGTCATTGGGTGGCCTCGCGGGACCTGGAGCGGGAATTTTCCGGCGTACAGGGCCTGGGCATGGTGGACCGGGTTCGACGTGGCGACCTGCCGGCCTTCGTTGCCGCCCAACGCCGAGGCGGAGCTCCTGACTTTGCCGTGCATGGTGGGGGCGACGCGGCAGATTTGTTCATTGTCCGATATGCAGAGCCGCTGGAACGCAACCGCACGGCCCCCGGCTATGACATGGGGTCGCAAGCCGTGCTGCGCTCGGCGGCCGAACGCGCTATGCGAGGGGGCCAGCCTGTGCTGAGCGAACGTGTTACTTTGGTACACGATGTGTTGAAACGGCCAGGGGTTGTCTACTTCCTGCCCCTGTATTCCCAGGTCAAGGTTCCCGCAACCGAAGTCGAGCGCTTGCGCGCATTTCGGGGTTGGGCCTATGCGCCCATTGCGGTGGCCACATTCATGGAGCACACGGTGGATGCTACCCAGGATTTGGTTGATTTTCAGGTGTTTGATGGGCTGGACATCAGTCCGTCGACGTTGCTCTTTGACAGTGAATTCCCATTGGGGGCGTCCGATGTGGCCAGCACCATCAACAGCCACGTCAACGCGATGTTTTCAGTGGCGCGCCCGATCGAGATAGGTGGGCAAGTTTTTCAGGTGCGCGTCAATACCACTGCGGGTTTTGAGCATTCGGTCGACTTGAGTGCCCCGGCCCGTCAAGCATTCATGGGCTCAGCGATGAGCATTTTGGTGAGTCTGGTGGTATGGCTGCTTTTGGCTACACGAGCCCGGGCAGTGGCTATGGCAGCGAACATGACCCGGGACTTGAGCCGTCTGGCCCTGGTGGCGCAGCGCACCTCCAATGCCGTGGTGATTTCCGATTCGCGGCAATGCGTTACCTGGGTGAATGAGGGTTTTACCCGTATCACAGGGTACCGTGGGCAAGAAGTTATGGGCAGGAACATCGGGGCGTTGTTGCACAGCGAGAACGCAGACCCCGCAGTGCTGAGCGCCATACAGGACGCCTTGCAGGCGGGGCAGACCTGCCGCCAGGTGCTGCGCAATCGCGCCAAAGACGGGCGCGACTATTGGGTGGATCTGGAGATTCAGCCCTTGCGTTCCAGCACGGGTCAAATCACCGGTTTCATGTCGCTCGAAAGTGATGTGACCGAACAAATACAGGCCAAAGAAGCGCTGGCGCGTGAAAAGGAGCGCTCGGACAGTGTTTTGCTGGGCACCAATGTAGGCACTTGGCAGCTCAATGTGCAAACACGGGAAGGCCGGATCAATGCCCAGTGGAGTGCCATGTTGGGTTATGCGCCAGAGGAAGTCGGTCCCCATATTCTGGACTTTTGGGACCGCCGGGTGCAGCCGGATGACCTGGTGCGGTCCAATAACAGCCTGGCTGCCTGTTTGAGTGGCGAAACCGAAAGTTATGTTTGTGAGATGCGGGTGCAACACCAGGAGGGCCATTGGATATGGGTCCTCAGCCGTGCCAAGGTGCTAACCCATACCCCGGACGGACGTCCCGAGTGGATTGCCGGTGTCCACATGGACATCACGCAGAGCAAGCGCACCGAAGAAAATCTCCGTGATATGGAGGCCTTTCTGGACCGTGCGGGGCGCGTGGCCGGTGTGGGGGCGTGGCAGATTGACCTCCAAACCCATGCGATCACCTGGAGTGCGCAAACTTGCGAAATTCATGGAGTGCAGCCCGGTTTCAAACCCACCCCAGCGCAAGCCATGGGTTTCTATCCCCCGGACGCCCAAACTGCGCTGCAAGCGGCCACGGTGGCTTCGCTGGAGTCCGGCATGGGGTGGGACCTGACTTTGCCATTCACCAATGCGCATGGTGACCCCCTGTGGGTGCGCTCGGTGGGAGAGGTGGAGTTTGACGACAGGGGAGCGGTCCGTTTGGTGGGCGCATTTCAAAATGTGACCCAGGCCAAGGAGGCGCAACTCACCCTGGAACGCAGCGAGGCGGTGCTGCGAGGGGCGATTGACGCGATCGACGAGGCTTTTGTGCTGTTTGACCCGGATGACCGCCTGGTGTATTGCAATGACAAATACCGTTTGCTGTACGACAAGTCCGCCGAGGTGATGCAAGCGGGCGAAACGTTTGAAAACCTGATCCGCCGGGGTGCAGAAAATGGCCAGTACGCGGAGGCCATTGGTCGCGTGGACGCATGGGTCGCAGAACGCGTGGCGATGCACCAGGCGGCCAATGGTACTTTGGAACAAAGACTGGACAGCGGTAAATACCTGCGCATTGTGGAGCGCAAAACCCCCGACGGACATACCGTGGGCTTTCGTGTCGACATCACAGAGCTCAAAAATGCCACGGAAGCGGCGCAGTCGGTCAGCACCAGCCTGGCGCAAACCTCGGCCATGCTGCAAAACGTGCTCGACTCTGCGGTCAATGTGGCTGTGATCGCCATGGATCTGAGCCGCAAAATTACCGTATTCAACAAAGGCGCGGAGCGACTGCTGGGTTACCAGGCTGAAGAAGTGATTGGCAAGCTGACGCCCAGCAAATTCTTCGACGTGCACCAGTTGGGCATCGTCAAAGAGTCCCTGGCGCTGCTGTTGGGGCGGGAGCCGAGCATGGATGAAATTTTTGCTGATGTCATGCGGTCCACAGAGCAAGCGGAGTGGACCTTCGTCCGCAAGGATGGCAGCACCCTCACTGTTTCCCTGATGACCTCCGCCATGGTTGGAGCCACGGGTGAACTGATCGGCCATCTGGGCATGGCCTACGACATCTCACCCCAAAAGGAATACGAAGATTCCCTGCGCCATGCCATGGTTCAGGCCGAGCAGGCCAGCGTGGCCAAGAGCCAGTTTTTGGCCAATATGAGCCATGAGATCCGCACACCCATGAACGCCATCCTGGGCATGCTCCGACTGTTGCACAACACGCCGCTGTCTGCCCGGCAGGGTGATTACGCCGCCAAGGCCGAAGGGGCTGCGCGTTCGCTGCTGGGTTTGCTGAACGATATTCTGGATTTTTCCAAAGCCGAAGCAGGCAAGATGCAGTTGGATCCCGAGCCGTTCCAGCTGGACACCCTTCTGGCCGAACTGTCGGTGATTTTGTCGTCCAACCTGGGTTCCAAGAATGTGGACGTGTTGTTTGATGTTGATCCCGCCATTCCCCAGGTATTGGTCGGTGACGCACAGCGCATCAAGCAGGTGTTGATCAATCTGGGTGGCAATGCGGTCAAATTCACTTCGCAGGGAGAGGTCGTCGTCCGGTGGCGCCTGTTGACGCGTAGCGCAGACCGGGTTGTTCTGGAGATTGCCGTGCGGGATACGGGTATTGGCATTGCGCCAGAAAACCAGGCCCGGATTTTTGAGGGATTTTCCCAGGCCGAGGCCAGCACCACGCGCCGGTTTGGCGGCACCGGTTTGGGCTTGGTGATTTCGCAGAGGCTGGTGGAGCTTATGGGGAGCGAGCTGGTGCTTGCCAGTGCCCTGGGGTGTGGAAGCACTTTCAGTTTCAAGCTGAGTTTGCCTTTTTCCACCATGGCATTGCCTGATTCCACGGACCGCAACAGAATGGCTACGGTGGTGAATCACGTGCCCCATGTGTTGCTGGTGGATGACAACGCGGTCGCGCTGAGCACCAGTGCAGAACTGATGCGGTCCTTGCAGTGGGAGGTGACCCAAGCCAGCAGCGGAGAACAGGCGCTGCAACTGGTGCAAGAACGGCTGCTGCAGGGCGCCACCCCATTCGACATTATTTTTGTCGATTGGCAAATGTCCGGCATGGATGGGTGGCAAACCCTGCGCAATGTACGGCGGCTGTATGGCAGTGGTGAACTGCCAAAAATGGTGATGCTCAGTGGCCAGGGACGTGAATTACTGGCCCAGCGCACCCACCGCGAACAGGAATTGCTGGACGGGTTTCTGGTCAAACCATTGACTGCCACCATGTTCCTGGACGTGTTGTCCAGTGCCCAAAGGTTGCGCTCCGCTACGGAAATTGCGCCCTCCGCGCGGACCCCTCAAGGGCTGTGCGGCATGCGCATTCTGGTGGTGGAGGACAACCCTATTAACCAGCAGGTTGCGCAGGAACTGCTTTCGGCGCAAGGTGCCCTGGTGTCCTTGGCGGAGAACGGCCAGGTCGGGGTTGACGCAGTGGCAGCTGCTGCCCCTCCTTTTGATGTGGTCCTGATGGACCTGCAGATGCCTGTGATGGGTGGACTCGATGCCACCCGGGCCATCCGCCATGGCTTGGGCTTGGGGCAATTGCCCGTGATTGCCATGACCGCCAACGCGATGGCGTCGGACCGTGCAGCCTGCCTGGAAGCCGGTATGAACGACCATGTGGGCAAACCATTCGATTTGAGCCATCTGGTGGCCACCTTGCAGCGGCATGTGCACTGGAATGCCAGGCCTTCAGGCGCAGAGTCCCCAGTGCCCCTTTCCGCAGCCATCGCCATGGATTGGCCGAAGGAGGTGGACGTCGCAGGCGCATTGGCGCGCATGGGTGGCAATGCGGGCCTGTTGCAACGCACGATGCGGGCGTTTGTGGGCGATGCCGTGCAAATCTCCGACAGGGTGCAAGCGTGTTTGGCGTCCGGCAAGCGGGATGCGGCCCAACGGGAAATGCATGCCCTGAAAGGGCTGGCTGCAACCCTGGGGGTGGGAGAGTTGTCGGCATGGGCTGCGCGGGCCGAGGCGGCTTTGCGGCAAAACGAAGTTACCGACACACTGGGGCCTTTGCTGGAGGCCGTGCGCAGCAGCCTGATGCGTATGGTCCCTGTACTGGACGCTGTGGCTTCTCAACTGTTGCCTTCGGTGCCGCGGGCCGTTGCACCCGATGCCACCGCCCAAGGGCAGGCTGCATTCACTCCGCTGCAATCCAATGCCATGCGCAGGCAACTTGGCGGTCTACTCAAGGCGCTACGCGACGCGGACATGCAGGCGATGGAACTGCACGCTGAATTCCGCCAAGTGTTCGGTGAAGCGTTGGGAGCGTCCATGGATGCCCTGGACGCGGCAATGGCAGAATTGGACTTTGATCTGGCCGCTGTGGAGTGCAGTGCCTTGATCGACCGTGCAGTGCAACAGCCTGCTTCTGAACTGGCCCAACCATGAATACCACCTCTGCAGCACCTGCCCGTAAAGCACTCAAAGTGCTGGTTGCCGAAGACAACACCATCAATCAGCGCTTGGTCATCGCCATGCTGACCACCTTGGGCCACACCGGTGTGGTGGTGGGGGATGGCGAAAAGGCCTTGAAGTGTTTATCCAAGCTCACATTTGATGTGGTGCTGATGGACGTGATGATGCCGAACATGGATGGATTGCAAGCGCTGGCCGCCATTCGTGCACAAGAACAGGTCCGGGGCGGACATGTCCCCATCATCATGGTGACAGCCCACACCGAACCCGGTGACAAGGCCAGGTTCACGCAGGCAGGTGCCGATGGTTACGCGGCGAAACCTCTCCAAATCGGGCATTTGTGCGCGGAATTGGACCGCGTTTTGGCCCCTACTTGCGCGGCCTAAGGCGTATCGCGGCCCCTCGCAATCGTAAGAAAACGCTTACAGCGGATGTTCCGCGTAGAACTTGCCGCCATGGAAGAGCAGCGGTGACGCGCCTGCCTGGTGGCTGCAGCGCTCCACTTCTCCGACAAAGATGATGTGGTCACCCTCTTCGTAGCGGCTGCGGTTGAAACACTCAAAAGTGGCCGCAGCCCCTTGAATCAAGGGCGCACCGCCAGCGCCCGGCACGAACTGGACCCCCGCAAAACGATCGCCACCTTTGGCTGCAAACTGCTTGGCCAGTTCTTGCTGGTCCGCGCTCAGGATGTTGATGGCGTAGTGGGAGCCGGTGCTGAATGCCGCAAAGGACCCGGCAGATCGGGCCAGACTCCACAACACCAGGGGCGGAGACAGGGACACGGAGTTAAAGGAGTTGGCGGTCAGCCCGATGGAGGTGCCGTTGTCTGCACGTGCGGTAACGATCGTGACGCCGGTGGCAAACATGCCCAGCGCCCCCCGAAACTCAGACGGTGAAAAACTGGGGGGACGGGCCTGCAATGGGCGAACTTTCGAGAGCATGAACGCAATTTACCTGAAATTGGCGGCGCAATCGGCATTGGCCCGCATCAACCCGTCGTGCTGTATGGCCGAACTACAATCGAAGCATGTATTTCCGAACCCTGTTTGCCACAATTTTCGCTATATTTTCAATAGCGGCTAGCGCAAGTACCACAAGGACTTGCCGTGATTATTCTTCAAAAATCCCCAATCTGCGTCCGGCCCTGTGCGAGGCGGCGGAATTGCGGGACATGAAAGCCCGCTCGGTGCAGGGGCGCACGATCTGGGGGCGCGATATCAAGCCGGACGATGCCAAGCTGCGGGTGCTGGTGCTGGGCGGCATCCATGGCGATGAAATGTCGTCGAGTTCGCTGGTGTTTCACTGGATTGCATTGGCCAGCATGCCGCCTGCAGATATGCATCCGTCCATTCATTGGCGGTTTATCCCGACGCTCAATCCGGACGGTTTGTTTGCACGTCCCTCCAAGCGGGTGAACGCCCATGGCGTCGACCTGAACCGCAATTTCCCCACCCCCAACTGGGCCAGGGATGCCAAACTGTATTGGGAACGCCGCACCAAGCGCGACCCGCGCCGTTGGCCGGGATCCAAGCCCCTGTCCGAGCCCGAATCGCGCTTTTTGTACGAACAAATGGGGGACTTCAAGCCCAACCTGATTGTGAGCGTGCATGCGCCTTTCGGCTTGCTGGATTTCGACGGTCCTTCTGTTCCCCCGAGCCGCCTGGGGCGTTTGTACCTGGACCAGGTGGGCATTTATCCGGGCTCTTTGGGCAACTACGGTGGTATTCACAAGGGGGTGCCGGTGGTGACCATCGAGCTGGCAAGCGCCGCGCGCGCGCCCCTGGATTCGGAAACGCGCCAGATCTGGCTGGATTTGCTGCGCTGGACCTCGGACCGCCTGGGTCCGGGGGTATCGGTCGCGCCGCCCTGATGCCTGGACCGTTTTAGTGGCCCAGGATTTTCGATAAAAAGTCCCGGCTGCGCTCGCTTTGCGGGTGGTTGAAGAAATCGTGCGGGTTGTTTTGTTCCACGATCTGGCCCTGGTCCATGAAGATCACGCGGTCGGCCACGGCCTTGGCAAAGCCCATTTCGTGGGTGACACAAATCATGGTGATGCCCTGGCTGGCCATCTCGATCATCACGTCCAGCACCTCCTTGATCATCTCGGGGTCCAGCGCGGAGGTGGGCTCGTCAAACAGCATGATCTTCGGTTTAAGGCACAGGGCGCGCGCAATGGCCACGCGCTGCTGCTGACCACCGGAGAGTTGCAGGGGGTATTTGTGGGCTTGTTCGGCAATACGCACCCGTTTGAGCTGCTCCATGGCTTTTTCTTCGGCCTCTTTTTTGGGCATCTTGCCCACCCACATGGGCGACAGCGTCAAGTTCTCCAGCACCGTGAGGTGGGGGAACAGGTTGAACTGCTGGAACACCATGCCCACTTTTTTGCGGACATCGTCAATGGCCTTGACATCGTCGGTGAGTTCCACGCCGTCGACGACCAGATGGCCTTGCTGGTGTTCTTCCAGGCGGTTGATACAGCGGATCAGGGTGGACTTGCCGGAGCCGGAGGGGCCGCAGATCACGATGCGTTCGCCTTGCTGGACGGTGAGGTCAATGTCGCGCAACACATGGAAGCTGTTGCCATACCATTTGTTGACTTTGTTGAAGGTGATGATGGGTTCTGACATGGTGCAGTGCCGGGTAAATAGAGAGAGGTGGGGGTAGTGCCGGGTGTTTAGCGCAGCTTGGATTTGTTGACCTGCTTTTCAATCCACAGGCTGTAGCGCGACATGGAGAAGCAAAACACAAAATAAATCAGGGCAATGAAGAGGTAGCCTTCGATGCGGAATGGCCGCCAGTTGGCGTCCGCGTTCATGGCCATGCCCATGGCGCCGGTGAGCTCGTACAGGCTCACAATGGCGACCAGCGAGGTGTCTTTGAAGGTGGAGATAAAGCTGTTCATCACCCCCGGCACCACCATCGCCAGCGCCTGCGGCAGCACAATTTTGCGCTGGGTTTGCCAGTACGACAGGCCCAGTGTGGCCGCCGCCTCGATCTGACCCTTGGGGATGGCCTGCAGGCCACCGCGAATTACCTCCGCCATGTAGGCCGCGGCAAACAGGGTGATGCCCGCCAGCACACGCACCAGCACGTCAATCGAAAAACCTTGCGGCATCAAAAGCGGGAACATGAACGAGGCCATGAACAGCACCGAAATCAGGGGCACGCCCCGGATCAGTTCCACATACACGGTGCACAGGCTGCGAATGGCGGGCATGCCCGAGCGGCGCCCCAGGGCGATGCACAGGGCAATCGGAAAGGCCATGGTCATGGACAGGGAGGCCAGCAAAATGGTCAGGGGCAGACCGCTCCACAAATCGGTGTCCACCCGCGGCAGCCCCAGCACACCGCCGCGCATCAGGCAGAAGTACAGCGCCAGGCCCGCCACCCACATGGCCGCCAGCCAGGGTTTCCAGCAGGCGCGAATGCAGCTGGTGATGATGAGCGCCAGCAAGACGGTGGTGCTCAGCAAGGCGCGCCAGTGCTCTTCAAAAGGGTAGCGGCCAAAAATAATGAAGCGGAATTTCTCCCGCACCACACCCCAGCAGGCACCGCTGGCGGCATGGCACACGTCGGAGTCGGCAACCCACACGGCATTGGCAATGGCCCAGCGGTAGAGTGGGGGCAACAGTGCCAGCAGCACAGCGCCGATCACGGCGGTGCCCAGTGCGGTTTTCCAGTCGTTGAACAGATTGGATTTGACCCAGGCCAGCACACCTTCGGTTTGGACGGGTGCGGGGCGGGGTGCGATGGTTTGGAACGTTTGTGCGCTCATGGTGTGTCCTTAACGTTCCTTGATGGCGGCGCGCGCGTTGTACCAATTCATCAGAATGGAGGTGAACAGCGAGGTGCTGAGGTACACCAGCATGATGATGGCGATACATTCCACGGCGCGTCCGGTCTGGTTGATGGCGGTGTTGGCAATGGACACCACATCCGGGTAGCCAATGGCCACCGCCAGGGAAGAGTTTTTGGTCAGGTTCAGGTACTGGTTGGTCATGGGCGGGATGATCACGCGCAGGGCCTGGGGCAGCATCACCAGGCGCATGGTCTGGCCGCGGCCCAAGCCCAGCGCGCTGGCGGCTTCCGCCTGGCCTGTCGCCACAGCCTGAATACCGCCGCGCACCACTTCGGCCACAAAGGCAGCGGTGTAAACCGTCAATCCCAGCAACAGGGCCAGAAATTCGGGGGTGAGGGAACCGCCGTTTTCAATGGCAAATTCACCCTGGACCGGCGCGTTCACCTCCATGGGCGCACCGCCCAGCACCCAGCCCAACACGCTGCACGCCAAAATGATGGCCAGCGGTGCCCAGAACATGCTCTTGCTGTGGCCGGTTTGCTCAAAGGCGCGCAGGGCATAACGGCGGTAGGCCCAGGCGGCCAGCAGGCCCGCCACTGCCCCCCAGACGGCCCACAGCTGGCCCGTGGCCCATACCGGAATGGGAAAGTTCAAGCCTCCCTTGCTCAAAAACAGGGGGCCCAAGACCCAGGGCTCGGTGGAGGCTGGCAACACCTCGGTGAACAGCAGGTACCACATCAGCAGTTGCAGCAGCACAGGAATGTTGCGAAACAACTCCACGTAAGCCACACATAAACCGCGCACCAGGGCATTGCGGGAAAAGCGCCCCACACCGATGAGGGTGCCCCACAGGGTGGTGAGAAGAATGCCGACCACCGCCACCCGCAAGGTGTTGGTCATACCGACCAGATAGGCACGCCAGTAGGGCTCGCCCGAATCAAAGGCAAACAGGCTTTCGCCGATGTCAAACCCCGCTGCCCCCGTGAGGAAGTCAAAACCGCTTTGGATGCCCCGTGCCCGCATATTGGTCGCGGTATTGTTGGCGAGGTAGAAGACCGCCAGAGCGATCACGAGTACCGCAACGCATTGGTACACCAGTGCCCTGAACGCTTGGCTGCGCCAGGAAAAGGTCTTTTGGGGAGGTGCTGAAGAGGAGGGGGTCGAGGGGTCAGACATGGCAGCCCTTGTGGTGAAGAGTGTTGCGTGGCATGTGAAAAGGGCAGTGCAAAACGTTTGCAACTGCCCTTTTGTCAGGTGGCAAAAGGCTTGCCACCCGTGTGTGGACTGCGCTTAGCGGATGGGGGGAGCGTATTGAATGCCGCCCTTGTTCCACAGATTATTGAGACCGCGTGGCAGTTGCAGCGCTGATTTGGGTCCGACGTTGCGTTCAAATATTTCGCCGTAGTTGCCGGTGGCCTTGATGGCGCGTGCCAGCCACTCTTTGTCCAGGCCCAACAGCTTGCCGGTGTCATCGGTGGTGCCCAGAATGCGCCCCACCACGGGGTCCGTGCTGGATTTCATCTGGTCCGCATTGGCCTGGGTGATGCCGTATTCCTCGGCTTCCAGCAGGCCGTAAATCACCCATTTGACAATCGCTGCCCATTCTTCATCGCCGCGGCGCACCATGGGACCCAAGGGTTCTTTGGAAATCAGCTCGGGCAGGATCAGGTGGTCAGCCGGGTTTTTGGCGGATTTGTTACGCACCGAGGCCAGCCCGGATGCATCGGTGGTGTAGGCCACACAACGGCCTGCAAAGTAAGCGCCTTCGACGGCGTCGAGTTTTTCAAACACCACGGGTTTGATACTGAGTTTGTTGGCTTTGGAAAAGTCGGTCAGATTCTTCTCGGTGGTGGTGCCCGATTGCACACACACGGTTTGTCCCTTGAGCTGCTTGGCACTCTTGATTTTGCTTTTGACCGGGACCATGAAGCCCTGGCCGTCGTAATAGACCACGGCCGTTTGGGTCAGGCCGAGCGAGGCGTCACGCGTCAGGGTGAAGGTGGTGTTGCGGGACAGCATATCGACTTCGCCCGATTGCAGGGCGGTGAAACGGGCCTGCGCGACCAAGGGAACGTATTTCACTTTTTCGCTGTCACCCAAGGTGGCCGCCGCAGCAGCGCGGCACACATCCACGTCGATGCCGGACCATTTGCCATTGGAGTCGGCGGCGCCAAAACCCGCCAGTCCGGTGTGAACGCCGCAAATCACCTGACCCCGTGCCTTGATGGCGTCCAGTGTTTTGCCTGCGTGTGCCGGGGCTGCAAGCACCGCGCCCATCGCGGCGACCAGGGTGGCAATAACTTTGACTTGATTCAGATGCATGGGGAGTACGCTCCAGTAAAGAATAAGGAAATTCAAACTGCGGCCTGGATTGGCCGCTTTGACCTGTGGGCGAACTGTAGCGCCAGGGTGATGGTGCGGGGATCAGGGTTTACTCTGGTGGCCGATGCAAAAAAATCATAACTTGATTTCTTCGCAGAGCGGCGCAGCGGTGTGTGTACACCCGTTCACGGCGGTGTTGCAGGGCGATCGGTCTGGTCTGAGTCGAATTGGAGAAATCGATCTTCAATGAAATTCTTTTCGGTTTGGTTGCGCTGAAATGCCTGCTCTAACTCGTCGATGCGCTCCATCAGGGTTTTTTCTCGCGCGGCAAGGGCATCAATCTGGTCCTGCTGGCTTTCGATCAAGCCGGACTGGTCAATGCCACCGCCGCCTGTACCCGTAAAAACGTGGTTGTGAATTTGCTCGCGGATGTCGTCGAGCTGGACCGCATTGTTCTCGGCATGCATCTCTGCGGCTTTGGCACGCTCTCTTGCCTGTTTGAGCTGCGCTTCCAGTTCTTCGGTGCGCTTGATCAGGTTGTCAACAACCTCTTTTTTGATGCCTTTGACCTCGTTCAGCTCTTCCCGCAACTCCCGATTGGACGACGTGGCGTCTTTCAGGCGGTAGGAGGTTTGGTCTATTTCGTCTTGCAGCTGGTGGTTTTTGGACAAGACGGCGTTGAGATCCGCCTGCAACTTGGCACGAATGTCTTCGGTGATGCGGTCCGCGTTGTCGCTTTCACGCGCACCGGCAGAGGCATCGTGTGCCGCCGCTGCTGGCATCGCATTTTTCTGCAGGCGTTCTCCCAGCAGCCGAATTTGGGATGAAAGCTCGGCGATGGTGCGGCTGCCGGATGTTTCACGCGACAAGTGGGCGTCATTGAGTCTCTCCATTTCGATGACGGAGCGCCGCGCCGCCATCAGCAAATGTTTGCCGCCATCCATGTTTTGATTGGCCGCCTTGAGCAGTTCGTCGCGTCCTTGCTCCGTGGCGTCCACAATGCGGTACAGCAAAAAGGCCGCACCCACCAAAAAGATGAGGTTGCATAAAAAAACAAACCCCAGCGAAATGTTGAGCCAGTTCATGCGGGCATCACAAAAAATGCCATGCGGCCTTCACCGTAGCCGGGTATGGACAAGCGGAAATCAGAGCGGTTGCCGGGCTGTGCCAGCACTTCCGCCAGCTTGGAGAAGGTGTTTTTGACTACGCTGGCCTTGGCCAGGACGATCTCCCATGCGGGCTCGCCCGACGTCTGGGTTAAACACTCGGCCACGGTTTTCAGGAAATCGTGGGCCCGGTCCATCATCACCGTGTCGGGATGCCCTGTTGCCATGGCGGCGCGCACATCCAGCGGGTTTTTCCGGGCGCTGCCACCGCCCACCATGCACAGTGCGTTTGCATCCAGCATGCCGATCGCATACACCCCCTTGCGTTCGCTGGCGCTGTACAGGCCGAGCAATATATTGGGCGTCAGCTTGTCGATCGTCATTTTTTCGTGGGGGATGAGCCGAAAGGGGAGATTGCCCAGGCACGCCGACAACTGCTGCTGCAAAGCCTCTGGCGTCACGGGATCGGCATTCTTTTTCAAATTCCCGACAGCTTCGGGAGCGGCAGCGGGCGGCGCAAGGGGGGCCGCCTCGGAAGTTGCAGTTGCAATGTCTCCGGCAATCCTGGCCAGATCCTTGACCGCAGCGGTGACCACCGCCACCAATTCTGCATCGTCAAAAGGTTTGTGCAAAATAAACATGGCACCGTTGGCCACCGCCTCGTTCAGCAGCGCGGGCGTTCGCTCCGTGGTGACAAACCCCACCCGGGTTTTCTGGTGCCCCATTTGCCGCATCGCCTGCACCATCTCCAGCCCTGAGACTTTGGGCATATGCCAGTCGGTGATCACCAGGTCGGGCAAAAAGGTGCCGATGAGGTCCAGGGCCTGCTCGCCGTTCAGTGCGGTTTGGACCTCAATCGGCTGGTAGCCGCATTTTGAAATAGCCCGGCGAATGATGGCCTGAATCGCACGGCTATCGTCCACTACCAAGAACTTCAAAGGCGAAGACAGGAGAATTGGGTTAGTTTCCATGGGCGGATTTCACGGGAGTTGGCATAAGGAATCGAACACCACGACCAGCAAGTGGGTGGAATGGACACAACTTTGGTAGATTTCCGTCACAACGCTGTCTCGGTATATTTTTTCGTAATTTTGCGCTTCAAGCATGAGCGGCAGGCCAATGCTCACATCTTCGTTGCCGCTGAGATGCATGGCAATGCAGTCAGAAAACACATTACACACCTCTGAACAGGCGTCTTTCAAGTCTTCGTCGGGAATTTCATGCGGCAATACGCCAAACATGTTAGCGGCAACCGTGAGTGCGTCTTTGCGTTGAATCAATACGCCCAAACCGCAGCGTGCCTGGTTGGCGAAGAGGGTCAGGGGCATCAGGTAGCTGAATTCCGCAAGCGGCGGCGCGCTGGACGGGGCTGCGACCAGGTCAAATACCCGGGACTCGCCACTCAGCAGCTCCCATTCGCGGGCTAATCGGGCCGCAACCTGGGCGGTATTCCTGACAGGGGTGGAATCGGGCATGGCAGGAAAGAAGGGATGCCCTGGGTTGGACGGGCGCAGTATCAACCCCCTGGTGCGCCCTGTCAACCGAAACAGGGCGGGGCCAACTTTCAGCCGGCGGCGACTTGCAGCACCAGTTTGCCGAAATTTTCGCCATTGAACAGCTTGAGCAGGGTGTCGGGGAAGGTGTCCAGGCCCTGCACCACGTCTTCCTTGCTTTTCATGCGGCCATCCTTCAGGTAGGCCGCCATCTCGGCCACGGCCAGGTGGTAGCGGTCGGCGTAGTCAAACACCACAATGCCTTCCATGCGGGCGCGGTTGACCAGCAGGCTCAGGTAGTTCTTGGGGCCTTGCACGGCGGTGGTGGTGTTGTACTGGCTGATGGCGCCGCAGATGATGATGCGGGCCTTGCGGTTGATGCGGGCCAGCACATGGTCCAGAATCTCGCCGCCCACATTGTCAAAGTAAATGTCCACGCCCTTGGGACAATGTTCCTTGAGGCCATCACGCACCGAGGACGGGCCGGCCTTGTAGTCGATGCAGGCGTCAAAGCCCAGCTCTTTCACCACCCATTCGCACTTGGCGGCACCACCGGCGATACCCACCACGCGGCAGCCCTTGATTTTGGCCATTTGGCCCACGGTCTGGCCCACCGCACCAGCGGCACCCGACACCACCACCGTCTCACCGGCCTGGGGCTGGCCCACGTCCATCAGGCCAAAGTAGCCGGTCATGCCGGGCATGCCCAGCACATTGAGCCACTGGGTCAGCGTGCCGGCGGAGAGGTCGATCTTGACCAGGCCGTTGCGTTTCATTTCGTCCTGGGCAAGGGTGATGTACTCCTGCACACCGAAGCCGGCTGACACATAGTCGCCCACGGCGTAGCGCTCATTCTTGGAGGCAATCACCCGGCCCACGCCGCCGGCGCGCATCACCTCACCAATGCCAACGGGCGGGATGTAGCTTTTGGCGTCGTTCATCCAGCCGCGCATGGCCGGGTCCAGGGACAAGGCCAGGGTTTTGAGCACCACACCGCCCTCGGTCGGTTCGGCGACGGCGTCGGTGGTATGGCTCCAGTTGGCGGCGGTGGGCATGCCCACGGGACGTGCGGCCAGGCGGATCTGGTGGTTGACGAGGGTGGAAAGTTCGCTGGGCGTGGCGTTGAGGGACATGGGGCAAGGCTTTCGTTAAAGGCAAAGGGGCGCATGGTATCGCCCAGCGCCCCTTGGAGGCGTTGCCAAGGTGACAGCCTCAAAGCGGCGAGTAAACCGTTTCCACGTCGGCTTGTTCGTCTGTGCCGGAGCAGGTGGCGCCGCCACAGCCGTGCAGTGTTTCGGTGGGCAGCGCCTGGGGCCGGTGGACCTGCCCCGTGGCCGCATCAAAGCCCACGGAGCGCAGGTGCAAGGCCAGGGCGGCGTCCATGCTTTGGGCGTGCTGGGGAAACCAGACACCCAGTTCGTCGGCCATTTGCCGCACCACGGCGTACTCGCCGGTAACGCCGCGCTTTTCCCCCTCCCGCATGACCTGCAAAATCACCTGGTGTTGCATGGCGTGGCAGTTGCTGGAGGAGAAGCCGGTGGATTGCATCCACTGGTCTTCGCGGTCAAAGTGGTCCTGGGTGTGGGCAATGAGGGCACGCCAGGCGTTGAGCAACTGGCCTTCGGGGGCCTGCACCACGGTGGCGAGCAAATCCACAAACTCATGGTGGGTGTCATCCATCAAAGGCAAATCCAGGGCGAGTGCTTCGCTCCAAACCAAAAGGGGGCGGGGTGTGGCTTGCGTCATGGTGGGTTCTCCAAACTTGAGGATGCAGAATAGCGGTGTCTGCGCCTGAGGATTTTGACTGAAATCAGGGGTGGGACGTGCGGCTACCTTGATAAATTGCCGCCTATGCCAGTGCCCTGCCTCAGGTGCCGCACCGGGCGCACTGGCAGCCGGTCCCAATGGAACTGCGCTTTACCCTGAGCGCGCCGTGGTCGGTGCTGCTGGACGATGCACGGGGGTTTCCACGAGGAGTGACCCTGCGCGCGGGTGGGTTTCAGGAGGAAAACCCCGAGTGAATGTTGGGCAGGTGCCGCTAAGATGCGCGTCACAACAAGCCGATAACGCAGGCCGCAGCCCCCGAGGAGACCCATGTCCTGTTCCCCCGAAGAATTGAAGAGAAAAAGCGACGACTTTCGCGCCAAGTGGGATTTCTTCGCCCGCGCTCCGGGCTTTGATGGTTTTGTCGAGTTTGCGGTGGCAGCCTCCAGCATCACCGAGTTTCTGGATGCCAAAGGGCTGTCGGGCCTGCACCAAAGCGCCCATGCGCTGGAACAAAAAGTGCTCTCCCTGTTTGACCACTGGAGTGCGGACGTGATGCCCGCCGCCACCCTGGCGGATTTGGAAGACCAGATTGCGGGTTTTGGCGAGCGTGTGCAGGCCTTTATTCTTGGCAATTCATCGTCCGTCGCCGAGCGCCGCCTGCACCCGGAGGCGGATTTGCTCAGCGATCTGGCGCCCCGCAAACGGATCTGGTTCGTCACCGACACGCCGCAGGACTGGCGCGACCTGACCGGGCAGGCGGGTTATTTCAACATCCAGGCCGATACCTGCAACCTGGCGCAGTGCCTGGGCTCCGACCAGGAATCGGCCGTGGTGCTGGTGGACGCACAGGGCCTGGAGCCTGCCGCCCTGGTGGCCGGGGTGCAGGCCCTGCGCGGGCGTTTTTCGGCCAGCCACATCGTGGGGCTGAACCTGGCGGCCGACTTCGAGAGTTTGAACGGGGCTTTGGGGGCGGGCTGTGATTTTTGCTTTCCCCGCGCCACGCCGCACCCCGTCATCATGGACCGCATCGTCAAGCTGTGCGGCAACGAAGAAGAGGCGCCGTACCGGGTGCTGGTGGTGGAAGACTCCAAAACCGCCAGTGCCTTGATCCGGCGCACCCTGTCCGAAGGCGGCATTGACTCGCTGGCCATTGCGCGCCCGCAGGAGGTGCTGACCAGCCTGGGCAGCTTCCAGCCCGATTTGATTTTGATGGACATGTACATGCCCGGTTGCACCGGCGTGGAGGTGACCCGGGTCATTCGCCAGCATGCCGAGTTTTTGTCCACCCCGGTGGTGTACCTGTCGGCCGATACCCATGTGGCGCTGCAGGTGGACGCCCTGCGCCTGGGCGGCGACCATTTCCTGACCAAACCATTCAACCCGGTGATCCTGAACGCCGTGGTGAAAAGCAAGATCGAGCGCTACCGCGCCTTGCGCCGCACCATGTATTTGGACAGCCTGACCGGCTTGCTCAACCACACCACCTCCAAACAGCGGCTGGACGCGGCGCTGGCCACGGCCGCTACGGAGGGGGCACCGCTGTGTGTCGCCATGCTGGACATCGACCATTTCAAGAAGGTGAACGACACCTATGGCCACCCGCTGGGCGACCATGTGATTCGCAGCATGGCCTGGCTGCTCAAGCAGCGCCTGCGCAAAACGGACGCGGTGGGGCGCTATGGCGGCGAAGAGTTTCTGGTGATCTTGCCGGGCTCCAACGCAGTCCAGGCCCGCCATTTGCTCAATACCATCCGCATGGACTTTGGCCAGATCCGCCATCCCGTTCCCGGCACCACCTTTGCCTGCACCTTCTCCGGCGGCGTGGCGCAGTGGGCGCCGGGTGGGAGCGCGGAAGACCTCATCAAGCAGGCCGACGAGGCGCTTTACCAGGCCAAACGCGCTGGGCGCAACCAGGTTTTATAAGCCAAATTGGCCTCCAGCCCCCGTATTCATTGCGCAAGCAGCTCCTTATTTAATAGCAAATGCGGGGCAACCTGCGGCTCAGGCGAGGTCCCGGATATGGCTGGCAACGACCTGCAACTGGGTCGCGTCCATGCGCACAATGAACTTTCGGCTGACCGAGTTGATGAGTTTGCTCGCCCCGGACAAACCCAGGCGCGCGGACTGCTCGGTAAGAAAGCCGACCTCGGCCCGTTGCAGCGCCCGCAGGAAGTAGTAGTCCATCCCCACGTCGACCAGCTCCGCCACCAGATCGGCCAGGGCTTCGGCATGCTGGGGCTGGGTGGGTGCTGCGTCCAGTGCGTCCAGGACCTGGGTGGTTTTGGTGCGCAGGGCCTTGGAGTGGTGAAAGCGCAGCGATGGCTCCGCCGCAGCGTCGGTTTGGGGCGATTTTTTTGCCAGGGTCTTGGCGGGGGCTTTGGGGCTGGTGGTCATGGGGAGGGCTCCAGAGGTTTCAAGAAGGCAGGGCAGGGACGTTTTTGGGCGGCAGGGTAAAGGTCAGAATCCGCGCCATCACGGCCCAGTACTGTTTGAACAGGCAGCCCGTGTTGTAAAACAGGCCGTATTTTTGGCACAGTGCCTGGATCACGGCACTGAGCCGGACAGTCGATTCCACCCAGGGGTTTTTCAGGGTGCTTTCTCGGTTCAAGGGTGTGGTGAGGGTCTGGGCCCAGGTGGCGGGCACGTTATGGTCTATAACCGTCATCTGGAAATCCTTTCGGGGGCGTTGGCTTGTGGCATGGTTTATTGTGTACATTTGTACACAAAATGTCTACGCTAACGCTTTGCTTTAGAGGACTTTGCCAATAACTTGCTTATTCATGGCCGTGTTTATTGGTGAATGCAGTGAAATTAATTTGGTACGTACGTACACATATAGTGGCAAGTGGGTGCATTTGCCGGAACCATTTGGAGTCAACACATGCCAGTACCGTCGCCGGCCGCCAAGCGCCAGGACACCCTGACCCGCAGTGAGCGCAAAGACCTGACCCGCGCCAGCCTGTTGCAGGCCGCGCTGGACCTGATCGGGGAGGGGCGCAGCTTCACCAGCCTGGGCATCCGCGAGATCGCGCGCGAGGCCGGCATGGTGCCCAACGCGTTTTACCGCCATTTCCGCAATACCGATGAGCTGGGGCTGGCCCTGGTGGAGGAGATGGGCATCACCCTGCGCCGTTTGCTGCGCGAAGCCCGCCAAACGGGGGTTGCGCCCAACGACATGGTGCGCCGCTCGGTGCAGGTGTACTACCAGTACGTCAAACAAAACCGCTTGCAGTTTCTGTTCATTTCGAGCGAGCGCTCGGGCGGCAGCCGCATATTGCGGCTGGCCATCCGCAATGACGTGATCCATTTCACCAATGAGATGGCGCAGGATTTTCGCCGTTTGGGGGTCTACCCCGACATGCCCACCAGCAGCCTGCAGATGGTGTGTGGTTTGATCGTCACCACCATGCTGGCCGCCGCACCCGAGATTCTGGACCTGCCGCCCGAGCAGCCCCTGCTGGAGCAGGAAATGACAGAAAACTTTGTTCAGCAGTTGCAGGTCGTGCTGCTGGGGGCCGGTTGCTGGAAAGAGAAGTCCAGCCGAAAAAATATCGACCAAATCGGGCTCTAGCCCGCACAGATACTGCGCATGCAGCTATTGAAAGTGTAGCAATCTTCATGCCCCTGCCGTCAAACCCCTTCCGTCAGTAATCTGCACGGCGTTGACGGTTCGCCTTTTGAGTGCCCCTTTTTGGTGCCAGAATGGTGCGGCGAACGATCCATACCAGTCACTGAAGGGATACGGGCATGTACACAGGCTGCGGACGCAGAATACTGGCAACTCTGCTCCTGTGCGGGGGCTGCCTGTTATCGCCTTGGGCCTGGGCTGCCGACCGGGTGCTGGAGGTTCGCCCCAGCGACACCGCATCGGTATCGCTGACCGAATATTTCTCGGTTCTGGAAGATCCGGGGCGGGCATTGACACTGGCCGATGTGCAAAGCACAGACGTTGCGGGACGCTTCCAGGCGGATTATCCGGCCGGGGACACGCTGAATTTTGGCTACAGCCGCTCTGCGTACTGGTTGCGGCTGACCCTGAACAACACCAGTGACCAGGCGCTGCAACGCATGCTGGAGGTGCAATACCCCGGTATCACCAGCATCCAATTCCACCAGCCCACGGTCGGCGCAGCCCCCGTATCGGTGGAAGCCGGTAGCGTGATGCCTTTTGCCGCGCGCCCCTACGCCAATCGTTTTTTTGTGTTCCCGCTCCAGGTGGCGGCACATGCCCAACAGACGGTGTACCTGCGCGTCCGCTCCCACGGCCCGATCACACTCCCGACCCGGCTGTGGGAGCCACAGGCGTTTCATGCCTATGAGCGCAGCGACTACATGGCCCAGGCGTGGTATTTCGGCATTGCCGCGGCGATGATCCTGTTCAATCTGTTGCTTTTTGTGGCGCTCTGGGATGTGGCCTATCTGCTGTACGTCGCGTTCGTCTCCAGCATGGCACTCACCATGGCTGCGCAAAACGGCTTGGCAAAAGAGTTTTTATGGAATGACGCGCCGCTGTGGTCGAACATCGCCACCAGCGTGGGGTATTCCTATTCGCTGGCGGCCTTGCTGGTTTTCATGCGCTACATCCTCCATACCCGCAGGGTCATCCCGCATTCGGACCGATTGTTGAAACCGTTGGTAGGCGTTTATCTTGCGGCGCCGATGGGTTTTAGCCTGGCACTGCCCGTTTTGGTCAAACCTGCCGCCCTGTTGTACGGGGCGACCGGTGCGCTGGTTTTGGTTATGGGTGTGTGGTGTGCTTTCAAACGCCAACGCATTGCCTATTTCTTTTTGGCGGCGTTTGCTGTGCTGTGTTTGGCCGCCATCGTTTCGGTACTCAGGGCTTTGGGGTGGCTGCCTACCAATCCCTTCACGGTGAATGCCTTGCAGTTTGGCTCGGGGCTGGAAATGATGCTGCTGGCATTTGCGCTGGCTGATCGCTTCAACACCATGCGCCGCGAAAAGTCGCTTGCCCAGAAGGAGGCTTTGGTGGCGCAACAGCGGCTGGTGGAGTCCTTGCAAGCGTCGGAGCGTGTGCTGGAAGAACGTGTGCAGCAGCGCACCGCCGAACTGGACACCAAGAACGTGGCGCTGACGCAGGCCATGTCCTCGCTGGAGACGGTTGAACGTATTGCACGCCATGACCTGAAAACCCCGCTGGGCAGCCTCGTCGCCGCACCGGCCCTGCTGCGTGCGGGGCGTGTGATGAATGCGCAAGAGGAGCGCGTCCTGTGCATGATGGAAAGCGCCGCCAACCGGGCGCTGCACATGGTCAACCTTTCCCTGGACCTGTACCGCATGGAAAACGGGAGCTATGTGGTTGCGCCTGCATGTGTGGACCTGACGGCCCTGGTCAAATCCGTGTTGCAGGACCTGAGCGCCCATGCGCGGTCCAAATCGGTGTCGATGGAAGTCACGGACCCGTTGGGGCATGTTTTTGCCAGTGGCGAGGAGTCCTTGTGTTACTCGATTGTGGCCAATCTGGTCAAAAATGCGGTGGAAGCGGCGCCGGAGCATTCGGTGGTTCGCGTGGCGCTGCACGATGGCCCCCTGGTCGGTGTGCGCATCCACAACCATGGAGCGGTGCTGGCATCCATGCGGGACAGGTTTTTCACCAAATATGCAACCGATGGAAAACAGGGCGGGACCGGGCTGGGGGCCTATTCCTCACACCTGTTGGCACAGGTGCAAGGTGGCAGCCTGTCCATGGAGACGTCAGACGCCTTGGGGACCACGCTCACCTTGGAATTGAATCCTTGGACAGGTGGCGCCGATTTTGATGTGCCCGTTGGTGCTGCGTCCAATGGGGCTGCGCCTGTGGTGCGTGAGCCCCAGGCACTGGGGGCGCAGAGCGTTCTGCTCGTTGACGATGACGATTTCAATCGCATGGTCATGCAGGCCCAGCTGCAGTACGCAGAGTTGGAGGTGGAAGCCGCCATCAACGGCAGTGAGGCGCTGGAGATGGTCATGCGCCGTCGCCCCGATCTGATTTTCATGGACATTGAAATGCCCATCATGGGCGGGTTGGAGGCGCTCCAGCGGATTCGTGACTTCCAGGCCCAGGCCGCGCAAAAACCCAGCGTGATCGTGGCTTACTCGGGCAGTGACGACGCCCAGAGCCACGCCAGGTACCTGGCGCATGGCTTCGACCATTGCCTGAACAAGCCTGGAACACAGCAGGCCTTTCTGGATCTGTTGCACGCATCACAAGCGCGTATGGCGTGACGGCCCTTGCGCGGTGGAGGGCCTCAAAAAGTGGTCCATTGTTCGTCGGTGTTGTGTGGGGGCAGGGGCTTGGCCGCCGCAACCCGTGCGGATTGGACCTTGGCCGACAAGGAGGGTTGAATGCGCGACACGTTTTGTGCGCGATGGAGCCCGCGGCGCTCAGGTTCACGCCCAAGGCCTCGGCTGGATGGACGTAGTGGAACCGCCGCTCTGGTGGGCGCACCCTGCCGGTGGTCCTCATCCAGCGTGAACACCGCCACGGATTGCACCAGATGCTGGGCCTGGTGCTGCAGACTATCGGCGGCGGCGGCGCTTTCTTCCACCAGCGCGGCATTTTCCTGGGTCGCTTTGTCGATATGCGATACGGCTTCGCTGACCTGGGCCACGCTGGTGCTTTGTTCTTCGCTGGCAGCGCTGATGTCTCCCATGTAATCCGCCACGCGCTGGATGGCGGTCACGATTTCTGCCACCGTCACGCCGGTCTGCTCCACCAGTGCCAACCCTTCCTCCACCCGTTCGACGCTGGTGGTGATCAGGCGCTTGATTTCCTTGGAAGCGCCGGCGCTGCGCTGGGCCAGAATGCGCACTTCACTGGCCACCACCGCGAAGCCGCGGCCTTGCTCCCCCGCACGGGCGGCTTCTACGGCGGCGTTGAGTGCGAGGATATTGGTCTGGAACGCAATCCCATTGATGACATTGAGAATTTCTGCAATCTGCTGGCTTCCGGTATGGATGCCTTGCATGGTGAAAATCATCTGCTGGACCACTTCCCCCCCCACAATTGCCACTTTGGCGGCGGCTTGTGCGTGTTGGTTGGCTTGCTGCGCGTTGTGGGCGTTGTTTTTGACGGCCGAGTCCAGCTCATGTATCGACGCGGCGACTTCTTCCAAGGCGGCAGACTGCTGTTCAATGCGCCGACTCTGCTCCAGACTGCCCTGTGCGATCGCCGTGCTGTCATTGGCCACGCTGATGGCGTTGTTGCGTACGGCTGCGACGATGGGGGTGAGCTTGTTCTTCATGTTGGCAAGCGCCCGCATCAGCTGCCCGATCTCGTTGCTGCCACGCACCGGTATGGGGGCCGTCAGGTCCCCTTCGGAGGCCGCGTGGGCGACTTCCAGCGCTTCATGGACGGGGCCGGTAATGCTGCGCACAAAGGCCAGCGAGAGCATAACAACCGATGCCCATAGGGTCAGCAGCAAGCCCAGGACCAGTATTGAGTTTCGACGCAATTCCCTGGCCCGTTGGTCCAGTAATGCGGTGACAGCATGCAAGGCCACGCCATTGAAGGTGTACACCGCGTCGATAGTGTCGGTGAAATCCTGGAAATACACATTGGCCGGCATGCTCAGTTCACGCGCGTTGATCAGGTTCTGGTCCACCATGGCCAGTGTGAGGACCACCTGCGTCTGCAGGGTTTGGACTTTGCTGGCCATGGCCTTTTTCAACGCGGGATTGGCGGAATTCGCCTTGTTCAGGTTGCGCAGCATGTCGCTGAACAGTTCATTGGCGCGGGCCTGAGTCGCCGACAAACTGCCACGTTTTTCCAACGGCAGGCTTTTAAGGGCCAAAAATCCGGTGCCTTGGGCGCGCAGTTGGCCCAATCGTTCGGCCAGCGACGGGGCTTCGCTGAATGCCGCAAGGATCAAGGCATAACTGTCGGGACGGGCGTCGTAGGTGAGGGAAAACTCGTCCAGAACGTCGCTGTTGAGCTCCAGGAGTTGGGCGATCAGTTGTGTGTGTTGTGCTGAACTCTCCGCCGAATTCAGCTTCCGGTCCGCCACGGACTGTTCAAGCGTGGACCAGCGCCGCTTGTGCTCGTTCCACTGCGCAATGGTGCGCGCCGAGGCACCGGCGGCTTTCAGGCTGTCATCCAGTTTGACGATGGCTTGGTTCAGCGCATCGCGGGTATCAGGGCGCCGCAGGGCCAGCACCTCGTTGCCGCCCAGCATGCCCGCTGCAATGCCGCGGTGCTGCTGGGTCAGCTGGACCACTTTTTGCAGCGCCATCAAGGGTCTTCCTCCCCGGGCCTCCAGCCGGGCCATGCCAATCTCGGGCAGGGCTACCGAAAGATACAGCCCGGTGGGGAGTACGGTCATCAGCAGCGCCATGGCGCCGAGGATGAGAAACTTTTGCGCCAGGCTGAGGCGGTGAAGAACGGGCATGGGAACTCCTGACAATGGAGAGCAGGCCGGGGCGGACTTGCTACCGGGTTGACTCAAGCAGCCCCTCTGTAACCCGCCAGGAGCGTGTGAAGGAAGGCTGGCTATTGGAGTGGCGAATGCTAGATGCCGCCCCTGTTTGCCGATTGACAACGCGCAAGCGCCCCGTCGCCGGTACAGGCCGCTACCCAGGTTCAGAGCTTTGACCGATTGACTTGCGTTTGCCCCAATGCCAATAAAAAAAAGCAGTTTCTCTTGCGAGAAACTGCTTTTGGGGCTCGAAAATCCGCACCGGGCGGCTTTTCAACTCAAGGCTTCAAATTTTCACAGCCGGATAACCGTGGCGCTTAGCCGCACTGACCCACATAGCCGCAGGCAGTGCAGAAATCGCAACCGTCTTTGTGGATCACGGTGGGGTTGCCGCATTCCGGGCAGGTTTTGCCCGCCATGGTGTGGGGCACGGCGCTGTCTTGCGGCACGTCCAGCACACCCATGTCGCGCAGGGGGTAGCCTTCTTCGTTCAACACGCCCAGCATGGCGTAGCGGTGGATGATCAGACGGGCCATATACGCCACGGTGGACGGCCAGGTTTGCTGGCGGCGTTCGCCATGGGGCAGGCCGGGCACAAATGCCATGAAATGGCCCAGGGGCTCTGCGTAGTTGAGTAGCTTGCGCAACTTCATGCCAATCCAGGCCGGATCGATCACACGCATGTCCAGCGACAGCAAGCGGGCCAAGCCATCCAGTGCGCGCGGGTAGTTGCCGGAGAAGCCCACGGCACAAGGGCGCGTCACCATATTGCCATCCGCACCGGGCAGGGTGACTTCCTTGAGTGTCAAAGTGAAGGCTTCACCCGTGGCCGCGTTGTCAATGTCCACCGACCAGGCCAATGTGCCCGAAGGGCCGGTTTGTGGCTCGGCACGGCTGAACATGGCGTTGAGCACGGGGGTGTTTTGCGGATTGTCCGCGCCGGCAAAGGCGTTGAGTTGCTCGCAGCGCCAGCGGATGACCGCTGCCGTGGCCGCCACCACGCCGGGGAACAGGCGTTTGTGGCCATGCGGCGGGAAGGGCATTTCAAAGGCGTGCTCTTCGGCCACGGTGGACAGTGCATCCAGTTTGAGGCGCAACCAGGCGGGGTCGTTGGTCCGCAGGTCCATGGAAAGCGTTTTGGCCAGAGCGCCCAGGCCGCGCGGCTCGTCCGTGCCGTTGACCCACACTTCAAAAGGTTTGGGTGGCTGGCCTTCACCCGAGGCCAGTTCGCCCACAAACAGCGCAAAGTCGCCAAAGGTATGGCGCACCATGAAGGTCCAGGCCGGGTTGCCGCCGGGCAACTCAGGGCGGTTGGGCCAGCGCAGGGACGACAGCACGGGTGCGGGCAGCTTGTCCAGCGCCAGGCGCTGGTTGGCATCTGCAATTTGCAAAGGCGCTGCGGCGGGCGCGGCGCCCACACTCAGGACGGAACCCAGCACCGAGTTGGGCCGGTAGGTGGCGAGCCCTTTGAGGCCGGAACTCCACGCATCCATGTACAGATTCTGGAAGTCCGCATAGGGGTAGTCGGCCGGCACATTGACGGTTTTGGAGATGGCGGTGTCAATAAACGGCGCCACGGCCGCCACCATCAGGGAGTGGTCTTGCGCGCTGAGCTCCAGCGCCGTGACAAATGCAGGCGTCAAGGCCGCATCTTTGCCCTTTAGATGGCGGTACAGGCGCCAGGCGTGGTCTTCGACCGCATATTCCTTGAAACCGCCGTCGGGCATGCGCTTCTTGCGGGTATAGGTCCAACTGAACGCCGGCTCAATGCCATTGCTGGCGTTGTCGGCAAATGCGAGGCTGATGGTGCCGGTGGGCGCAATCGACAGCAAATGCGAGTTGCGCAGTCCGTGGCTGCGAATGCGGTCCTTGAGTGCGGTGGGCAGGCGGGACGCAAAACTGGGTCCGCTCAGGTAGAGGTCGGCGTTGAACAGGGGGAAGGCCCCACGTTCCTGGGCCAGCGCGACCGAGGCGTCGTAGGCGGTGTCGCGCATCAGGCGTGAAATGTGTTCGGCGATGGTCCGGGCGGCCGGAGTGTTGTAAGGCACGTTGAGCATGACCAGTGCATCACCCAGGCCGGTAAAGCCCAAGCCCACACGGCGCTTGCTGCGTGCTTCTTCTTGTTGTTGCGGCAGCGGCCAGACGGTGGCATCCAGCACGTTGTCCAGCATGCGTGTGGCCACGCGGGCCAGCTCGGCAAAGCCCGCGTCGTCAAAGTGCGCTTTGTCGGTAAAGGGCTTGCGCACGAACCGGGTCAGGTCGATAGAGCCCAGGCAGCAGCAGCCATAGGGTGGAAGTGGCTGCTCGGCGCAGGGGTTGGTGCTGGCAATGGTTTCGCAATAGGCCAGGTTGTTGTCGCGGTTGATGGTGTCCAGAAACAGCACGCCGGGTTCGGCGTGGTCGTAGGTGGAGCGCATGATCTGGTCCCACAGGTCCGCTGCGCGAATGCTGCGGTACACCCATTGGGCGCTGCCAGACTCACCGGCCTTGATCTCTTTTTGGTAGGCGCCTGCGGCTACTTGGCCTTGTCCGGGGCGTGCGTGGTGCACCAGATCCACCATGGAATCGCTCTGCACGGCCTGCATGAACGCATCGGTAATGCCCACCGAAATATTGAAATTCTTGAGGTCACCGGCATCTTTGGCGTGGATGAATTCTTCGATGTCGGGGTGGTCGCAGCGCAGCACACCCATCTGCGCCCCGCGGCGTGCGCCGGCAGACTCGACCGTCTCGCAAGAACGGTCAAACACCCGCATATAGCTGACAGGCCCGGAGGCGCTGCTTTGGGTGCTGCCCACCCAGGCACCGCGTGGGCGGATGCGGGAAAAGTCATAACCCACACCGCCGCCACGGCGCATGGTTTCGGCCGCTTGGGTGAGCGCGGTGTAAATGCCGGGGTGCCCATCTTCCTCTTGGGCAATGGAGTCGCCTACCGGTTGCACAAAACAGTTGATGAGTGTGGCCGCCAGATCGGTGCCGGCTGCCGACTGGATGCGCCCAGCGGGTAAAAACCCCCCTTGCAAGGCGTCCAGAAACCGGGCTTCCCATTGCTCCCGCTCGGCTGGAACTTCCTGCTCTGCCAGGGCGCGCGCCACGCGTTGGTTGACGTCCAGAATATTTTTTTCATCCGCCTTGGCGTATTTCTCCAATAACACTTCTTCGCTGATGGCCTGGGCGGGTAATTGCAAGGTGGTGGTGGGGGCAGATTTGAGAATTTTGGGCATGGCTATGAATTGTTTGAAATGTGAAGCGCATCGTAGAACCAAGAACTCGTCTTACCCATTGATCTTCACAAACTTCTGATAAGTTGAGAATAGGGTTTTCCTATCAACGGGAAGTGCTGGCTTGGAGTAAGCCAAATGCGGTGAATCGGGTAAGAGTGGTTCCGGCTATGCAAGTCACCGCAGGCAGCGCCGCAAGGGCGGGCTGCTGGCTGGGTAACCGATGGGCGGGGGGTACGGGCCCAATTGTAGTGCAGCGACCCGCTTTCTGTGGGCGAGTGATCAGCCTTCGCGGCCGTCCAGCCGAGGTCGGCCAAACCAGCTCCCATAACGCCACGCCCAGCCGCAGCCAGCTACCGTCCACGCGGCAATCGCCGTGAGCAGGAGGATGGCATAAGCGTCTGTCCACAGGGTGGACAACACCCGCAGGAACACCGCCAGCTGGAGTATCCAGTACAGACCCCAAGCTGCGTTGTCCGCGGCAACGGGCCGTCCGCTGTGGCCGCTGCTGACGCGAGACGCCATGGCGAACAGGGTTGCGCCGAGGTAACCCATGGTCATGGCGTGCAAGGGGGCGAGACCCAAAGACATCTGGTTTTGGCTCCAAGCCATCATGGCATGCGAGACCGCCTGCAGCGCCAGCGCAATGCCCAGCCAAAGGAAACCTCCATGCAGCATGGCCAACAGGCGTATCTTGAGGCTTTGGACCAAACCCCACCGCACGGCCAGCCACAGCATCAGGATGGCTGTGGGTGTTTCGATGGTGATTTGTAGCCAGCGTAAGCCTGGGGAGACCGGTTGTAACCACAATTCCAGGCAGGCCATGACACCTTCGAACCAGAGCACCCCCACCATGCACCACAGCAGCCAGAGCGGTCGCCAGGCGTCCAGGACGGGCATGGCGCTGGCACTGAAAAAAGGAATCATGCGATGGGACACCGCAGCGAAGACAGTGGCCACAAATATCCAAAGAGCCCCCTGGGTTGCCGTACGCACCAGGATTTCCTGACCCAGTGCCAAGCCGCCCACGGCAACCCACATGGCAATTGCGCCGACCATGCTGGCCACAACAACTACGGTGGCGTGGACTTTGTCTTCGGCTTGGCTTTTGTACCAAAGGCCTGCAAATTGAAGGGTTATCGAAGACCAGGCCAGTGCGACCAGAACCATGCCCAGGCAAACCATACTTGCCGAAACATGAAAACCCAGCATGCAGACTGGCCAGCCGATCAGTGTGGTCGTTACATAGCGCAGCAATTTGTTGGCAGAAACTGCGGGCATGGCCAGCCATTTGGGGCCGGCTGTGAACAGGAATCCGGCAAAAAATAGCGGCATGAATCCCAGGGTCATCAACAGGGCATGTGCGGTAGCGGGAGCCAGCATCCACGGAATAACCACACCCAGCTGGCGTGCAAACAACATGGTGCACCACCAAACGGCGCTCAGGCTCAGCATCAAGGCACCTGCAAAAAAAGCCAAACGGTGGGGGGCTGCCAAGAGCCACTTGGGTCGCCATGTGGTGTCTGCCGGTGGGCGGGGGGGGGCAGTTTTTAAGCTGCCTTTGTTGGGTTGTGGGTTCAGGGGTTTGAGTGCCATGACGCTAGGTTAACCGGTTGATCGCGAAGTAACTTCACCGATGATTGTCTTCCAACCTCTTTCAGGACCATGCCTCGTACAGTGAGCCTGTCAATGGCAGTGATTGGTGACGGGTTGAATTTTGGGGCTTACTGCGGGTAAACTGCAACGATGAAAAAGCTTGTCGATGGTCTGGCTCGTATGAGTGGTCTGCGTGACCGCGATGAACTGGATTTTGCGTTTATCCGCCTGGTTGCGGATTGCGCTTCAGACAGCGTTGATTCCACTTGGCTTGTGCGCGTCGTGGGTGACGGTGAAGACCGGCGCTGCTTGACGCGGGCGCGCCTGGATGCGCAGCATACACAGCCTTTGCGTGACGCAGCTTGGACCAATTGGGATGCACTTCCCAAGCTGGTTGATTTTCCTGGGCGACAAGAGGCCTATGAACGCGGCAAGGTCGTTCATGTGGGGATTGGTCCCCATACAACGATATTTCCCATTGGTGGTGGTCAGGGTGTATGGGCTGTATTGGAAATTGAATCAAAACTGGCTGTTTCGGCGCAGACAGAAGCGGTCATAGCGGGCATAGTCCTAACCTATCAAAACCTTCATGGCCTTTTGGATTATGGAGAAAAGGATGCACTGACGGAATTGCTCAACCGCAAGACCTTTGATGGTGCCTTTTTTAAGGCTACGGCAGAGCAAGATACCTTTGTGGCTGATGAGGCGCATCCAGAGCGTCGCATGGCGGGGCCGAACGGCAGCTATTGGCTGGCCATGCTTGATATTGACCACTTCAAGCGGGTTAATGACAACTTTGGTCACCTGATTGGCGATGAGGTGTTGTTGTTGATGGCGCGTCTCATGCGGAATAATTTCCGGTTTCATGACCAGTTGTACCGTTTTGGCGGGGAAGAGTTTGTTATTTTGATGCGTTGCGATAACGCGGGGGATGCAAAAAACGCTTTGGAGCGCTTGCGTAGCAGTGTGCAAGGGCATGTTTTCCCCCAAGTAGGAAACATCACCATCAGTATCGGTTTTTCTGTGTTGAAGGAAAACGATACGCCGGGCGGTGCATTTGGTCGCGCCGACAAGGCTGTTTATTATGCAAAAGAGCATGGCCGAAACCAGGTGTGCAGTTACCAGGAACTGGTGCTGGCAGGCGAACTGGTGGAGCAGGCCTCTGAAGCGATGGATGTTGACCTTTTTTGAGTTTTTTTGATAGAAATCCAACCATGACTATTTCCAGTTTCGATGATTTGCTGATGGCAGCAAAACAGCAAGAAGAACCACAGCGATTGCTCTTTGTATTTGCAGGAGCAGAGCTTCCCGCTGACAGCACGGCAGCCCAGCGTGAGCGTTTTCAGGCCGGGCAGGGCGGTGCACTTGTTCCACTTATGTGTGTCGACAAAACCCCCGAAGAAGTGTCCAGCTTCGCAGGTTTGGTGCGAGAGTCCAGTCAATTTGGCCAAGAATGGAGCATCGTTTTTGCTGCGGCAATGTCCGGTAGCGGTGGGGTTGCACCCAGCAGTGAGGCTGCTGAAAAACCCTTGCAGCAAATGGTCGAGGCGATTAAGGCTGGAACACTGGGAACGTTTATTCCCTTTGACCGGCAGGGCCAGACTGTGATGCTGAGTTGACGCAGTCAGACTATTCGCGCGCCTGCTCGGTATGGGCGTGGCGTCGTGGAACCATCAGCGTGTGCAGCAAGGGTGGCTTGATTTCGGAGGCGCGAAGTACCGCTCCGCCGCGTACGCGCGCAAAGCGTAGGGCGCCTGCAGCGCTGGAAAAAGCAGGTAAATTGCCAAGCCGCATGGGCCCCAGGGCGTTGGAGCCATGCACGTAGAACGCATCTGTCGTGCGAATCCAGCCAGCTCTGTCGGCATCATTCACATAGCTTGCGGCAATCTCGTTGGCCTGGCGTCCAATGCTGTAGCGGCCAACGTCTTGAAGGTAGATGAACAGGGTGAGCGGTGAATCGAAAAACTGCGCATCCCCATTGGAGAAAATGACCTGCGCCGCCCATTCGGGCGAACGCGCCGGAAACATGCCGCACACCGGGCAACGGGCATCGGCAGGTACGGGGCGTGGCACAAGCGGATCGCGTCCGGACTTGGGGTCATAAGGGGTCGGCGGTGCCACCACACAAAAATCGTCCAGTTCAGCCGCAGGCGGCACGCCATGGGCTGGCATGCGCCCGTAGGCCAGCCACAGTGCCACGGCAGCGACAAGACTGGCCAAGAACAACCAACGCAGGCGGCTAAAGATGGGCAGGCGCACGAACTCAGCTACATCGGGGTGTCATGTAATGCGCCGCCGCTGAGGTCCACCATGGAAAGCTTGACTTCGCCATAGCGCAGGAGCTTGCCGCCCCATTGTTGGATGAAGTTCTGGGCATCGGCCTCCCGTGAGAAGGCCGCGATCGTGGGTCCCATGGAACCGTGACGCTTGCTGCCCAGCACGTAAATGCCTGTCTTGGCGTCCATCCAGTTGCCGCGCGGCTGGTCCCAGTCGGCCTTGCCCATGTCCTGCACGTAGACTGTCTCAATGGCCCTGACCTGTTCAGGCGCCAGCAGGGTATGGAACATTTCCACTGTGTCACAAAAGAACACGGGCGCGTCCTGCCCGGCATAGCGGATTTGCGCTTTGGGTCCAGGGTAATCGGCCAGTTGCATGCCGTCCAGATCGCAGGTGGTGTGGGCGTCAATTTCTACGGGTGCCAGTGCTTGGGCCGTGTTGGACTGGTTACACCCCAGCAGCGCGACGCTCAGCAAAGCGGCAAGAAAATAGGAAGGGTAGGTTTTGTTCATGCGCGAAATCTCCAACGGGCTAGTGCCAATGGCACAACAATCCATCCCAACATGACTGAGCCCATCAGCCAGGGCTTGGCCAGAGCCGCTGGCACGATGCTGGCCAGCCCGTACAGGGTGCGCACATCGTCCAGCGAGAACACATTGAGGATACGAAACACATCGGCCGGGTTCAGCAGCAGCAGGTAGGCAAAAGCGTCTCCCCCGTAACTTCCGCCCGTGGCAACCAGTCCCCCCAGCAACAGCAGGTCAAATACCAGCACAAAGAAGAACCACAGGGCAATGGCCAGGCCCGATGCGCGGGTGCGTTCCCGTGCGATCACCGACATCAGTACTGCCAGACTCAAAAACGCCAGCCCCAGTAACACCGAGCTCACCATGAAGCCCAGGTAGTGGTACAGCCCCGGCCAGCTGAATTGCCGAAACAACAGCACGGCCACCAAGCCAAAACCCGCCAGGGTGGACAGCGTGAGGGCGGCAGCCAGCCCCAGGTATTTGCCCAGCAGCAGTTCCAGCCGGGTAATGGGCAGCGCCAGAAGCAAATCCAGTGAACCGCGTTCGCGTTCTCCCACCACCGCATCAAAACCTAACAACAGGGCAATCAGAGGGATCAGGTAAATCACCAGACTGACCAGGCTGGCGATGGTGAACTCGATGGAACGCAAGCCCAGCTGACCCTGTTGGGCACCACCAAAATAGGTGATCACCAGAGAAAAAACGGTAAATACCAAGGCCACGGCCAGCACCCACCGGTTGCGCAAACGGTCACGGAATTCTTTTGTTGCCAGCGTCAGGATTTGGGTCCATTCCATTGTTTCACCTTAGTCCGAAAATCCAAAAAATACGTCTTCCAGCGAAGGTTCCTGGATATCCAAGTCCAGCAACCTGACCCCCAGTTCAGAGACCATGCTCAAAACCACCATCTTGGTTGCGCGTGGGCAACTCAACCGAACTCCTTCGGCGGTGGTTGTTGTGTTCACGCCGGCCAGCTGCTCCAGCAGGCGGCGTACCGGGGCGATATCGTCGGGTGCCAGGCGCAGCGCGATATTGAGCGGCATGTGCATTTGGTCGCGCAATTCCTGCACACTGCCCAAGGCCTGAATCTTCCCCTCTGACATGATGGCCAGGCGGTCTACCCGCTCTTGCAATTCGGCCAGGATGTGCGAGGTGATAACGATGGTGACCCCATCGTTGCACAGCTCGCGCAGGGTGGCGTAAAAATCGCGGATGGCTTGTGGATCCAGGCCGTTGGTTGGTTCATCCAGGAACAGTACCCGCGGCGTCCCCAGCAGGGCCTGGGCAAAGCCCAGGCGCTGGCGCATACCCTTGGAGTATTCTCGAAGCGGCCGCGCTGCCGCCTGGGCCAAGCCGACGCGTTTCAGCGCCGGTGCGCATTGCTCAACGGGGGCACCTTTGAGTTTGGCGAAAAATCGCAGGGTTTCCAGGCCGCTCAGATTGTCATAGAGCACCACGTTCTCGGGTAAGTAGCCGATGTGGCGGCGTGCTGCCCGGAAATCCCGTCCCCGTACTGATGCGCCATTGACCAGAATTTCGCCCGCGCTGGGTTCAATCAACCCCAGCATCATTTTGAAGAGCGTGCTCTTGCCTGCACCGTTGTGGCCGATCAGGCCAAAAATCTCGCCGCACTGCACGCTCAGGTCCACCCCATCTACAGCGTGCAACCCTCCATAATGCTTGCGGACACCACTGGCTTGGATGGCAAGGCCTGGCGAGGCCGCCGATTTACTGACCGGGATAGTGCTTGTCACGCCACTGGCTCCATTGCTTGTTGTTGGGCTGCATGCGCGGCTTGGGATCCACCACACTGGGCACACGCAGCACCGGGAATTGTTGGGCCACCAAGCGCAGTGCCTGCACCGCGGGGCTGGCCAACAGCAGCTTGATGCCGGGGTAGCGCCAACTCAGGCGGTCCACCATGTCATTGGCCTCGTAGGGCACGTCCCCCATACCATTGCCATCGCGGTCCCAGCCCAGGTAATTGCTCCAATGGTTGCCGCTTTTTGCACCCCAGGATTCATCACGCGCACCCACGTAGCGCACCTGCTCGCGGTTGGAAATGAAATCGTTGCCTTCCACTTCGTTGCGCGTGGACCCTGCCGACAGATGTACGCCCACATGGTTATCCACTACAAGGTTGTTCCGGATTTTCACGTATTCCACGTCGTAGATGAACAGGCCGCGGTTATTGCCGGCAATGGTGTTGTTTTCAATGACCGAGTCCTGCATGGTGCGCAGCATGATGCCGTGGTCGGAGTTGCCCCAGGTGCGGTTGTTGCGCACCACCTGGTCGCGTGCCTCCATCAAGGCCAGGCCGCCCCGGTTGTAGTAGCTGTCGTTGTCCTCCCACAGGTTGTAGTAGGAGTTCATGTAGTGGGTTCCGTAACGGCTGTGGTGCAGCTTGTTACCGCGAAAGATCGCGTGGTGCGAGACATCCACATACAGGGCATCTCGCACAAAGCTGATGTTGTTGCCGATGATGCGCGCACCTTTGGTGTTGTAGAGCTGCACGCCGTTGCCGCGCTGCGAGGAGTTGTACTCGCGCTTTCCCGTGATCAGGTTGGCTTCCACGCGCACGTCATTGGCTTTTTCGATCCACAGGCCAAACAGGTTGTAGCTGAGGTCGCAGTGCTGCACCACCGCACGGTGTGCGCCTGGGTAGATATAAACACCCGCATTCTGGTCATTGAGGCTGTCCCCGGAATCGCGCACGATCAACCCTTCCAGCACCACATCGGGCGAGACCACCCGAACCGTATCGCCGTGAAACCCGCCACTCAGCGTGGGGCGCTGGATACCACGCAGCGTCAGTGGCTTATTGACCAGAAAGTTGCCGGTGTACAGGCCCCGCTCAATCTCCAGCACATCCCCCGCATGGGCGGTGTTGATGGCCTGTTGCAAGGAGTCGCCGGGTCTGATGTGCAGCGTCGCCGCTTGCGCACCTGCCCACAGGACCCAACACCCAATAAAACCTAGCAAGCACCTCATGCCGGCATCATCCCATCACCAGACCAAGCGCTCTGAGTGACAGGAACAAAGCTGCGCCAATAAGAAGGTTCTTGAAGCCCACATAACACAACATGTCCATCACGCTGGCATAGCGGTAATTGTCTTGCCACCATGGGCCGTCTTTTACATAGCGGCGCCCCGATAGCCGAATCAGTACCTCGTACACACTCCAGCCAAACCACCAGCCGATGATGGCAGTTTCTGAAATTCTGCCGGTGCCAACCAGCACCCAGGCCACAGTAGCGGCCAAGGCGAGTGAAAAACCCGCTACCTGCAAGGCACGCTGGGAAGCCCAGCCTTCGGCACTCCAGGGCCACAAATGGTCACGTAGTTCCAGCCAGATCCACTTCAGGCCCTTGGCGTCGGCCTTGTGCGGGGGAGTCGCCGGGTCGGTGGGCATGCGGGGATCCGGCCCTGTGTTGGGCTTGGCATCGGGCTCCACCGGATGGATAGGAAAGAAGTACCCATCGCGGCCAATCGGCGTGATTTCCAGCCCATGGCGCTCGCGGCGTTTGCGCTCCTTCGCCAAGGGGGGGCAGCCCTTGACGTCGGTATACAGCACCATGCAGTCCAGGCAGTGCAGGCATTCACGGTGGTCAATGCGTCCGGCTGCATCTATGGCGAGCGAACCGCAGCCTACGGCGCAAGCTTTGCAACTGTTGCAGTCTTGCTTGCGGCGCAGGCCAAACCAGCGGAACGTGCTGGGCATAGCCAGTGCCGCACCCAGTGGGCAGATGTACTTGCAGTAGGGGCGTTCGATAAAGAGGGACATGCCCAGCAGCACACACACAAACAGGCCATAGGGCCAGGCACGGTTGCTGATGCCGACCAGAAAGGTGGTTTTGAAAGGCTCAACCTCGGCCAGCACTTCCGCCAACCCCATGGAGAACATGGAGATGGTCAGTAGTCCAAAAAATATCGCGTACTTGACCCACTTCAGCCGGTCGTGCCAATGGCGCGGTAAATGACCCTGAAAACGCTTCAGTCCTATCATTCCCCCCACCTTGTACATCGCCTCGGAGAGAGATCCGAAAGGACACATCCAGCCGCAGAACAGACCCCGGCCAAACAGAAACACCGTCAGGATGATGAAAATCCAGAACAGGAAAATGAAGGGGTCGGATAGAAAAAGCGACCAGGTCCACTGGAAAAGCAAGGAGTGGAACCAGGTCAGCACCTGTGTGATTGATGGCTGGGCCATGACGCCAAAACCGACAAAACCGATACTCAAGGCCCAGGCGCTGTATTTGAAAATATTCACCGGCCACTTGTTTTTGTGCGTGGAACGGCGTGTCAGCGTTTCCCGGAAGGCATATACCGTGGCCACTGCAATCAGCAGCACGGCAAACAAGGCAATCCCGACGGCGCGGGTTTTCCACACCTGCACCCATGGGGCGGCCGCTTCCTCTACCTCAGGGCGCCCACCCTCCAGCAAGTCGGCGTCCATCCAGTACTTGGCCTCGAACGTGGTGAAGCTGCGAGTCCCCGTGGCCCGGTCTACCCGATTGCCCAGAAACGCCAGTTTCCAGGGATACGCTGGTGAGAAAGCTTGGGCACGAATCACGAAAATGGCCGATTCGTTGTATACGGGAGCACCAGCGGCTTCCAAACCATACAAATTCACATAGTCCAAATCACGAAAGGTAAAGGAATCCGCCCCCTGTTTGACCTGCACGCGGTCGTAGATACCGCCGCGTACAAACCCTGAACCCTTGAACGATTCAATGCCTGCGGTGCGGATGATAAAAAAAGCGTGTTCACCCTCTTTAAGCCGCAAGCGCAGGTTATTCCAACTGTTTTCACCCAACAGGCTGATGCCAACATCCGGGTGATTGAGATCGCCGAACCACAGTTCAATAAAAGGCACACTACTGCGATCTTGGCCGACTTGTTCAGGCTTGACCAGCAGGCGCTGAACGCCACCTTGCTTGACCAGTTGCGCCCAACTGAGGCGCTGACCACTAACGGCATAACGCGCTGGAATACGCACCGTGGGTGCGAGAATTCCAACCTGACGCGCCACCGCAGTGCCCGAGGTCACCATGACCTGGTTTTGTGCAATCACCGTCACGGTAGCGCCCGAAATTGCATCCACACCCAGTACCCCTTCATCGGGACGTGACTGGCCTACTTCAATCTTGTCGGTCACCGATTTGCCGATGTACTGCTTATTGAAGTTCAATAAAGCGGATTCCGGGATGCCCAACAGCAGGATGGGTTCGGAGTGTTTGAGCACTTTGGTACCGACAAAGCGACCTTGGGTATCCATGCCAATGAGTGTGATCACTGGTTTGCCCGAGTACGCCGGGGTGTCTGTGATGTCCGTGGACAACATGACGTAGCCCAGCAGTTTTTTCTTTTCACCTTCAGGGGCACCATAGGCCTCTACATAGGGCGGCTGTCCCATGCGCTCGGAAAAGCTCTTGGCACCGGGAAATACTTCGGCACAAGGCACCATGGCGCACAAATTTTTGGCAGTATTGAGTTCTGCAGGCAGTGCAGCCTCATAGGAGCCAGAGTTCGCGTTCGCACCGCCCGCCCATACGGCAAGCAGCATAAAAAATGCGACCAGGTAGAAATCCACCCTGGCCGCCCATTTTTGGTATCGCATGTTCATAGACTAAACCATTCTAAACAAACGCCGCCACAGGGCGGCGTTTGCATGACGGCAGTGGGGTTGCTGCCCACGCGCCGCCGGACTCACCCTGTCACATCACGCTTCGACAACCATGCGCGTGCGCATTTCCAAGTGCAGCGCATGGCAGAAGTTGGTGCAGTACAGCCAGAATACACCCGGTTTGTCGGCCACGAAGTTGACCGAAGCGGTCTCCAGCGGATTGACGACAAATTGAACGTTGTATTTGGGAATGGCAATACCGTGTGACAAGTCTTCCACCTTGTCCAGGTTGGTAAGAATCAAGGTGACTTCATCACCTTTCTTGAGCTTGAACTCGCGCATGCTGAATGCCGGGGCTTGAGAAGTCAACTTGACAGTGACCTTCTTGCCGTTGCGGAATACGCCGGATTCTTTGGGATCCTTGATTGCCAACGGAAACTCTTCCAAGGTGTACACCTGTTTGGGTCGCACCAAATCGCGTTTGAAAATAATGAAATCATGGGGTTCACCACGTACGGGGTGATCCGCCAGCAAGACCATTTTTTCGCCTGAAATGTCGATAAGCTGCTCATTTTCAGGATGCAAGGGGCCGACCGGCAAGAAGCGATCCTTGGAGAATTTACAGCCTACGGCGAGGTATTTTCCGTCGGCGGCACGGGTCTCGGACTGCGAGGCATTCAAGTGGCCGGGCTGGTATTGGACATCAAGGCGATCTACTACGTACTTCGCACTCTTGTCGCCTGCGTGGAACTTGATTGCAGCTTCAACATTCCATTTGACCACCTGACTGTCCAGGAACAGCGTGGTGTACGCATTGCCACGGCCGTCAAAGGCGGTGTGCAGCGGGCCCAGGCCCAGTTCGACTTCGGCGACGATGGCGGAGTCCAGCTTTTCCAGCTTGCCATCAAACCAGTCCAACACTTTGGCCAGTTCAATCACGGTGCCGGTGGGTGAAAGCTTGCCTGCGCAGATGAAGTATTTTGCGTCGGGGCTGGCGTTGACGCCGTGGGGATTCTTGGGCACTGTCACATAAGCGGTCAATGCGGTCTTGGGATCCTTGTTGGCGTCATGTGAGCCGTCCACGACTGGCACCTTCGAGTCGCCGTAGGTCTTGAACTTGCCATCTTTGACGGCCTGTTCGATACGGGCTACGTTGAAGAACAGGCAGGCGTCGCGTTCGGCGGACATCATGTCCTCGTAGTGGACACCATTTTCCACGTTGTACTGGTTGGTGGCCGCCAGTTTGCCATCGTAGGACGTTGCGACCAAATCGCAATTGCCATCAATCATGACTTGCCAACGCACTTCCATGCTCTCCGCGTCCACGCAGGAGAATAGTGAGCGGTACTTGCTGCCGTCGTCTGTCCCCGTATTGGGAACCGGAATGGCGAATTCACCGCCGCAGAACACACGCGTGGTGTAGTTGATCTTGGGATCGACGGGGTCGGCCTTGTCTGGGAATATTCCGTGGAAACCCTGCACATTGGGCAGTTCAGTGATCTTGTCGCAGACAAAATAGTCCAGGCGAATGCGGGCGATACGTGCGTTGATCTTGTCATTGATGAACGCGTAGCGGCCATCATAGTTGCCATCTTTATAGGACGCGTGCGTGTGGTGGGTGTCGCCTACGGTGTATTTCAAGCTGCCGTCAGCCTTGGTGCCCATGACCTTCTTGGATTCATTGGTAATACCCCAGCCAACCAGCGCGTCTGGCACAAAGCAGGGAATGCGGTGAATTTCACGACCGGAAGGCAAGCCCAATACGCGCATGTCGCCATTGTGGCCGCCACTCCACAAGCCGTAATAGGTGTCTAGCTCACCCGGTTTCAGATGGGTACCATTCCCGGCATCATGACCACCAGCGGTCGGTGCGGGAGCCGCAGGTGCTGCGGCGTTTCCGGGCTTTTCAGTGCAGGCCACCACGCCTGCCAAACTGGCGATGGCGGCAGTGTTGATGAAACTACGGCGTCCGATACCCGTCCGCGCAGAGGTTGTCAGCTTTTCGTCTTGACTCATGATGTGATCCTAGTTTTGATGGGCCCGATCAGACCAGGGAATCCCTAGGTTTTGATGGGAGTTGCCTTACTTTTTTGGCAGCGGGAATATTGATTGAAATGCACAACTTCTTCCTTGACGCAGATCAGGAATTTTCGGGAAAACTCAAATTCATTCGGCCGATAATGCGTGTGGCGTATGAATATCGGTTTTCCGACTTTTGCTACGGCTGAATTCAATTATTTTTTTGGAGAGAACCCATGAACAAATCCACCGCCTTGCTGGCCTCATTGAGCTTGGCACTATTGGCTGCCTGCGGGCAAAAAGACAGCGCTGCACCTGCTGCTTCGCCCGCACCCGCTGCTGCTCCCGCACCTGCACCTGTAGCAGAGAACACGGTTGGCAAGTCCGTCTTTGGAAAGACATGCGCGCTGTGCCATGCAGCAGGCGTTGCCGGTGCACCCAAGCCCGGCGATAAGGCGGATTGGGCTCCACGCATTGCCCAGGGCAACGACGTTTTGCTAAAGCATGCAACGGAAGGATTCACAGGCGCCAAGGGACAGATGCCGGCGCGTGGTGGCAGTCCGGCTCTGACCGACGACGAAATCAAGGCTGCAGTTGCCTACATGGTGGATCAATCCCGCTGACCTATTTTTTGCGAAAAATCATGCGTTCACCCAGCACTACCCCCATACAGTTCAGACGCCGCCAAGTGGTATTTGCTTTGCCCCTGCTGGCTTGCGGCTTGGTGATTGCACCGGCGCAGGCCAGCGTGGACGTTTACCAGTCCTCCCGGACTTTGATGGGGACGCGGGTGGACCTGACACTTCAAGGAAGCGACGTTTCGGCGCTGCCACTCGCCGCTGAGGCGGCGTTCGCAGAAATGGTCCGTTTAGCGGACATGATGAGCCGATTCCACAGCACCAGTGCGCTCAATGCCATTAATCTGGCTGCCGGGGTGCAGCCTGTGCCAGTTCCTCCAGAATTGATGCAGGTGCTTCAGATGGCGCGTCTGGCCGCACAAAATAGCGCAGGACGTTTTGACGCGACGGTCGGCTCCTTGCGTGGTTGGGATTTTGGCGCTCGCCATTCAAGCATCCCCACAGCGCAGCAAGTTGCATCGCAATTGAGCCTGGTTGGTCAAAAGAATGGCTTGGTTCTGGATACCAGCGCGGGCACGGCATACTTGGCAAAACGAGGAATGCGTCTGGACTTGGGCGGCATTGCCAAGCTTCCCATTTTGCAGGCCGGCATGCAGCAAATAAAACGCCTGGGAATATCCAATGCGATGCTTAACGGCGGCGGTGATGTGCTGGTGGCCGGGCAACTCAATGGCCGTCCCTGGCACATCGGTTTGCGTGACCCACGGCAGCCTGAAAAGTTGCTCGGCGCGGTGACTTTGAATGAGGGCTTCATAGCCGCCTCAGGTGACTACGAGCGCTTTGTGATGCAAGGTGGCAAGCGATTGCACCACATACTTGACCCCAAGACAGGCTATCCGACCCACGGACCGCACGGCGTTGCACTGATCAGTACACAGCTTGACGCCATCAATGGGCTTGGGACCGCCATTATGGTGGCAGGCGCCAAAGAAGGGCGCGCCTGGGTGGAGCAAATTCACGGACTGGATGCATTGATTGTTGATGCTGACAACAGCCTGTGGCTTTCGCCCGGCATGGCCCGGCGCCTGGTGCGCGGCGCCTAGCTACTGAACCAATCCGGCCCTGGCTTTGGCATCTGCGATTTCGGCCTTGACTTGCGATGCATCACTTGAACCGGGGTCCAGCACTGTAAGTACTTTTTCCCAATAGGAGATGGCCTGCGGATAGTCGGTGCGCCGGTATGCGGCAGAAGCCGCCATCATCAGGGCCATGGGGTGCTTGGGATTTAATGCAAGCGCCTTGTTCACCAGCACCAGCGGCCGCCCCTCAAGCTTATTGCCCGCACGCATGGCCAGCAGATCTGCGTATTGGGCAAGTAAGCTGGCGTCACTTTCAACCAGCTTTCCTGCCTTTACATAAGCTTGTTCCGCCTCAGCCAGACGACCTTGCACCTTGTAGGCCCGCGCAAGCTGCGCCCAGCCAGCCAGGTCTTGCGGGTTGGACTCCAGACGTTTCGCCAGACGTTCAACCATCTGGTTGATTTTTTCCTGGGTCATCGGCCCCCCGGAACCGGAATCGATCGGCGGCAGCTGACCTGTATTGGCGTCGGCGCCGGTCTGGGTCTTTGTGCCTTGTGGCTTAACCTGGTTTAAAGCAGGTGACCCCATCTTGGCGCGCGCGTCCGCAATATCCGCTTCAATTTGCTGGGCATCGGGTGAGCCCGGCTCGAGCACGGCCAACAGTTTTTCCCATTGCACCACTGCGGTCGAAAAATCGGAGCGACGATAAGCCGCAATGCCAGACATCATCAGACCTGTGGGGTGTTTGGGTTCCGCCAGGAGCGCCTTATTGATCAGTTCCAGGGGTTTTCCTTCGATGCTATTTGCACGCGTGGCAAGCAAATCGGCATATTCAACCAGCAAATCCGCGTCCGTGTTGACAGCATCACCGGCATTGGCAAAGGCTTGTTCGGCTTCCTCCCAGCGTCCCATGACTTTGTAGGAACGCGCCAGCATGGCCCAACCCTTGGGGTTGTCGGGATTGGCTTTTAGACGCGCAGCCAGTGTGTCAACCATTTGGATGACTTTTTCATTGCTGGCAGTCCGCGTTGCCAAAGGATCAATCGCTGACGGATTGCCCAGCCACCAGTACATGCCTGCGGCACCCAGGGGGAGTGCCAACGCAATTGCGGCTGCAGTGCGCCTAGCGGTCAAAAAACCAGTTTCCCGCATCGACGGGCTTGAAGGGGTCTCTTCAGTGTCGTCCAAAAGACGCAGCTTCAGTTCGTCTTGTGTGGACGCATAGTCCTGCGGACTGATCGTTCCGCGGACCAGGTCACGTTCCAGCGCTTGCAGTTGATCGCGGTAGATAGCCGCGTTCAACCGTTGACTGGAAACCCCGATTTCCGTTGTGGGGCGCAACAGCGCGCGTGCCATCCAGGCGACCACCAACAGCGTCAATATCGCTGTGGCTGCTATAAAACCGATCATGGGAGGAGTTCCGTATCTTGGAGAATGGCCTGCGCTTTTTCACGCTGGGCCGTGTCCAGCGTGGGAGCGGTTGCGCTGCCTTGGTTGCGTCGCACCATGCGTACCAAACCGACCAATGCGCCGATGAGCAAAAGAAAGGGGCCAAACCATAGCATCCAGGTAATGGGCTTGACGGGCGGGCGGTACCGCACAAAATCGCCATAACGGCTGACCATGAAGTCCATGACTTCAGCGTCTGTTTTCCCTGCTTTGATAAGTGTGCGAATCTCGCGGCGTAAATCCATTGCCAGGTCGGACCGGGACCCAGCCAAAGACTCATTTTGGCAGACGAGGCAACGCATTTCTTCGGAAATGGCAATGAGCCGTTGCTCGACGACCGGGTCCTCTGCCAAGGGTGTTGCCTCGGCAGCGTAAGAGGGCGCGGCACTTTGCAGTGCCAAAAAAAAGGCGAACCAGTATTTTTGCATCACTTTTGCAACTCCCGCGCCAGTGGCAGGATTTTGTCCTGCAAGGCTTCCTCCGTTACCGGGCCAATCTGCTTGTAACGGATGACACCCGCTTTGTCGATCAAGAAGGATTCAGGTACACCATAGACACCGTAGTCAATGCCGATGCGCCCGTCCTTGTCTGTTACGGTGGTGTCGTAAGGGTTGCCGAAACGGGCCAGCCATTTCAATCCATCGGCATCCTGGTCCTTGTAGTTCAATCCGACGATGGGCAGTGCCCTGGTCTTGGCAAGTTCCATCAGCACCGGGTGCTCCTGTCGGCAGGCCACGCACCAGGACGCCCAGGTATTGAGTAACCAGACCTGACCCAGCATGTCTTTGGCGGAAAAGGGCTGATTGACAGCATGCAACCGCGGTGCAGTGAACGCGGGGGCCGGTTTGTTGATCAGCGGTGACGGTACTTCGTGGGGATCGCGCGTCAAGCCGATCGCCAGAAACACCACCAACACCAGGAAGATGGCCAGAGGGATCAGTGTCTTTTTCATGCCAATGCCCCGCCAGGGATGGGGGCGGTCGCAGGTGCCGTGCTTTTTCTGCGATAGCGCCGGTCCAGTGCTGCCATTGCGCCACCCAAAGCCATCAACACGCAGCCGCCCCAGATCCAGGTGATAAACGGCTTGTGGTAAACCCGCATCGCCCAGGCAGGGGCTTTGCCATCTTCCAGTCGCTCCCCCAGAGATACGTACACGTCACGGACCAAGCTGGTGTCAATGGCTGCTTCTGTCATCGGCATGGTGGACGAAAAATAGTTCCGCTTTTCTGGGTGCAGGGTTTTTAGAACGCGGCCATCGCGGATCAGTTCCACATCGCCCACATCGGCGTTGTAGTTGGGTCCCGCTTCCGCGCGAATACCGGTTAAACGAAAGGTGTAGCCACCGACCGACACGGTATCTCCCAACACCATGCGCACATCTTTTTCGGTTTCATATCCCTTGACCATGGTGATGCCCACTACACACACGGCAATGCCAATGTGGGCCACATGCATGCCCCAAAATGACGCCGGTGTGGATGTCCAACCCACGGTGTCCCGGAGTTGCCGATAAATTTGCAGCAAGGACGCCAGCACAATCCAGAATGCCAGGGTCAGGCCGAGCGCGGCCAGCGCCGACCAGGCGCCGGCCAGCAAGGGGGCTGTGCTTCCCAGAACCATGGACACCATGGCGACGGGACTTAGTCTTTGCATCAACGCAGTAGCACTGTCGCTTTTCCAGCGAGCGAAAGAGCCAATCACCATGAACACCAAAACCGGCACCATGATGGGTGCAAACACGGCGTTGAAGTAGGGTGGCCCCACCGACAGCTTGCCCAGGTTGAGCGCATCAATGATCAGCGGATACAGGGTGCCCAGCAGTACGCTGGCAGCAGCGGTGGTCAGCAGCACATTGTTGACCAGTAGAAATGTTTCGCGCGACACCAGCGCGAACGAGCCGCCAGAGCGCACCTTGCTTGCACGCATGGCGAACAGTGTCAGCGAGCCACCGACGACAACCGATAGAAACAGCAGGATGAATACACCCCGCTTGGGATCGCTGGCAAACGCATGGACCGAGGTCAAGACCCCTGAGCGCACCAGAAAGGTCCCCAGCAGGCTCAGCGAAAACGCGGTGATCGCCAGAATAATGGTCCAGTTTCTGAACAATCCACGCTTTTCCGTAACCGCCAGTGAATGGATCAGTGCGGTGCCCACCAGCCAGGGCAGGAAAGATGCGTTTTCTACAGGGTCCCAAAACCACCAGCCACCCCAACCCAATTCGTAGTAGGCCCACCAGGAGCCAAGTGCAATGCCCAGGGTTAGGAATAACCATGCGGCAGTGGCCCACGGTCTGGACCACCGCGCCCAAGCTGCATCAAGGCGGCCATTGAGCAAAGCGGCAATTGCAAAAGCGAAAGGGATGGCAAAGCCCACATAGCCCATGTACAGCATCGGTGGATGGAAAACCAGCCCGGGGTCTTGCAGCAAGGGATTCAGATCCCGGCCATCGGCAGGAATATCGCTCAGGCGCAGGAATGGATTGGAGGTGATCAGCATGAACAGCAAAAAACCGACGGCAACCAGCCCCAATAGCCCCAGCACGCGGGACACCATGGCGTCTGGTAATTGGCGGGAAAACAGGGACACCGCCAGCATCCACGACGTCAGCATGAAATGCCACAACAACAGCGACCCCTCATGTCCGCCCCACACCCCGGCCACACGGTACAGACCCGGCAGCTTGGAGTTGGAGTGTTGTGCGACATACGAAACGGAAAAGTCGTTGGTATAGAAGGCGTAAGTGAGGCACCCAAAAGAAAACGCCGTCAGTAGCCACAATGCCTGTGCGCCAGGGCGGGCCAGCGCCATCCAGTCGGCGCGTCCTTGCTGTCCGCCAATGACGCTTAAAAGCCCCAGTGCCAGTGCCACAAACAGGGCCAGGATCAACGCAAAATGGCCAATTTCAGGAATCATAATTTTTAAGCAATTGGGAGGACGCTGTACTGCAGCGCGGACCGAAGATCACGCGTTGTGCAACTTCATTTAAGTGTTTTGATGGACTTTTGAGCCTGGTCCACCGCATGCTGCGCTTCGGGAGGCATATAGTTTTCATCGTGTTTGGCCAGGACTTCGGTGGCGGTGAAATGGCCATCATTCCCCAGCTTGCCCTGTGCAACGACACCCTTGCCCTCCCGAAACAGATCGGGCAGGATGCCGGTGTAGGACACGCTGACTTCTTTGGCGGTATCGGTCACCACGAAGGCTACCGTCAAATTGTCACGCTTGACAGAGCCATCCTTGACCATGCCGCCAACGCGGAAAGTTCGATTCCTGGGGGCTTCACCTGAAGCGATTTGGCTGGGCGTGAAGAAAAAGACCAGGTTGCTTTCAAAGGCGTTGAGTACCAGATAGGCCGCAAGGCCAAGTGCCGCCAGGCCCCCACCAATGAGGGCGGCGCGTTTGTGACGAGGTTTCATGATGATGGGCTTTCTGAACGCAGTTCGTTTCGAAGATCGCGTAATAGTTCCGTCCGTTGGTTGCGAATTAAGACCATTTCAATCACCATGACTGCCGCAGTCAGCCCAAAGCTGCCCCACACGTAAAGGGCATAACCGCCCATGGCAAAGAACTCGGAAACACTATTCCACTGCATGTTTGACCCACTCCGTATGACGTTCACGCTCCAGGATGATGCAACGTACCCGTGCCAGCGCTGCAGCAATGCTGTACATCCAAAAGGCCACAACCATGACCAACATTCCCGTGAGCATGGTGCTGGCCATGGATGGGGCGCTGGTCAGGGACACCGACGCCCCTTGGTGCAGGGTGTTCCACCACTTGACTGAAAAATAGATGATGGGCACGTTCACCACGCCCACCAGTGCCAGCACGGCGCAGGCCTTGTCGGCGCGGCGCGGGTCGTCAATGCTGGATTGCAGCGCCAGAAATCCCAGGTAGAGAAACAGGAGAATCAGTTCAGAGGTGAGTCGTGCATCCCAGACCCACCAGGCGCCCCACATTGGTTTGCCCCACAAAGCCCCGGTGATCAGTGAAAGAAAGGCAAACAGGGCACCTGTGGGCGCCAAGGCCGAAGCCATCATGCCGGACAGGCGCGTGTTGAAAGCCAGTCCCAAGCCTGCCCATGCGGCCATCACCATGTAGATGAACATGGACATTTGCGACGCGGGAACGTGCACAAAGATGATGCGGTAGCCCTGGCCCTGTTGAGCGTCGGTGGGGGCCACAAAAAACGAAATCCACAAGCCCACCGCCATCAGGACAGCTGCCAGCACGGCAAACCAGGGCCACAAACGACCGGCCAGAAAATAGAAATTCTGAGGCGAAGAATATTTAAACCAATGAATTGCGCGTATTTTCATTCCAGGGAAATTCTCAAGGCGGCCGTTGTGGCCAAAGGTGCAAAAAATAAGGAGAGCACCAACAATGCTGCCAGCAGCGAAAGATGGCCGCTGGCGCCTAATCCGGCGGCGTCAGCTTCTACCGCACCGGCGCCAAATATCAGGACCGGAATATACAGCGGCAAGATTAACAGTGATAACAATACCCCCGCTCCACGCACGCCCAAGGTCAGGGCTGCGCCAATACTGCCGATCAGGCTCAGGGTCGGAGTGCCCAATAGCAGTGAAATCATTAAGATTTTCAGTGCCTGACTGTCCAGGCCAAATTGGAGGCCCAGCACCGGGGCCATCAGCACCAAAGGCAGGCCCGACAGAAGAAAATGGGACAGCGCTTTTGCCGCCACCAACAGGCCCAGCGGGGTGGGGGAAAGAGCCATCTGCTCAAGAGAGCCATCGGCATAGTCTGTCGCAAATAATCGTTGCAGGGAGAGCATTGCCGCCAGCAATGCACTCACCCACAAGACACCGGGGGCCATTCGCAACAGCAATGCAGACTCTGGACCGATACCCAGTGGAAACAGGCTGGCGATGACCACAAAGAATACCAAGGGTGTGAGAACCTCTCCCTTTTGGCGCATCGCCAAAGACACCTCGCGCCGCAACACGGCCAGCATGACCGACGCCAAGCCCAGGGGTTTGAATGTGAACGCCATCATGCGCGCAGCTCCAGCACTTGGGCGGGGATGGCCCCAATGGCCACCTGTTGATGGCTGGTCAGGACAGCCATACCTCCCTTGGATAAATGTTCTGCAATCAAATCCGCGAGCATGTTCACGCCGGCCTCATCCATGGCAACAAAGGGTTCATCCAGTACCCACAACCGGGCTTGCCTCAAAGCCAATCTGGCAAGGGCCACGCGGCGCTTTTGTCCTTGGGATAAATGCCGGGCCAATTGTTGACCCCGGCCTCCTACGCCGAAACGCGCCAGCACTTCCCGTGTTTGTTCCGCGTCGGGCGCAACACCACCCATTGCGGCTGTAAAGCGCAGATTCTCATTGACAGTCATGGACTCTTGCAGCGCGTTGAGATGGCCGAGATAACACAGGTCTTGCCGGTAGGCTTCACGTTGTGCATGGATGGGGGCCGCGTTCCAGAAAATTTCACCGGATTCAATGGGGGCCAGGCCGCACACCATTCGCAGCAAACTGGTTTTCCCCACCCCATTGGCGCCAGCGATATACAGCCATTGCCCGGACTCCAAAGTGCAATCAATGTTCTGGAAGAGCTGTCGTCCGCCCTTGCTACAGCCGAGCTTGTCGAAAGAAAGTGTCGGTGCGGTTTTCAATTCGTGGCTTAACAATCACAGGGGGGTGGATCTTAAAGCAAGAAGCCTTTGGCGCCTTGTGTGCAAACGTGCGTTGGAGTCAAAGGTTTTCGCTTTTGTGATTATCCAGGTTCCGCACTGATTCGTGTGACGTTGTTGTTGTTTGTTAATCTAAGTTAAGGACGTTGAGCGGGGTGCCGGAAGACAATTATTTCGCTCGAATCGAATTGTTGCAGCCGTCGTCGGGCCCAGGTTTCCACCAATATGGTGGGTTGGCTGCAAGGTACCATGGAGTAAGAATTATGAAGTTCCCCCGTCTTTCCGGCGTTGCTGCAGCGGTGATGTTGACTGGCCTCGCTATGTCTGCGTTGGCCCAAGACAAGCAACCAGAAGCCCCCTTGATGACTACAGCCGAAAAGGATGCGGCTAAAAAAATCTACTTTGAGCGTTGCGCTGGCTGCCACGGTGTTTTGCGCAAGGGCGCGACCGGCAAAAACCTCGAACCCCATTGGACCAAGACGGCCAAGGATGGCACCAAGACGGAGGGCGGTACGCTGGCTCTGGGCCAATCCCGCCTTGAGAAAATCATTGGCTACGGTACCGACGGCGGCATGGTGAATTTTGACGACATCCTGACCAAGGAAGAGTTGTCGCTGATGGCGAAGTACATCCAGAACACACCGGATGTGCCCCCGGAGTACAGCTTCAAGGACACCATGGACTCTTGGAAAGTCATTGTTCCAGTCAAGGACCGTCCAAGCAAACAAATGAACAAGTTCAATCTGAAGAACATGTTCTCAGTGACCTTGCGTGACACGGGTGAAGTTGCTTTGATTGACGGCGATACCAAGGAAATCCGCAGCATCGTGAAAACCGGCTACGCCGTGCATATTTCCCGTCTGTCGAAGTCAGGTCGCTATGTGTATGTGATTGGCCGCGATGGCCGCTTGTCGCTGATCGATCTGTGGATGGAAAAGCCGGGCGTTGTAGCTGAAGTCAAGATCGGTTTTGATGCCCGCTCCGTGGACACCTCGAAGTTCAAAGGCTTTGAAGATACGTACGCGATTGCCGGTTCCTACTGGCCGCCTCAATACGTGATCATGGATGGTGACACCTTGAAACCTCGCAAGGTGGTGAGCACCCGCGGCATGACCGTGGATGGTGAGTACCATCCTGAGCCCCGTGTCGCCTCGATTGTTGCCTCGGAGATCAAGCCGGAATGGGTGGTCAATATCAAGGAAACCGGACAGATTCTGTTAGTCGACTATTCCGATATCGAGAACTTAAAGACCACCACGATTGGTTCGGCGAAATTCCTGCACGACGGTGGCTTTGATGCATCCAAGCGCTATTTCCTGGTGGCGGCCAATGCTTCCAACAAGATTGCGGCAGTGGACTTGAAGACGGGCAAATTAGCGGCCTTGGTTGACGTGGCCAAGATCCCCCATCCTGGACGCGGCGCCAACTTTGTACACCCGAAATTCGGTCCTGTCTGGGCTACCGGTCACCTGGGTGCAGACGTTGTTACCTTGATCAGTACCGCTTCTGACGATCCCAAGTTCGCCAAATACAAAGAGTTCAACTGGAAGGTGGTGCAGGAGGTTAAACACGTTCCCGGGAACTTGTTTGTGAAGACCCATCCGAAGTCCACCCACCTGTGGGCAGACTCCGCGCAGAACTCGGACAAGGAAACTGCCGAGTCGGTGTCGGTGTGGAAGATGTCGGATCTGTCCAAACCCTTCAAGACCATCAATGTGGCCAAGGATTCAGGCTTGCCCGAGACCAAGGCAACCCGCCGTGCAGTGCACCCAGAATACAGCGCCGATGGTACGGAGGTCTGGATTTCCCTGTGGGGCGGCAAGACAGACCAGTCGGCCATTGTGGTGTACGACGACAAGACCTTGACCCTGAAGAAAGTGATTACCGATCCCAAGATGATCACACCCACCGGCAAGTTCAACGTGTACAACACGCAACATGACATTTACTAATCAACTATGCGTATCTTGATGTAGCGATAGAGGGGCGAAAGCCCCTTTATCCATTGCATTCCTGTTCGGTTATTTGTGGAGTTTGGAGAAGATTAATGGCGTCAAAGATTGTTGATATGTGGACAACCCTGAAAAAGCCGAGCGCAAAGTATTCGTTGATTGCCTTGCTCACGATAGGTTTCTTTTCCGGAATATTTTTCTGGGGTGGATTCAATACTGCGATGGAGGCAACCAACACCATGGAATTTTGTATCTCATGCCATGAGATGCGCGACAACGTGTACCAGGAATACAAACAGACGATCCATTACAAAAACCGTACCGGAGTGCGTGCTGTCTGCTCCGATTGCCATGTGCCCAAGGATTGGTCGCACAAGATGATCCGCAAGGTCCAGGCCAGTGCCGAGGTGTGGGGCAAGCTGATGGGGACCATCGACACCAAGGAGAAATTCGAGGCGAATCGTTTGCGTTTGGCAGAGCATGAATGGGCGCGGATGAAGGCCTCCGATTCCCGCGAGTGTCGCAACTGCCATAGCTTTGACGGCATGGACACCGAAAAGCAAAAGCTGCGCGGTGCCAAGATGCACAAAATCGCCCAGGACGAAAAACAGACGTGTATTGACTGCCACAAGGGCATTGCGCACCACAAGCCCAAGGGCATGAAAGAAGATGAAGACGAGTAGTCGGCAATCGTGTTGGTTCGATGTTCTGCATCGACCTGCTTTAGAAACCAAGAAAGGAAAATTTCATATGAAAAAGACGACAGTTTCCATGCTCTTGTTGGGCACAGCGCTGACGGTGGGCACGCAGATGGTTTTTGCAGCCCCTGACTGGAGCAAAGTTCCCAAACGCGATATCAATGTGTTCCATGCAGGGGTGACGCCCATTGAGTGGGTTGGAAAAAAATCGGACCACAGCGGAACTGCGGGTTTGAAAAAGGGCGAAACCTGTGTGGGCTGCCATGAAGAGAAGGGCACGCTGAACTTCAATTTCAAACGCCTGGCCGACAAGGAATTGGAGCCCAAGGGTGCTCCCAAATCGATGATGTACCCGGTGGGCGTTCAGGCCGCCTACGATGCCAGCAACCTCTACATTCGTTTGACGTTCAAAGCGCCCGCGGGCGGTGCGGACAAGGGTGACAAGGATAACGAAGTCAAGGCCGCAGTGATGTTCCCGGATACCAAGGTGCCACAGGCTTCCCAGGTCGGGTGCTGGGCGGCCTGCCATGTGGATGCGCGCACCATGCCTGGTGCCGACGACAAAAAGACCAAGTACGCCAAGGAAGGCAGCTACGAGCTGGTGCAATGGAAGAGCGCCAAGGGTGCCAAGGTGGTTGATGGCATGGTGGCCACTGAGCGCCAGATGAAGGGCGGCACTTTGGGTGCCAAGGCTGAGGGGGCTAAAAGCGGCGATACCTATACGGTGACTTTTACCCGCAAGAGCCCTGGTGAAGGCAAGGCAATTCCCTTTGGTCTGGCGATCCATGGCGACCACGCGACCGGACGCTTCCACCATGTCTCCCTCGGGTACACCATTGGATTGGGTGCAGAGGGTGATGTAAAGGCAACCAAACAGTAGGACGCGCAGGTTCCGGAGTCAGCATGTCCTCTGGTGCCATGCAGTTGAAACGGGTGTCGGCTCCCGCTGCACCCGTTTTCTTTTTGATGCCGTCATTGTCTGTGCTTGCGCAACAGACAATGGTGGTGCTCATCCAGAGCTGTCTGTGTGGATTGTTCGTGGCATGGCCGGCGCTGGCCGCTACACCCGCAATGCCGGTGGGGGCCGGTGAGCCGGTGGTGCAGCCCTTACCGCCGTCGGTTGGCAAATGGGATGCGTCCGATATTCGTGCTTCCTTGCGGACGTGGGCGCAGGGGCAAGGTTCATTGTCTGCTGCATGTCCAGCAAGCACCGTTTCTGGCAAGCGCACCGTAACGATCGATGCCGACGGCTCCGGCGTGCGTATTGCCGGGGGCGGGGTTGCGACGCGGCACCTTGTACTGCGTGAAGAAATGTTGCCTCAGGTGCATTACCTGCCTGATGGACGCTACGCGTTGATCGCCACCCGGACGGGCTGGATTTTGCGGCTGGACCTGGAACAGGCGCAACTGGCGGCAGAAGTACGTGTAGGTTTGCTCTCCAATGGCTCCGCGCTGTCAGTACCCCGTGCGGGGCATCCGAGTTTGTTGGCGATTGGCAATGGGAGCCCACACACCTTGGCCGTGCTGGACGAACAGCTCCAACTCGTCAAGCTTTTGCAAATCATCGACAAGGCTGGCGCCACCGCATCAGGGGTAGCTGCAATTCAGACAGCGGCGGCCCGTGGAAGTTTCGTGGCCACCTTGGCGGATGTGCCTGAGTTGTGGGAGATCAGCTACCAACCCACGGCACCGGAAATTGGTTTGGGCCTGGTGCACGATTTCCAGTACCGCGAGGGGCAGTTTGTGCCAGGCTATCTGAACCCGTAGCGTAGCATTTTGCCCTCTCCGGCGCGGGAGTTCTTCCTTGCGGATTCGGGCCATGCGGTGATTACGGCCCATGGTGGAGCCGATACGCCACACTATGGCGCCGGAGCTCGGTTGCGGGTGACGCATTTGGATACACGCGGCAAAGTGGCGGAACTCGCTTTGCCGGGCTGGCCTGCCTTGGGCCGCTCCATGTCTTGGATCAGCAACAGCCAGGAGCGTTTGGCCGTGCCCAACGCGAGTCTGGGTCTGGTCAGTATTGTGGACCCCAAACGGTGGGCACTGTTGGGGTATGTGCGCACCGACGGACCTGCGCGATTCGTGTCGACAACGCCCGAGTCGCCTTGGTTACGGATTGATTCCGGGGCACTCCCTGGCACCCCCTTGCGCACGCTGAAGGTCGATAAAACCACGTTGGACGTGGTGGAGGATGTGGCAGACAGTTCGGGCGGCGCGACCACCGGAGAAATGGCTGGAAAGGCCAACGCATGTGCCTTGTGAGGTACTTGCTGTTGCTATTGATTTGGTAGCTGTCTGCGCACTATCTACGGGGGCTACAGGCACTTTTTATGTGAATTTTTGTGACAATCAAGCGCTGGCCGACACGGCCTTCGGTGGTTTGAACCATTGCAGCCTTGGGTTGAGCGCAACGACCTGCCCCACGACGATCAAAGAAGGGGATTGCAGGGCAGCGGTGCGCGCCAAATCTGGCAGGGTTTCCAGTGTGCCGGCAATCACCTGTTGCCGTGGGGTGGTGCCCCGCTCCACAATGGCCGCAGGTGTGGTGCCGGGCATGCCATGCAAAACCAGTTGCCTGGCAATTTCCGCCAGTGCACCCAGTCCCATGTAAATCACCACGGTCTGGCTGGGCCGTGCAAGTGCAGCCCAGTCCAGGTCCAGTGTGCCGTCCTTGAGGTGCCCCGTAGTGAAAACACAGGACTGCGCATAGTCCCTGTGGGTCAAGGGAATGCCTGCATAGCAGGAAACACCACTGGCGGCGGTGATGCCGGGGACCACTTCAAAGGCCACGCCCTGGTCCACCAAGACTTCCAGCTCTTCACCGCCGCGTCCAAATACAAAGGGATCTCCGCCTTTGAGGCGGACGACTTTTTTTCCTTGTCGGGCCAGCTTCACCAATAACACATTGATTTCATCCTGCGGCAAGGTATGGCGATGCATCTCCTTGCCGACGTAGATTTTTTCGGCGTTGCCATGGATATGGCGGATCACTCCTTCGCTGACCAGGTTGTCGTAGACCACCACGTCGGCTTGCTGCAGCAAGCGAGCCGCTTTCAAAGTCAGCAGATCGGGGTCGCCAGGACCGGCGCCGACCAGGTACACCGTGCCCGAGGGTGTCCCATTGTGAGGGTGTGTGCCGGGTCGTTGTTCTTCTGCCAATAGATTGCTCACGGAGTTCCTCAGTACGTTCTCACTCGTCAAATTATGCTGCTATCTGAATGGGGCAGACATTGGGACCTGTGAAATTCTTGATGCGTCATAAGTCCATCATCGAAACTTGGGCTTTCCCCCGGAATTTGTCCAAATTGCCGTCTGGCAGCGGGATAATTTCCCTCGGTATCCAAATGACGAGACCTCCACGTGTCAGCAAAATTGCCTCTAGTCCGACAGCGCATTCCCGGTGTAAATGGGGGCTTGGTGACGCTCGGTTTGTTGTGTTCTTTTCTCGCTTTTGCGTCTGAACCCGCACCTGTGGTAGTGGCGGCCATCGGCACCGCCCGCAGCATGGAGTTGGTTACGCTGGTGCGGCAGGACTGCGGCTCCTGCCATGGATTAACGCTCCAAGGTGGCCTGGGACCGGCCCTGTTGCCGCAGGTCTTGAAGGACAAGCCAGCGGACTACCTCAAGTTTGTCATCCTGCAGGGGCGGCCCGGCACGGCCATGCCACCGTGGCAGCGGTTTTTGACTGATGCAGAGGCGCAATGGATTGTTTCCAATTTGCAGAAAGGTTTCCCCAGTGGTCGCTAGAAAATTGCAGGCGGCATGGCTTGCCGTGGCCTTGTTCACCGTATCCGGCTGTGCGGGGCCGACGTTGCGTGGCACGGGGGATTTGGGCGTCATCATAGAACGCGCCACCGGCAGCGTGCAGGTGGTGGACTCCAGCAAACGGCTTGCCATTGCCAGCGTGCAGGGATTGGGCGACCTGTCCCATGCCTCGCTGGTGTATTCACGGGATGGGCGTTATGCCTATGTATTCGGGCGTGATGGCGGCTTGAGCAAGGTGGACCTTTTGCGTGGCGTGATTGAGCGCCGCATCATGCAGGCGGGCAACAGCATCGGTGGCGCCATTTCCCAGGATGGCACCCTGGTTGCGGCGCAGAACTATGTTCCCGGCGGTGTGAAAGTGTTTTCTGCGGACACGCTGGAGCTGCTGGCGGATGTGCCATCGGCTTATGGTGATGGTGATCAACGTTCCAAAGTGGTGGGCTTGGCGGATGCGCCGGGCAATCGGTTTGTCTGGAGTCTGTTTGACGCCGGTGAGATCTGGGTGGGGGATTTTTCCGAACCCGCCAAACCGCGCATCCAGAAGTTCAAGGATATTGGCAGCCAGCCCTACGACGGATTGATTACACCCAATGGCCGCTTTTATCTGGCGGGCCTGTTCGGCGAAGATGGCATGGCCCTGCTGGATTTGTGGCATCCCGAGCTGGGCGCGCGCCGCATCCTGGATGGCTATGGCAAAGGCCAGGAAAAACTGCCGGTGTACAAAATGCCGCATCTGCGCGGCTGGGCGGTGGCTGGGCGCTACGCCTATGTGCCCGCCATTGGCCGCCACGAGGTTTTGGTCCTGGACACAGAAACCTGGCTTGAAGTCGCGCGTGTCCAAGTGGCAGGGCAGCCGGTATTTGTCATTGCCCGGCCGGATGGTCGCCAGGTGTGGGTGAATTTTGCGTTCCCCGACAACGCGAACGTCGATGTGATCGATGTCGAGCAACGCCGTGTGGTGAAGCAACTGGCGCCGGGCAAGGCGGTCTTGCACATGGAGTTCACGCCGCGTGGCGAATCGGTCTGGATCTCTGCGCGCGACGACAACCGGGTGGTGGTGTACGACACCCAGAGTTTTGCGCAACGGGGTGTGTTGTCGGCGGAGTCGCCCAGCGGCATCTTTTTTACCGCCCGTGCGGCGCGCATCGGGTTCTGAGGCCAGCATGGAACCTATGAGCGAATCAAATCGGACGCCCTTGGCCGCCTTGGCGGTCGTGGAGTTCGCGCTGCTGAATGACTTTCAGCGGGATTTCCCTTTGGTGGCGCGTCCCTTTGCCGAACTGGCCCAGCGTTTGGGGGTCGATGAGGACACGGTGATTGCCAGCTTGCAGGCTATGCGCCAAGGGGGCTTGGTCAGTCGCATCGGCGCAGTGTTCCGACCGAACGTGGTGGGCGTCAGCGCCTTGGCGGCCTTGTCCGTATCGGCCGCGCGTTTGGAAGAGGTCGCAGCCTATGTGAGTGCGCTGCCCGAGGTCAACCACAACTACGAGCGTGAACACCGCTTCAATCTGTGGTTTGTGGTGACCGCCGCATCCGCAGACCAATTGCGCCGGGTATTTGAAAAAATTGAACGAACGTGCAGATGCGGTTCAGTACTGGTGCTGCCCCTGCTGGAGCAGTTTCATATCGATCTGGGCTTTGGATTGGAAGTTTCCAATTCGCCCTATTTTCAGCATGAATCGCAGCTAAGGCGGGATGTTGGGGCGATTGATGTAACAGCGCAGGAACGCGTCTTCATGGCGGCGTTGCAGGCGGGTTTGCCGTTGGTGTCCCGGCCATTTGCCGCATTGGGATGGGCAGAGGCAGACGCTATTGCACTGCTCAAGCAGTGGGTCACTTTGGGCGTCATCAAGCGTTTTGGCGTGGTGGTCCGCCACCACGAGTTGGGTTTTAACGCGAACGCCATGGTGGTGTGGGATGTGCCGGACGCCGCGGTCAGTGAGGTTGGCAGACGCATCGCCGATTCAAGGCGGGTCAGTCTGTGTTATCGCCGTCCGCGGGAGTTGCCGCACTGGCCGTACAACCTGTTTTGCATGATCCATGGCAAGGACCGCCAGGAGGTTGAACAGCGTATTGCCGCCTTGGTGCAGGCCTGCGGATTGCAGTCCTACCCCCATGCCATTTTGTTCAGTTGCCGCCGCTTCAAACAATGTGGTGCGCGTTATGTTCCCGATGGGAATCACGCAGCCTTGCCGGAGTTGGCCAGTGGATCAAACTGACCGCGACATCATCAATGGCTTGCATGGCGGGCTTGCGATCTGCGAGCGGCCCTACCTGGAGGCCGCGCAGCGCCTCGGACTGAGCGAGGACGAACTGTTAACGCGCCTGGTTGCGCTGCTGGCACAAGGCACGCTGACGCGCGTCGGGCCGCTGTACCAGATTGAACGCATGGGCGGTGCTTTCACCCTGGCGGCGCTGCATGCCAGCGCCGAAAACTATGAGCGGGTCGCGCAGTGTGTGAACGCCTTGCCCCAGGTGGCGCACAACTACGCACGCGACCATGAACTCAATATGTGGTTCGTGATTGCCACCGAGACGCCCGGCGAAATTGAAGAGGTCATTGCGCAGATTGAGCGGGAGACGGGCTGCAGCGTCTTCAACTTTCCCAAGTCCCGCGAATACTTCGTGGAGTTAAGGCTGAAAGCATGAGCATCCCACCCAGCACGCCCCCGCTGCAGGCGGTGGACGAAATAGACCGCGCCATCATTGTGGCCACACAAAGCGGCCTGCCCCTGGTGGCCCGCCCCTACCACGCCATTGCCGAGAGTTTGCAGCTCGACCCGGAAGACGTCATGGCGCGCATGCGTCGGCTGCAGTCTGTGGGCGTCATCCGCCGCTTGGGCGTGGTGCCCAACCACTATGCCCTGGGCTACCGCGCCAATGGGATGTCGGTCTGGGATGTGCCCGACGCGCAAGTCGATGCTTTGGGAGCCGCCGTGGGGGCTTTTGAATTTGTCAGCCACTGCTATTGCCGCCCCCGGCGCTTGCCCCAATGGCCGTACAACCTCTTCGCGATGGTGCATGGCAAGAGCCGCGAGGAGGTGGCACACCAAGTGGCACACATTGCGGACTACCTGGGCGACCGGGTGCGCAGCCATTCCATTTTGTACAGCACCCGTATTTTGAAAAAAACCGGACTGCGCCTGGCGGGCCAGAAGACCGCCGAATAGAGGAAACCATGTTTCGAATGACCCAAACCATGCGAGAAATCGCCCATCCCACCCCCTTGGGCCCCAAGCGCAACCCGCCCGGTCCGGTGGTGATCTGGAACCTGATTCGCCGCTGCAACCTGACCTGCAAACACTGCTATTCGATATCGGCGGACAAGAATTTTGCGGGCGAATTGAGCACCTCCGAGGTCTATGGCGTCATGGACGATTTGCGCGGCTTTCGGGTGCCTGTATTGATTTTGTCGGGGGGCGAGCCCTTGCTGCGCGACGATATTTTCGATATCTCCCGGCGTGCCAAGGAGATGGGTTTTTACGTGGGGCTGTCGAGCAACGGTACGCTGATTGACGAGTCCAATATCGAGCGCATTGCCGCCATTGGCTTTGACTACGTAGGCGTCAGCCTGGACGGCATCCGCGAGACCCACGACGTGTTTCGCCGCAAAGAGGGCGCGTTTGACGCGTCGCTGCACGGTGTGCGCCTGTGCCGCGATGCCGGTATCAAAATTGGTGTGCGTTTTACGCTGACCCAGGACAACGCGCACGATTTGCCGGCCTTGCTGCAACTGGTGGACGACGAGGGCATTGACAAGTTTTACCTGTCCCACCTCAACTACGCGGGGCGTGGCAATACCAACCGGGGTCGCGACGCCTTTCTGAACACCACCCGCAAGGCCATGGACTTGCTGTTCGACACCTGCTGGAGCCATATTGAAAGCGGCGTTGACAAGGAGTTTGTGACCGGCAACAACGATGCCGATGGGGTGTATTTGCTGCACTGGGTGCGGCGCCATTTTCCGGAAAAAGAAGCGGCATTGCGCGCCAAACTGGCGCAGTGGGGCGGCAACTCCTCGGGCGTGAATGTGGCCAACATCGACAACCTGGGCCATGTGCACCCCGATACCTTTTGGTGGCACCACAACCTGGGCAACGTGCGCGAGCGGGCCTTCTCCGACATTTGGCGTGACACCTCGGACCCGCTGATGGCCGGGCTCAAGGCCGTTCCGCGCACCATCAAGGGCCGTTGCGGTGATTGCAGCTATTTCGATGTCTGCGGTGGCAACACGCGGGTGCGTGCCCTGCAACTGACCGGTGACGCGTGGCAGGAAGACCCGGCGTGTTATTTGTCCGATGAAGAGATTGGCCTGGTGGGGGCCGCGCGCGAGCGTGTGCCCATGAAACCTTATATCGGTGTGCGCCGGGCGAGGGCTGGCGAATGATGATACGTTTGTTGCAGCGTTTTTTGCCCCGGTTGGCGGTGGTGTTGGCTGGTGCGGCGGTGCCGACAGCATGGGCCGAGGGGAATGTCAGTCAGGTGTACCAAACCCACTGCGCATCGTGTCACGGGGCAGACCGCCTGGGTGGCACGGGACCGGCCTTGCTTGCGGAGAGTCTGGCGCGCTTGCGCAAGCCCGAGGCGGTGAAAACCATCACTGAAGGTCGCGCAGCGACGCAAATGGCCGGTTTCGCGGATCGCCTGGGCAAGGAGCAGATCGAGGCACTGGCCCAGTACATCTATTCCGAAACGGCCACGGCACCCACGTTCGCGGATGCCGACATTCGCGCCTCACGCATCGTCTACCACGCGCCCGCCAGCCTGCCCGATACACCCGCCCCGGTGTTCAAGGGGGTCGACATGATGAATCTGTTCATCGTGGTCGAAACGGGGGACCACCATGTCACGGTGCTCGATGGCGACAAGCTGGAGCCCATCCACCGCTTCCCCAGCCGTTATGCCTTGCATGGCGGACCCAAGTTCACCCCCGACGGCCGTTATGTGTTTTTTGCTTCGCGCGATGGCTGGATCAGCAAATTCGACATCTGGAACCTGAAGATGGTGGCCGAGATCCGGGCGGGCATCAATACGCGCAATGTGGCGGTGTCGGGTGACGGCAAATACCTGGCGGTGGCCAACTACCTGCCCCAGACGCTGGTGCTGCTGGACGCGGATTTGAATTTGCGCAAGGTGCACGCCGTCAAAGACAAGGATGGCAGGGAGGGTTCCCGCGTGTCTGCGGTGTACGACGCTGCGCCAAGGCAGAGTTTTGTGGCAGCGCTCAAAGACGTTCCGGAACTGTGGGAGATCAGCTACAACCCCAAGGCCGATGACCTGCCCACGGGCATGGTCCACGATTTTCAGTACAAAGAAGGCGCTTTCATTCCCGGCTTTCTCAACCCGCGCCGCACCCAACTCTCGGAGCCGCTGGACGACTTTTTCTTTACCCAGAGCTATGACGAAGTGATGGGTAGCAGCCGAGAGGCAGGCAAAGGGCAGGTTGTGAATCTGGATGCACGCAAGAAAATTGCCGACCTCAGCCTGCCGGGCATGCCGCATCTGGGCTCTGGCATCACCTGGGGCTGGCAGGGCAAGACCGTGATGGCCACCCCCAACTTGAAGGATGGCCTGATTACGGTGATCGATATGGCGGATTGGAAAACGATCAAAACCCTGCCAACCCCCGGCCCGGGGTTCTTCATGCGCTCCCATGAAAAGACGCCCTACGCGTGGGCCGATGCGATGATGAGCAAGGCCAAAGACACCCTGCAAATCATCGACAAACGCACGCTTGAAATCGTCACCCAGATCAAGACCGACCCGGGCAAGACGCTGGCGCATATCGAATTCACCCGCGACGGCAAATACGCTTTGGCCAGCCTGTGGGAGCGCAAGGCAGACGGTGGGGCCTTGGTCGTTTTTGACGCGCAAACGTTCAAGGAAGTCAAACGGATTCCCATGGACAAGCCGGTCGGGAAATACAACCTGTACAACAAGATCAGCCGTTCGGAAGGCACCAGCCACTGAAGGCGGGCTCCTTCCATGGAAGGTCTGAATCTGCTATTGAATTAATAGCTGTGCGCCAGCGTAAGCCGGTAGATCGTAGTTGATGAAAGTTCAATACTGGGAAGAAATGGCGAATCACTCAGACCCCGAGTCATGCGTTG
>MESI01000060.1 GCA_001770935.1 Burkholderiales bacterium RIFCSPLOWO2_12_FULL_61_40 | reverse complement strand
CGGCGTCTGTTGAGTGAAATATCCCCTGCCTCTGATGTTGTTCAGGCTCTGATGTTGGGGGAGTTGGAGCTATGAGCGTTAATGTCTACAAACCACATGTGCTTGTGTTGCCGGAAGATGATGCTGACCGACAAATTGCCACCGGTTTTCTACTTGACCCATCGCTGAAACCTCGCAATATCCAGATTCTGACGCCATCAGGTGGCTGGGGAAAGGTGCTTGACAGCTTTGTCCGCGATCATATCAACGGGCTCAGGAAGTATCCGCACCGTCATCTGGTGTTGCTGATCGACTTCGACGGCAAAGTGGACGAGAGGCGCGCAAAATTTTCGGAACAATTTCCAGATGATGTGCGTGACCGAGTTTTCCTGTTGGGCACCAGCGATGAACCGGAACCGCTGAGGAAGCAATGCGGAGACTCTTACGAGAACATTGGCAAGCAATTGGCAGGTGAGTGTTGCCGGGACGAAACGGATCTTTGGAATCACTCGCTCCTTGTGCACAACGCGTTGGAACGCCTGCGTCTGAATGCCAAGGTGAAGTCCATCCTGTTTTGACAAGTCGGCGTGGCCGTGACCGACCGCAGCTTTATCCCCGTGGACATCCAGATGCGCACCAACGTGCCCCACATCTTCGCCATCGGCGACATCGTGGGCCAGCCCATGCTGGCGCACAAGGCGGTGCACGAGGCGCATGTGGCGGCCGAAGTAATAGCCGGTGAACTGCAGGGCAACAAGGAGCTGGCCGCCGCCACCTTGCCGCTGTGCAGACAGCGGCACACCTGACCGATCACGTCTTCCCCCGCCCGCCCTTTGCCATGGAGCGGCTGCGCAAAGAAGGTGCCGCCCTGGTGCTACCACCACGCACCTATCGGCACCAGGTGTTCCCGCTGGTGTGCCCAATTGCGCCACGCGTCGATGGTGCTGGCGGTCATGCCAACTTGTTGGGTGGAACGGCCGCGGTGGCAAGTGGATTGCTACCCAGGCAGCATCAGGTGGCCGTCCGGATACTGCTGGCACATGAACTCGACGAAGGCGCTGACCTTGGGACTGGCCAACCGGCGCGACGTGTGCAGCACCCACAGTTCGACCTCTTTGCGTTCGATTGTCCCCCATTCCACCAGTTCGCCACGGCTGATCTGCTGCCATACGATCGATGCCGGCAGCAGCGCAATGCCAGCACCGGCCAGCGCCGCATCGCGCAACATCAACAGGGAAGACAGGCGCATCACGGGGACTGGCTCCAGCGTCAGGCGACCGCCGTCGAGTTCCCACGTCGTGCCAGGACGCGTGGCCATGACCACCGCTGGCACCCGCACGGCGTGCGGACCCGCCGCTGGCTTGGACAGGGAAGGCGCGGCCACTACCAGCGAGCGGTCGCGCGCAAAGCAGCGACCCACCAGCGCGCTGTCCGGGCGCGGATTGGGGCGAATCGCGACGTCAAAGCGTTCATCGACCAGATTGGCGACGCGGTCTTCGGCGACCACCTCGAGCGTCACCTCCGGATAGAGGGCGCGGAAACGGGCGCACAGCTGGCCCAGCGCCAGTTGAGAGAACAGCATCGGAGCGGCAATGCGCAACTGGCCGCGCGGCCGCGCCAATCCTTCACTGGCAGCCGTCATGGCGTCGAGTACCTCGTTGATTGGGCCTTCAATACGGCTGAACAGCAGCTGGCCAGATTCCGTCAACTCCAGCCCGGTGCTGCTGCGTTCGATCAGACGAATGCCGAGCTGCTCTTCCAGCATGGCGATGCGCCGCGACAGCGTGGCCTTGGAGCGCTTGCTGGCCCGGCTGGCCTTGCCCAAGCCACCATGGGTTGCCACCAAGTTGAAGTCAGTCAGTGCGTTCAGGTCCATATGTTCCATATTTGAGACGGCGAGTCTATATTTTGGTGACTGTGTTCCAGGAGTGAAGACACCTATATTACTACTCACCATCTTTTTTCTATTTACTTCAAGGAGCTGTCTCATGAGCATACTCGTCACTGGCGCCACCGGCACCATTGGTTCCCTTATCGTGCAAGGCCTCGCCCGCCAAGGCGCCAACGTCAAGGCGCTGGTGCGCAAGGTCGGCAAGGCGGCCTTCCCCGCCGGGGTCACCGAAGTCGTCGGCGACCTCACCGATGTTGGCTCGCTGCGTCAAGCCTTCGTTTCGGTCCGCACGCTGTTCTTGCTCAATGCCGTCACGCCGGATGAAGTCACGCAGGCCATGCTGGCGCTGAACCTGGCGCGTGAAGCCGGCATCGAGCGCATCGTCTACTTATCAGTCATCCATGCGGACCTGTACTGCGACGTGCCGCATTTTGCCGGCAAGTCGACGGTAGAACGGATGATCGACAGCCTTGAGTTACCCGCCACCATACTGCGTCCCGCCTACTTCATGCAGAACGACGGCCAGTTACGTGCGCTGATCGAGGCTTACGGCGTGTACCCGATGCCGATTGGCGCTGCAGGCGTCGCCATGGTCGACACGCGCGATATCGCGGACGTGGCGGTGGCCGAATTGCTGCGCCGTGACCGCGCCCTTGCTGCGTTGCCGCGCGTGACACTGGAGCTGGCTGGACCCGACGCGCTGACCGGCGCCGCCGCAGCGGCGATCTGGAGCGAGACGCTGCAGCGCAAGATCGTTTATGGCGGTGATGACCTGGCGGCGTTCGAGGCGCAAATGGCCAACCATGCGCCGACTTGGATGGCCTATGACATGCGACTGATGATGGCGCGTATCCAGCAGCACGGCATGGCGCCTGCCGCCGGGACGAAAATTAGCCTCGAGGAATTGCTGGGGCGTCCCCTGCACAGCTACCGCGACATGGTTGGCGAGCTGGCGGCGCCGCCAGATGTCCCCCAAGCGCAGCAATTTGTCGACACACTGCGCGCCGAATATCGCGCCACCATTCCGATGACAGGCACGCCGGATCCGGTCGGCCATGTGCTCACGTTGGCCATCCCCGCCACCGGCCCGGCGCGCGAGATCCCGGCCCGTCTGTACACTCCGGTCGGCGCAGATGGACAGCAACGCCTGCCGATCATCGTGTTTGCGCACGGCGGCGGCTTCATCTCCGGCGATCTGGATACCCATGATGTGCTGGTCCGTACCATCGCAAATCGCGCGCATGCACTGGTACTGTCCGTGGATTATCGACTTGCGCCGGAACACCCGTTCCCGGCAGGGCTGGAAGATGTGTACGCCGCGCTCCAATGGGCGGCTACCAACGCCGAAGGGATCGGCGGTGACCCAACCCGCATTGCCGTCTGCGGCGATAGTGCCGGTGGCAATCTGGCGGCTGCCACCACTTTGCTGGCGCGCGAGCGGCGCGGCCCGCGCCTCGCCGCGCAATGGCTGATGTACCCGATGCTGGGCACCCAGCTGGCAAACGGCTCGTGGCAAAAATACGGCGCCACCCATTTCCCGACGCGCGAGGCGACGCAGCAAATCATTGCCGCCTACGTGCCATCGGATGTCTTCATTGACAACCCGCTGGTGGCGCCGCTGGGCGCCAGCCACCATGCGCTGCCCAAGGCGCTGGTGCAGCTTGCCGAGTTCGATCCCTTGCAAGATGAAGGGCGCGACTATGCGAGCCGACTGGCGCAGGAGGGCATCGAGGCACATGCGATTGTGTATGCAGGCCAAGTGCACGGCTTCATGCAGTATTACAAGGATCAGCAAAACCATAGCAGAGGCGAGGCGGCTATCGATGAGGGAATTGCCTTCCTGCAAGCCGCGTTTAACAGCAAATCATGATTCAAGCTGGCCTGCGACCAACATCAGCGCACGAAATTATTGAGGGTGCAGCATGTCACTACAACACTTTCTGCGGTCGCGACGTGGTCAACTTGTCCTGGGCCTGATCCTTAGCCTGCCGATCACCGCCTTGGCGGCGATCGGCATTGCCCTCGGCGCGGAAGTAGTTCTACCCGAGGCCTGAACACACAGAGCCCGATCACGTCTTCCCCCGCCTGCCGGTGCGCCAGTGGGTGCTGACTGTTTCAAAGCGGCTGCGCTACTTCATGCAGTGTGACGGGGCGGTGCTCACATGGTGCTGCGTATCTTTCTGCGGGTCATTGCGCAAAGCCTGCAAACCCACAGCCCCGGTATTGCACAAGTGGACAAGGCGACTCTGCGCATCGGTGCCGTGGCCTTCATCCACCGCTTTGGCTCCAACCTCAATGAACACGTTCACTTCCACGTCTGTGTGGTCGATGGGGTGTTTGAGGAAGTAGTGGGAGATGAGGGTGCTGCGGCTGAGTGTGTGCTCGCCGCGCCGGGTGTCAATTTCCACCCGGTCAGCGATATCGACGAGGCCACCTTGCGCCGGCGCATCCTGCGCGCCTTCGTGGGTCGGGGCCTGCTGGAGAGTTCCGAGGCATCAAGAGATGCTGTTCTACAAATACAGCGGGTTCTCGGTCGATGCCAGAGTTTGCATTGAGGCACAAGACCGCGCTGGCCTGGAGCGGTTGCGCAAGGCGGGTAACGGGCATGTCTGCCGTTGCGGCAAGCAGCACAGCGAGCCTGCCAGCGACAAGCGCGGTGCCAAGATTGACGAACTGACCCTCACACCGCTGGAGCTGATTGATCGCATCCCCGCGCTGGTGCCACCGCCATGCACTCCCAACCCTGGCCGAGCCCTGCGAGCCGCTGCGCCCCAAGCGCCCGGCGCATTACCTGTGGGCGGTGCTGATTGCCCGAATCTACGAGGTGTTCCCGCTGCTGCGCCCAATGTGCGGTGCACTGCGGGAAGACCGTGCGTGCGCGGCTGACCCAGGGCGGACTTTTAGCCCAAGGCCTGGCCAGTTCTCGCTATTGAGCGGCTGCGCCGTCTCCGAGTTCGCAATGCCGCAGCGATTTTTTGCTCAAAACCCGTGCCTTACTTTGCCGTATGCGGTTGAAATTCCTATCCGTCAAGTCACCGAACAAGTCGGGCGATTGATTGCCGTGCTGAACGAACAGACGCTGAGCCTGCAAGAGCTGATGATGTCTTTGGGTTTGTCGCACCGGCCCAACTTTATTGCGCTGTATTTGCGGCCAGCACTGGATGCCAAGTACCTGCAAACCGAATTAATCTGCACGCACCCAAGTTTGGCTGCGGCCAAACAGGGAAACGCCGATGAAGCCGCGCACTTCGAGTTTCTTGCCGTTGTCGTCCAGGCTGGCCTTGCTGCTGTAGACCTTGCCGTTTTCCGGATCGAGGATCTTTCCGTCTGCAAATTCACTGCCGTCTTGACGCAGGCCGGTCAGAATGGTCATGCCGGTAATGGGCTTGTCTTTCAGGGCGCCTTCGCACTTGTCGCACTTGGGGTTCTGGTCCTGGTCTGGCGTACGGAACAACTTTTCGATGGTGCCGTTGTACTCGCCGTTCACTTGCGTGATGCGGATAAGAGAACGAACGTTACCGGTGTTGTCGTCAATGGTTTTCCACAGGCCTGCGGGTGTAGTGGCCATTGCGCTTGCGGATGCCAGGGCGGCTGCAGCCGTAGCAATGAGAAGGCGTTTCATCTGAATATTCCCTATGTTTAGTTGGAGTAATTACTGTCAAACAGTAGTGGTAAAAAAACCGAACCCGCCATGCTGACCGGGAACAGGGCAGAACCCCATCACCCGTTTGTCCAAGCACCATCGAATGCGGTGCCGCCATGGTACGGGGCATATTCCGGTTTGGCTCTGACCTGCTGAGCCAACTTATTGGCTTTCGGTGCCATTTTTTGCATCCGAAATCCAAGGGTGTGAATGGCTGCCAATAAGGGCGTAAATCTGGCGGCAAAGGTATTCGGCTGGATTTCGTATTTGCGCGCCAGGGGGAGTTGGAAGGAGCCCGA
>MESI01000059.1 GCA_001770935.1 Burkholderiales bacterium RIFCSPLOWO2_12_FULL_61_40 | reverse complement strand
ACGGTCAGCCTGTTTGCGCTGCGGCGCGATTTTGTCAAACGCCAGAAGATGCAGGTGCTGTTGCAAGCCGAGGTGGCCCTGCGCACCGCCATGGAAAACTCGGTCACCATCGGCCTGCGGGCCTGGGACATGAAAGGAAAAATCCTCTACGTGAACGATGCGTTTTGCCGCATGGTGGGGTACGGCGAGCCGGAGCTGGTCGGCAAGTCCGCACCCTTGCCGTACTGGCCGCAGGACCATGCCGATGAACTGCGGCTGGTGCACCGCGACATCATTGCGCAAGGCACGCGTGACGATGGAGTGGAGCTGCAATTCCAGCACCGCGATGGCCGTTTGGTCGATGTGCTCATCCATGAGGCGCCCCTGAACACCAGTGACGGCGAGCAACTCGGATGGATGAGTTCGGTGCTGGACATCAGCGAGCGCAAACGTGTGCAACGCATGGCCGCACTGCAGCAAGACAAGCTGGAAGCCTCGGGGCGTCTGGTGGCTGTGGGTGAAGTGGCCTCCACACTGGCCCATGAACTCAACCAACCCCTGGGGGCCCTGAGCAGTTTTGCCAGCGGGCTGCTCAACCGCCTGCGGTGCGACAACATCACCTTGGCGGAAATGGTGCCCGTGGTCACCCGCATGGCCGCTCTGGCGGAGCGGGCCGGGGGTGTCATCCAGCGGGTCAATGCCCTGGCGCGCAAACGGGAGATTTCCCGCCAGCGCCTGGACATGGTGGCCGTCGTGAAACGCGTGCTGTCTGGAGTGCAGGACCTGCCGGGCCGCCAGATGGTGATGCTTGACACGGACCATCCCGTCTGGATTGACGCCGACGAATTGCTGCTGGAACATTTGATCAACAACCTGGTGGGCAACGCCCTGGACTGGGCGCACCGGGGCGGGCAAGCAGCCCAGGTGCGTGTCGGCGTGGCGTGCGGCGACGCGCAAGGCATGGCCGCCATGGTGGTGGCCGACACCGGCCCCGGTGTGCCCGGCGACGCGCAGGCGGACATTTTCAACGCCTTTTTCAGCACCAAAGATGGCGGCATGGGCATGGGTCTGGCAATATGTCGCTCCATTGTGGAAGCCCACCACGGGCGCATCGACGTGGGGCGCGACCCGGACCTTGGCGGTGCGCGTTTTACGGTGTGGCTGCCCTTGGCAGACGGCGCCGCCACAGTTCCATCCCCCTAGGAGAAGCATGAACCCTGCTGCCATTCATATCGTGGACGACGACCCCGACATTCGGGACGGCCTGGCCTGGCTGTTTGACTCGCGTGGCTACGTGGCCGCCACCTGGGACGGCGGCACTGCGTTTCTGGAGGCCGCCAAGGCGCTGCAGGGCCAATGGGGCCATGCCGTGGTGCTGATGGATGTGCGCATGGCGCCCCTGTCGGGCCTGCTGACCTTTGAACAACTCAAAGCCCTGGGCTGCCCCTGGCCGGTGCTGTTTCTGACCGGCAATGGCGACGTGGGCATGGCCGTGGCGGCGGTCAAAAACGGCGCCTGGGATTTTCTGGAAAAACCATTTCAGGACAACGTGCTGGTGGACCGGGTGGAGCAGGCCCTGGCCGCTGCCAGCGCCCTGGGAGACGCCGACCAGGAGGCGCGCCGCCTGCGGCTGGCGCTGGCCTCCCTGAGCCCGCGTGAGCGCGAGGTGCTGGACGAACTCATCCAGGGCCACTACAACAAGAACATTGCCGATCACCTGGGCATCACGCCGCGCACGGTGGAGTTTCACCGGGCCAATATTTTTGAAAAAATGGGCGTCGTCTCCGCCATTGAGCTGGCCCACAAACTCGGGCGCCTGCAGCCCATGCCCCCTGCCGCCAGACCGGGGCCCGACGGTCAGTACAAACCCTGACGAGATTGTTGGCACGAAACTGGCATGCGTCGCTAGAATAACTTGACCAATTGGTTAGCTTCTTCACCGCTTCGCCACTTCTTGGTGCGGCCCCTCTACTGGTTTAGGTGTCCATGACCCATCTTGAAGTGCCCTCATCGCCTACGGCCCCTGTGCAGACGGGACGCAAGGCAGTCCAGGTTCGCAACGCCAGCGTGGTGTACCAGACCGCAGACACCCCGGTGCAGGCGCTCAGCAATATCGACCTGGACATTGCCGAGGGCGAGTTCGTGTCGCTCATCGGGCCGTCTGGTTGTGGCAAGACCACGCTGATGCGGGTGATTGCCGATCTGGAGCCCATCAGCGCGGGCCAGGTGCTGGTCAATGGTGTGTCGCCGCACGACGCCCGCATGGCGCGCTCCTATGGTTATGTGTTCCAGGCACCGGCCTTGTTCCCCTGGCGCACCGTTTTGGCGAATGTGACCCTGCCGCTGCAGATCCAGGGCAAAGGTCGGGCCGAGGCCAAAGCCATTGCGCAGGAGCATCTGGAACGTGTGGGCCTCAAAGGATTTGAAGGCAAGTACCCCTGGCAACTCTCGGGCGGCATGCAGCAGCGCGTGTCGATTGCCCGGGCACTGTCCTTCGAGCCCCGCATTCTGATGATGGACGAGCCCTTTGGCGCGCTGGACGAAATCACCCGCGACCGCCTGAATGAACAACTGCAGCAACTGTGGCAGCGCGAGCGCCGCACCGTGGTGTTTGTGACCCACTCCATCGCCGAGGCGGTGTACCTGTCCACCAAAATCGTCGTCATGTCACCGCGCCCGGGGCGCATCGTCAAGGTGATCGACTCGCCCCTGCCGGACGAACGCTTCCTTGACCTGCGCGACACGCCTGCCTTTATGGCACTGGCCCACGAAGTGCGCGAAGCCCTGGCGGACGGGCACCATGGCTAAGGCCACGCCCAGCCGGGCGCAGGTCTGGTGGCACCAGGGTCTGCCGGTGGCGGTGGTGTTGCTGGCCGTGCTGCTGCTGTGGTACCTGGCGGCCTGGGTGCTGAACGCGCCCGGCGCCATCGAGCGGGTATTGGACGCCGACGTGGGCTACACCTGGCAAGAGCTGTTCACCGCCACCATGTCCATGGAGCGCCCGCTCATGCCCGCGCCGCACCAGGTGGTGCTGGACTTTTACGAGAGCCTGACCGAGTGGCCGTTGGACTCGCCGCGCAACCTGCTCTACCACGTCGCTGTGACGGGTGAATCCACCTTGCTGGGCTTTGCCATGGGCACCGCTTTGGGGCTGGTGCTCTCGGTGCTGATCGTGCATTCGCGCACGCTGGACCGCGCGCTTTTGCCCTGGATCGTGGCCTCGCAAACCGTGCCGGTGCTGGCCATCGCCCCCATCGTGCTGGTGATCCTGGGCAGCCTGGGTTTCTCGGGTGTGGCGCCCAAGGCGGTGATCGCCATGTACCTGTGCTTTTTCCCGGTCACGGTCGCCATGGTGCAGGGGCTGCGTTCGCCGCAAAAAATTGAAACCGAAATGATGCACACCTATGCGGCCAGCCGCTGGCAGGCCCTGTGGCTGCTGCGCCTGCCGGCCGCTCTGCCTTTCCTGTTTCCCGCCTTGCGGGTGGGCGTGGCGGCCGGGCTGGTGGGTGCCATGGTGGCCGAGCTGCCCACGGGGGCGCAAGCGGGCCTGGGGGCGAAACTGCTGACCGGCTCCTATTACGGGCAAACGGTGCAGATCTGGTCGGCGCTGGTGATGTCGGCCTTTCTGGGGCTGGCGCTCACCGCGATGGTTGCGGCGGTGGAGCGTGTGGTCTTGCGCCACAGGGGAGGCGTATGAACGGCACACTGTTTTGGCTGGGCATGGCGGGCGCGCTGGCCCTGGCGGTGTTCAGCGTCATCCGCATTGCGGCCCTGGAAAACCGCTGGAGCGGCCTGTGCACGGCCGGTTTGTTCGGCCTGTGGGTGCTGTTCTTTTGGGAGGTGCTGGTGCGCGCCCTGGAGGTGCCACGGGTGCTGCTGCCCGCGCCCAGCCTGATTCTGGGCTCCATGGCCGAGCATGCGCCCAAGCTCTGGGGTGATTTTGTGCAAACCGTGGGCAAGGCGGTATTGATCGGTTGGGCGCTGGGTTGCGGCCTGGGTTTTGGTGTGGCGGTGGCCATCGACCGCATGCCCTTTTTGCAGCGCGGCCTGCTTCCCGTGGCCTCGCTCACCAGTGCCATTCCCCTGGTGGGGGTGGCGCCCATTGCCGTGATGTGGTTCGGCTTTGAATGGCCGTCCAAAGCGGCCGTGGTGGTGCTGATGACCTTCTTCCCCATGCTGGTGTCCACGCTGGCCGGGCTCAAGGCGGCAGGTAAGCTGGAGCGTGAACTGATGTACAGCTACGCCGCCAGCTACCCGCGCACCCTGCTGGCGCTGCGCCTGCCGGCGGCGCTGCCCTTCATTTTTGGGGCGCTCAAGGTCAATGCCACGCTGGCGTTGATCGGCGCCATCGTGGCCGAATTTTTTGGCTCGCCCACCCAGGGCCTGGGCTTTCGCATTTCCACCGAATCGGCGCGCATGAACATGCCGCTGGTGTGGGGCGCCATTGTGGTGGCGGCGGTGACAGGTTCCGTGGTGTATGCGGTGCTGGTGGCGCTGGAGCGCCGCGCGGCATTTTGGCACCCTTCCGTGCGCGAGGGATGAGCCTTGGGCGTCGAAGTTTTGTTGGCGTGGATCGTGTGTTGAGTTGTGTTTGTTTTTAACCCTGAAGGAGTTTTCATGATGCGTTCTTCCAAGTTCACCCACAGCCTATTGGCTGCGGCGTTGGCCGTCTGCGGTATGGCCGCCAGCACGGGTGCCATGGCCGCCGACAAGGTCACGGTGCAACTCAAGTGGGTGCCCCAGGCCCAGTTTGCGGGCTACTACATGGCGGCAGCCAAGGGCTACTACAAGGCCGAGGGCTTGGACGTCACGATCAAACCCGGCGGCCCCGACATCTCGCCCGTGCAGGTGATTGCCGGCAACCAGGCCGACGTGGTCGTGAACTGGATGCCCGACGCCCTGGCCGCCCGTGAAGCCGGTGTGCCGCTGGTCAACATTGCGCAAGTCTTCAACCGCTCCGGCCTGATGCTCACCTGCAAGAAGTCCAGCGGTGTGGCCACGCCCAAAGACCTCAAGGGCAAGACCCTGGGCGTCTGGTTTGGCGGTAACGAATACCCCTTCCTCAACTGGATGGGCAAGCTGGGCTACAAGACCGACACCGACATCAAGGTTTTGAAGCAGGGCTTCAACGTCGATCCGCTGCTGCAAAACCAGGCCGCCTGTATTTCCACCATGATTTACAACGAATACTGGCAGGTGGTGGACGCGGGTGTCAAAGAGAAAAATCTGGTTACCTTCTTCTATGAAGACCAGGGCGTGGCCTCGCTGGAAGACGGCTTGTACGTGATGGAAGCCAAGCTGAAAGACCCCGCCTTTGTGGCGCGCATGGGCAAGTTTCTCAAAGCCACGCTCAAGGGCTGGAATGACGCGGTGAAAGACCCCGAGGGTGCGGCCAAGGCCGTGGTCGCGGCCGACACCTCCGGCAGCTCCAGCCTGAAGGTGCAAAAACGCCAGATGGAAAACGTGGCCAAGCTGATCACCACGGCCGGCACCGCCAAAATTGGTTTCCTGGAACCCGCCGCCTATGAACGCACCGTCAAAGTGCTGATGGCCGGTGGCAGCGACCCCGTGATCAAGAAAGATCCGGGCAAAGCAGGTTATTCACACGCGGTCTGGGAAGCGGCCCAAAAGTAAGGCGACTGGACAAGCTGCATGGCCAAAGTCGCTGAGACGTCCAAAGGCCTCATTCGCCAGACGAATGAGGCCTTGATTCTTTCCGCCGCCGAGAAGGTGTTTGCGCGCGCCGGTTTTGGCGGCGCCACCATGGCCGCCATGGCCGAGGCCAGCGGCCTGCCCAAGGCCAATCTGCACTACTACTTTGGCTCCAAGGAC
>MESI01000058.1:22732-23266 GCA_001770935.1 Burkholderiales bacterium RIFCSPLOWO2_12_FULL_61_40 | reverse complement strand
CCAGTGAAGTGGGTGTGGGGCTTGATGGAGCCGGGCTTGCACAGCACTTGGCCGCGCTGCACGTCTTCGCGCTTGGTGCCGCGCAACAAGATACCCACGTTGTCGCCTGCCTGACCTTGGTCCAGCAACTTGCGGAACATTTCCACGCCGGTGCAGGTGGTCTTTTGGGTGTCAGCGATACCAACGATTTCGATTTCTTCGCCGACTTTGACCACACCGCGTTCCACGCGACCAGTCACCACGGTACCACGACCGGAGATGGAGAACACGTCTTCCACAGGCATCAGGAAAGCACCGTCCACTGCACGCTCGGGCAGGGGGATGTAGGTGTCCAGCGCATCAGCCAACTTCATGATGGCTTCTTCACCCAAAGCACCCTTGTCGCCTTCCATGGCGAGCTTGGCGGAGCCGTGGATGATGGGGGTTGCATCACCAGGGAAATCGTATTTGTCGAGCAACTCGCGAACTTCCATCTCGACCAATTCGAGCAGTTCAGCATCATCCACCATGTCGCACTTGTTCAAGAACACGATG
>MESI01000058.1:0-22659 GCA_001770935.1 Burkholderiales bacterium RIFCSPLOWO2_12_FULL_61_40 | reverse complement strand
AACGTGGGCGGTGTTGATGGTAATACCGCGTGCTTTTTCTTCAGGTGCCGCGTCAATTTGGTCATAGGCCTTGGCTTGACCACCGAACTTGGCTGCCAACACCGTGGTGATGGCTGCGGTCAGCGTGGTTTTGCCGTGGTCAACGTGGCCAATGGTGCCCACATTGACGTGGGGCTTGGTACGTGTGAATTTTTCTTTTCCCATTTTTCGAACTCCGGAAAGTAATGAGTACAAACAATCAAAAACGCCGTACTGCGGCCAAAAAACCAACACACCAACGGCCATGCACAAAATTGGTGCCCTTTGCGGGAATCGGACCCGCGACCTCTCCCTTACCAAGGGAGTGCTCTACCACTGAGCCAAAAGGGCAAATAATTCTTTACAACCAAATCCAGACAAAACCAACTGTGGAGCGGGGTAGGAGAATCGAACTCCTCGCTTTAGCTTGGAAGGCTAAGGTATTACCACTATACGAACCCCGCAAAAGCCAGGCCTGCACGCCATTACCAAGATTCCAGACAACTCCGAAAACTCACACAGCTGCCGCCAAACAATTGATCTATCACTGGTGGAGAGGGCTGGATTCGAACCAGCGTACTCGTAAGAGGGCAGATTTACAGTCTGCTGCCATTAACCACTCGGCCACCTCTCCTAAGGTGAACCCCGGATTATGCCAGCATTTTTTGCATTCGTCATGACATCAACTTCTTTTTTTCAATTTATGCAAACTTTTATAGGTTTGCCGTCGCAGTATCGGCGCCTTGGCCGTTACCCCCTACGCTGTGCCGTTCGCGCCATGCCCGCGCCTGCGAGAAGTGGCCACAACCGATAAACGGCACAGGGGGACGTAGCGCCGAGAAGGGTGACGGGTGGTTGGCGCCCAACACGAGGTGGCGGGAGGCATCAATGAGGGGGCGCTTGCTTTGGGCATGCGCGCCCCACAGCATGAACACGGTGGGCGCGGCGTCCTGCGAGACTGTGCGGATCACGGCATCGGTCAAGACCTCCCATCCCCGACCGGAATGGCTGGCGGGCTGCCCCTCCTCCACGGTGAGGCAGGTGTTGAGCAGCAGTACCCCGTGGCGCGCCCAGCGCACCAGACTGCCACCCGGCACAGGAAAAGCAGGAAACGGTGTGCCCAGGTCCCGCTGCAACTCCTTGAAGATGTTGCGCAGCGAGGGCGGCAGGGCCACGCCCGGTGCCACCGAAAATGCCAGCCCTTCGGCCTGCCCCCGCCCGTGGTAGGGGTCCTGCCCCAGGATCACCACCCGCACCGATTCTGGTGGCGTCAAATGCAAGGCCCGGAGAGGCTGCGGAGGAAAGATCACCGCTCCGGCATCCAGCCGCTGCTGCAAAAATCCCAGCAATTTTTGGCCCGCAGAGCTGCCAAAAAAATCATCCACCAAGGGCTGCCAGCCCGGCGCGACCGGCCAATCGGCCGGGTTGGCGCCCTGCAGCTGATCTGCGCCCTGTGGCGCGCGCACGCCCTCCCCTTCGGGCTGAGGAGCACTGTCCTGGTCGAGGTGCGGGAAGAACGACACCATGTCAGCCAAACAAGGCTGCCAGCGCCTCGCCCGGCTCCGGCGCGCGCATAAAGGCTTCCCCCACCAAAAAGGCATTGACCCCGGCCGCGCCCATGCGCAGCACGTCCTCGCGGGTGTGGATGCCGCTCTCGGTGACCAGCAGGCGGTCGGTCGGCACACGGGCTTTAAGGGCCAGGGTGGTGTCCAGTGACACCTCAAAAGTTTGCAGATTACGATTATTGATGCCTACCAGCGGGGTTTTCAACTTCAGGGCCCGCTCCAGTTCGACGCCGTCGTGCACCTCGACCAGCACCGCCATGTCCAGGCTGCGGGCGATGGCCTCAAAGTCTTTCATCTGGGCGTCATCCAGGCAGGCGGCGATCAGCAAAATGCAGTCGGCGCCCATGGCGCGGGATTCGTGGATTTGGTAGGCGTCCACCATGAAATCTTTGCGCAGCACCGGCAGTTGGCAGGAGGCACGGGCCTGCTTGAGGGCGTCCACGCTGCCCTGAAAAAACTGCTTGTCGGTGAGCACGGACAGGCAGGCGGCCCCATGCTCCGCATAACTTTGGGCGATGTCGGCGGGGATAAAGTCGGCCCGCAACACGCCCTTGGACGGGCTGGCCTTTTTGACTTCGGCGATCACGGCCGGTTTGTCGGCCGCAATTTTGGCGCGCAGGGCGCCCACAAAGTCCCGCGTCAGCACGCGCGATTCGGCGTCGGCCCGCATGGTTTCGCGCGAAATGCGCTTGCACGCAGCGGCCACTTCCTGGTGTTTGACGGCGACGATTTTGTCCAGAATATCACTCATAAAATCCTTAGGTTGCGAGCTGGGTGGAAAGCGCCACCAGCGCGTCGAGTTTGGCCTTGGCCGCTCCTGATTCGATAGCTGTCCGCGCTTGCTGTACGCCGGTCTGCATGCTATTTACCACATTGGCGGCGTACAGCGCCACACCGGCATTGAGCACCACGATGTCCTTGGCGGGGCCGCTCTGGTTGTTCAGCACCCCCAGCAGCATGGCCATGGAGTCCTCGGCGGTTTCCACCTTGAGCGCGCGGTTGCTGGCCATGACCATGCCAAAGTCTTCGGGGTGGATTTCGTATTCGGTGATCTGCCCGTCCTTGAGTTCACCCACCAGCGTGGCAGCGCCCAGGCTCACCTCGTCCATGCCGTCACGGCCATAAACCACGATGGCGTGCTCGGCGCCCAGGCGCTGCAAGGCGCGTACCTGGATGCCCACCAGATCGGCATGGAACACCCCCATCAGGATGTTGGGGGCGCTGGCCGGATTGGTCAGGGGCCCCAGGATGTTGAAGATGGTGCGCACGCCCAGCTCCTTGCGCACCGGCGCCACGTTTTTCATGGCCGGATGGTGGTTGGGGGCGAACATGAAACCCACGCCCTGCTCGGCAATGCACCGGGCGATCTGCGCGGGCTGGAGGTTGATGTTCAAGCCCAGGGCTTCGAGCACATCGGCGCTGCCGCTTTTGCTGCTGACGCTGCGCCCGCCGTGTTTGCTGACCTTGGCACCCGCCGCCGCCGCCACGAACATGGAGCAGGTGGAAATGTTGAAGGTGTGCGAGCCGTCGCCACCGGTGCCCACGATGTCCACCAGGTGGGTGGTGTCGGCCACATCGACCTTGGTGGAAAACTCGCGCATCACCTGCGCGGCGGCGGTGATTTCGCCAATGGTTTCCTTCTTGACGCGCAGGCCGGTGATGAGCGCGGCCATCATCACGGGCGACATCTCGCCGGACATGATCTGGCGCATCAGGTGCAGCATTTCGTCGTGGAAAATTTCCCGGTGCTCGATGGTGCGTTGCAGCGCTTCCTGGGCGGTGATGGGCATGGAGGGCTCCTTAGGGCTCGTTAGGTAATAAGGTGTGCATTTGGGCGTCTGATTGGGGATGCAGTGCTAGGCGCAAAGCGCGCCGTGTGGCTCTGCCACACAAGTGATTTGTAACGACGCAATGCGCCCAAAGCTGACAAAACAAATGTGCATGTTATTACTTAGCGAGCCCTTAGGGTCGGGGTGCTTCTGACAGGGCGAGCTTGAGGCCAAAACCGACGAACATGGCGCCTGCTGCGCGGTCCAGCCAGTGCATACCGCGCTGGACGGCGTCGACACGCCGGGCCAGCCAGGCGGCGGCCAAGGCCCAAGCCATGTTGACCGGAATGGCATTGACATTGAACAGCACGCCCAGCAGCACAAATGCCAGCGCCTTGTCCGGGGTATCCTGCACGATGAACTGGGGCAAAAAGGCAAGAAAAAACAGCACGACTTTGGGGTTCAGCACATTGGTCCAGAACCCGCCGATGAACACCCGTCGCAGGTCAAGCGTCTCCACCGTGCCGGCGTGGCGTGCGGCGAGCGCCAGCGGGCTGGAGGCAGGACGGGACAGGAGCAGCTTGGCGCCCATCCACAACAGGTAGGCCGCACCGACCCACTTGACCACGGTAAACGCCGTGGCCGAGGCGGCCAGCAGGGTTCCCATGCCGACGGCGGCGGCGGCAATGTGCACAAAACACCCGGCGGTAATGCCCAGACCGGCAACCACGCCGGCGCGTGCACCACCGCGCAGCGCATGGCTGACGATGTACAACACGTCCGGTCCGGGCGTCAGGTTGAGCAGCCATCCGGCGGCCATAAAAATCAACAGACTATGCATGTCGGGCATGGTGATGTCCTTTAGGCGTGAAAGAAGCTGCGAATCGCCGCCACGGCCCGGTCCACCCCGACGGCATCGACGTCCAGGTGGGTGACAAAACGCAGTTGGTAGGTTCCGGTGGCGCGTATGCCCTGTTCGGTCAAATGAGCGACCAGGGCGGCGGACCGGTCCCGCACCGCGCCTGTCAGGTTCGCGAACACGATATTGGTCTGCGGCGCAACGACTTCCACACCCTCCATACCGACCAGCCCCGCCGCCAGGCGCTGGGCCAGCGCGTGGTCCTCGGCCAGGCGCGCCACATGGTGGTCCAGCGCGTAGCTGGCTGCGGCCGCCAGCATGCCGGACTGGCGCATGCCGCCGCCCGCCATTTTGCGGATGCGGTGGGCGCGGGCGATGAAGTCGCGGCTGCCGCACAGCGCCGAGCCCACTGGGGCGCCCAGCCCTTTGCTAAAACACACCGAGACGCTGTCAAAACACTGGGCGATCCGGCGGGCTTCGTGAAGGGCGTCGCCCCCACGCTCGCCACTGCGTGTGCTTCGCTGCCCCCCGAGGGGGCCATCGCCGACTTGGGGCGGCCCGGCGTCGGCGGGGTCAGCGGCCTCTGCGCCTATCTGCGCCGCTTGCGCCACTGCGGCGTTGAAAAGCCGTGCGCCGTCCAGGTGGGTGGCCAGGCCCCGGGCTTTGGCCAGCGCCGTGGCGGCCTGCACATAGGCCAAGGGCAGCAACTTGCCACCCAAGGTGTTTTCCAGCGCCAGCAGCCGGGTGCGGGCGAAGTGGGCGTCGTCGGGCTTGATGGCGGCGTCGATGTCGGCCAGCGCCAGGGTGCCGTCCGCTTGGTGGTTCAGGGGTTGGGGTTGCACGCTGCCCAGCACCGCCGCACCACCGCCTTCCCAGCGGTAGCAGTGGGCCATCTGCCCCACGATGTACTCGTCGCCGCGCTGGCAGTGGGCCAGCAGCGCGCAGAGGTTGCTCTGGGTGCCGGTGGGGACAAACAGTGCCGCCTCGAAACCCAGCAGGTGGGCGATTTTTTCCTGCAGCGCGTTGACGCTGGGGTCGTCGGCAAACACATCGTCGCCCAGAGGCGCCGCCAGCATGGCCGCCCGCATGGCGGGGGTGGGCTGGGTGACGGTGTCGCTGCGCAGGTCCACCGTCGTCGGATCTGGTTGATGGATCATTTATGCCTCTAGCCCTTATAGAACATGCGCAAGCAGCTATCAAATCAATAGCAATCGCGCAAGGGATTCACAGCAGGAAGTTCTTCAGCATGGCGTGGCCGTGCTCGGTCAGGATGCTTTCCGGGTGGAACTGCACGCCCTCGATGCGCACCGCCGGGGCAAACCCGGTGTGGCGCACGCCCATGATCTCGCCGTCGTCGGTCCAGGCCGTGATCGCCAGTTCCGGGGGGCAGGTGCTGCGCTCAATGGCCAGCGAGTGGTAGCGGTTCACCGTGAACTTTTGCGGCAGGTTGGCAAACACGCCCTCTTGCGTGGTGGTGATTTCCGAGGTTTTGCCATGCATCAGCTGCTGCGCGCGGATGATTTTTCCGCCAAAGGCCGCGCCAATCGCCTGGTGGCCCAGGCACACGCCCAGAATGGGCAGCTTGCCGGCGAAGTGCTGGATGGCGGCCACCGAGATGCCCGCTTCGGCCGGAGAACAGGGTCCGGGCGAGACCACCAGGCGGTCCATTTTCCCAGCGGCGAGCATGGCTTCCAGTTCCGCCACCGTGATTTCGTCGTTGCGAAACACCGTGACCTCAGCCCCCAACTCGCCAAAGTACTGGACGATGTTGTAGGTGAAACTGTCGTAGTTGTCGATCATGACCAGTTGGATACGACTCATGGCTCAGGCCTCCTGGCGTAAACGGGCGAATTCCTGGAATTCGTAGGCGATACATGCTTCCATCATGCTACGGTAAATGGCCTCCAGCACCTCGGGGGAGCCGCCTTCGGCCACGGTGCGGCTGCGCACCCGGTCGACGATGGTCTGGATGCGGGCCTCGTCGCGCACCAGCGCGGCGTCCTGCTTGATGCGCGCGGCCTGCGTCATGTAGGCGGTGCGCTGCACCAGCAGGGGCACCAGCACATCGTCTAGCGCATCGACGCAGCGGCGCACATCGGCCATGCTGGTGCAATGCTGCACGGCTTGAATTGCTTGACTCATTCCAATCCCTCCTCAACGAGTTCGGCCGCGCGCAACAGGGCGCGGGCCTTGGCTTCGGTTTCTTTCCATTCCAGTTCGGGCACGCTGTCGGCCACCACACCGGCGGCGGCCTGCACGTACAGGGTCTGGTTCTTGATGATGCCGGTGCGGATGGTGATGGCCACGTCCATGTCGCCCGCGTAGCTGATGTAGCCACAAGCGCCCCCGTAGAGGCCACGTTTGGTGGGCTCCAACTGGTCGATCAACTCCATGGCGTGCACCTTGGGCGCGCCGGTCAGCGTGCCGGCCGGGAAGGTGGCCTTGAGCACGTCGATGGCGCTCATGCCGTCGATCAAGGTGCCTTCGACGTTGCTGACGATGTGCATCACATGGCTGTAGCGCTCCACCGCGAAGGCTTCGGTGACCTTGACCGAGCCAATCTTGGCGATGCGGCCGATGTCGTTGCGCGCCAGGTCAATCAGCATCACATGCTCGGCGCGCTCCTTGGGGTCGGCAATCAGCTCGGCTTCGACCGCCTTGTCGGCTTCGGGCGAGGCGGCGCGGGGCCGGGTGCCGGCCAAGGGGCGAATGGTGACTTTCTGCTCACCGCCAGCCATGGATTCCTGGCGCACCAGGATCTCGGGCGAGGCCGCCACCACATGGAAGTCGCCCATGTGGTAATAAAACATATAGGGCGACGGGTTCAGCGCCCGCAGCGCACGGTACAGCGAGAGCGGCGACTCGGTGTAGCGCTTCTGGATGCGCTGGCCCACCTGCACCTGCATGAAATCGCCCCCCGCGATCAGCTCCTTGGCGCGCTCCACGGCGGCCAGGTAATCGGCCTTGGCGAACTCGCGCTCGGTCGGGTGGCTCTCGGTGGGTTTGACCACAGGGGCGCTGACCGAATATTTCAGTTGGTCCTTGAGTTCGCGCAGGCGCTTCTTGGCGTTGGAAAAGGCTTCGGGGCGCGCCGGGTCGGCATACACAATCAGGTAGAGCTTGCCCGAGAGGTTGTCGATCACCGCCAGCTCTTCGCACTGCAGCAGCAGGATGTCGGGGCAGCCCAGGGTGTCGGGCGGGCAGGACGCTTCGAGCTTTTTCTCGATGTAGCGCACCGCGTCATAGCCAAAGTAACCGGCCAGGCCGCCGCAAAACCGCGGCAAACCCGGGCGCAAGGCCACTTTGAAACGCTTTTGGTAGGCTGCAATGAAGTCCAGCGGGTTGTCCGTGGAGGTTTCCACCACCACGCCATCGGTCACCACCTCGGTGCGCGCATCGGCGCCAAAGCCCGAGGCACGCAGCAGGGTGCGGGCCGGCAGGCCGATGAAGCTGTAGCGGCCAAAACGCTCGCCGCCCACCACCGATTCCAGCAAAAAACTGTACTTGCCATCGTCTTTGGTGTGCGCCAGCTTCAGGTACAGTGACAAAGGGGTTTCCAGGTCGGCAAAGGCTTCCGCCATCAGCGGAATGCGGTTGTAGCCCTGGGCGCTCAGGCTTTTGAATTCGAGTTCAGAGATCACGGAAGGAGGTCTTTCAATTCAGTGCCGGGCGCCGGTCGCCGCCCAAAGCACAGGGCGGCAGACAGCTTAAGGTCCAGCGAGCAGCACGCGGTGCTGCGGTTCATTCAATCAGGAAAGAAAAAGTCAGACGCGAGCCGACGTAGTTTGCAGCATACGCCAGGGCCAGGCTCCCCGGTCGCTACAACCTGTGATGGTGATTCGGTGAATGAACATGGGTCCAGTGTAGCAAACATGGAAGCCCGGCCTTCGCGCAGGCCACAGGGTGCGCAAGCGTCTTTATCATGGTAAACCCTTATATACCCTGAAATGCAAAAGGGGAAAAATGCCTTGGTTAAACGAACGATCGTTCTTTTTATTACGAATGGATACGCACATGCAATTGCAAAAACAATTCTGGGCCTGCGCGGCGGCCCTGATTTTCAGTGCTTCGGTGATGGCCGCCCCAGACCTGGCGGGCGTCAAGGTCGAAGACAGCGCCATGGTGGGCGACACCAAATTGCAACTCAACGGTGCGGGCATTCGCGTCAAATTTTTCAAGATTTACGTCGGTGAACTTTTCACCACCCAAAAGGTATCGTCCCTGGACGAGTTGATTGCGGCACCCGGCCCCAAGCGCTTGAAGATGACCTTTTTGCGTGAAATTGACGCCGCTTCTTTTGGCAAACTGTTGACCCGAGGCGTGGAAGACAACGTGCCCAGGAACCAGATGTCCAAGCTGGTGCCGGGCCTGATGCGCATGAGCGACATCTTCACCCAGAACAAGACCAATGGCCCCGGTGACGTCATCACCATGGACTGGATTCCCGGCACCGGGCTGATTGTCACCGCCCGCGGCAAGCAGCAAGGTGAACCCTTTGCCGATCCCGAATTTTTCAAGGGCATGATGTCCATCTGGTTTGGCCCCGCACCGGGCGACTGGAAGTTGAAAGACGCGATGCTGGGCATCAAACACTAAAACAGCCAGGCCCACGGGCCTGCCTCCACGAAAAGCCTGCGTGCGCACTGCCCGCAGGCTTTTTTTATGCGCGCATTCAGCCCGGATTTGAAGGCGCCCGGCAACACACAAGGCGAACAATTCGCGGTAAAGTGCAGACTTGCAAGTTTGTCTGCCAGCCTTTTGCCCACTGCTAAAAAGAAGGAAAACACGCCATGAAGCTTCGAAGTCAAATTATTACGCTGGGACTGGCGGGGGTGCTGATGGCAGGCCTGGTGGGTGGCATCGGCCTGCTCAATGCCACCCAATTGGCGGCAGACATCAAAGACTCCACCAATACCGGTCTGGCGCTGCAAAGCAGCCAGGAAGCAGACATGATGCATGACGCCGTGCGGGGCGATGTTCTCCTGGCTTTGCTGGGCGCCAGCAACAATGATGCGGCACACATTGCGGCGGGCCAAAAAGGGCTGCAAGAACACACCAATACATTCCACAAGAATCTGGAGCTTTTGCAGACCCTGCCGATTTCGCCCGAAGTCAAAGCCACCGTCGCCATCACCCTGCCTTTGGCGAAAAAGTACACCGACAGCGCCGCGCAGGTCGTGAAACTCGCGGAATCTGACACTGCGGGCGCGCAGGCCGCCGTACCCGAATTCCAGAAGTCCTTTGAGGAGCTGGAAAAGCAGCTGGCGACGCAAAGCACCGCCCTTGAAAAAACCGCCCAGGCGTTCGCCGAAAAAACCAAAGGCGCCGCCAGCCAGACCTTGATTCAAGTCGCCATCGGCATGGTGATGGCCACTGCCGCGCTGATGTTTGCCGCCCTGTGGCTGGCCAGGGCGCTGTCCCAACCCATGGCCCATGCCGTGCAGATTGCCGACCAGATGGCGCAAGGGGATCTGTCCTCTGCCGTGCACCCATCCGGCAATGAGGAAACCGTGCAGCTGCTCACTGCCATGGCACGGATGCAGGCCAGTTTTGGGGGCATCGTGCGCAGCGTCAAGGTCAGTGCGGAAAGTGTGGCCACGGCCAGCGCTGAAATCGCCTCGGGCAACAACGACCTGTCGGCCCGCACCGAGAGCCAAGCCAGTGCACTGGAAAAGACCGCGTCGTCCATGGGGCAGCTCAGCGCCACCGTCAAACAAAACGCCGAAAGCGCCCACCACGCCAACCAGCTGGCCAGCAGTGCCTCGACCATTGCCGTCGAAGGCGGCTCGGTGGTGGGACAAGTGGTCGAAACCATGAAAGGCATCAACGAATCCTCGCGCAAGATTTCCGACATCATCCAGGTGATCGATGGAATTGCCTTCCAGACCAACATCCTGGCCTTGAACGCCGCGGTGGAAGCGGCGCGCGCCGGGGAGCAGGGCCGCGGTTTTGCAGTGGTGGCCTCCGAGGTGCGTTCCCTGGCCGGTCGCTCGGCCGATGCGGCCAAAGAGATCAAGAGCCTCATCAATGCCAGCGTGGAACGGGTGGAGCATGGGACCACGCTGGTGGATCAGGCGGGCGTCACCATGACCGAGGTGGTCACCAGCATCCAGCGCGTCACCGAGATCATGAGCGAGATCAGTGCCGCAAGCAACGACCAGGCCTCCGGGGTGGCCGAAGTGGGTGCGGCCGTGACGCAGATGGACCAGGTCACGCAGCAAAATGCCGCCTTGGTGGAAGAAATGGCCGCCGCCGCCAGCAGCCTGCGCGGTCAGGCACAGGAATTGGTGCAAACCGTGGGCGTCTTCAAACTGGGCGCCAGCGACATGGGTTCAGTTTTGCCCAAAGCCGCCGTGCGCTCCACCATCCCGAAAAGCACACCGTTCAAGGGCCCCGAACGGCGTGGAGGCGGCATCCCCAAAGGCGCTGCCGCCCGCGCACCCTCCCCAACCGCCAGCCCGGCGCCAGCAGCCAAACCCCTGCCCGCCCAAGCCACCACGGTGACAGCCCGCGCCCCCGCCCCCAAAGGCGGCGACGACGACTGGGAAACCTTTTAACCGAGAAAGTCCAGTGAATCGGTGAAGCCGTCCGCATCCACGCTGCGTACAGGTTGGCCATGGTTGTAGCCATAGGTCACCAGCAGCACCGGGCACCCTGCCCCGCGCGCCGCCTGGGCGTCGTTGCAGGAGTCCCCCACCATCAGCGTGCGTTGGGGATGCACCCCCAGTGCCGCGCAGGCGTGGACCAGCGGCTCGGGGTCGGGCTTTTTGCGGGCGCAGGCATCCCCTCCCACCGTGCGCTGAAAGTAGCCGTCCAGGCCTTTGGCCTGCAGCAAGGCCTGGGCAAACCGGGTGGGTTTGTTGGTGACGCAGGCCATTTTCACGCCCTGGGCCTGAAGCTGGTCCAAGCCCTCCCGCACCCCGGGGTAGACCGTTGCATGCAGGCCGTTGACCGCCCGGTAGTGCCGCTGGTAGCTGGCCATGGCGCCGTCAAACAGCCGGTCTGCTGCCTCGGCGGCATCCACATTCGCTCCTGAATCAGGAGCAGCCTGCGCTTTGTTCACATGGTCCAGCACCCGTTTGATCAAATTTTCAGAGCCTTTTCCCACCATCTGGGCCACGGTCGGCGCGTCGATAGCGTGCCCCTGAAACGGGGGCGGCAAATCCCCCAGCATGCGGTTGAGCGCTTCGACAAAGTCGCCCAGGGTATCGACCATGGTGCCATCCAGGTCCAGGATGACGGCATCCACCTCAAACTGTCCGAACAAGCGTGCCATGGGCGCGGCCTCAGGCCAGCGCCTGGCGCATGGCGTCGACCACGCTCTTGTAGTCGGGTTTGCCGAAAATGGCGCTGCCGGCCACAAAGGTGTCGGCCCCGGCGTCGGCCACGCGGCGGATGTTGTCGGTCTTGATGCCGCCGTCCACCTCCAGGCGGATGTCTTTGCCGCTGGCGGCGATGCGTTTGCGCGCGTCTTCGATCTTGCGCAGGGCGCTGTCGATAAAGCTCTGCCCCCCAAAGCCGGGGTTCACACTCATGATCAGAATCAGGTCAATGTCGTCGATCACCCAGTCCAGCACGTCCAGCGCCTCGGCCGGGTTAAACGCCAGGCCAGCCTTGCAGCCACGGGACTTGATGGCCTGGATGCTGGAGTGCACATGGCCGGAGGCATCGGGGTGGAAGCTGATCAGGTCGGCCCCGGCGCTGGCAAAAGCATTGGACAGGGCATCCACCGGCGTGACCATCAGGTGCACATCGATCGGCACAGCCACGCCCTCGGCGGTTTTGGCGTGGGGCTTGAGCGCCTGGCAAATCATGGGGCCGAAGGTCAGGTTGGGCACGTAATGGTTGTCCATCACGTCGAAATGGATCCAGTCGGCACCGGCGGCGATCACGTTTTTGACCTCATCCCCCAGGCGGGCAAAGTCGGCGGACAGGATGGAGGGGGCGATACGGTAGGTCATGGCAGGGGCTTTTGGAAAGGTTGGACAGAGGGGTCATTTTCGCAGGTACGATTACCCCATGTCCAAGTACCATTTTTTGGTGGAAGTGCAGCCCCAGTACCTTCCCGACCAGTCCACCCCCGACGACGCCCTGTACGTGTTTGCCTACACCATCACCATCACCAATACCGGCGATGTGACGGCGCAACTGATTTCGCGCACCTGGAATGTGAACGACGCCAACGGCTTCACCGAAAAGGTCAGGGGCCTGGGCGTGGTCGGACAGCAGCCCCTGCTCAAGCCCGGCCAATCCTTTGAATACACCAGCGGCACCCGGCTGCGCACCGCCACGGGCACCATGCACGGCAGTTTTTTCTGCGTGGCCGAAGACGGGGAAAAATTCGACGCCGACATTCCCATGTTCGTCCTGGACGCCGTGAGCGAACCCGGCGTGGGCGGTTCGCGCACCCTGCACTGACACTTGTCCCAGGCTCCGATGGCACGGCCCCGCTCCGGCGCACACCCGGATTTACCCACGCTGCTGGAGGCGCTGGACCCCGACGCCGACCTGGTGCACCGCCACCTGTGGCTGATTGCGCTGCTGGACTGGGTCCGGGGCGACGCCAGCGCGGTCGACGCCGCCGTGGCGCGTGTCACCATGTTTCTGGACGTGGTGGACGCACGCCCCCCCACCCGCATACGGCTGCAAGTCTGGTGGCACACCCTGGTCGAATCGGTGGACGGCACCACCCTGCTGTCCGACTACGGCTTTGCCTCCCGCAACGCCTTTGTCAGTGAGCTGGTGGAGCGGCTGCACCGCAAGCTGCTGCCCGCCACGCCCGAAACCGCCGATGCCTGCGAACTCTTTGCACTGGCCCTGCCCAGCGCGCTGGACGCCCGGTGGCTGGCCGCCCTGCCCGCGCCCACGCTGGAGCGACTGGCGGCGCTGCTGACGGCCCCGGCGCTGAGCCACAACAATGCGCGGGCCAAACCCACCCTCAGCTACTGGCAAGACAGCCTGCTGGAAGCCATGAACGTGTGCGCCAGCCAGATCCGCGCCGCCGGTTTCTCCCCTGAAATCCGCCTGCGCATGAGTACCCCGGCCCGCGACGCCAGCCCCTTCCATGCCCTGGCCTCCAGCTGCGACGCTCTGCGCGATGCCTGGCTGGCGGGGGAGCCCAGCGACGCAGCGGTGCAGCAGGCTGCGCGGCATTTTCGGGCCCAGCTCGACGCCTGCCGCCACGCCGCAGCGTCGGTCTACACCCACCTGGACGCCCACGGCATTTCCATGGACCTGGTGTTTCGGCTGCGCCAGTTGCGCGAGCGGGTGTTGCGCATCCGCGCCCTGCTGGACTGCCTGCTGGGCGACCCGGCCCCCGTGCACAACGCACGGCTGCTGGCCCATCTGGCCGACGTCGGCCAGGAGCAGCGCAGCATCGGCGCGCTGGTGGCCGCCAACTCCTCGCTGTTGGCCGCCAAGGTGGCCGAACGCAGCTCGGAAACCGGCGAGCACTACATCACCCGCACCCGCGCCGAGTACCGCGCCATGCTGCGCCACGCGGCGGGCGGCGGCGCCCTCATGGCCCTCACCACCCTGTTGAAATTCATGGTGATGGCCCTGGGCCTGACGGCGTTCTGGTACGGCTTTTGGTCGGGAGTGGTGTATGCCGCCAGTTTTGTGCTCATCCAGCTGCTGCACTTCACCCTGGCCACCAAACAGCCCGCCATGACGGCGCCGGCCATGGCCGCCAAACTCAAGGACCTGGCCGACCCCCAGGCGGTGGAGGGCTTTGTCGATGAGGTCACCCACCTGGCGCGCTCACAGTGCGCGGCGGTGCTGGGCAATGTGGTGGTGGTGTTTCCCGCCGCCGTGCTGGCCTCGGGGGTCTGGCTGCTAAGCAGGGGCCAGCCGCTGATCGGCGCCGATACCGCCCACCATGTGCTGGATTCCCTGGCGCTGTGGGGCCCCTCGCTGCTGTTTGCGGCCTTCACCGGTGTGCTGCTGTTTTCCAGCAGCATCATCGCGGGCTGGGTGGAAAACTGGTTTGTACTGCACCGCCTGGACTCGGCCATGCGCTACAACCCGCGCATCACCCGCGTGCTGGGCATCCCGCGGGCCGACCGCTGGGCGCACTTCATGCGCCGCCATATTTCCGGCTTCGCCGCCAATATCTCGCTGGGCTTCATGCTGGGCCTGGTGCCGCCCATTCTGGCCTTTGTCGGGGCGGCGCTGGATGTGCGCCACGTCACCCTGTCGGCCGGGCAACTGGGCATGGCCTGCGCCAGCCTGGGCTGGGAGGTGCTGCGCAGCCCCGCCCTGTGGTGGGCGGTGGCCAGCATACCCCTGATTGGCGTGCTCAATGTGGGGGTGAGTTTTTACCTGGCGTTCCGGGTGGCGCTGCGCGCGCACAACGTGTCTGGCACCGGGCGCAGCCGCCTGTACCGGGCCATTGCCCGGCGTTTGCGCCAGGCCCCGGCAAGCTTTTTCTGGCCGGCACGGGAGACCCCATGATGGGCGAATTTGAACTGATCCAACGCTTTTTCACCCGCCCCGCCCCACCCGACGCCCAGGGTGTGGTGCTGGGCATTGGCGACGACTGCGCCCTGCTGCAGCCCGCCCCCGGCATGCAACTGGCCATTTCCAGCGACATGCTGGTGTGCGGGCGGCACTTCTTTGCGGATGTCGACCCGCGCGCCCTGGGCCACAAGGCGCTGGCCGTCAACCTGAGCGACCTGGCCGCCTGCGGCGCCCGCCCGCTGGCCTTCACCCTGGCGCTGGCCCTGCCCGAAGCGGATGAAGCCTGGCTGGAGCCCTTTTCGCAAGGCCTGCTGGCACTGGCCGATGAACACGGCTGCGCCCTGGTCGGTGGCGACACCACCCAGGGGCCTTTGAACATCTGCATCACGGTGTTTGGCGAAGTGCCCGCCCGCAGCGGCGGCGCGGGGGTGCCGACCCAGGCCCTGCTGCGCAGCGGCGCCCGCCCCGGCGACGACGTGTACGTGAGCGGCACCCTGGGCGACGCCCGGCTGGCGCTGGAGGCGCTGCAGGGTCGCATTCTTCTGCCATCCGAGGTGCTGACCCCGGCCCGCGCGCGCCTGGAGTGGCCCACGCCCCGCGTGGCTTTGGGCCTGGCGCTGCGCGGCATTGCCAGTGCGGCCGCCGATGTGAGCGACGGGCTGCTGGGCGACCTGGGCCACATTCTGGAACGCTCGGGTGTGGGGGCCACGCTGGACACCACATTTGCTATGCATTTGCTAGCTGCCTACGCTGATTACACGGGGGCTAGTGCCCTGTTTGAGCAAGAAATTGGCGAAAAAAAGGGCCTGCAGTGTGTGCTCAGCGGCGGCGACGACTACGAGCTGGTGTTCACCGCCCCCGTGGCGCAACGCGCCGCCGTGCACACCGCAGCGCAGGCCAGCGGCACCCCCGTGGCCTGTATTGGGCAGATCGAGGCCACTCCGGGGCTGCGCCTGATGGATGCCCAGGGGGCGCTGCGGGTGAACGACTTTGCCTCGTTTGACCACTTCGCCTGAACGGCCCGTCGCCCCGGTTCTTTACAGATTCGCCGTCAACTTCGCCTGGGCGTCCGGCGGCGCCACGGCACGCAGGTAATCGGCCAGGGTTTTGCCAGACTCGTCACGAAACGCGCCTGCCGCGCCTTCCACGGCCTGCACCCTCTCCATGCGGTCCAGGCGGAAGGTGCGCAAGGCCTGGCGGTTTTCGCACCAGGCGGCCAGGGTCCAGACCTTGCCCCAGTAGAAACAGCCCAGGGGCCGCAGGGTGCGCTGCGTCACCGCGTCGGCGGCGTCGCGGTACTGCACGGACACCTTGCGGTGCGCCTGCGCGGCCTCGCGCAGGGTTTGCAGCGTGGCCTGCACGGCGGGCTCCAGCCCCAGGGGCGGTGCATAAATCGCCATGCTTTGGGCCGCCACGCGGGCCGCCGTGGGCAACACCGAAAGAATTTTGCCCAGGGCCACCTGCGAGGCCTGCGCCAGGGCCGGGTCTTGCCAGACCTGCGCCATGCGCACCGAGGCCACCAGCGCGCGGGCCTCGTCCACGGTGAACATCAGCGGCGGCAAGTCAAACCCCGCGCCCAGCCGGTAGCCCACCCCCGCCTCGCCCTCGATGGGCACGCCCTGGTGCTGCAAATCCGCCACATCGCGGTAGACCGTGCGTTCGGACACCTCCAGGCGCTGGGCCAAAAACGCCGCCGTGGTCAGGCGCCGCCCACGGATGAGTTGGACAATCTGGAACAGGCGGTCGGCGCGGCGCATGGTGGGGTAAAAAATGTAAACGTTTTGTTGCTCTAGCCCACATGGTACCTGCGCAAGCAGCTACTAAAAATGTAGCAACTTTGTCTGCAATCCTTCAGGCCAAAGCGTGCAGGCCGACGCGGTTACCGTCCAGGTCGGTGATGTGGGCAAAAAACCCCATGCCCGGCGGCAAGGCTTGGCGTGGCAGGGCAATCTGGCCGCCCGCCTTGCCGACCCGTTCCAAGGCGGCGTCCAGCGAGGGCGAGGCGTCCAGGTAAATCAGTGTGCCGCCGGCGCCGGGCTTCGGTGCGGTGGGGCCCATCATGAGGGCGCCGCCGGTGCCGTCGGCCTCCATGTCATAGGCAAACACGGCGCCTTCGGACAACCCCATGGACTCGCGGCGCATGGGGCGGCCCAGCACAGACTCGTAAAAGGCCTGGGCCTGCTCCAGTTGGGTGGTGGGGATTTCGAACCAGCTGATGGCGTTTTTCATGGTTAAACCTGGGTGTGTTGAAGAAGCCTCGATCGTGCGCCGGGGCTACTGACAGCGTGGTGTCAGGAGGCTGGCGGCGCCCGGTGTCTGCGGCGGCCGATGTACCATCGGCAAAACAGGGGCGCAGCGCCCAAGCCGGGTTGGCGGCGTGATTTTGGAAAGACAGTGCAATGGAATCTGCTTATATTTTTGCCATCGTGGCCTGCCTGTTGGGAGCGGGCTGCATGTATGTCGTCGTGGAATTTCGGCTCCATGGCGAGCGCCAGCAGAGCATGTCCCAGCTCTTGAAAGCGCAGGCCGATACTGCGGCGGCCAAAAAGGAGGCACTTGCGTTCACCCAATACACCGAGTACCTGGCGGCGGGCAAAGTGATGCTGACCGACAAGCTGAAGCTGCTTTTGGTCAAAGTGGTGCGCGAACATACCCATACCGAAACCGTTCCACGGGAGCAATTCAAACTCAAGGCGGGGGTCCTGGTGGTCGTTCGGTATGCGGTGGAGTATTCCTTCCACATGGACCTCAAACCGGAACAATTCGAGTTGAAGGCAACCCCCACAGGGATCGATATCCAACTCAAAAAACCCCTGCTGATGGGGTTCCCCGCCATCACGCTGTTGTCGCACGAGATCGGGGTCGAGGAACCCTTGATTGACCAAAAGACCGTCGTCAATGAGATCCAGGTCAAGCTGCCAGCGGAGGTGCGCAAATTTGGCACCGCCATTGCGTCCGAAGAAGCCACACTGGCCCTGTGTGAAAAAAAACTGGTCGGCTGTTTGCGCGAGTTTCTGGCGGCCCAAAAGGGCGTCAAGCTGGTCCCGGCGATTACAGTCTCCTTCAAGTAGAAGCCCCATGGCTGTGCCGACGCCCTGCCGTGGCGCTTCTATACTTCGCTCTTCCTGATTTGAATAGCGACTGGAGGGGGCTGGAGTATGAAAAGGTTGGCACACACGCTCCTCCTGCTGCTGGGCACCCTGATCCAGGGGTTTTGCCATGCGGGCGAGGTCAGCGTGGCGGTGGCCGCCAACGTCACCGCGCCCATGCGAAAAATCGCCCAGGCCTTTGCGCAGGACACCGGCCACACCGCCGCGCTGGCCTTTGGCTCCACCGGCAAGTTCTATACCCAAATCAGGAATGGCGCACCGTTCCAGGTCCTGCTGGCGGCCGACGACACAACGCCAGCCCGCCTGGAAAAAGAAGGCCTGGCCGTGGTCGGCACCCGCTTTACCTACGCCACCGGCCGCCTGGTGCTGTGGAGCAAAACACCCGGCCTGGTGGACGACCAGGGCGCAGTGCTGCGCAAGGGCACGTTCACGCACATCGCCCTGGCCGACCCCAAGCTGGCACCCTATGGCACAGCCGCCTTGCAAACACTCGATCAGCTCGGCCTGACTGCAGCCCTGCAGCCGCGCATGGTGCAGGGCGAAAACATCGCCCAGGCCTACCAGTTCGTGGCCACCGGCAATGCGGCACTGGGCTTTGTGGCGCTGTCGCAGGTGATGGTGGACGGGCGCATGGCGCAGGGCTCGGCCTGGGTGGTGCCGGCCCATTGGCATGCGCCCCTGCGGCAAGATGCCGTGGTGCTGGCCAGCGGCAAAGACAAACCCGCAGCGCTGGCCCTGGCGGCCTACCTGAAAGGCGACAAGGCCCGCGCCATCCTGCGCGCCTTTGGCTACGAACTGTGAGATGCACCGCATGGCCCTGAGCGCCGATGACCTCAACGCCGTCTGGCTCACGCTGCGGCTCGCCAGCCTGACCACGCTGCTGCTTTTGCTGATCGCCACGCCGCTGGCCTGGTGGCTGGCCCACACCCGCTCCTGGCTGCGCGCACCGCTGGGTGCGGTGGTGGCGCTGCCCCTGGTGCTGCCACCCACCGTGCTGGGTTTTTACCTGCTGGTGACCCTGGGGCCGAATGGACCCGGCGGGCAGCTCACCCAGTGGCTGGGCCTGGGCACCCTGCCCTTCACCTTTGCCGGACTCTTGCTGGGATCGGTGATTTATTCCCTGCCCTTTGCGGTACAACCCCTGCAACACGCTTTTGAAGCCATGGGCACACGGCCCATGGAGGTGGCCGCCACCCTGCGTGCGCGGCCCCTGGATGCGTTTTTCACCGTGGCCCTGCCGCTGGCCCGCCCCGGCCTGGTGACCGCCGCCATTTTGAGCTTTGCCCACACGGTGGGCGAGTTCGGCATGGTGCTGATGATGGGCGGCAACATCCCCGGCCAGACCCGGGTGGTGTCCACCCAGATCTACGGCCATGTGGAGGCCCTGGAATACGCCCAGGCGCACTGGCTGGCCGGGGGCATGGTGGTGTTTTCCTTTGGGGTGCTGCTGGGCCTGGGCCTGCTGCAGCGCAAAAATGCACGGATGCTGCCATGAACACTGCCGACCGGCCCGTGGCCGAAGCGCCCAGCCACATTCGCCTGTCCCTGGTGCGGCCCGCCTTCACTTTGGCGGTGGACCTGCAACTGCCCGCACGCGGCATCACCGTGCTGTTTGGCGCGTCAGGCTCGGGCAAAACCACCCTGCTGCGCTGTGTGGCGGGGCTGGAGCGCGCCCCCGGCGCTTTCGTCCGGGTGGCGGGCGAAGTCTGGCAGGACGAAACGCAGCGGGTGTTTCTGCCCACCTGGCGTCGGCCCCTGGGCTATGTGTTCCAGGAGGCCAGCCTGCTGGAGCACCTGGATGTGCGCGGCAACCTGGAATACGGGCTCAAGCGGGTCCCCAAGGGTTTGGCGCCCGGCGCGCAGGCGGCAGCGCTGGACGCGGCCATCGCCTTGCTGGGCATCGAAACCTTGCTGGCGCGGCGCACCCACCAGCTGTCGGGCGGCGAGCGCCAGCGCGTGGGCATTGCCCGGGCGCTGGCGTTGCAGCCCCGCATGCTGCTGCTGGACGAGCCCCTGGCCGCGCTGGACCATGCGCGCCGCCAGGAAATCCTGCCCTGGCTGGAGCGCCTGCGCGACGAGCTGCGCATCCCCATGCTCTACGTCACCCACGCCGCCGACGAGGTGGCCCGGCTGGCCGACACCCTGGTGGTGCTGGAGCGCGGCCAGGTGCAGGCCGTGGGGCCGGTGGCACAGGTGCTGGCCGACACCGACACCCCCGTGGTGCTGGGGGAGGACCTGGGCGCCCTGCTCGAAGGCGCGGTGCAAGAGATCGACGCGCACTGGCATCTGGCGCGGGTGCGCTTTGCGGGCGGTAGCCTGTGGCTGCGCGACAGCGGCTTGGCGGTGGGGCAGGCGGTGCGCCTGCGCGTGCTGGCGCGCGACATCAGCCTGGCCAGCACCGAGCCGCAGCACACCAGCATCCAGAACCTACTGCCCTGCGTGGTGCAGTCGGTGCAGCCCGACGCCCACCCCTCGCAGGCCCTGGTGCGCCTGCTGTGCGGGGAGAGTGTGCTGCTGGCCCGCATCACCGCCCGGGCGGCAGCCGCCTTGCAGCTGGCGCCCGGGCGTGGCGTGTGGGCGCAAATCAAATCCGTGGCGCTGGTCAAATGAAAGCGCTCACCGATAATTCCCGCATGCACGACCCCGTCACCGTTTTCCCCTCGGACCCCGGCAGCCCCCTGCCGGTGTCCCGCCCCACCGTACGCTTCATGCTGTCCCACCCGGCGCACCTGATCGCGCTGGGCTTTGGCTCCGGCCTGTCGCGCATTGCACCCGGCACTGCGGGCACCTTGTGGGCCTGGCTGGCGTTCATCGCGCTGTCCCCCTGGATGAACGATGCGCGCTGGGCGCTGCTGATTGCGGCCTCCCTGCCCATCGGCTGGTGGGCCAGCACCGTCACCGCCCGCAACATGGGCGTGCTGGACCCCGGCAGCATCGTCTGGGACGAGGTGGTGGCCTTCTGGCTGGTGCTGTGGCTGGTGATGCCCACCGGCCTGGTGGGGCAGGTCATGGCCTTTGGTTTGTTCCGTTTTTTTGATGCCGTCAAACCCGGCCCGGTGGGCTGGGCCGATGCCCTGTTCCACCACGTCAACCCTGGGCTGGACCGCTTCGCCTGGCGCAAGGCGGGTTTTGGCATCATGCTGGACGATGTGGTGGCCGCTGGCTGCACGGTGCTGGTGGTGGCCTTCTGGAGAACCCTTTGATGCTATCAAATCAAGAGCTGTCTACGCAGTATCTGTGCGGGCTGGTGGCCGATTTGCTGCTGAAAAACCAATGGAAGCTGGCCACCGCCGAGAGCTGCACCGGCGGGCTGATCTCCGCCGCCTGCACCGACCTGGCCGGCTCCAGCGCCTGGTTTGAGCGCGGCTTTGTCACCTACTCCAACGACGCGAAACAGGAGTTGCTGGGGGTGCAAGAGCGCCTGCTGCGCCGCGCCGGTGCGGTGTGCGAAGGCGTGGCGCGGGCCATGGCCGAGGGCGCACTGGCCCACTCCCACGCCCAGGTGGCCGTCGCCGTCACCGGCGTGGCCGGCCCCACCGGCGGCAGCCCGGCCAAACCGGTGGGCACCGTGTGGTTTGGCTTCGCCCTGCCCGGCCAGGTACTGACCGAAAAATGCCATTTCCCCGGCGACCGGGCCGCCGTGCGGGCTGCGACGGTGCGGCATGCGCTGGTGCGGCTGGTGGAACTGCTGGAACAGCCCCACACCCCACCTATTGCCAGTTCGCCACAATCACCGGATTAAGCGTAGCGGCATAGCTGGCAGACAAGGTGGTCTGTCCGGCAGCCGGTGGTGAAAACGCTGCCATGGCGCTCACCAGGTTTTGCACCTGGCTGTCCAACAGCATCTTGCCGTCACTGGTTTTGAACTGCTCTACGTGGTACTGGCTGCCCGAGTACCAGTTGGTCACGGTGGCTTTGTCGCTGGTGCCGATGATGCTCACCTCCAGGTTGTTGCCGACATGGCTGAACCACAGCTGGTCTGCGGAGATACCGTCCAGGAACTGCAGCACATCGGTGTTAGCGGTGGTGGCGTCGTAATTTTGCACAGAGTCGGCACCAAGGCCCCGCCCCATGAGGTAGGTGTCGTTACCCATTCCGCCATCCAGCAGGTCGTTGCCTGCACCGCCATCGAGCGTGTCGTTGCCTGCCTGGCCGTAGAGCCTGTCGTTACCTTCCTGGCCTTGCAGGATGTCGTTACCTGCGCCTCCTTCCAGATAGTCGCTGCCTGTACCGCCATCGAGCGTGTCGTTGCCTGCCTGGCCGTAGAGCGTGTCATCACCTTCCTGGCCTTGCAGGGTGTCGTTGCCCGCCCCACCGTCCAGATGGTCATTTTGTGCACCGCCTTTGAGCAGGTCGTCACCGTTTTCACCATAGAGCCGGTCTACTCCCGCGCCACCGTCCAGCGTGTCGTTGCCCGCACGTCCGTACAGGGTGTCATCCCCGTGCAGACCCGACAGGGTGTCGGCGCTGGCGTAGCCGATCAAGGTGTCGTTCTCGTCGCTGGCGGCAGCCAGCACCTTGGCCTTGACCACTGCCATGTCCCAGACTGTGTCGTCAGCGAACCGGATCTGTTCGACCTGGTAGCCGCCGGTGGCGTCGTTGTTGAAGTAGTGGCTGACCCACAGGGTATCGGCGCTGCCGTTGATGGACAGCACCAGGGCTTCGCCCTCGCGCTTGAGGGTGATGTCGCTGCCCAGCACGCCAGCGCCCAGCTCGATGGCGTCCACCTTGCCCACCGTGGTGTCATAAGCGCTGATGGTGTCTGTGCCGGAACCCCTGCCGAACAGGTAAACGTCATTGCCCATTCCGCCATCCAGCAGGTCGTTGCCTGCACCGCCATCGAGCGTGTCGTTGCCTGCCTGGCCGTAGAGCCTGTCGTT
>MESI01000057.1 GCA_001770935.1 Burkholderiales bacterium RIFCSPLOWO2_12_FULL_61_40 | reverse complement strand
AAAGCCTGGCGCGCCTGCTCGCCATACTCAAACAGCACCCCCAGCAGGCAACACTGCTGACCCTCGAAGTGGACGAGCATCATCTACCCAGAGCTGCCGAGTTCGAAAGCCTGAGCCAGCGCATCCGCGACACCGGCTTCCAGCTCGGCCTGCAACATTTCGGCGGACGCTTCAGCCTGATCGGCAACCTGACTCACCTGGGCCTGGCCTACCTGAAAATCGACGGCAGCTACATCCGCGCCATCGACCGGGAGAGCGACAAGCGCCTGTTCATCGAGGCCATCTTCCGCACCACCAACAGCATCGACCTGCCGCTGATCGCGGAGATGGTGGAAACCGAGGGCGAACTTGCAGTGCTGTGCGAACTGGGCATCCACGGCGCCATGGGTCGGCTGATCGGTGCGCCTGCGCCGCGGCAGGGCTGAAACGGACGGTTTGGCAGCCGGCGGATCACCGAAACGGTTCACCCACGAAAAAGCCCGCCAGCGGTAAAGGTAGCAGGCCTGATCGTGGCTCAGGCTCAGACGGTATCCACCACCAGAGAGCCGTCACCCAGCATGCCGGTGATTAAAGTAGCCGCATCGGAGCCGCCATATTGCACAATCAGGTCGCCTTCAGTGACATTCTGCAACTCGATCGTCTGCACCACACTGCCACCGGCTTCCGCACTGGCCTCGATGGTGGTGGACGTGGCCGAGAAACTGAAGTTCAGATACTGATCCAGGGGGTTGACCTCCTCGCCTACCAGCAGGTCGCTGAGATCCAGGCTGTCGACACCCAACTCGAAGTCGGTCACCACATCATGGCCCGATTCGCCGGCCTGCCACCTGAAGATATCGGCACCCGCACCGCCGCTCATGCTGTCGTCGCCCAAGCCGCCAAGGAGGATGTCGTCGCCGCCGTTGCCGACCAGGGTGTCGTTGCCGCCATAGCCAAAGATGTAGTTCTCGCCACCGTCTCCGACGAGGCTGTTGATACCGGTATCGCTGGCTTCTGTCCCCTCGATGCTCTTGCTGTCCGGGTAGACAGTCACGTCGATGGCGCTGCTGACGGAATCGCCGTCGCCATCCGTACCGGTCACCGGCAGGCTGAAGGTGACAGGGTCGAGATCGGTGGTCTGACCGAAGGAGAACTCACCGAGCTTGAAGCTGGTGGAAGTGCCATCGGCGCCGACGATGCCGTTGGTCGATTCGATCCCCTCGATTTCCACCGCATTGAACGCTTGCGGCTCACCGAACTGATCGACGCTGACGATCTCGAAGGTCCAGCCGTTGCCCAGGTTGTAGAGAATCACCCCCTCGCCATCCTGGGCGACATGGTCGGCGTTGTTCTGCACGTTGCCGTTAGCGTCGTAGATGATGATTTCACTCACCAGCAGCACCAACTGTGCTGTCGCCGTGCTGCCTACCAGCGTCGTGTTGGCGTTTGTCGCGCTGCCGGACGTGTCGTAGATGCGCAGCTTGAAGTCCGCATCTTTGCTGCCACCGCTGACCACCAGCTTCTGCCGGAAGGCGAAGGTCTGCTGATAGCCGCCAAAGCTATAACTTTCGTTATTGTGCTGCGTGTTGATGCTCAGGCCGGTGACCAGGTCATAGCGGATGACCTCACCGTTGGACACTTCGTTGCCCTGGCCCACCCCCAGTTCGTTGGCGTTACTGTTGACCGAACCGGCATCGCCACCCAGCGGCATGATTTCCGAAGAAACCAGCACGTCATCGCTGCCATCGGGGTCGGGTACTTGATTGCTGCCGATGTTCAGGCCCTTGAACGGTACGTTGCCGCCACCGATACCGGACAGGTCGGTAACACTGGTGACCTGTGTGTTGCTGATGAAGCTGCCAGAGAACATGGTGATGGACATGTCGCCATTGGCATCAATTTCTGCCGAGAAGGCTATGTCGCCATCCTCGGTTCTGGCCTGGATATGCTGGGAATCCCCGCCGTAGAAGAGGAACAACTCCTCGTTATTCAAGTACAGCTGATTGCCGTCCTCGTCGACGAACGCTTGCCCATTGGTGATGGTGAAGGCAATGGAGCCCACCCCGTCGGCACCGGCATTCGCCATGAAGTTCAGCGACTGGGTCACCGTAGTGGGTGTTGGATCTTCCACCCCCAGTACCACATGGATGGCGTCGGGATAAAACGCCTGAGGCACGTCATCGACGATGTCCACGCTGATGGTGCCGGTCCGGGTATTGCCGTTGGCATCGGTAACCAGATAGGTGAAGCTGTCCCGTCCTGGTTCGATATTCGCACCGTCGTCCGCCGCCGGATCGCTGGTATAGGGACTGGTCAGGGTATACACATAGCTGCCATCGATATTGATCTGGATGGTGCCGTAACTGCCCGTCGCACTGCCCACCAACGAGTAGGTCAGGGTACCGACCCCGCCACTGCCGTTCAGCTGGTTGCTCGCATCGGTCTCGGCCGTGCTGCCCGGCAGGCTGCCGGTCACAGTGCCAGCGGCCAGGTCCGCGCCATCCTGGTTCAGATCCAGGGCGTTCTCGTACACCACCACATCGCTGTCATCCGGCGCCAGCAAACCACTGTCGGTCAATTCGATGGTCAGGGTCGTGGTGCTCAGGTCGCCGTCCGCATCGCTGATGGTGTAGGTGAACACATCGGTCGCACCCGCTGGCGGCACCACGTTGGGGAAGCCGTCGTAGGTGTAACTGCCGTTGGCATTCAATACCAGGGTGCCGTAGCTGCCGATCAGTAGCGCACCGACACTCCCCGCGGCCGGCGTAGCGGTATCGCCGCCGACCTTCACGCCGACTACCCCGCCGCCGACGGTGGCACCATCGGCGCCGAACACGTCATCCAGTCCGTCGGTCAGCACATTGCCGTTGACCACTCCGCCTTCCGTCACGCTATTGCTATCGGCGTAAGCCGTCGGCACATCGTCGATGATGGTGACATCCAGGGTGTCGCTGGAGAAGGAGCCATCCTCGTCGGTGACCACTACGGTAAAACTCTCGCTCGCCTGGCTGGCTCCGATGGCATTGCTCACCGGGTCCTGCAGCGTATAGGTGTAGGACACCGTGCCGCCGGCAGCCGTGCCGCTGTAGCCGTTGATCACCAGCACGCCGGCCGGGCTGTCGATCACCAGGTTGACGCTACCGGAATTGGCCAGTTGCGCGTAGGTGAAGGAGGTGCCACCGATGCTGATGCTGGAGATGCCGTCCAGTGCGGTGATGTTGAACGTGCCGCTATCGCTCAGTGGGTCTGACTGGTCGCTGCCGTTGGGCAAATCGTCCTCGTCCACCAACGCTTCGCCGCCATCCGTATCGAGGCCGGTGATGGTCACACCATCATCGGCGCCCTGGATGGTCAGGGCCAGGGTAGCGGAATCCGGGTCGTTGTCGCTGTCACGCATGCCGTAGCCGAAGGACTCGCTCAACGACTCGCCTTCGCTCAATCCCTGGATAATTTCCTGGGTCGCCGGATCGGTATAGAGCGTGTAGCTGTAACTGCCATCGGCGTTCAATAGCAGCTGACCATAGGTGCCGGCATAGCTGCCGGGGGTGGTGACCACCTTGCCGCCATCGGCGCCGGCGATGTCGTTGGTCAGTACGTTGCCACCGACGCTGGCGGTGTCTTCGCCCAGGCTGTTGCTGTCGTTCGCCGCGATCGGCTGGTCATCGATGATGGTGACGTCCAGGCTGTCGTTGGCCGACGAGCCGTCCACGTCGGTGACCACCACGGCAAAGCTCTCGCTGGCCTGATCTGAACCGAGCGCGTTGCTCACTGGATCCTGCAGCGTGTAGCTGTAGGACACCGTGCCGCCTAATGCCGTACCGCTGTAACCATTGATCGCCAACACGCCAGCCGGGCTGTCGATCACCAGATTGACGCTGCCGGCGTTGGCCAGTTGCGCGTAGGTGAAGCTCACGCCGCCGATGCTCACGGTGGCGATACCATCCGGTGCGCTGACGCCGAAGCTGCCGCTGTCGCTCAGCGAGTCGGACTGGTCGGTGCCGCCCGACAGGTCGTCCTCGTCCACCAGTACTTCGCCGCCCTGCTGGTCCAGGCCGGTGATGGTCACGCCATCATCGGCGCCCTGGATGGTGATGGTCAGGGTCGCGGAATCTGGATCGTTGTCGCTATCACGCATGGTGTAGGCAAAGGAGTCGTTCAACGACTCACCGTCGCTCAGGCCTTGGATGAGCGCCTGAGTGGCCGGGTCGGTGTAGAGCGTGTAGGTGTAACTACCATCGGTGTTCAATAGCAACTGACCATAGGTGCCGGCATAGCTGCCGGGCGTGGTGACCACCTTGCCGCCGTCGGCGCCGGCGATGTCGTTGGTCAACACGTTGCCGCCAACGCTACTGTCATCCTCGTTCAGGCTGTTGCTGTCGTTCGCTGCGATCGGCTGGTCGTCGATGATGGTGACGTCCAGGCTGTCGCTGGAGAAGGAGCCGTCCTCGTCGGTGATCACCACGGCGAAACTCTCGCTGGCCTGGTTGGAACCGAGTGCGTTGCTCACAGGACCCTGCAGCGTGTAGGTGTAGGACACCGTGCCGCCGGCCGCCGTACCGCTGTAGCCGTTGATCACCAGCACGCCGGCCGGGCTGTCGATCACCAGGTTGACGCTGCCGGCGTTGGCCAACTGCGCGTAGGTGAAGGCAACTCCGCCGATGCTCACGGTAGCGATGCCGTCCGGCGCGCTGATGCCAAATGTGCCGCTGTCACTCAGTGAGTCGGACTGGTCGGTGCCACCCGGCAGGTCATCCTCGTCCACCAGTACTTCACCGCCCTCCTGATTCAGGCCGGTGATGGTCACGCCATCGTCGGCGCCCTGGATGGTGATGGTCAGGGTCGCGGTGTCGAGGTCGCCATCGGCGTCCCGCATGGTGTAGCTGAAGGTTTCAGTCAGGGTCTCGCCTTGGCTCAGGCCCTGCACCGCCGGGTTGCTGTTGTCCAGCAAGAAACTGTAAGTACCGTTGCCGGTGTCGGTGAAGGTGCCGAAGCTGGCCGCAGTGCTGCTCCAGGACACGAAGCTGTTTGGCGCATCCGCGCCCGGCTGGCCGTTGGCATGCAGGTCGTTGTCCAGCACGCTGCCGGTGATCGCTGCCACAGCGTCTTCACTCAGGCTGTTGCTGTCGTCCACCGCATTCGGTACGTCATCAACGATTTCGATGACGAGATTGGTAGGAGCCGACGACAGCGTGCCATCCGAGGCGCTCAGGGCAAACACGCCTGTCTGGTTGCCGGAGCCGGCAGGGCTGGTCAGCTCAAAACTGTAGCTGACCACCCCAGTGGTACTGTCGAAACCGGTAATGGTGAGCGTGCCATGCGCACCAACGAAACTTACGCCCACCAGACTGACGATGGGCACCGTGACCCCATTGATGGTGAGGCTTTGCAGAGCCCCCACTCCCTCGGCATGCGCCAACGTGAAGGTACCGCTGACGAACTCGCCGTCCGAATCCGCATTCGACCCCGTCGCCAAGGCGGACTCGAACACCGCCTGACGTTCGCCAAAAATGATTTGGGGAGCACTCGGCGCTATATCCGCCGCCTCGATTTCCGGATCGGGAAACTCCGGAACGAAGCTCAAACCCGCAGTAGGAAAACCAATGACCGGGTCAAGCGCGCCGGCGGTTTCCCCCAGCAATACGAAAGAATGGCCACCGCCGGCATTGCCAGCGGCACCAGCACCAGGCCCCGCAGCCGTGGCAGCCAAACTGGCGGTAGGGTCTTCACCCGCTTCGATGGCGGCCTGCAGCTGCTCGACCTCGGCAAGATCCTGGTCGCTGGGCGCGCTGTCCGCACCTTGGGCCGCTGCAGCCGAACCGTCGCCGCGAGCACCCG
>MESI01000056.1:21512-23346 GCA_001770935.1 Burkholderiales bacterium RIFCSPLOWO2_12_FULL_61_40 | reverse complement strand
ACTCGGGGCCAGAGTGATTCCGCTATTTCTTCCCTGTATTGAACTTCCATCAACTACGATCTACCGGCTTACGCTGGCGCACTAGCTGTCTGCGCAATACCTACGCGGGCTACAGGCTGTTTTAACACCGAACCATCGCCCCCTTCGGCGCTACCGGCGGCGCGGGTTGCCGGGCTGGGCGTCCCAGCGTTTGGGAGCCCCATCGCCATCGCGGTCGTGCCGGTCTATTGCAGGTGCACAATCCCCCGCATGAAACCACCTCCCCGACTGCAATCGCTTATTGAAGAAGGCCTGATCGACACCGTGGTGCGCCAGCTGATGAGTGGCAAAGAGGCCATGGTCTTTGTGGTGCGCTGCGGTGACGAGACGCGCTGCGCCAAGATCTACAAAGAGGCCACCCACCGCAGCTTTCGCCAGGCCGTGGACTACACCGAAAACCGCAAGGTCAAAAACTCGCGCTCCGCCCGTGCCATGGCCAAAGGCAGCAAGTTTGGCCGCCAGGAACAAGAAGCCGCCTGGCAAAGCGCCGAGGTGGACGCGCTCTACCGCCTGGCCGCGGCAGGCGTGCGGGTGCCGACGCCGTACAACTTTTGTGACGGCGTGCTTCTGATGGAGCTGGTGACCGACGCCCATGGCGACGCCGCCCCGCGCCTGAACGACGTGGCTTTCACACCCGAGCAGGCCCTGGCCCACCACGCCACGCTGGTGGCCGAGGTGGTGCGCATGCTGTGCGCGGGCGTGGTGCACGGGGATTTGTCCGAGTTCAACATCCTGCTGGCCCACACGCCGGGGGCCGATGGCGAAGAGGGCGTGGACGGCCCGGTGATCATCGACCTGCCCCAGGCAGTGGACGCCGCCGGCAACAACCACGCCCAGCGCATGCTGCTGCGCGACGTGGCCAATCTGCGCGACTTCTTTGGCCAGTTTGCGCCCGCGCTCTTGCGCACCGACTACGGCCCCGAAATCTGGAGCCTGTACCAGGCCGGGCTGCTGGGCAACGACACCCCCCTGACCGGCCGCTTTGCGCGCGCCCACGCCGATGTGGACATGCAAGCGGTGCTGCGCGAGATTGACGACGCCCGGGCCGAAGACGCCGCGCGCAGGCTGCGCATGGCGATGGCGGCAGGCTAAGCATCGGCTACTTTTGCTATGCTTTTGGTAGCCGCTCCCGCACGTTTTATAAGGGCTAACGGTCGATTTAACCCACATTTTTGGCCCAACCGGGCCTGAACAGCTGGCGAAACGCGTATTCCCCCGGCTCCGTAAACAGCACCACGCGGGAGCGGGGGTCGCGCCGGGCCCAGCCCAGTTCAAACACCCGCGCCAACAAAGCGGCCCCCAGAACGCCCGCCAGGTGGTGGCGGCGCTCGCCCCAGTCCAGGCAGGGGCGGCAAAAGCAGCGCCTTTGGGTGGCCAGGGCGGTGCTGTCCACGCCCAGGGCCGTGAACCAGGCCCGCCCCGTCTCGGTGAGTTGCAAGTCGCGCTGCAGCCCGGTGAAAACACCCTGGCCCTGCATGCCTTCGTAGGCCAGCACCCCCAGCTCCCCCGCCAGATGGTCGTAACAGACGCGGGCCTTGCGCAAGGCCGGCTCGCGCGGGCTGCCGCGCAGGCGCACCGCGCCGCTGCGAAAGGCCACGCCCATCAGGCTCTCCAGCAATTGCGCCACATCGGGGTTGGCCAGCCGAAAGTAACGGTGGCGCCCCTGCGGCTCCACCGCGATCAGTTGGGCCTCCAGCAGCTTGGCCAGGTGGGCGCTGAGCGTGGGCTTGGAAACACCCGCGATGTCGGCCAGCTCGGTGGCGGTGAGCGCCCGGTCGGCCATCAGCGCGGTCAG
>MESI01000056.1:0-21502 GCA_001770935.1 Burkholderiales bacterium RIFCSPLOWO2_12_FULL_61_40 | reverse complement strand
CGGTCAGCACCTCGGCACGGGCGTGGTCGCCGATCAGGGCGGCAATGCGGGCAATGTGGGGTCCGTCTTTCATACCGGCATGGTAGACCAGGCCGGGGCATCCATGGTTCGATCTGCGACGAAGCATTTGGGGTGCAGGCCTTCATACCATCCAGGCCACCAAGGAGTATTTGATGAGCATCACCTGTTTTATCCGTTACCAGATCGACCCGTTCCAGCGCGCGGCCTTCCAGCAGTACGCCCAAAACTGGGGCCGCATCATCCCGCGCTGCGGCGGCCATTTGCTGGGCTATTTCTTGCCGCATGAGGGCAGCAACGACGTGGCCTGGGGCCTGATTGCCTTCGACAGCCTGGCCGCCTACGAGGCCTACCGCGCCCGGCTCAAGACCGACGCCGAGGGCCGGGCCAACTTTGAACTGGCGCAATCCCAGCGCTTCATCCTGCGCGAAGAACGCTCTTTTGTGGAAGTGGTGGACGGCACCTTCTGCCTGCCCTCCAGCTGGGTGCCTGCGCCATGATCGCGGTGATTTTTGAGGTGCTGCCGCATGCCCAGCACCGCCAGGCCTACCTGGACACGGCGGCTGGTTTGCGGGCGCAGCTGGAGCAGATCGACGGATTCGTGTCGGTGGAGCGGTTTGCCAGCCTGAGCCAACCCGACAAGGTGCTGTCGCTGTCCTTCTGGCGCGACGAGGCCGCCGTGCAGCGCTGGCGCACGCTGGAAGTCCACCGCCAGGCGCAGGCGGCGGGCCGCGACCACATTTTCGCGGACTACCGCTTGCGTGTGGCCCAGGTGCTGCGGGACTATGGCCTGGACGAACGCCAGCAGGCGCCGCACGATTCGCGGCAGGCGCTCTGAATAGCCAGAATTTCTAATCGATTTATTGACAATGCGGCGTTTTGTAATCAAAACGCAGCTGCGGTAATCCATTCTGAGCCAACCCCCAGGGATTTAAGTGGCAGGCATGCCAGGTGCGGCACCATTCGCCTTACGATCTTGGAAAAATCAGACCGCAAGGAGCGAAAACGCAATGAAAACCAAGACCGTTAAACGCGAAGTTGATTTGCACAATCTGCCACCGTTGACTGACGAGCAGCATGCCAGGTTGAGCCTGTTGGCAAAAATCCCCGACAGCGAGATTGACTACAGCGACATCCCGCCCCTGGAGGATGAATTCTGGAAGAGCGCCATTCGCAATCCCTTTTACAAACCCACCAAACAAGCCACGACCGTGCGTATTGACGCCGATGTGTTGCTGTGGCTCAAGTCTGCCGGCAAAGGCTACCAGACCCGCATCAACGCGATTTTGCGCGATGCCATGATGCGCAAGCATGGGATGCCGTAGAGTCCCGCCAGGCATTCCATGCCTGGGCTGGATGCTCCAAGTTGCTCCTAATTCAGGAGCTGCCTACGCAGTATTGACGGGGGCCAGCCGCCATTTTGATCGTTCACTTTGTCGCAAAACCTTGTCCAGGTGGGCAAATCGCTTTCCCGCCAAAATGACCGGGGTGGCCGCACTGAAACTCAGGCCCCATCCCCAAAACAAGAAAGCCCATGTCCGATCTCACCACGACCTCCCTCTCCCACCCCATCACCCGCAAATGGCCCGCCCAGCACCCCGAGCGGCTGCAGCTGTATTCGCTGCCCACGCCCAATGGTGTGAAGGTGTCGATCATGCTGGAGGAAACCGGCCTGCCCTACGAGCCGCATCTGGTGGACTTTGCGAGCAACGACCAGTTGTCGCCGGAGTTTCTTGCGCTCAACCCCAACAACAAAATTCCGGCCATCCTCGACCCCCACGGCCCGGGGGACAAGCCTTTGGCGCTGTTCGAGTCGGGCGCGATATTGGTTTACCTGGCCGAGAAGACCGGCCAGTTCCTGCCCACAGACGCGGCGCAGCGCTACGAGACCTTGCAGTGGCTGATGTTCCAGATGGGTGGCATCGGGCCCATGTTCGGGCAGCTGGGCTTTTTCCACAAGTTCGCGGGCAAGGAGTTTGAGGACAAGCGCCCGCGCGACCGCTATGTGGCCGAAGCGAAGCGCCTGCTGGCCGTGCTGAACCAGCGGCTGGAGGGCCGCGCCTGGACCATGGGTGATGCCTACACCATCGCCGACATCGCCATCTTCCCCTGGGTGCGCAACCTGCTGGGGTATTACGAGGCGGGGGAGCTGGTGGGCATCCAGGATTTCCCGCAGGTGACGCGGGCGCTGGCGGCCTTTGTGGCGCGCCCGGCGGTGCAGCGGGGGCTGGCGATTCCGGCACGGGCCTGAATCGCCCGCGTGCTGGGCTGCCCGGCTGCATTGCCCGGCGCCATGGCATCGCGCAGTAGCTTGCTATCAAATACCTAGCTTCTTACGCAACATCTACGCGGGCCAGAGGCCAATATGACCCCTATTTTCTGCCGCAATCCGCCTAAACCCGGCAGACACCCGCGCATCATCCGCCGCAGCCTGCCAGAACGCCACGGCCAGCGTTTGGGCCTGCGCCCACTCGGGCAGCGTGGCGGCGGTGGGCTGCAGGGGGCGGGCGGCAAAATCGCGCGCCACCAGCTCGCCGCCCACGGGCGCGTAGAGCATGGGCAGCATGTCGTAGGTGGGCGAGAGCGTCCAGTCGTCCTGGTCCAGTAGCAGCGAGATGTTGCCGTAGTGCCGGTCGGTGTTGGCAATCAGCAGGCCATAGGCCTCCAGCAGGCGCAGGGTGCGGGCGTCGCCCTGTGTGAGCAGCTTGCGCGCGGCCATGCGGTTGGCGGTGGCGGCCCAGTTGTCCATCTCGCCCACGTATTCAGCGTCGTACACCTGCAGCGACACCATGCCGATGCGCCCCACCGGCCCATTCCCATTCACCTGCGCGGTGCGGTCAAAGCGTTCGGACTCCAGAAACACGCGGCCCGCGCCCTCAAAGATCCGGGTGCGCGCGGCGGGTATGCCCGCGTCGGCCAGGGTTTGCAGCGCCAGGTGCTCACACACCAGCAGGTCGCGGATGCGCTGGTCCACGGGCGCGTCGCCTGCGGGGGAAAACTTCACCAGCACCGGCCGCCCGGCACAAAGGGTACAAAACTTGGGCTGCTCGCCGCCGGCCGACGAGCCACCCAAGGTGCCTTGCATGGCCTGCTCGGCCAGGCGCGGGTAGTCGGCCGCCGAGTCCACCCGCGAGGCTCGTCCGGGCAGGCTGTGAAAGCGCTGGAAAGCCGCCTCGCCCACCACCAGGTTGCCCGGCAGGTCGTCGCCAAACAGGGCCAGGGCCCGCAGCACGTCGTCATCGTTCCAGTGGCGTGGGTCGCTGCCCAGTTGCAGCTCGGGGTGGGCGTGGGCAAAGGTGCGGCCCATGAAGCCCTGGGGGCGCATATCGTCCAAAAACCAGGGCAGGCCGCCGTGCAGCGCACTCACGCCATCGGCCTCGTCCACCCAAAACGCGCCGCCCTGCAACGGCACCATGCGCGCAAAGGGCGTTGCCTGCCCCTGCGCGTTCACCCGCATCACCGGCACCTCGCGGCCCACACCGGGCACGGTGCGCGGCAGCACATAACGCTGCGACCGCGCTGCCCCCACCTTTTGCACCTGGCCCGACTGGATGAGCGGCGCCAGCGCCCGCGACACTGTGGGCTGGCTGACGCCCAGCAACGTTTGCAGCTCGGCACTGGACAAGACGCTGCCCTGCCGACGCAGGGCCTGCAAGGCTTGGGGGGTGAGTGCATGGGAGGTGGTCATGAATGATTATATGAATAGATACTTATCCACCAATTCCATTGGATTCAAGCACTTGCGATTTATCGTGAATAGATACGCGGCGCCATTTTTCTGGCATTCACCCGCCAGCGCCTGCCTTGGGACGCCCTGGCTGCGATACTGCGCGCCATGACCCAAGCCCTACGGGACGATGCGCGCCTGTGGCGCAGCCCCTTGTTGCCCGATGCCGAACTGCTCACTGCACAGTACTACGCGCAGGAGTTCGCGCCGCATTGGCACGAGGGGTTTTCGATTCCGGTCATCCAGCGCGGCGCGCAGACCTACCGCTACCGGGGCACGCTGTGCCTGGCGGGGGTGGGCAGCATTGCGGCGATCAACCCCGGAGAAATCCACACCGGCGAGCGCGCCACCGACACCGGCTGGGCCTACCGCGCGTTTTACCCCTCCATGGCCTGGATGCAGGCGCTGGCGTCCGACATGGCGGGCCGCGCGGTGGACGTGCCCTGGCTGCCCGATGGCGCGATTTGCGATGTAGAGGTGGCGGGCGAACTGGCCTTCGCCCACCACCTGCTGGAGTCCGGCGACGACGCGCTGGCGGCGGAGTCTGCACTGACAGGCGCGTTTGCTCTGTTGCTGTCGCGTTACTCGCGCACCAAGGTGCAGACGCAAGACCTGCACCCCGACGCCGTGCGCGTGGAGCGCATGAAGGCCAAGCTGCTGGAGGACCTGACCCTGCCGCTGACGCTGTCGGAAATGGCCGCCGCCGTGGGGCTGTCGTCCTTTCATGCGGCGCGTTTGTTCTCGCGCAGCGTGGGCATGCCGCCCCATGCCTGGCGCAACCAGATCCGCCTCAACCGTGCGCTGGCTTGGCTGCGCCAGGGCCAGTCGGTGACGGAGGTGGCCGTGGCGCACGGCTTTACCGACCAAAGCCATTTCACGCGGCACTTCAAACGGGCCTTTGGCAGTGCGCCGGGGGCACTCACCAAATTAAGCCGCTGAGCGCAAGAACATACAAGCGCCGTGCACGCAGCCTGCCTAAGATTGCGTTCACTCCAACTGAGAGGAATGCTCTATGCCCCCCACTTCCGCGTTTTCCCACTGCATGGCCGGTGTGCGCGACACCGTGCCCATGCTGGTGGGCGCCGCGCCTTTTGGCATGATTTTTGGCGCCCTGGTCGGCACCACCACCCTGGCGCCCTGGCAAGGGCAACTGATGTCGCTCAGTGTGTTTGCCGGCTCCAGCCAGTTCATTGCCGTCGGGCTGATGGCGGGGCTGGCCAGCGCCCTGGTGATCTGGTTTGCCACCCTGATCGTGAACCTGCGCCACATGCTGTACGCGGCGGCGCTGTTGCCGCATGTGCGCCACCTGCCGCAGCGCTGGCGCTGGCTGCTGGGCTTTTTGCTGACCGATGAAACCTTTGCGGTGATGGACAGCTACTACCGCAAACACCCGCAGGCCCCCCACGGCCACTGGTATTTTTTGGGCTCCGGCCTGTCCATGTATGCCAACTGGCAATGCTGGACCCTGGTGGGGCTGGTGTTTGGCGCAGTGTTCCCGCAGTTGCAGACCCTGGGCCTGGACTTTGCCATGGTGGTGACCTTCCTCTCCATCGTGGTGCCGCAACTGCGGCGCACCCCCCACCTGGCGGCGGCCCTGGCAGCGGGTGCCATGGCCTATGCCTTGAAAGACCTGCCTTACAAGCTGGGCCTGCTGGGCGCGGTGGTGGCGGGCGTGGTGGTCGGCATGCTGCTGACCCAATGGCGCGCCCGCCAGGCCGCTGCCGGGAGCATGGCATGAGCGCCGCGCCGGGCCGCCCCAAGCAAGCTCGCACCGCAGTGCGCAGCACGAAGGTATTCCAGTGAGCGCCACCCTCACCATTCTGGGCATGGCCGTCATCACTTTTGTGGTCAAGGCGCTGGTCTTCATTCTGGGCGACCGGGTGGTGTTTTCGCCCAATCTGAAGCTGGCCCTGGGTTTTGTGCCGGTGACAGTGCTGACCGCCATCATTGTGCCCATGGTGCTGGCGCCGCACGGCCAGGGCCTGGAGCTGAGCTGGCGCAACCCGCAACTGGTGGCCGCTGTGTTTGCGGTGCTGCTGTGCGCGGTGACACGGCACCAGCTGCTGACCATCCTGAGCGGGCTGCTGGTGTTTTTTGGCTGGCAGTATTTGGTGGGGTGAGGGGGGCGGAGCGATCCATTTAACATTGCAAATCATGGAATGAAACTCCATAATTGCAAGGATGTTTAATCGCCATCTTCACACATTTTTAGCCGAGTCCATCGACGCCACTCCCGCCGTGGCGCTGCTCGGGCCGCGCCAGGTGGGCAAAACCACCCTGGCGCTGGAAGTGGCCCGCACCCGACCCAGCCTGTACCTGGACCTGGAGTCCGAGCGTGATCGCGCCAAGCTGGACCAAGCCGAGTTGTACCTGTCAGACCACCTGGACAAGCTGGTGATTTTGGACGAGGTGCACCGGGCGCCCGGTTTGTTCATGGTGTTGCGCGGCCTGATCGATCAGGCCCGGCGGGCGGGCAAACGCAGTGGCCAATACCTGCTGCTGGGGTCGGCCTCGCTGGATTTGCTCAAGCAGTCGGGCGAGAGTCTGGCAGGCCGCATCAGCTACCTCGAACTGGGACCACTGGACCTGCTCGAAGTTGGCTCGGCGCAGTTTGATGCACTGTGGGTGCGTGGCGGCTTTCCCGACAGTTTGCAGGCTTCCAGCGCAGCACGCAGCCTGCGCTGGCGGCAAGACTTTATCCGCACCTATCTGGAGCGCGACGTGCCGCAGTTTGGCCCCCGCATCGCGGCGCAATCGCTACGCCTGCTGTGGACCATGCTGGCGCATCAGCAGGGCGGCATGCTGAACACCACGCAACTCGGGCGCAACCTGGGTGTGGACGTCAAAACCGTCAACAGCTACATCCACCTGCTGACGGACTTGCTGCTGGTGCGCCGCCTGCTGCCGTGGCATGCCAACCTGGGCAAGCGCCTGGTTAAAACGCCCAAACTGTATGTGCGTGACAGCGGCCTGGTGCATGCACTGCTGGACCTGGGCGACAAGGAATCCGTGCTCTCGCACCCGGTCGTCGGCGCGAGTTGGGAAGGGTATTGCATCGAAAACCTGCTGGCCTGTGCCCCGCCCCAAGTGCAGCCCTATTTCTACCGCAGCAGCGGGGGGGCAGAAGTGGATTTGTTGCTGCAATGGCCTGGGGGTGATCTGTGGGCCATAGAGATCAAGCGCAGCCTGGCGCCGAAGTTGGAACGCGGATTCCATGAAGCTTGCACTGACTTAAAACCGGTTCGCAAAGTCCTGGTCTACCCCGGACTGGAGAGTTACCCCATGGGCCACGATGTGCAAGCCATGCCGCTGGCGCAACTGTGCGCGGAGTTATTCCATTTCTAAATCACCCCTGTCGTTGTTGTCTCGCCTGGTCGTGCGTTCGCACTGCCTGCGGCTCGACGCCTAGACAGAAATGATTCGGAAACGGAATTACAGGCAGCGAATCGCTCCTGAATAGAGCATCGCGGCGCGGTCCAAGTCGATAGCGCGGTCTGCGGACAGGTCCAGAAAATAATCCCGTTGCCAGGCTTGGGTGTTTTGCGCCTGGCGGTTGGTGGGGTGGTCCCAGGACGGGTAGACGCGTATCGCCCGCTTGCCGCCTACGTTGTTTTTAGACAGCACATCCCGCTGGGCTAGCACCGTTTTCGGAAACACAAACTGCCCCCAATGCCCGGCACTGTGGGTACTCACCACACAACAGTCCAACGGGTCCACCAGGTCAAAAGGCTGGATCGGCCCCAGGCCCATGCGTTTCCACAGCGTCACGAACTGCCCCACCTTGGTGGGCGTGATTTTGGCGACGCGAAAACGGGTGTGCAGGCCATTCACCTCCAAGGTATAGGCACCGTAGTCGGCGCTTTCGTCTTCCCTTTGCGGCACGGAGCAGGTGAAGCCCAGGGGGTGGTAAAGCAGGGCCTGGGCAGCCCGCAGGTCCGGGTGGATGCTCGCGCAGGAGGGCCAGCCATCAGGGCGGTTCGGGTGCTGGGGGGTCATGTGCTGCATAGGCGTTCTTCGGTGGCTGCTTTTTAGCATGCATCCGGTCTGGGCGCAGCGGCGCGCCCAGACCGGTGTTTAAACACTACGACTTCACGCTGCAAGCATCGGCGGCGGGCTGGGTTCTTGTGCAAGCGGCCCAGCCGTAGCGCGCATCAGGATCCTAAGTTGACGACAGCCCCCTCTTTGTGGATCACCTGCAAGGGAAAGGAAAAGGGTTGCCAAAATACGTCATTGACCGCATGATGCTGCCGATAAAGGTTCGGCTCAGGGAGGTCCGGGATCGTTGCCGGGGTGTCTCGTGGAAGAGCCTTTTTTCACTACGGGAGCACCTAATGTCAAACACTCGCCTCACATCCTGCAACACCCCACTCAATTTGCGATGGATTGGCAGATTGGTAGTAGCCATGCTTACCTTCTGCCTTGCTGGCTGCGGCATTCTCAACACGTTGTCCGCTACTGCAGACTATAAAAAAGTGGTTTCCGAGAGTATGACCAGCGACACCATGGTCACCATCTCTGCGCCAGATAAATCGGAACCTGCGTCAGAAGGAGCAAAAAAATATGGCCTCATGGCCTTGTTTTCCCACATGACGTACCTCAAACACTTGCCATTGAAGCCCACCAATGAACGCAATGAAGATTGCCAAAAACATGCAAATCTTCATCCCATGCAAAAAATTGACACGCGTGATGCCAGCCAATTACCGGCGTGGCGGCGCTGGAACAATCCGGCAGGCTGCCATAGCGGCGAAGGTCTGTACTACGAAACCTATGTTTATGGCAAGGCTGACAGCATAGAACGTGCAGTCATTGCCATTCGCGGAACAGAGAACGGAGCAGATCAATTCTGGACCGACTGGGCAACCAATTTCAGTGCGGTCTTTGGCATCGACCCTTCCGAGTACCAGTTGGCCCGAGAAAAAATACAACACACGATTGCGAAACTACGCACCAATCCGAAGGTCAAGATATACCTCACAGGCCATTCCTTGGGGGGTGGCATTGCACAACAAATTGCCTACACCGAGCCGGAAAATTTCGTGGCGGCCACTTATGTTTTCAATACATCTCCAATGACCAACTGGTCTTTTTTGGCAACCCAACATCCCTCTTTGGTGCTTAACACAGACCCCTTGATCTACCGAATCCAGGAGCGCGGCGAAGCCGCAGGTCTGCTGCGCTGGGTGACCACGCGTGTCAACTTTCGCCGGTATGGCCGCTCCGACCATGAGTTCAATTTCAGCAAAGAGAATCCTGTCAAAACGCATGCAATGAATTTATTGGCTTGCAACTTCGCTCGCCTGATAGAAAAGCAACCCAGCATCGCCGAGTTTGACTACACCCCCGAAATGGCAGACAGAGTTTTTAATGACAAGAAAAACCCCGGGATAAATGGCGAAGAGCCACTATGTCCTACCCCGCTTCTAGATAATTGACCATACAAACCACTCCTGCTCCGTTCACATTCAAATCAAACTTTTTCGGGGCTGACTTTGCCGGGCACCGCCAGCAGCATCGCCAACAGCACACAGCCCAGCCCCATCCATTGCCAGGTGTGGATCGGCTCCCCCAGAACCAGGGCCGATAACAGCAGCGCCGACACCGGCAGCCACACGGTGGCCAGCGAAGCACGGGCACCACTGGTTTTGGCGCTGCCCGCGTACCAGAGCAGGAAACCAGCCACCGTAGGTACCCAGGCGTAATAGGCCACGCCCGCCAGCGCCGACGTGCTCAACACCGACGGCGAGGCCTGCTGGGCCAGCCACGCGGGCAGTGCCGACATCAGCAGTCCCCCCGCACACATCCAGGTGGACAAGGCCAGGGCCGGCACGGGCTGGGACAGGCGTTTGTTGGCCAAAATGAACACCGCCTCGCAGGCAATGGCGCCCAGCACCAGCGCAATGCCCTGCAGCCGCATGGGCGCCTGTGCACCGGCGTCGGGCGCCATGGCCACCGCCATCACCCCCACCGTGGCCAGCGCAATCGACACCACCAGCCGGATACCGGGGCGCTCGCCCAGCAACACGGCGGCAAACAGGGCAGAGGCAGCAGGCAGCGTGCCGGCCACAATGCCCGCGTCGGCGGCGCTGGACAGGTTCACGCCCTGGATCAGCAGCACCGAGTAGCCCACGCTGCCCGCAGCCGCCTGCACCACCAGCAAGAGGGCATCGCGCCCACTGACGCGTGGAAACCGGGCGCCGGTTCGCCACATCAGGAAAAGGAAAACCGGCAGCGCCGCCGCGTGGCGCAGCACCGTTGCAAAAAAGGGCTCGATGTCCTGCCCAATGATTTTGCTGACCACCACGGTGCTGCCCACCAGGACCATGGCCAGGCTGCACAGCCACTGGCCTTTGAGAGACTCCGACATACAAACCCCAGGAAGTTGAACCAGCCCGCAGTTTCGGGTGGAAGCAAGCCCCGGTCTTGAACGCTATTGCAGGCGGCTATCGCTACCGCAGAGGGGCTGGGGCTTGGGTTTTCTTCAGCGCGCCAGGGCTGTAGCCGAACTGGCGGGCAAAGATACGCGTCATGTGGCTTTGGTCCGCAAAACCGGACGATGCAGCTGCCAGCGCCAGACTTTCACCCCGGCGGATAAGGCTGCGGGCCAGCTCGGCCCGCTGCTGCAGCAGCCAGGCATAGGGAGTGACGCCGTAGCTCTTTTCAAACCGGCGGAGCAACTGGTACTTGCTCAGGCCAACCATCTGGGCCATCTGGGTGAGTGTGGGCGGCTCCAGCGGCGCGTCGGCCAGACGGTCGCGCACCTGCCTCACATCGGCGCTCACCTCGGGGATGCATGCGGCGCTGGTATGGCCCTCCAGCAGCAAGGCGCAGGTGTGGACCAGCGCCTCTTCGCAGGCCAGGGCATCGGCGCTGCTCCAGACGGGCTCGGCCTCCCGGTATTCCAACTGGTCCAACAGGCGCTTGAGCGCCTGGCCGAGCCGGGCGTCCTGGATCACGGGCCGTGTGAGCTCCAGGGGCAGCAAGGCGGTGGCTGCGGGGTCGCCCGCCATGGAGGCCAGCACACCGGGGTCCAGGTACACCATGCGCCAGCGCCGCGAGGGGCCGCCCAGCGGCTGGCCATCGTGCACCTCGCCTGGGTTGGTGGTGATCAGGTCACCGGCATAGGCATCCACCGCGCCGCGCCCGCTGGCCGAGCTTTGGGCGCCGTCTTCCAGCAGCCCCAGCCCGTAGACCGCGTGCCAGTGTTTGCCGAAGTGGCGCGCACTCTCCATGTGCGTGCCGTACACCCCCTCCCACGGCGAGCCGAAGACTCGGGCATGGTGGGCGGGTATTGGCTTCATAGGGACGATTATGAAGCGGGCTAGTTCCACCGCCGGGCCGCTCCCAAGGTGGAACGCACCCCCTCGGGGGGCAGCGCAGCACACGCAGTGGCAAGCGTGGGGGCTAGCTTCTACCCCACTGCTGCACATAGTCGGGCGCGGCTGTGGTGCACAGCGGGTCCACCACCGCCGACGTGGCTTGTACCGCAAAGGGCAGCACACCGGCCCAGGCCGCAATGTGCATGTCTTCGGCATCATCCACCGGGCCACCACTGCGCACCTTGCAGGCGGCCTCCGCCAGGCCAATGCGCATCACGGTCGTGGCGGCCATTTCCTTGTCGCTGCCGGTGCGGATTTCGGCCTGTCGGCCCAGGGCGATTTTGTCCATGAACGCGGCCAGGGAGGCGTGCTTGTCCTGCACCCGTTCGAACACGCCATACACCATGGCCGAGCGGTAGTTCATCGAGTGGTTGAAGGCGGAGCGTGCCAGCACCAGCCCATCCAGGTGGGTGATGGTGACGCACACCTGCGTGCCCTTTTGCAGCAGCTTGAGCAGGCGTCCGCCGTTCGAGCCGTGGATGTAGAGGTACTCGCCTTCGCGCCAGCAGGCGGTGGGGATGCAGTGGGTCCCCTTGTCGTCGGCAAACGCGATGTGGCACAGGTAAGCGGCGTCGATGATGGCGTGCAGGGTGGCGCGCTCGTAATGCGCGTTTTCGGCAATGCGCCGCACCTGGGTGCGGTCGGAAGGGGCTGGGGCTGCGGGGGTTTCCATGGTGTTTTGAAAAGTGGAATGAGAAGTGAAGGGGAGCAGAATGTAGAAGAAATATGGCCCCTGAAAAAGGTCCACAGACCCACTATTTTTTAGAACCACGCCAATGGACTACCAACTCCTGTTCAACACCTTCGCGGCGCTACCGGAACACACCTCCTGGTCACGCCAGCGCCAGTTGCATACCTGCCTGCGCAACGCCATCCGCAACGGCACCCTGGCCTGCGGCACCCGATTGCCGGCCAGCCGCACGCTGGCGCTGGAACTGGGAATCTCCCGCAACACCGTGCTGTACGCCTACGACCAGTTGGCGACCGAAGGCTTCATCCTGCCGGACCGGCGCGGCACGGTGGTGGCCTCGCTGGGTGCCGTGGTGCCGCCGGGCGGGCTGGTAGCACCCTTGCGCACCGGTTTGTCACGGCGCACCCAGGGCCTGCCCGCCTTGCCGGGCTCGGACATGTCGGTGGCCTTTGCGCCCGGTGTGCCCTCGCTGGGGGATTTCCCGGTGACGCTGTGGCGCCGCTTGCTGGACCGCACCTGGCGTTCGTTGAAACCGGCACAACTCAACTACGCCGCCCCGGCGGGGGAGTTGCCCCTGCGCACCGCCATTGCAGACCACCTGCGGGTGGCGCGCGGCGCCCTGGTGGAGAGCGCTCAGGTGTTCATCACCGATGGCACCCAAAGCAGCCTGGACCTGTGCGCGCGGGCCTTTGCCGACCCCGGCGACAAGGTCTGGATGGAAAACCCCGGCTACCAGGGCGCACTGGCCGCGTTTCGCGCCGCGCAGCTGAAACCCGTTGGCATTGTGGTCGACGCCGAAGGCCTGGCGCCCGTGGCCAGCGACTGGCTGCGCCACCGCCCCAAGTTGGTTTATGTGACGCCGTCCCACCAGTACCCGGTGGGCAGTGTGCTCAGCCTGGCGCGGCGCATGGCCCTGATCGCGCAGGCCCGCAACGCGGCGGCGCTGATCATCGAGGACGACTACGACAGCGAGTTCCGCCACGACGGGCCGCCGCTGTCGTGCATGCAGGGGTTGGCGCCCGATGCGCCGGTGCTGTACCTGGGCACTTTCAGCAAAACCATGTTCCCCGGCTTGCGCATCGGCTTCATGGTGGTTCCCGCCGCCTTGGTGGCCCCGCTGGAGGCCCTGCTGGCGCGCGCGGCGCCACGCGGGCGCACCGCCGACCAGTTGGCGCTGGCAGAGTTCATGCAAAAAGGCCACTTCAGCCTGCATCTGCGGCGCATGCGCCGCCTCTACCGGCAGCGCCGGGACGCACTGGTGGCGGCGCTGGAGCGGCATCTGGGCGATATTGCCACGGTGCATGGCGGCTCCGCAGGCATGCACCTGGCCTTGCGCCTGCACGATGGGGTCGCTGACGATGTGCAGCTCAGCGCCCAATTGCTGGGCTTGGGCATCATGGCACCGGCGCTCAGCCTGCACGCCGTGGGCACGCGCGTGCAACCCTGGCGGGGCTTTGTGCTGGGCTATGCCCAGGTGCCCGTGGAAGCGATGGAGGCGCTGGTGACAACGCTGGCCGCCGTGGTGCGCGGCGGCGGCCCCCAAGCTGAACCTCCACAGGCCCCCGCCCAGGCGAACAATGGTTGACATGCCAGCCATGGCTTGCCGAGGGCCTGTGCAATTGACATTTGCCTTTGGTAGGGTGCTTGCCGGTGTCAACAATCCCAACCGATAAGCACTGTAAAGGAGCCCCCATGGCAACCCAAATCTTCGTGAACCTGCCCGTCAAGGACCTCGCCAGGTCGGTCGCGTTCTTCACCCAACTGGGCTACCAGTTCAACCCCAAATTCACCAACGAAAATGGCACCTGCATGGTTGTCAGTGACAGCATTTATGTGATGCTGCTGGCGGAGCAATTTTTCCAGACCTTCACCCCCAAGCCGGTGTGCGATGCGACCCAGAGCACCGAAGTGCTGGTGTGCCTGAGCTGCGACAGCCGCGCCGAAGTGGACGAACTGGTGCGCAAGGCACTGGCCGCTGGCGGCAAGGTCCTGCGTGCACCGCAAGACCAGGGCGTCATGTATGGGCACGGCTATGAGGATTTGGATGGCCACATCTGGGAGCTGGTCTACATGGCGCCCGACACCACCCCACCCCATTGAGAGTCCAAGGCGCTGAACTGCGAAACCCAAGCCCCACTGAAAGAAGGAGATCACCATGCAAGTCCAACCCTACCTGTTTTTTGAAGGCCGCTGCGAAGAGGCCCTGACTTTTTACCGCACCGCGCTGGGCGCCGAAGTGACCGCACTCATGCGCTTCAACGAAAGCCCGGAACCCATGCCAGAAGGTATGTGCCCGCCCGGCTCGGAAGCCAAGGTGATGCACGCGAGCTTTCGCATTGGCGAGACCACGCTTTTTGCGTCCGATGGCCGCGCCCAGGGCCAATCGGTGTTTCAGGGCTTCGCACTGTCGATCACGGCACCCTCGGACGCCGAAGCCCTGCGCCTGTTCACCGCGTTGGGTGAAGGCGGAAAGGTGCAAATGCCTTTGGGCAAGACCTTTTATGCCTCGTCCTTCGGCATGGTGGCCGACCGCTTTGGCGTGTCCTGGATGGTCATCACGGAACACTGACGCTGCCGCGCCCGGCACAAAAAAAAGCGCCCGAAGGCGCTTTTTCAAAATCGGGCCGCTTCAGTCGCCCAGCAGCGACAGATCGCGCACCGCGCCCTTGTCGGCCGACATCACCAGCATGGCGTAGGCCTTGAGCGCGGCAGACACCTTGCGCTTGCGCGGCAGCACAGGCTTCCAGCCCTTGGCATCCTGCTCGGCGCGGCGCTGGGCCAGCTCTTCATCCGACAACAGCACATTGATACTGCGGTTGGGAATGTCGATGCGGATGCGGTCGCCATTGCGCACCAGTCCAATCGCGCCACCGGCGGCGGCTTCGGGGGAAGCGTGGCCGATGGACAGGCCCGACGTGCCGCCCGAAAAACGCCCGTCGGTCAGCAAGGCGCAGGCCTTGCCCAGGCCCTTGGACTTGATGTAAGACGTGGGGTAGAGCATTTCCTGCATGCCGGGGCCACCCTTGGGGCCTTCGTAACGCACGATGACCACGTCACCGGCTTTCACCTGGTCGTTCAGCACATGTTCCACCGCCTCGTCCTGCGACTCGGTGACATGGGCTGGGCCTTCAAACACCAGGTTCGAATCATCCACGCCCGCAGTTTTCACCACGCAGCCGTTCAGCGCGATATTGCCCACCAGCACCGCCAAGCCGCCCTCTTGGGAAAAGGCGTGTTCGCCGGAGCGGATGCAGCCCTCGGCGCGGTCCATGTCCAGGCTGGGCCAGCGAGTGACCTGGCTGAACGCCACCTGGCTAGGCTTGCCCGCAGGGCCTGCCTTGTAGAACTTGTGCACTTCGGCCGAGTCGGTGCGCATGATGTCCCACTGGTCCAGCGCGTCCTTCAGGGTCGGCGCGTGTACGGTGGGCACATCGGTGTGCAACTTGCCAGCGCGGTCCAGCTCGCCCAGGATGGCCATGATGCCACCGGCGCGGTGCACGTCTTCAATGTGGTACTTCTGCGTGTTGGGCGCCACCTTGCACAACTGCGGCACCACGCGGGAGAGGCGGTCGATGTCGGCCAGCGTGAAGTCGATCTCGGCCTCTTGCGCAATCGCCAGAATGTGCAGGATGGTGTTGGTGGAGCCGCCCATGGCGATGTCCAGGGTGATGGCGTTCTCAAACGCCTTGAAGCCGATGGAGCGCGGCAACACGGAGGCATCCTCCTGCTCGTAGTAACGTTTGCACAGTTCCACCGCCAGACTGCCTGCGCGCTTGAACAAGGCCTCGCGGTCGGCGTGGGTGGCCACCACCGTGCCGTTGCCGGGCAGGGACAGGCCCAGCGCTTCGGTCAGGCAGTTCATGGAGTTGGCGGTGAACATGCCGGAGCAGGAGCCGCAGGTCGGGCAGGCGGAGCGCTCCACCTCGGCCACCTCTTCGTCGGACACCTTGTCGTCGGCCGCCATCACCATGGCGTCGATCAGGTCCAGCTTGATCACACCCAGCTTGGTCTTGCCCGCTTCCATGGGACCGCCGGAGACAAACACCACGGGAATGTTCAGGCGCATGGCGGCCATCAGCATGCCGGGGGTGATCTTGTCGCAGTTGGAGATGCAGACCATGGCGTCGGCGCAATGCGCGTTGACCATGTACTCGACCGAGTCGGCAATGATGTCGCGGCTGGGCAGCGAGTACAGCATGCCGTCGTGGCCCATGGCAATGCCGTCGTCCACCGCGATGGTGTTGAACTCCTTGGCCACACCGCCCGCCGCCTCGATCTCGCGGGCCACCAACTGGCCCAGGTCTTTCAGGTGCACATGGCCGGGCACAAACTGCGTGAAGGAGTTAACCACCGCAATGATCGGCTTTTGAAAGTCATCGTCTTTCATTCCGGTGGCGCGCCAGAGCGAGCGGGCACCCGCCATGTTGCGGCCGGCGGTGGAGGTTTTGGAGCGGTAGACAGGCACGGAGAAACCCTCTTGGTAGGTCGGAAGAAGAAATGCAGCTGGCAATTATCGTCCACCAAGCGAGTTTCAGCGGCTGGCGGCGCTGGTTTGGCTGCGCTTGTGGCAGGGTTAACGCGTTTACCATAACCGACACACATCACCCTCTCAAGGAGCCAAACATGACTGTCCACACATTCTCAAGCCGCGACTTCGCGTGTAACGTGTTGGCAGCCAAGCGGGCTGCTGTCGATGGGCCGGTGTTCATTACGGAGCGTGGGCGACCTGCTTTTGCGTTGCTCACCATCGACGACGACTACCGCATGGCGGGTCAAAGCGAACCCATGCTCCTGGATGTCATGGACGGAATTTCAGGCGGAGAGCACATTGCGTTCGACCCACCGCGTTTGAATTTCCAAAGCCAGCCCACCAGGCTGGAATGAGCCACGGCCCATGTTTGCTCTGGATACCCATGTGATTTCGGAGCTGCGCCACGGCATTCGTATTGAAGTGCAACAAGTAGTGCAATAGTTGCTCTACACTACGGTCTATGCCAACCTTGCAGAGATTCTCCGATTGCCGTGTCTTGATGTATCTCGGGGATCATCCGCCGCCGCACGTTCATGTGGTTCTGCGAGATGGCCGAGACTGCATTGTTGAAATTGACTCGTTGCTGGTCATTGGCAAGCTGGCCGTGCGCGATATCCGTGAAGCGCTTCATTGGATAGAAGACGAGAAAACGTTTCTCTTAACCGAATGGCAGAGGTACAACCCATGAGTGAATTTTTCCATCCCGAACTCCAGGCGGTTCAAGCTCTGGAACCCTATCGTTTAAGCACCACATGGAGCACCGGCGAAGTGCTGGAGGTTGATGTATCGAATGTGATGCGCGGGCCAGCCTTTGCCGAGATTCGTAAGCCGGAAGTGTTTTGCACGGTGCATACCGACGGCTTCAGTATCGAATGGTTTGACACCGAGCTCGGGCCAGACAACGTGTATGCCTGGGCCAAAGAACAGGCGGGCGAGGTCAGCCACGAGATGCTTGGAAGCTGGATGTACCGCAACAAGCTGTCGCTGTCTGGCGCCGCTGAAGCGCTGGGCATCAGCCGTCGCATGGTGAGCTATTACCGTACCGCGCACAAAGCGATACCCCGGTCCATCTGGCTTGCGTGCCTGGGCTGGGAGGTGACACGCCCCAAGGCGCGAATGCTTCCCCGTGAGCTGCCGACGGCAAGAGAATACGCAGCCGCTCATGCCTAAGGCCGACTGCATCAGTTAATCCGTTTAATCCGTTAATCCGAGCCTGGCCCCTTTAACGTTAACGTTAATCCGAGCCTGGCCCCTTTAATACGAATAGGCCCCTTTAATACGGAGCGCGACGCCATGATTGCCGCCACCGCGATGGAGCACCGGCTCACCGTCGTGACACGCAATACGGCGGACTTTGTCAATACCGGCGTGGCACTCGTCAATCCATGGGTTGCGAGAGCCGTGGGCAAGCAGGGTATGGCCATACTTTGACTGAGTTTTGCTATTAAAAACGCAGCTGTTTGCGCATATGGAACGTGGGTTGGAGCCTGATTTTCTTCGCAGACTGGCTATGCGCGGCCAGGAAGATGGACTAACTGGAATGCAGCAGAAGCGGGCCTTGCGGGCGCAAGCTTGTGCGGGCCGATGCCCCTGGGGTAGATGGCTCCGCTCATGTCCCCCGGTCCGGGCTGCGCCCGGACCTCCGCCTTTACTTCGCTGCACCATCCACCCCAGGGCCATCGCCAGCCAGCGGTGTTGGCATGCCATGCATGAATACCTGTGCAGACCAACCACGCTGGCAGACGGGGGGCGTAGTGGCGTTCAGCGCAGTGAGGTTAAGGAGGAGCCCGCAGGGCGGGGGACACGAACGGAGTTGAATGCCACTGCGTCCCCCGTCCCGAAATGCCAGAGCCCCCCGGCGTGCCGACATGCATCTCAACGGTTCTGAAATTCGCCTTTGAAATGGCTGCAATGGGTCTTAAAACAGACATTCACGCCACGTCCAGGTCGCCAACCATTCCCCCATAAAAAAACGCGCCCAAAGGCGCGTTTTTCATGAAAGCAAAATTCTGCTTACTTGGCAATCACACGCACCATTTCCAGGCACTTGTTGGAGTAGCCCCACTCGTTGTCGTACCAGGCCACGACCTTGACGAAGGTCTTGTCCAGGGCGATGCCGGCGTCGGCGTCAAACACGCTGGTGCAGGGCTCGCCGCGGAAGTCGGTGGCCACTACCTTGTCTTCGGTGTAACCCAGCACGCCCTTCATGGCGCCTTGTGAGGCGGCCTTCATGGCGGCGCAGATTTCCTTGAAATCGGCTTCCTTGTTCAGTTCCACCGTCAAGTCCACCACCGACACGTCGGAGGTGGGCACGCGGAAGGACATGCCGGTGAGCTTTTTGTTCAGCTCGGGAATCACCACGCCCACGGCCTTGGCGGCACCGGTGCTGGAGGGGATGATGTTTTCCAGAATGCCACGGCCACCGCGCCAGTCTTTGTTGGAAGGACCGTCCACGGTTTTTTGTGTGGCGGTGGCGGCGTGCACGGTGGTCATCAGGCCGCGCTTGATGCCCCAGTTGTCGTTCAACACCTTGGCCACGGGGGCCAGGCAGTTGGTGGTGCACGAGGCGTTGGAAACGATGGCCTGGCCGGCATAGGTGCTGTCGTTCACGCCAAACACGAACATGGGGGTGTCGTCCTTGGAGGGCGCGGACATGAGCACCTTCTTGGCGCCTGCGGTGATGTGCTTTTGGGCACTGGCCTTGTCCAGGAACAAGCCGGTGGATTCGATCACGATGTCGGCGCCGACTTCGTCCCACTTGAGTTCTGCGGGGTCTTTCACGGCCGTCAGGCGGATCTTCTTGCCGTTGACGACCAGGGTGTTTCCGTCCACCGACACTTCGCCCTTGAAGCGGCCATGCACGCTGTCGTACTTGAGCATGTAGGCCAGGTAATCGGGTTCGAGCAGGTCGTTAATGCCCACCACTTCGATGTCCTGGAAGTTTTGCACCGCAGCGCGAAACACCATGCGGCCGATGCGGCCGAAGCCGTTGATACCAATCTTGATCGCCATAATTTTCTCCAGTAGTTAAAACCAAAAAACCAGTTCGAAACCCAATTACTTACGCAACACTTTTTCCACGGTGTCCGCCACGTTTTCAGGCGTGAAACCAAAATGCTTGAACAGCACCGGCGCAGGGGCGGACTCTCCGTAGGTGTCGATACCAACCACTGCAGCGCAGCCGTATTTCCACCAGCCGTCGGTCACACCCATTTCCACCGCGATGCGGGGCATACCGGCAGGCAACACGGCGGACTTGTAGGCCACGTCTTGCTTGTCGAAGGTGGTGGTGCTGGGCATGGAGACCACGCGCACGGCGATCTTCTTCGCCGCCAGCAGTTCCTGCGCCTTGAGCGCCAACTGTACTTCAGAGCCCGTGGCGATGATGACGGCCTGGGCCTTTTTCTTCAATCCCACTTGCGCTGGCTCAGACAAAACGTAGGCGCCCTTGCTGATGGCGTCCAGGCCACAGGCATCGGGGGCTGTGGCCGATTCGGCCTTGGCTGCGTAGCTGATGTTTTGGCGTGAGAGCAGCAGCGCGGTGGGCTTGGTCTTGTTTTGCAAAGCCACGGTCCAGGCCACCGCGGTTTCTGCGGTATCGCCCGGACGCCACACGTCCAGGTTGGGGATCAGGCGCAAGGACGCGGCGTGTTCGATGGACTGGTGCGTGGGGCCGTCTTCGCCCAGGCCGATGGAGTCGTGGGTGAACACATGGACCACGCGCTGTTTCATCAGCGCGGCCATGCGGATGGCGTTGCGGCTGTAGTCGCTGAAGGTGAGGAAGGTGCCGCCGTAGGGGATGAAGCCGCCGTGCAGCGCAATGCCGTTCATGATGGCCGCCATGCCGAACTCGCGCACGCCGTAGTTGATGTGGCGACCACCGATCTTGTTGCCGTTGGCATCTTCGGTCTGCACCACGTCGCCCGCCATGTCAAAGCGCAGGTTGGGGGTGCTCTTGGTGTTGGTGAGGTTGGAGCCGGTCAGGTCGGCCGAACCGCCCAGCAGTTCGGGCAGGGCGGCGGTGAAGGATTCCAGCGCCAGCTGGGACGCCTTGCGCGAGGCCACGGTCTCGCCCTTGGTGTGGGCGGCAATCACGGTGTCCACGGCGGTTTGCACAAACTTCTTGGGCAGATCGCCCTTCATGCGGCGCAGCAGTTCCTTGGCCAGATCGGGGTGGGCAGCCTTGTAGGCGGCGAATTTTTCATTCCAGGCGGCCTCAATCGCTTTGCCTTTGGCCTTGGCATCCCAATCGGCCTGCACTTCTTTGGGCATTACAAACGGTGCGTGGCTCCAGCCGATGGATTCGCGGGTGAGCTTGATTTCTTCAGCGCCCAGGGGCTCGCCGTGGGCCTTGGCGGTGTTGGCGCGGTTGGGGCTGCCTTTGCCGATGTGGGTTTTGCAGATGACCAGGGTGGGGCGGTCGCTGGTCTTCTTGGCTTCCGTGATGGCGGCAGAGACAGCAGCGGCATCGTGGCCGTCCACCGGGCCCACCACGTCCCAGCCATAGGCCACAAAACGCTGCGCGGTGTTGTCGATGAACCAGGGGGCGACCTGGCCGTCGATGGAGATGCCGTTGTCGTCGTACAGGGCGATGAGCTTGCCCAGTTTCCAGGCGCCAGCCAGGGCGGCGGCTTCGTGGCTGATGCCTTCCATCAGGCAGCCGTCGCCCATGAAGGCGTAGGTGTGGTGGTCCACCACGGTGTGGTCTTCACGGTTGAATTCCTTGGCCAGCAGCTTCTCGGCCAGCGCCATGCCCACCGCATTGGTGATGCCCTGGCCCAGCGGGCCGGTGGTGGTTTCCACGCCGGGGGTGACACCCACTTCGGGGTGGCCGGCGGTCTTGCTGTGCAGTTGGCGGAAGTTCTTCAGCTCGGCGATGGGCAGCTTGTAGCCGGTGAGGTGCAGCACCGCATAAATCAGCATGGAGCCGTGGCCGTTGGACAGCACAAAGCGGTCGCGGTTGAGCCAGTTGGGGTTGGCGGGGTTGTGCTGCAGGTGGTCGCCCCACAGTGCCACCGCCATGTCGGCCATGCCCATGGGGGCACCGGGATGGCCCGAGTTGGCTTGTTGCACTGCATCCATTGCAAGCGCACGAATTGCACTTGCCATTTGTTGGGTATTGGCCATGGGTGGCGACTCCGGGGGTAGGGTTGGAA
>MESI01000055.1 GCA_001770935.1 Burkholderiales bacterium RIFCSPLOWO2_12_FULL_61_40 | reverse complement strand
CCATGGCCGAGGCCAGCGGCCTGCCCAAGGCCAATCTGCACTACTACTTTGGCTCCAAGGACGTGTTGTACCGCGCCGTGCTGGCGCGCATTCTGAACGACTGGCTGGTGCCCACCCATGGCATCACCAAAGGCGCCGAGCCGCGGGCGGCGCTGGAGCAGTACATCCGCTCCAAGATGGAGCTGTCCGCCCAGCGGCCCGACGGCTCCAAGGTGTTTGCCAATGAACTGCTGCACGGCGCGCCGGTGATCAAAGGCCTGCTGTCCACCGAGCTGCGCACCATGGTGCTGGAGAAAGCCGCTGTGGTGCAGTCCTGGGTGGACGCCGGGCGCATGGCCCCGGTGGACCCGGTGCACCTGTTTTTCACCATCTGGGCCGCCACCCAGACCTACGCCGACTTTGATGTGCAGGTGTGTGCGGTGCTGGGGCAGGAGTCCCTGGGTGTTGCCGACTACACACGGGCGACCGAACATGTGGTGTCATTAATTTTGAGGGGGTGTGGTTTGTAGGGCCGGAGCAAGGTTTGGAGGGGTAAGATATGCATTCGTTATTCTCCCAATTCCATTTTTTGTGAATTGAACCAGGGCGCGAACTCCATGAAACATTTCTCAGCGTTTCGGCAGGCTTTTTGGCTGTCCCTCGTCTTAGGATTGGCTGCTTGTGAATCGAATCCGCCCCACCCCCCCGCCGTAGCATCCGCCAAAGCCGAACTTCAGTTTTCGGATCTGCAGGGTTTTGACCGGGATTTGGCGGGTTCCCTGTCCAGCCCCTTGCCCAAGGTCGACGTGGCTTTTTACGACCGCATTGCGCCCAGCGCACTGCCCGAACGGTTGCAGCACTGGATGGCCTCGGTGGAGGCGGGAGGGGGAACAGTGACCGTGGTACCCCCGCCGTCCAGCGTGACCCCCAAAAGTCCGATGCTGTTGATCAGCGCTATCAGCACTCTGTGGTCGGCCTCGAAAATGGCCAAAGAGTACGCAGCCAAGGCCCTGTTCACTCCGGCCCATGCCTACGATGCGCAAATCATCCTCAAACAAGATGCCAAGGGGGATTCCCTGGTTGACCGAGTCGTGTTTGTCAAGCGCAAACAATAGTGTTCATTTCGCGCGTTTTTTAGCTGATTTTTTTACTCATCCTCACCCATCAAAGGTATTGCCATGAAACAGCAACTTAAATTCAAACTCGTCGGCGTGGCGCTGCTGGCGGCTAGTGGAGCGGCCAGCGCGTCTTGTGACAGTGTTCTGAGCAGTTACCAGTTCTATGTAGATAACAATTTGCCGACCAACGCGGAACAGACTGTGTCGAACCATCCGGAGTGCTTTGGCGGTAGCACAACCACTTCGCAGACGCAAATCAACGGCACCACGGTACAGCATATTTCGGCGATTTCCAGCGCTTTGGCATCACGTTTTGGAAGCAGTTCTCCCAACCGACAAGCCATGGCGGGTACCAAGAGTATGGCTGCGGGGGGGGAGAAAGAGCAATGGAATGTCTGGGGCAGTGTCAGCAATAACGACACTCGGCAAAACTACACCAGTACCAGTAATAACGATGTCACTAACAACAACGTGATCTTGACCACTGTGTTGGGTGGCGACTATGTGTTGTCGCCCCAGATGGTGGTGGGTGTGTCTGTGGCCTTTGATTCTGGCTCCGGCTCCGGCCTGACGGCTGGAGCGGCCGCAAGCAACAGCTTGGCCAGCAAAGGCTACGCCATTGCCCCTTATTTCGGCATGCAAATCAGTCAAGAGCTGTCTTTGGATGCCAGCTTGGGATTTGGCAAAGGTGAGGTTTCCATGAGCAGCGCATTGGCTGGGTCCCAGTCGGTACTTGCCGAGTCCGACCGCCGGTTTGCGGCGGCCAATGTGTCGTACAACCAGTGGATGGACAGAGTCCAATGGACCGGTAAATTGGGCTTGCTCCATGCGGAAGAAGACTATGCCAATAGCAAGGTTGCTGGTGTGGCCGCAGCCGGAACGGCTGCCAAAAACACACTGGACCAACTGCGCATGGGGGCGCAAGCCGGTTATTGGATGGATGGAGCCATGCCCTACGCAGGTTTGGCCTATGCGGCTGATCTGAACCGCACCACCACGCAGTTTGGCGCTGGCAACGACCCTATTGGCAAGAATGCCTGGGTATGGTCGCTGGGCGTCAATTTCTTCTCGCTGAAAAGCGGCGTGACCGGGGGACTTGTTTACAGCCAGGAAGCTGGCCGCAGCAGTCAAAAGAACAATAGCTTGTTGGCCAACGTCAATATACGGTTCTGATCCTGTTGGGTCTCCCTCACCTCAAGGCTGCGCTGGTAGGCGTGGCCTTTTTGCTATGTGCGGCGGGCTGCGCCAGCCCCGATGCTATTGGCGGCTCGCGGGGACGAACGGTGGCATGGGCGCAGGACCAAGGTTTTCAGGCAGAAGACCAGGCGGCGGGTGGGTTTCGATTGCTGACGCTGACGCGCCCCACTTCCCATCGCGGTGAGGTTTTGACCGTCTACATTGAAGGCGATGGCGCGCCCTGGGTATCGCCCTGGCATCCGCCACGCGATCCGACCCCATTGAAGCCAGTGGCCTTGGCCATGGCGGCTTCCGACAGGACGGGCACGGTGGTCTATTTGGGGCGGCCCTGCCAGTACCAAACGTCCGACGCCTTGGTGGCTTGCAACCCAGGGTGGTGGATGCAGCAACGCTTTGCCGCCACCGTGGTGGAGGCCTACGATGAAATACTGGACCGATTAAAAACCACGATGGGCGTGCAACGCTTGCGCTTGGTGGGCTATTCGGGCGGCGGGGTGATCGCGGCCCTGCTGGCGGCGCGGCGCCCGGATGTCGAACGGCTGTTCACGGTGGCGGCACCGCTGGCGCTGAACGACTGGACCACCTGGCACGCGCTGACGCCCTTTGCCCAGGCCAGCGACCCGTCTTTGCAGCCGGGTTTTTTTCCGCCCGCCGTGCATTGGGTGGGGCAGGACGACACGGTGGTGCCACCCGCGATCGTGGCGCGTTTCATTGCAAAAAAAGGGGGTGAAATGGTGCGTATGCCGGGCTATGATCACCAATGCTGCTGGGCACGGGACTGGGCTGGCCTGGTCTCCGGTGCACACCTTGCGCAGTGATGAAGGAGTGGTATGCCCCAGGGACGATTTCAACTGAAAATTGCACTTTGGCTGGGCCTGTGGGCTAGCGCAGCCACGGCCCAGATGCCCCTACGCCCGCCCGCCTTTATGGGCGGTGTGCCGGGCTTGGCACAGATGCAGTCCATCGTGCTGCAGCGCCACCAGGCGCGCACCTTGCTCTACCGCGAAGCGCTGGAGGTGTTGAAGAAAAATCCGGCGGCGGCCGATGTTCCCGAGTGCCCGCAGGGCCAGCCTGCGGCGGGCGAGCTGTGTATACGCGCGGCAGAAAAAGTGGAGGTGGCCGTGCCCGTGCAGCCGCCCGCGTCGGCACCCGCAGTCCATGCCGCGCTTTCGCCCGAAAAGGTGACGCCAGCTGCGCCAGCCCGCAAGATCGCGGTGCTGTTTGGCAACAACGCCTACCTGGCTCCGATACCGGCCCTGGAAACCCCGATCGCCGACGTGCAGGACATCGGGCGCCTCCTGCGGGAGCGCTTTGGCTACGAGGTGCGTGTGGTGCCTGATGCCCGCAAGGCCGATGTGGTGAGCGCTCTGAATCAGGTGGGCACGGAAACCCGGCCGGGGGACAGTGTGCTGGTGTTCTACGCCGGCCACGGCTACCTGATGGACAGCACCCATATGGGCTACTGGATTCCGGTGGACGGCTCCACCAAAAGCCCGGCCAACTGGGTCTCCAACACCGACATTTCCAAATTCCTGAAAAACATGGGGGCCCAGCAGGTGCTGCTGATTTCGGACAGTTGCTTTTCGGGCTCGCTGACGCGGGAGCAGAAAATATCGACGGCGCTCAGAAGCAAGGATGCGGCCCAAATTCTGAACAAACGCTCCGTGCTGGTCATGTCCTCCGGTGGGGAGGAGCCGGTGTCCGACGAGGGTAAGGACGGGCATTCCATTTTTGCCTGGAGCCTGCTGCAGGCACTGGCCTCCGCAGGTGCCGTGACCCCAGGCGCCGAAATGTTCAAGGTGGTCAAGCGCGAGGTCGTCAAGGACTACGCCCAACAACCCCAATACGGTGCGGTGTTGGCCGCAGGCCATATGGAAGGCGGGGAGTATTTGTTTGAAACCGCTGTGGAAAAATAAACTGACGATGCGACTGGAGAAATCTATGCAATTCAAAACCGTGGTTTGGCTGCTGGGTGCCTGCATGGCCTTGCCGGTGGGGGCGCAAACGGCGACGCCGAGCGCCGAGCAGATGATCGAGCAACTCAAGGCCCCCCGGACCCGGGGTTTGCGCAACCTGATCATCGAGGCGGCGCCCGCGCCCACCGACACGCCCGCCGATACACCAACGTTGTCTGCCCCTGCGGCGGCCGCCGCCGCAACCGCTGTGCCAGCAAGCGTGGCACCAGACAGCGCGCCGACGGTCCGCCCCTCGCTGTCCCTGATGATCCAGTTTGACTTCAACTCCGCCCGTGTGCGCCCGGAGAGTCGCCAGGCGCTGGCCAATTTGTCGCAAGCCTTGCAGTCGCCCGGATTGGTGGATTCCCGATTTGCCGTGGAAGGCCACACCGATGCCAAAGGCAATGCGGCGATCAACCTCAAGCTGAGCGATAAGCGGGCGCAAGCCGTGCGCGATTTTTTGAAAAGCAAAGGCATTGCTGCTGACCGGCTGGTGGCGGTGGGTAAAGGCTCGGCCGAACCCGCCAACCATACCGATCCCTTTGCGGCCGAAAATCGGCGGGTGCGCATCATCAATCTGGATTGATTTAATTTATGTAAAAACAGCTTCTGGTCCCCGTAAATAGTGCGCATGCAGCTATGAAATTAATAGCGATTAAGGCGCTTCCGCAGTGCACTGGGGTGCCGACGTTCGCGGGCAAGACACCTTGGCACAAAACGTTTTCCGAGCGTGGTCAATGCTTCAAACCAAGCCGTATAAATAGAATGGAAAGGTCACTACCATGGGGATCAACATGCATTGCAAAGCAGATTTCAAGCCGGGTCTCAAACCCCTGTGGGCGCTTATGGGCGCGTTGGTCAGCGCGGGTGCGCTATCGGCGCCACCCGCGCAACTGGTGCCCGACGCCAAGCCGGGCCAGGCACTGAAGGTACTGCGTGCAACAGAGTTGCGCTCAGAAAAGCTGGGCGCCGCACCCGTGGTGCAGCCACTGGCGGTGGGCACCCCGCTGCGGCTGCTGAGTATGGAGGGAGGCTGGGCCTTGGTCGAGCTCACGTCCTCCGCCAACCCCGCCCGCCCCAAAGCCGTGGGCTGGGTGCGCGCCAGTGCGGTGAACCTGTCGGTCGGCAAAGCCGCGGCGGCCGACCTGGCCAGCGGGCGCGAGGCGGGTGGCAACACCGCCCTGACGCTGGGGGTGCGCAGCCTGCCCCCACGCATCAACCGCCACGCGCTCATCATCGGCATCAGCCGCTATGCCGACCCCAGCACGCCGCCCCTGCCGGGCGCGCGCATCGACAAACAATCGGCCACCCAGATGGCCCAGGCCATGCAGGTGCCGGTGGGTAATATTCAGTATCTGCAAGACGACCAGGCCACCGGCGGGCACATTCGCCAGGCCTTGCAGGAACTGACCGACAAGGTGCAGGACGGCGACCGGGTGTTCATCCACTATTCCGGCCACGGCACCCGCTACAACGACCCCGCTGCGGGCGGCTGCGTGGAGGCCTTGCTGGCCTATGACGGGGGCCAGAGCGGCACCATCACCAACCGCGAGATGGCGGACATGCTCAAAACCATCACCAACAAGACCGACAAACTGTTTGTGATGTACGACGCCTGCCACTCCGGCGGGCTGGTGCAGGCGGCCTCCAGCGTGCGCACGCG
>MESI01000054.1 GCA_001770935.1 Burkholderiales bacterium RIFCSPLOWO2_12_FULL_61_40 | reverse complement strand
GTCGGCCGGCGACAGGTCGTGTGCGATCAGCACCAGGGGCACGTCCACCGTGTCGTCCAGCAGCAGGTCCTGCTGCGACGGTTTGCGCAAACCCCGTGGACTGCTTTGCGCCACCAGGGGGGACGCCGTCCCCTGCATGGCACGCAAGATCCGTTCGACGATTTGCTCCACATCGGCCTTGCGTTCACGCAGGTACTCGTCCTCCATTTCGTCAAAGTAGCGGGCAATGATTTCCAGCTGGGTGGTCAACGCCCATTCGGCGTTGTACAGCCGGTCGGTGATCCAGTGCTTGACGCCATTGATGAGTTCGACATCCTGCAGCAGCATCAGGTGCACGTCGAGCATGGCGCCCAGTTCGTGCGAGGTTTCCTTGGGGCCCATATGGGCCACGCTGGCCTGCAGGCGTTGAATCTCTTCCACCACAGCGTCCCGCCCGGCCCGCACACGGTCAATTTCCTTGGCGACGTCGCCCGCTTCAATGAAGTAATGCGCCACATCCACCCGGCTGGACGCCACCAGCACGGCGCGCCCGATGGCAATCCCCCGGGAAACCGTGAGGCCGTGGATGGCGAAGGTCATAGTGAACGCAGCGCAGGGCCGCCCCAAGCAAGTTCAACCCCCTCGGGGGGCAGCGCAGCACACGCAGTGGCAAGCATGGGGGCCCTAGAACGCAGCGCAGGGCCGCCCCAAGCAAGGGTGGGGGATCTGCTCACTCGCCTTCTCCAAACCGGTCGGCCACCAGCGCCAGCAAGGCGTCCATGGCGTCCTGCGCCCTGTCGCCTTCGATATCGATGACCACGGTGGAGCCCATGCCGGCGGCCAGCATCATGACCCCCATGATGCTTTTGGCGTTGACCCGGCGCTCCCCTTTGGCGATCCAGATTTCACACGCATAACTGCCCGCCAGTTTGGTGAGCTTGGCCGATGCGCGGGCATGCAGCCCCAGCTTATTGATGATGGTCGTGGAGGTGGTGATCATTGGATTTTTTGATTTGGTTTTGGGGAGCCGTCACGGCCACCTGCATGATGCACTGGGCGCCACCGGCCAAAGCACGCGCCACCAGGGCATCGAGCGGCTCATGGCCGTAGTTGATGGTGCGCAGCAACATGGGCAGGTTAACACCCGCCACCAGCTTGGACTGCACCCCGTCCACCACTTTTTGCGCCACATTGCAGGGGGTGGCACCAAACACGTCGGTGAGCACCAGGGTCTGCGGGGTGTGCAGTTGCGCCAGCAAGGCCGCGGCGGTCGCCTGTGTCGTCTCCGGTGCTTCGTTGGGCGGAACATCCAGCGCCACGATGCCACTGGCCGACTCAGGAAACACATGCAGCACGCAGTCGCGCAGTGCGCTGGCCAGCGGGGCATGGGCAATGATGAAGAGGCCGGTGTTCATGGGAAGGGGTGAGGCACGTGGGAAAGTGATTATGGCTTTTTTGCCGCCAAATAGTAGGAATAAGCCCCCACACAGCACAGCGCATACACCCCAAAAGCCCCTTGGTAAGCGTGGGGCTCGGTCCAATCGCTGACTCGCAAACCGTCCACCACCAGACCGATGCCCCACTGCACCGTGAAGACACCGCTGAAGATAACCAGGTTGTAGGCCGAGAGCGCCCGACCCGCCAGGTGCGGCGGGAAAGCCAAGCCAACTGCCGGTTGGGCCATTGCGCCGACCGTAGAGCTTACGAAATAGACAGAAAAAATGGCTGTAGCCCCTGTAGATATTGCGTCACCTGCCATCACAACAATAGCAAGCAGCAGTATGCTGACGGGCATGCCATAGGTGATGATCCGGTCGGGCGTGTAGCTGCGGCGCGCCAGCCAGGGATTGGCCACGCCCCACAACCAGAAGGACAGCAACATGGCCACGTTGAGCCAGAACAACCCGGTGGCGGCCTGCAGGGGGCTGTAAGCCGCCACCTTGACCATCCAGGGTGCGGCCCACAGGGTTTGTATGGCGACCAGGCCGCCAAAATTGAAGAACCCCAGCGGCACCAATGTGCGGAAATAGGGGTTGCGCCAGACCTCGGCGTAGCCCGTCGACACCGGCCGGGGTAGGCCGCTGGCCGGGGCCTGCGCATGCTGCCAGGCCGGCACCTGCCAGGCGATCATCACCATGGCGAGGCCCACCAAGGCCGCCAGCAGCAGGAAAATCATGCGCCAGCCGGTCCAGGGCATCAGCCACTGCACCGGCAAGGTCGAGGCGACCATCCCCAATGCGCCCACCGTCAGCATCCATGAATTGGCACGCATCTGGTTTTCCGGCGCGTACCACCGGCGGTAGCCCGTCAGCGGTGCCATCAGGCAGGCGCTCACCCCCACGCCGCACAGCACACGGGCCAGCAGCAGTCCGGCAAAACTGGTGGCCATGGAAAAGGCTACACATCCCAGTACGGCCACCGACAAAAATCCCAGCACCACCGTCTTGGGGCCCCGCCGGTCCAGCCAGCTCCCCAGGGGCAACTGGGTGGCAGCAAAGCCGATGAAGTAGCCCCCGGCCAACAGGCCCAAATCACGGGCGTTAAGGCTGAACTCCTGCACCAGGGTGGGCGCCAGTGTGGCGGTGATGGCCCGGATCAGGGCCGAGAAAAAATAGGCAAATGCAAAGGCGGCAAAAACGGCAATGGCTTTGCCTTGGGACAGGGAGTGCACAGCGTTGGACCGGTATTAAAAACTCAGCCGCCGCGCCACGCTTGGCCCGTGACTCACTTCAATGCGCCAAAGACTTTGCTCAAGATCGCGCTGCCGTAGGCGACCGGGTTCTGGCGGATCTTCTTTTCTTCGTCCGAAATCATCAAAAACAGGCCATCCAATGCTTTGGCCGTGACGTATTGCTGGATGTTGGCATCTTCCTTTTTCAACAGCCCCAACTCGGAGGCCTTGCCCGCCAATTGGTTGTACTTGTCGGCCAAACCCACCTTGTCCGTGGCCTTGGTGACCACGGGCAAAAATTTGACTGCCAGTGCCGGGCGCGTCTTGGTCGCAAAAAATTCCGTCACAGCAGTCTCACCACCGCCCAGAATACCCTTGGCATCGCTCACGCTCATGGACCGCACCGCTTTGACCAGCAGCTCTTTGGCCATAGGCACAGCCGCCTCGGCGCCCCGGTTCATGGACGTCACGAGTTCGTCCACCCGTGCGCCCTGGCCCAAGGTGCGCAGCCACCTGGCGGCGTCTTCCAGATATCCGGGCAAGGGAATGCGCACTTTCTCATTGCCCAGAAACCCGTTCGGCGCCCCCAACAAGGCCACAGCCTGCAGCGCCCCTTTTTCCAGGGCGGTTTTCAGGCCCTTGGAAGCGTCGGCGTTGCTCAGGTCTGCCAGCGTCAGCGCCCGGGCCTGTTGCGTGGCCCCCAGCACCAGCAGTGCGGCGATGGAGAGTGAAGTCGAATTAAACTGACGGCGGTCCATGGATGACTCTCCCTTGAAAAGGCTATACGGCAATGGGGCTATCGTAACGCGGCATCCGCGGGCTTGGCGAATCACCCGAATGCCAGTCCTGTCAAAATGCAGGTCGCAGTGGAGCACGGGAATAATCAGAAGTCGGATAGTGCGCCAGGTGAAGATTGGGGATTGGCCTACTCGGGTATTTCACTGGAATCTGGTAAGGTGTTCAATGGATTGGGTGGCTGCCATGGCGCTTGTGAGTACGGTCATGGCATGGCATGGCATGGCATGGCATGGCATGGCATTTTGAGCCGGGCTACACGGGGTAAGTCTCGTGCACTTTCGTTTGGTGTGGGGTGTTCTGGATGGCCACTGCACACGTTTTTGCGTCCTTGTTGTTTCGCCGCTTTCGTTTGACGTTCACTTATGCACACTGCTTCCCCTGAAATAGCCTTGGTGGTACCCAGCGGCCTGACAGATTTCCAGGCCATCCGTTTGTTGTTTCGAGAGTACGCGGGCACGTTGAAGATTGACCTCTGCTTTCAAAATTTTGAAGCCGAGTTAGAGGGCCTGCCCGGCGAATACAGCTCACCACGGGGTGCGCTGCTGGCCGCCACCGTGAATGGCGCATTTGCTGGCTGCTGCGCCCTGCGCCCCCTGGATGCCAGCGATTACCCCAATGCCTGTGAAATGAAACGTCTTTTTGTGCGGCCCGCCTACCGTGGTTTGGGCGTGGGCCGCCTGTTGGCCGAAGGCATCATGGATCAGGGCCGGGTGGGAGGATACGACTGCATCCTGCTGGACACACTGGACGATATGGAATCGGCCCGCGCCCTGTACCAGGAACTGGCTTTTGAAGAAATCCCGCCCTACTACTACAACCCGATTCCCGGCGCCCATTACCTCAAGGCCATGCTGTGAACGCAGGGCGTTCAGCCGAAAAAGGACACAGGGCCTGCCCCTGTGCCATACAACTCAGGCCTTGGCCTGGGCCAAGAGCGTCGCGGCATCGCTGACCTCGAATTGACCGGGGCCTTCGATATTGAGTGAGACCACCTTGCCGTCCTTGACCAGCATCGAATAGCGGTTGCTGCGCAGGCCCATGCCACGGCTGGTCAAGTCCAGCGTCAAGCCGGTCGCCTGGGCAAACGCCGCACTGCCATCGGCCAGCATGCGCACTTTGCCGTCTGTCTTTTGGTCACGCGCCCATGCACCCATGACAAAGGCGTCATTCACACTCACACACCAGATCTCGTCCACGCCCGCGGCCTTGAAGGCATCGACGCTTTCCACATAACCAGGCACATGCTTGGCAGAGCAGGTCGGCGTAAATGCGCCGGGCAGCGCAAACAAGGCAATGGTCTTTCCCGCAGTCGCTTGGGACACATCGACCGGATTGGGGCCGATGCTGCATCCATTGCCTTCCACCTCCACAAACTCCATCAATGTGGTCTGGGGAAGGGTGTCGCCTACTTGAATCATGCTGGTTCCTTGGGTTGCGGTGCGCGGTATCCACGCACCAATGAAAACGGCCCACATTGTGGGCCGTCATTCAAAAACCTGCAGTCAAGCTGACCGATAGGCTTACACCACAGCGGCCTTTTCCACCAAGCGGGTCGCAACCCAATTCTTGGTTTTGGAAATGGGACGGCTTTCGGTAATTTCGATGACATCACCCATCTTGTACTCGCCCTTTTCGTCGTGGGCGTGGTACTTGCTGGATTTACCAACGATCTTGCCGTAGAGCTCGTGCTTCACACGGCGCTCAATCAGCACAGTCACAGTCTTGGCACGCTTGTCGCTGACCACCTTGCCAATCAAGGTGCGCTTGAGGGATTTTTTAGCTTCCGTCATGTTCGCTCCTTATTTGGCGGATTTTTCAGCGCTTTGCTTCTCGACAAGAATAGTCTTGGCGCGAGCAATATCGCGGCGCGCAGTGCGCAGCGTAGCGGTGTTGGTAATTTGTTGCGTGGCTTTTTGCATACGCAGGCCAAAGTGTGCTTTTTGCAGCGCTTTGACTTCGGTTTGCAGGCCGGCAACGTCTTTTTGGCGCAGTTCAGCAGCTTTCATTTCTTCATTCTCCTGATTACTGACCGATCATCCGAGCCACGAAGGTGGTCCGCAATGGCAGCTTTGCAGCAGCCAGACGGAACGCTTCGCGGGCCAGTTCTTCGGGAACACCAACGATTTCAAACACGATCTTGCCCGGCTGAATTTCAGCCACGTAGTATTCGGGATTGCCTTTACCGTTACCCATACGCACTTCAGCAGGCTTTTGGGAAATCGGTTTGTCGGGGAACACACGAATCCAGATACGGCCGCCACGCTTCACGTGGCGGGAAATTGCACGGCGTGCAGCTTCGATCTGGCGGGCCGTCAAACGGCCACGATCTGTACATTTCAGACCGAAGTCACCGAACGCGACCGAGCTGCCTCGGGTCGCAATGCCGGTGTTACGGCCCTTTTGCTCTTTGCGGTATTTCCGGCGAGCGGGTTGCAACATGGTTATTCTCCTTTACCGTCAGCTGCTGCAGCTGGCGCGGCGACTGTGCGAACGCGCTTAACGGCGGTTTTTGCATCG
>MESI01000053.1 GCA_001770935.1 Burkholderiales bacterium RIFCSPLOWO2_12_FULL_61_40 | reverse complement strand
GAAAAAGCCCTGGCCTGGTGCATAGACCAGGGCCAGCTGCGCCGCCACGCCGAACGCATCCGCGTGCGCCTGGACGCCGCGCGCGCCCGCAGCGCCAAGCTGGCGCTCTCGCACGGCTGCACGTTCGCGGCCGAACCGGTGGGGCTGTTTGGCTGGGTCGATACCGGCGTGGACACCGATGTGCTGGCCCAGCGCATGCTCGACGCAGGCTACCTGCTGGCCCCCGGCGCCCTGTTTCATGCCGAGCGCCAGCCCAGCAGCCTGATGCGCATCAACTTTGCGACTACTCAGGAGGCGCAGTTCTGGGACACGCTGGTGAGGTTGCGGGCGGAGCAGTAGGGAGGGCTACCCGTCGCAGCGCCCGATATGTTGAGAAAAATAGGGCTTTCTGGCATACGGGGTGTGCGTAGAGTGCTCCTGAATGAGGAGCGAAACAATCTTCCATTGGTATGGACGCACCGACTGGAACTTTGGGCAACGACCTGCGCGCATGGACAGGGCACGCAGGCTGTTAACGCTAGGGTAAGCACTAGTATGGGGGCCGGTATAAAGACCAAGCCCTGCTGCACAATCAAACTGGAAAAGCACTGGCGCCGATTGTAGAAAAACGACGGCCACGCGCAAAATTCGACCACTTCAGACGCGTATTCAACGTTTAACCGAGGAAGCAGCACATGAGCGTTGGCAAGGAAACCTTGGAATCGGCGCTGATCGAATTTATCGACAATGCGCCGGTCGGCATTTTTCGGACACAAAAAAACGGCCAGATTGTGCTTGCGAACAGCGCCTTTGTCCGCATGCTGAAATATCCCGACATCGATTCGCTGCGTGAAGTCAACGCCGCCAAGCTTTGCGCGGACTCGCGCGACAGCGCTGTCTGGATGCGCGAACTCAACCGCCACGGTATCGTCCAGCACTTCGAAACCCGGCTCGGCCGCCATGACGGTTCCACCTTGTGGGCCGAGTTGCATGGCCGGGCCATCAAGGACGAGCAAGGAAATCTGGTTTACTTCGAGGGCGTGGCCATCGACATCAGCCATCGCAAGGCGGCCGAGGAAGTGTTGATCAAGCTCACCAGCGATCTGCAGGAAAGTTTTGACCAGACCATATCCTCGCTGTCCAGAATGATGGAGAAACGCGATCCTTACACTGCAATCCATCAGCGGCGCGTCGCCCATCTCGCATCAGCCATCGCCTCGGAAATCGGTTTGCCGGAACTGCGTGTGCGCGGTGTCTATTTCGGCGGACTTATTCACGACATTGGCAAGTTTTTCATTCCGCTGGAATTTCTTTGCTGCACCGGCCCTTTGGGTGCTCCAGAAATGGAGCTGATTCGTCGGCATACCTGCAGCGGATTCGAGATCGTCAAGAATATCGCTTCAAGTTGGCCTATCGCGCAGATCGTTCAGCAGCATCACGAGCGGCTCAACGGAACCGGCTACCCTTTCGGGCTAGGCCGCAAGGACATTCTGGTCGAGGCTCGCATCGTCGCCGTGGCCGACACGGTAGAAGCGATGGCCGGGCACCGTCCCTACCGGCCCAGTCTGGGCATGGCCAGCGCACTCGCGGAAATTGAGAAAGGGAGTGAAGAAAAATACGACGCCGATATCGTCAACGTCTGCCTGCGGCTGATCAACGAAAAAAACTACCGGATCCGGGATGACGAAGGATTTGCGGGCTGAACCCGTTCGCTGGCAGCCAGTCCCCTCGCAATTTGGCTCACAAGGCGCTTGCCGCCAGCGTGCGCAGCAGTGCGCGGTTGACCTCGCCGGGGGGCATCTGGTGGGCCTTGCAGACCTCGCGGATGACGCGGGTGCTGCCCGATTCCAGGGCGGCGGCGACTTCCAGCCAGGGGGCGTACGGGCCGGTTTGGCCCAAAATGGCGGAGGCCACCCGACCGGGCAAAGGCAGGTGCAAAATGGCCGCGCCCAAAGGCTCGCCCAGCAACAAATCCACCTGTGAAAAGATGCCGCACAGGAACACCTCGCGGCGCAGCCCGTCTTCCACCCCGGCGTCGGCCAGACGTTCCATGATGCGTGCGCGCAGCACCTGGGTGGCGCGAATCGGGTCCAGGTTGGGGTCGCTGCTGGCGTGGGGCAGCTGTTCCATCAGCCAGGTGCGCAGCCTGGTGTAGCCTATGGCCATCAGCCCCTGGCGCACGCTGTCGATGTCGCGCAGCAGTCCCAGGCCTGCCGAGTTGGCATAGCGTAAAAAACGGTAGGTCAGCAGGGGCTCGTCGCCCATGCGGTGTTCTATCGTTTCCAGGGATTCGTCGGCGTCAATCGCCTGCACCAGCGCCAGCACCAGATGGCGGGCGGGCTGGATTTGCTTGAAGCGGTAGGCGTGCAAGACCTCTTCGGTCGGCCAGCCCACCACGCCCCAGGCCGATTGGCGGTCGAGTGCGTGCTCCACCAGCGCCGGGCTGGCCAGGCCTTCGTACAGGCTGCCCGCCGCCACAGGGCTGTGCAACGGACCCGAGGCGGTGCCCATGGCGGACGCCTGGTGCTGGCGCAAGGACACCCGCAAGGCTTGAAGCGCTTCCTGGGGCGTGAGCGAGCGCAAAGCTTTGTGCAACCAGGCCTGGGCCGCGTTGGAAGGCGCCTGCCCCGGCACACCCCGCCAGACCATGGGCAGGCCCTGTTGCCGGGCCTTGCGCACCCGCCCCGCGAACAGGGCGTCGGACAGCTGCGGGTCTGGAATTTCAAGCCAGATACCGGGCCTTGGGGGCTGTGCCAGCAGTCCGTGCAGCAGCGCGGCAGGGCGCACGCTGAGCAACAGGGGGTGGCTGGAGCCAGGCCACAGTTCGCTCAGGGCCGCCAGCAGGTGGCGGGCGTCCACCGTGTCCGGGGTGTCGGTGTCCACCAGCAGGCGAACCCCGCACAGCTTGCGCCAGCGGTCCCAGATCGGCTCGTAACCCAGCGTGACGCTGGACAGAACGGAGTGGGACATGGCTTTAGCCGATGTACTTGAACAGGGACAGCTGCTGCACCTGTGCGTAGGACTGCAAGGCGGCCTGGTAGCCGGTTTGCTGGTTCTGGAAGTCCGCAATCCCTTTGATCATGTCCAGGTCTTCGGCACGGGAGCGGTCATCTTCCAACTGGATGCTGCGCTTGTCCTGGTTGGTGGAGATGCGGTCGGCGCGGTTGAGCAAGTCCCCAGCCTGCCCCCGCACGGCCGAGACCTTGCCCATGCCGATGTCGATGTTCGTCAAGGCCTGGCCCACGGCCTGGCTGGACGCGTTGCTGGTGGCAGCGCCGCCAATACCGGCGATGGCGTTGTCCAGGACGCTGAAAATACTGGCGCTGGGTTCCATGGTAAAGGTGTCGCCCGCACGGATGTCGCCGGTCATATTCAGACTCAAACCCGGAACATTGGTGACCGGTATTTTTACCGGCAGTTTGGTGTTGACGAAATCGGGCGAGGTAAAGGTGGTGAGCGGGAAGGTCGAAGGCGCGATGCCTTGTACGGTGTAGGTGGCGCTGCCGGTGCCTGGCGTGGCGCCTGCGGCCATGCCGGTCACGGTGATGGTGTACGCGTCACCCGAAACCACCGCGCCGGGGTTGGAGACCACCACATTGTCGGTGCCCACCGCCCGGTTGGCGGGAATGAGTGCCATGTTGGCGTCAACCTTGACGTTGTAGGTCTGGTCGATGCTGGCGTCAAACATGAAGGCGCTGTCGCCATCCAGGGAAAAGGGAATGGCGAACTCACTGCTGGCGGGTTGGCCGGGAAGTCCCTGGAAGGTGTAGTCCGGCGCCGGTGTTTGCGGGCCCACAAACGGTGCCAGCGCGCTGCCCAGCGCGCTGAAGAGGGGCAAGCCGTTGGTGTCGGTGCGATTGGCCATTGCAAATACCTGGTCGCGCAGGCCTGTGAGCTGGATGGCAATGGTCTTGCGGTCGGCGGCGGTATGGCTGCCATTGCCCGCGGACGCGACCAGCTCCCGAAAGTTTTGCAGGGCATCCGTCACGTCGCCCAGGGTGCTTTCCGCTGTTGCAATGGCGTTGCGCTGCGTCTCCAGTGCGCGTTGGTCGGTCTTGACCCGTTCCAGCCGGTTGAGTGCCCGTTCTGCCAGGGCAGCTCCTGTGGGGTCGTCGCTGGCACGCACCACTTTTTTGCCGGAGGTCAGGTTTTCCTGCAGGTTTGACAGGGAAGTCTGGCGACTTTGCAGGTTGCGCAAGGCGTTGTCGTAGGTATTGGCTGAGCCTAACCTCAAGAAAGAACTGCTGGACATGGGGGTGCTCCTTCGGTGGCCGTGCTTAGCGGCCCAAAGTCTGAATCAAGGTGTCGAAGATGTTTTGGGCAATCTGGATCATCTTGGCCGAGGCCTGGTAGGACTGCTGGAATTGCAGCAGTTTGGCGGCCTCTTCGTCCAGGTTGACGCCGGATACGCCCGCCCGGTCTTTCTCCAGGTTGCCGGCAATCGACGTCGACACGTCGGCGGCGTAGTTGGCGCTTTGCGCCCGGATGCCGATTTGCGACATCAGGCCCGCATAACCGTCGGTCAGAGCGGCGCCGTCGAACATGGCGACGTCGCGCAGGCCCATCATGTCGTTGGCGTTGCCTGCGTTGCGGGTGTAGTAGTTGCCGTACTGGGCGTCTTTGGCATTGCCCACCTGCACCGTGTCGTTGGCTTGGGGTGAGCCGGTCAGTGTGACTTCCCAGCCGTCGATGGAAAGGGTGGAGTTGGGGATGTAGGGCACCACGGTAGTTCCTGGCACATACGGTCCCACAAAGCCCGTTGGGGGCGTATTGGTGCCTGAAATGGTGAATCCCACCGGAGGGCCCGCAACAAACGACAACTGCACGCCGGCACCCGTGGTGGCGGGCAATACGGGGCTGGGTGGCAGCGTGAGTCCGCCGGGTTTGCCGGTCACCTTCAAACTTACCAGTTGCATGCTCCCGGTGTTGCCCTTGCCCATGCTGGCCACCACGGGGCTGCTGACGGCCAAGGCACGGGGGGTGGAAAACTCGCGGGTGATAGTGCTGGCGGAGGTGCTGAAGGGTTTGAGCAGGAAGCGGTCTCCCGCAGCGGGGGTGCCCGACGGCATGGAGATGTCCAGGCCGTCCAGTTGCACCGGGTTGGTGGCGCCGAAATCGAATGCCGTGACGATCCCATCCGATCGCCGGGTGATCGAGCCCTGGGTGGCGGACGAAAAGCTCACTTCGTAGTCGGAGGCTGCAAACTTGCTCACGTCGTTGATGCCCAGCGTCAGGCTGGCATCCCCCTGGTTGACGGTGACGCTGGGGGCCGGTGGTGGAAATTGTTGGGGCTGCAGCACGTTGTTGCTGTTGAACCCCGCCAGGCTGAACAAATTGGTTCCTGGATTGCCATCCAGGTCCAGCCCCAGCTTGTGCTGGTCGTTCATGGCGGTGCTGATCGCCAGGGTCATGCGGCCCAGCAGGTTGCGGCCTTCGTTCAGGTCGGTATTTTGAAACCGCAGCAGGCCGGAAATTTCGCCGCCACCCAGGGTGCTCTCATCCAGGGGAACGGTGACGCCATTGCGGGTGATGGCCAATTTGCTTTTCAAGCCATCGCCAAAATCGTCTTTGGCGATGACCACGGGAGCCACCTCCGCCCCTAAAACGAGGGCCTGGCTGCCGGCCAGAAAGATCCCCACGGAGCCATCGTCCGCCTTGATCGAGGTGGTTTGCACATACTGGTTCAGTTCGCGTACCAATTGGTCGCGCCGGTCCAGCAGGTCGTTGGGTGGTTGGCCAGACCCTATGGCGCGGGTGATTTCCAGGTTGACATCCGCAATGCTTTTGGCCAGGCTGTTCACTTTCGACACTTTTTGCGTGAGTTCCTGCGAAGTGGCCAGTTGCAAATCGTCCAGCCGCTGGGCGGTGGCCCGCATGCGTGAGGCGGTTTCATCCACCCGGGTCAACACCACCGTGCGCGCCGTCAGGTCCGTGGGCGCGCTGGCCACGTCGGAAAATGCATTGAGCATGTCGTTGACGGCGGCGCCCAGGCCGCTGGTGCCGCCTTCAAAAATGCCTTCCAGTTGTTTGAGCTTGTCTGCGCGGGCCACGTCGCCCGCTTTGGTCGATCCGGCCAGCGCGGACTGCCGTGTCAAAAATTCACTGAAATTGCGCTGAATGGTCTGTACATTGGCGCCGTTGCCAATGTAGCCGCCACCGGTGAACTGGCCCTCCACCGTTTCCAGCACCACGTTCTGGCGCGAATAGCCTTGCACATTGACGTTGGCAATGTTGTTGCCTGTGGTCTGCAAGGCCACCTGGCTGGCGACCAGGGCCCGGGTGCCGGTGCTGAGAATACCCATGGTGCTTCTCCGTCAGACCTGTGCACGGCGCAGCTGCATCGTGGTGTTGATGGCGCGGCTCAGTTTGGCAGCGTAGTTGGGGTCGGTGGCGTAGCCGGCTTTTTGCAGTCCATCGGCAAAGGCCTGGGCCGAGCCGGTTTGCTGGCGCACTTTGGCATAACGAGGACTCTCGGAGATCATCCGGGAATAGTCTCTGAACGAATCTTCATAGGAATCGTAGGCCCGGAAACGCGCAATGCGTTTTTGGGGCACGCCGCCGACAAACTCGGTGGTGGTCACCTCTGCCACTTTGCCGGTCCAGCTGGCCCCGGCCTTGATGCCGAACAGGTTGAACGAGGGTGCTCCCCCTTTGAGCTTGATCTGGTGCTGGCCCCAGCCGGTTTCATGGCCGGCCTGCCCCAGCATGAAGCTGGCCGGGATGCCGGTGGCTTTTTCCACCCGGCTGGCCGCGTCGGAATGCTGGCGCACAAAATTGACCTGGCTTTCGGTCGGGCGGTGGGTGTGTTTTCCTACCGGGTGGGGTGCTGCTGTGGCGGGTTTCGGCTTGGCCACAGGCATGGTCGAGGCGGCAAGGTCCAGGGTGCTGGTGCCCGTGACGGTGCAGGCGTTGGTGGCGGTGGCGGGCTTACCCAGCTGCGCAGCCCCCATCTGGCGTGTCAATTGCTGGGCGATGAGGTCGGACAGGCCGCCGGGCTGCCCGGACATTTGCACCGCAAACTGCTGGTCCAGCAGGTCTGCGCCCAGGTCGCTGCCGGGGTTGTCCATCAGACCCGACTTCATGGAGGCGGACGCCTCGCGCATGCTCTTGATCAGTTCGCGCATGAACAGCGATTCAAACTGCCTGGCGGTTTCCTGAATGGCGGCGGGCGTGTTTTTGCCGGCCTCCAGCTTGAGGTGACCCAGCGATTGCGCGTCCGCCGCCAGCCCGCTGGCGCCGGACAGTGACGACGTTCCATAGATGGAGCCATAACTCATGTCAGATCACCTCCAACTCCGCGTTCAAGGCGCCCGCTGCCTTGATGGCTTGCAAGATGGCCAGCAGATCCTGCGGGGTGGCGCCCAGTGCATTGAGAGCCCTGACCACTTCCGATAATTGGGCGGCGGCGGGTAACTGGATGAGTTTGCCCGGCTCTTGCTTGATTTCAATGTTGGATTTTTCCGTGACCACGGTTTGCCCGCCCGACAGCGCATTGGGCTGGCTGATGACGGGGGTCGACGAGATGCTGACCGACAGATTGCCGTGTGCAATGGCACACGCACCCAGGCTCACCGCCTGGTTGAGCACGATGGAGCCGGTGCGCGAGTTGATGATGATTTTGGCGGCGGCCACCGAGGATTCCACGGGCAGCTCTTCCATTTCGGCCAGAAAGCTGACACGCTCGTTGGGCGTGCCGGGGGCTTTGACCTGGATGGTGCGGCCGTCCAGCGCCTGGGCCACACCCTCGCCGAACCTGCGGTTGATCGCCTGCGCGACCTTGCGCGCGGTCTGGAAATCGGTGGCGTTCAGGCTGAGGTTGACGGTGGGGCCCTCCTGCAAGGCCGTGGGCACGGAACGTTCGACCTGGGCGCCATCGGGAATGCGCCCGGCGCTCAGGTGGTTGACGGTGACTTTGCTGCCGCCTGCGGACGCGCCCGCACCGGCCACGATCAGGTTGCCCTGCGCCAGGGCGTAGACCTCGCCGTCCACCCCCTTGAGCGGGGTGGCGATCAAGGTGCCGCCCTTGAGGGATTTGGCATTGCCCAAGGACGAGACGTTGATGTCCAGGCGTTGCCCCGGCCGGGCAAACGCCGGCAATTCCGCCGTGACCAGCACGGCCGCCACGTTTTTCATTTGCAGCTGGGTGAGCGATGCGGCGGTGAGCGTCAGCCCCAGCTGCTGCATGTAATTGGCCAGGCCCTGGCTGGTGTAGGGCATTTGCGTGGTCTGGTCGCCGGTGCCGTCCAGGCCGACCACCAGGCCAAAACCGGTCAGCTGGTTGCTGCGCACGCCTTCGACTGCGGCGACTTCCTTGATCCGGGAGGCCTGGGCCAGGCCGGAAAATACCAGGCAGAAAGCCAAGCACAGCCGACCCAGTTGCTGCAGGCGCGCGCTTCGGGCAAGTGGGGCAGGAGTGGTCATGGTCAGAATAGGCGTTGGGGGCGATCCGACTGGATTCACTATCCCCTCGGCACTATTCTGGATATCTTTAGAAAGGATTAAGGCTTAAAAAGAACCGGGAAATCCAGCCAACTGTCTGCGCTTCACCCTGGGCGCCGCGGCCGCGGGACTCCACCCGCACATTGGCGACCTGGGTCGAATTCACCACACTGCCGGGCTGGAGCAAGCGGGGGTCCACGGTGCCGGAAAAACGCAGCACGTCCACGTTCTGGTTGACGCCAATTTGTTTTTCGCCGGCAATCACCAGGTGGCCATTGGGCTGCACTTCAATGACGGTGGCGGTGATCGAGCCGCTAAAGGTATTGGCCGCCTCGGTGCCGCCCTTGCCGGAAAAATCGTTGTTGGTCTTGGCCGCCATGTTCAGGTTGGCGAGGTCCGGCCCCAGGACGGAGGGCAGCGGCGGGGTGATTGCGGTGTCGATCGAGGTGTTGCGGTTGACGGTGGACTTGGAAACCTGGCTGGCCGCCAGGCTTTCCACGATCTGGATGGTCACCGTGTCGCCCACCATGCGGGCGCGGCGGTCTTCAAACGCCGGGCGGTAGGTGCTGACCTGGTACAGGCCACCGGTCGCCTGGCGGGCCACCGGAGCCATGGGGGGCTGGGCGGCCTGCACCTTGGGTTCGGCAAAGTCGACCCTGACGGGCTGGGGCAGGGCAGCGCAGCCCACCAGGGCGCCCAGTCCGCCCAATGCAAGGCCGTATAGGGCGGTAGACCTTATGGAATAAGCGAAGACAGCTATGAATTTCATAGCATTTCTCACAGCTGCCCGAGTTTTTGCAGCATCTGGTCCGAAGTCTGGATGGCTTTGGAGTTCATTTCATAGGCGCGCTGGGTCTGGATCATGGACACCAGTTCCTGCACCACGTTCACGTTGGAGGTCTCCACAAAGCCCTGGGCCAGGGTGCCGAAGCCGTTGGCGCCAGCAGTGCCGGCGTTGGGCTGCCCCGACGCCGCGCTTTCGGCGTAAATATTTTGCCCCTTGGGCTCCAGGCCTGCCGGATTGATGAAGCTGGCCAGGGTGATGGTGCCGATGGACTGGGGCGTCACGGTGCCGGGAATGGACGCGGTGACCGTGCCATCACTGGCGATGGATACATTGGTGGCATTGCTGGGTACGGTAATGCCGCCAGACACCGGCAAGCCCCCGGAGGTGACCAGACGCCCGGCGTTGTCAATCTGGAAGGCACCGTCGCGCGAGTAGCCCACGGTGCCGTCGGGCAGGGTGAGCTGGAAGAAACCGTTGCCCTGGATGGCGACATCCAGGTTGTTGTTGGATTGCTGCAGGTTGCCCTGGGAGAAGGTCCGGCTGGTGGCCACGGTGCGCACCCCCAGGCCTACCTGCAATCCGGTGGGCAGGGTGGACTGCTCGGAGGTGTTGGAGCCGACCTGGCGCAGGTTCTGGTACATCAGGTCTTCAAACACCGCGTGCGATTTCTTGAAGCCATTGGTGGATACGTTGGCCAGGTTGTTGGAGATGATGTCCAGCTGCATTTGCTGGGCTTCCATCCCGGTCTTGGAGATCCAAAGTGAGTTAATCATGGTGTGTACTCCTGACGTTTAGCCTTGTAGGCCCAGCAGCTGACCGGCCGAGCGGTCATTGGATTCGGCGGTTTGCAGCAAGCGCATTTGCGCTTCGAACTGGCGCGCGGTCTGGATCATGCCGACCATGGTCTCGATCGGGTTGACGTTGGAGCCTTCCAGCGACCCCACATGCAGCCGCGCGCTGTCGTCGTTGTTCAGCGGGTCACCGGACAGCGGCCGGAACAGCCCATCGTCTCCGCGTTTGAGGGGGTCATCCCCGGTGGGGGTGACCATTTTGAGCCGCCCAATGCTGTTGGCGGGCTGATTCCCGACTTTGGCACTGATGCTGCCATCGTGCCCGATAGAGACGGCTGCCCCAACGGGAACGGTGATGGGAGCGCCACTGTTGGAGAGCACCGGCAGACCGTTGCCGGTTACCAGCGTCCCTTCGGTCGAGATTTCAAAATGCCCATTGCGGGTGTGCGCCTCGGTGCCGTCCAGGCCCTGTACGGTGAACCACGCATTGCCCGAGGTCATGGCGTCCAGGCTGCGGTCGGTGCGCACCGCAGGGCCGGGGGTGTCCGAATGGCCGGCGGTCGCTTCCACGGCAAAAACACGGGTGGTCGCCCCTTCGCCACGCAGGGGCACGGCGCGGTAGGTGGCCAGTTGTGCGCGAAACCCGTTGGTCGATGCATTGGCCAGGTTGTTGGACAGAACCGCCTGCCGGCTTGCGGCGGCGTTGGCGCCGGACATGGCGGTATAGATGAGGCGGTCCATGGTCGATCAGTTCCGTTTAGCGCAGATTGACCAGGGTGCTCATCACCTGGTCCTGGGTTTTGATGGTTTGTGCATTGGCCTGGTAGTCGCGCTGGGCCGTCATCATGTTGATCAACTCCGCGGTGAGGTCCACGTTGGAGTCCTCCGTGGCCCCCGAGCGCAGTTTGCCGAAGTTGCCATTGCCGGGTTTCCCCTCCACGGGCTGCCCGGACGCGCTGGTTTCCACCCAGGCCCCCGCGCCCACCGGCGTAAGCCCTTGCACATTGCGAAAGTCGGCCAGGGCAATTTGGCCCCGCGCCTGGGTTTGCCCGTTGGAGTAGGTGGTGGTGAGAATGCCTTGTTCGTTAATTTTTACGCTGGTCAGGTTGCCAGCGGTGTAGCCGTCTTGCGTCAACGAAGACACCGCAAATGCGGTGCCGTATTGCGTGGCCTTGCTCAAATCGAGTGTGGCCGCAAATTGTCCGGGGGGCGTGCTGCCTGTGTTGACATTGGGATTGGTCGAATACAGATCAATATTGATGCTGCCCAGGATTGCTGTCGCTGTACCTGTATTGTCCAGGGTTCCAGTGAGTGCGCCATTGGCATCGAATTCCATGCTGGCCAGCAGTACCGGAGGATTGAGGGGGGTGGGCGGAACCGTCACTGCGGGTATGTTCGGGTTGGGAATGTAGACATTCCACCGGTCAGCCGCAGTTTTGTCGAAATAGAGGTTGATGGGGACCGGCACACCTTGCGCGTCGTAGCCTGTCAGGGTGGTGCCGACGGTGCCTATGGGGACGGGGATGTCCGGGGCCACGGCGGTGGAGCCCAGTTTGGCGCGTGAATCCAGGTTGAATTCCGCCGTAATCTCGGAAGTTGCCAGCGCCGGGATGGGCGCCCCGGTGGGGACGGTCAGTTTCTGAATCGAGGTACTGGTGGCCACCCCCAGATAATCCGTGGGGTAGCCCATCAGGTTGGCGCCGCTGTTGGTGACGATATCGCCAGCGCTGGTGAGCTTGAACTGGCCATCCCGGGTATAGGCTTTCGTTCCATCCGGCTGGGTCAATTCAAAAAAACCGCCGCCATTGACGGCCACGTCCAGGCTGTTGCCGGTGATGTTGATGGTGCCTTGGGTAAATTGCTGTGTCACGGCCCCAATGGCCACTCCAATGCCACCACCCGCACCGCGGCCGCCACTGGCGCCCAGGGCGGACGCAATCATCTCGGTGAATTCTGTACGCGAGACTTTCATGCCCACGGTGTTGGCATTGGAAATATTGTTCCCAATGACATCCATTCGCTTGCTCGAAGCGTTCAAGCCGGAGAGTCCTGTTTGAAAACCCATGATTTATTTCTCCAAAAAAACGGTAATGAATGTGTGGGGGTGTTTACAAAATGGCCTGGATATCGCCGTAGGTGACTGCGGCGCGGCCTTTGAGTTGCAGGGTCAAGTTGGTGCCATCGGTTCCAATGGATTCCACCGTGTCCCTGGCCAGGGAGGTCACTTCCATGCTCTTGTTGCCTTGGGTTGCCGTGACTTTGAAGGTGGGGTTGGCGCCGCCGGTGTAGTGGGAGGCATCCCAGGTGAAATCATGGCGGCCTGCTGTCATGGCCCCTAAATTCAAGGTGTCCACCACCTTGCCTGCGGGTGACAGGATCTGCACACTCACTTTGTCCGCGTAGCCTGGCAAATCAACGACCCCGGCCGCTTTGCCGGCATTGATCGACAAGGTGTTGCTTTGCATCAGTACGTCGTGGCCGATCATGTTGGCCCCCTGCAGCATTTGCATGGATGCAAACTGCGTGGTGAGCGACTTGATGCTTTCATTCACCTGCTGGATGCCCGACACTGTATTGATTTGCGCCATTTGGCTGGTCATTTGGGCGTTGTCCATGGGGTTCATGGGGTCCTGGTTGCTCAGTTGCGCCACCAGCAATTTCAAAAACCGGTCCTGCGAGGCATTGGCGTCGCTCAAAGCCGTGCTCTTCGGACTGTTCGAGGTCACCAGGGATGAGACGTCCGTGCTGGAGTTGATGGCAGTGGTCATGGTGGGCTTTCCTGGGTTTATTGACCCATCTGCAGGGTCTTGAGCAACAGCGTCTTGGCCGTGTTCATGACCTCCACATTGTTTTGGTAGGAGCGCGAGGCGGAAATCATGTTGACCATTTCCTCCACCGGGTTCACATTGGACTGGGTGACATACCCGTCCGCGTCGGCGGAAGGGTGGGCCGGGTTGTGCACGCGGCGCAGCGGCTCCGCGCTTTCGCGAATGGAGCTCACCTTGACGCCGGACGATGCATCGGAGCCCATGGGCACGGTCTCGAAAACCACCTGCCGACTTTTGTAGCCCTGTCCGTCCGGGCCCGCCACGGCGTCGGCATTGGCGAGGTTGCTGGCAACAACATTGAGCCGTTGCGATTGCGAACTGATCGCACTCCCGGATACATTGAAAATGGAAAACATGGACATGGTGTAGCTCCGTTAGCGCAATCGATGGTGTTACTGCCCTTGAATCGCGCTCAAGATCGTCTTGGACTGGCCGTTAATAAAGCGAAGGGTGGCTTCGTAACGGACCGAGTTGTCGACAAAATTGGCGCGTTCGCGGTCCAGGTCCACGCTGTTGCCATCCATGGCGGGTTGGGTTTGGGTGGTGTAGTCCAGTTTGGGACCGCCCAGGCTGCCCATGGTGCTTTGCAGTGCAATGTGCCGTGCGTGGGAGGTCCTGTCCGATGTTCCACCCGTTGGGGCGCTGGGGGAGAGAGACAGTGTGTTGCCGCCCATGGCGGTATTCATGGCTTCTTTGAAGTCGATGTCGCGCCCTACATAGCCGGGCGTGTCGGCGTTGGCAATGTTGCTGGCAATGATCCGTTGGCGGTCCGCGCGCAGGACCAATGCTTTCGATTGAAAGTCAAGTCCATGGGTCATATTGGCAAACATAGGTACCTCGGCGTAGGGTCTCGCCAGGCCCTCCATGGGCCAAGCGGTTCGACGTGGGGCAATTATGGGAAAACCTTTAATTTTTTAGCCGTGGAATTGCGGGGTGAATGGCGCGTAAATGGCGGCATTGCAGCGCAGGGCTCTCTCTATAGTCATTGGCAGTGAAAGAGTGCGTCTTGTACTGGGCGTGCCAATCCACTTTGACGCCAGGAGACTTGCCATGCCCCGATCTGCACCTCTATTTCAAACTTCGTCGCTGCGTCGGTATGCTGCCATGGCTGTTGCCATGGCCTTGCAGTGGGTGGCTGTGTCGGCTTGGGCGCAAGCGCAGTCTGGCGCCGAGCTTCAAAAAGTGGCCCAAAACTGGTTGCATGCAGCAGTGGCCAACGCACAGCCCGAGGCCCTGCGCATGGAGGTCAGTGTAGGCGCGGTGGACGGTCGGCTCAAGCTTGCACCGTGTGCCAATGTGGATGCCTACCTTCCTGTGGGCTCGCGTTTGTGGGGGAAAACGCGGGTGGGTTTGCGCTGCATCGATGGCATGGCCCGCTGGAATGTGTCGGTGCCCGCGACGATCACTGCGTTGGGAAACGCATGGGTGGTCAAGGGCCATGTGCCTGCGGGTGCCGTGCTGAGGGAATCCGATGTGGTGGAGTCCGAGGTGGACTGGGCAGAAGAGGTGAGCCCTGTGCTGCAGGACCGTTCTGCCTGGTTGGGGCAGGTTGCGACCCGGCTTTTGACCACCGGCCAGACCCTGCGCCAAGGCATGGTCAAGCCGGCACAAGTTTTCCAGGCGGGCACCCAGGTCCGTGTCGTGGCGCAAGGGGTGGGGTTTCAGATTTCCGGTGACGGGCAGGCGCTGTCTGCAGGGGTATTGGGGCAGTCCGCCAGGGTTCGGATGGAAAATGGACGTGTGGCCTCGGGCGTGGTGCTGGACTCCCACACCGTAAAAATTGACTTGTAGGTGCAGAAAATCTGTGCAAATAGCTCTAAAGTCAGTCATGATCGGGCCGATAACATTCGTACGAGGCTACGCGTACTGTAGTTTTGGAGAACGCAATGAAAATAGGTCAACCCTCAGAACTTCCCGCTGTCGTCACGCAGGCCAAGACATCCGTTTCGCAAAAGGCGGATTTGGGGGCTGGTGCGTCGGCTGCAGCCAGGACGAATGCCGCTCCGAGCACGCGTTCGGCTGGCGTTTCCGTCACGGTGTCGACGGCAGCGCGTGCGCTGGAGAAGGCCGACCGGGGCGAAGGGGCGGAAGTCGACGCCCAGAAGGTCTCTGCCGTGCGCTCGGCGATACAACAGGGAACATACGTCGTCAATCCAGAGGCAATCGCAGACAAGCTGTTGTCCAATGCGCAGGAAATGCTCAAGCGAACCACCAGTTGAGCCGGGTCTGCGCACTTTCTACTGTGCAAAGGCCTTGAAATGTCACATTCATCCCTGGAACAGCAGCTCGACCGCGTTGAGCACCAGTTCAATGCAGTCTCTGCTGCATTGGTTGACGGTAATCCTGAGGCCGTTCAAGCGGCAAGCGCCATGCTGCAGCAAATGGCCGTCCATTTTGTGCAGATGGTCGACGAAATGGGGCGTCACCGTGTTTCGTCCGTAGCGGCCGCTTCTCTGGCACCGCGCATCAAGGCGCTGGCTGAGGGCATGCCGGTCTTGCGTGCAAATTTGCTGCGCCGATCGGCGTATGTTGAACGGGCCTTGCAGTTGGTCGTTCCCGCCACCCAAAAAACCACCTACGCCACAAATACCGGCCCTTACGGCAGCGGTGTGCGGCAATCGGGTGCCTTCAAAGTCTTTTCTGCCTGAACCTGGTCCCCACTGGCGCTGAGCCAGTCGGGTTTTCGTCAGGGTTCAATTGCATTCAGTGGGAACGCATTTTTGCCCGTAAACGGGCAATGGATTGGCTGTGCAGCTGGCACACACGGGATTCGGTGACATCCAGAACGGCAGCAATCTCTTTGAGGTTCATGTCCTGTTCGTAGTACATGCTCATGATGAACTGTTCCCGTTCGGGCAAGCCTTTGATGGCGGTGACCAGGGCTTGGCGCAGGCGGTGGTCACGCAGCATGTTCAGCGGGTCGGCTTCGTTGTCTCCCACATGGCGGTCCAGGTAGGTGTCGTCGTCTTCGCTGCGGCTTGCCATGTCTTCCAGGTAGACCAACTGTGTCCCGCGCACTTTGCCCAACAGCGCCTGATAGTCCGCCAAACCCATGCCCAGTTCGGCGGCAATCTCGGACTCGGCGGGACTGCGGCCCAGCCGGTGCTCCAGGCGCCGCATAGCCACTTCGATGTCTTTTTGACTCTTGCGTGAGCCGCGCGACATCCAGTCATTTTCCCGCAACTCGTCCAGCATCGCGCCGCGTATGCGCTGGGTCGCAAAGGTCTCAAACTGCACCCCTTGGGATGCTTCAAACCGTGAAAGTGCGTCGGAAAGTCCGATCAACCCGACCTGGATCAGGTCGTCCACCTCCACGCTGGCGGGGAGTTTCGCCATCATGTGGTGCGCCAGGCGCCGCACCAGGGGCTGGTATTGCCTGATCAGGGCATTGCGGTCGAGTTGCCCTTTGGCTGTGTACATCAATGGCTCCCCGCAAAATAATTCATGCTGGAATGCTGGGTATAGGGCGTGCTCTGCGGCGCACCCGCTGTGAGCGGTAGCGCGCTTTCCAGCATTTGGAGCGCCAAACGCTGAATATCCGCGCTGGGGCGGTCCAAATCGTCCGGTGTGGTGATGTCGCGGGCGTTCACGTCAAAGCCTAGAAAATTCCTTGCACAGTCGCTCAAATTGAGTGCCACCGTATTCACCTTTGGACCTGCAGCACCTTGTTTGTCACCAACCATATTGACGATGGTAGGCTGAAGTCCTCCTTTTAGCAACAAACGCTTCAGGGCCAGGTAGCTGGTGAGCAGGGAACGTTTGACCGGTGTTACGGCGAGCAGAGGCTTGATGCCACTGTGGGCCAGCAGGGGCGTCAGCCACTCTGCTTTTCCATACACAATCACCACGCCTTCGTGAAAAAATAGCCGCCCCAAGTGCTGCAGGCTCTGCGCTCTGCGCTCGGGTACTGCGTTCAGGCTTTGTAGTCCCATGCCTGCGGGAATGACGTTCCAGGCCGGGGCATCCGGATTTTCGCTTGCGCGCCAGTAGGCGTATTCAAGAAGCTGTTCCAGGCCAGGATTGGTTTCAGACTCACAGGTCGTGGCATCCAGAACCGTCACCGCATAGCCAAAATCGACCAAGGACGTGCACAGTCTCCACAAGACCGGCAGTTCAGACTGCTCATCACCATGGCTCACCACCGCCATGAGTTTTGGCGCTTGTGGAATGGCCAGTTCCAGCAAGCCGGCCGCCTGATTGGAAGGTCTGTCAAGCATCCAAAAGCCCCTTGGTGGAAGTGGAGCCCGTGGATTGGTTGAAAAAGAAACCCAGGTCACCGATTTTGGGATCGAAGGCGGAGTTACCCGAGGTCCGCATGGACGCACGCACCAATTTGGATGCACTGGCGGCTTCCCAGTCTTCGGGGACGCGCTGCCCTGTGGTCACTCCCCGCAGAATCAGTTGGTGGCGAATGGCCGCATCGATGGCGGGCCCCAGTTTGACGGCTTCATCGATCTTTGAAAATATGACCTGTTGTGCGCTGGCCGATTTGAATGCGGAAACCACATCGTCCAAGGTGTCTCCATGGCCACCCGCATTGAGGACCAAAAGGCGCTTGACGTTGGGCAGGTCCAGCAAGTCCATCATTTCACGCTTGCGCGGGTCCCGTGGCGCCAATCCGGTGGTGTCGATCAGCACCATTTTTTTGTTGGACAGCAGTCCGAGCAAGTCTTGCAAGGCCGCGCGGTCGTGGGCGAGGTGGGCCACCACCCCCAGCATTTTCCCATAGGCGCGTAATTGCTCTTGTGCGCCCACGCGGTAGCTGTCCAGTGTGATCAATCCGACGCTTCCAGCGCCGTGGGTCCGGGCACACAAACCCGCCAGCTTGGCGGCCGTTGTTGTCTTGCCGACCCCGGTGGCGCCAATGAGTGCAAACGTACCCCCCTCTTCCTGTAGGGGCGTGCCCTCGGCATCGGTTTTCAGATTGCGCTCCAGCACATCCATCACCCAGCGTACCGACTGGGCGGCGTCCATTTCTTCAGGCATCCTCTCCAGAATGGTCCTGGCAAGGGTAGGGGAGAAACCTGCCCGAATCAATTTGAGCATGAGGTTCGACTGTATCGGGTTCTGGCGGGCCTGCCCTAACCACGCCAACGTGTTGAAGCGGTCCTCAATCAAGTCTTTCATCGCGTGCAGTTCATCCACAATGCCCTGTGGCATGCCGGTCGCGGCCTGCACCGATGGGACTGCAGGCTTGCGTGTGGCAATGGCTTTGGGGGCCGCTGTGTCGGTATCCACCTGGATTTTTGGGACAAATGCTGCACGGGGGCGCTCTTGCACAATGGTGGGTGCCTGCGCGCTGGTCTGGCTTTGGGCAGATTCATGGCGTTTGCGCAGCATGCGTTCACGCACGTAGTCTTGAAACGACAAGGTGCTCATGGCCAGCTGGGCGGCATCGTCCTCGACCTTGCTTGCCACTTCCTGGTAGCTGGGCTGGGGCGTTGGACGCAGCTGGCTTGCCTTGGGGCTGCCCATGGGGCTTTCGCCGCGGTCCAAGGCTGCCAGCGAGTCCTCGGCTGTGGCAACCACTTCCACGCCGTTTTCGGTGGGGCGGTTGAACAGGATCAAAGTTCCTTCACCAAAAACCAACCGTGCTTTGGCAAGTGCTTCGCGGGATGTCGGTGCATGAAAGCGTTGGATGTTCATGGTGCTGCGCCTCTCAAAATGGGGCCGATACGGATCGTGTGGGTTTCAGGGATCTCGCTGTGCGAGAGCACCTGCAATCGGGGGGCGACGCGGCGCACCAGACGGGCGATGGCTCCCCGGATGGGGTCGGGCACCAGCAAACAGGCGGGTACGCCCACTTCTTCCTGTTTCATGGCAGTTTCAGCGGCGGTGCGGGTGAGCATGTCTGCTACGCCGGGGTCCAGTGCAGGACCCGCTGCATTGCCTAGCGCTTGAACCAAAAGGCGCTCCAGTCCGGGGTCGATCGCAATGACGTTGAGCTCGCGGGTCGATCCGTAAATTTGCTGAACGATGGCGGGTGACAAAGCCACCCGCACCCTGCGCGCCAGTTCTGCGGGGTCGGTGGTGGAGGTGGCGTGTTCGGCGATGGACTCGATGATGGTGCGGATATCGCGGATGTGCACCGACTCGTCCAGCAAAAGCTGAAGTACTTTCTGGAAAACTGCAATCGACACCATTTTGGGCACTACTTCTTCGATCAGTTTGGGGGCTAGCTTGGCAACGTGTTCCACGAGTTGTTGGGTCTCTGTTCTGCTGAGTAATTTGGAGGCTTGAACCTGCATCAAGTGTGACAAATGGGTGGCCATCACAGTCTCTGAATCAACCACTGTAAATCCAGCCATTTGCGCGGCTTCCTTCTGCCGTTCGTCGATCCAGTGGGCAGGCAGACCAAAAGCCGGGTCGGTGGTGGCGGTTCCAATCAAGGGGGTGGTGATGCCGCCTGGGTTGATAGCGAGGAACATGCCGGGAAATGCATCGCCTTCTCCGACGATGACGCCGCGCAGGGTGATGTGGTAGCCACTGGGTTTGAGCTCCAGGTTGTCGCGCACATGCACGGGAGGCGGCAAAAAACCCACTTCCTGCGCAAACTTGCGGCGTACACCTTTGATGCGTGTCAAAAGGTCGCCCTGGCGTGTCTTGTCCACCAGGGCAATGAGCCGGTAGCCCAATTCCAGGCCCAGTTGGTCCACCGGCTGCAGATCGTCCCAGGAGGCTTCACCGTCGTTGGTGGGGGGCGGGGCCACGGTTTGTGGATCCACAGGTGGAGGCCGATGCGCCAGCATCCATGCGCCGTAGCCCAGAATGGCGGAAATGGTCAGGAACACCATGTGCGGCATATTGGGGATGATGCCCAATACGAACATGATGGCGGCCGTGATGCCCAGCACACGGGGCGACACAAACATTTGCCCGATGATTTGTTTGCCGATGTCCTGGTCCTTGCCGACCCGTGATACCACCATGGCCGCGGCCACCGAGATCAGCAGGCCCGGAATCTGGGCGACCAGCGCATCACCCACCGCCAGCAGAATGTAGGTGTTGGCCGCCTGTGACGCAGTCAGATCGTGCTGCAGGATACCGACAGCAAACCCGCCGAAGATGTTGATCAGCAGGATCAATATCCCGGCGATGGCATCTCCGCGTACAAATTTGGATGCGCCATCCATGGAGCCAAAGAACTCGGCTTCTTCGCCGACCTCCGCACGACGGCGTTTGGCCTCTTTTTCGTCGATCAGTCCCGCGTTGAGGTCCGCGTCCACCGCCATCTGTTTGCCGGGCATGGCGTCCAGGGTAAACCGCGCGGACACCTCGGCAATGCGCTCGGAACCCTTGGTGACCACGACAAAGTTGATGACCACCAGGATCGCGAACACGATCAGGCCCACGGCAAAATTTCCGCCAATCAGGAAGTGGCCGAAGGCTTCAATGACGCCACCTGCGGCCCCTGGCCCGGTATGGCCTTCCAGTAGCACCACCCGCGTGGAGGCCACGTTGAGGGACAGGCGCATGAGGGTGGTGAGCAGCAGCACCGAGGGAAAGGCCGCGAAATCCAGGGGGCGGATCATGTAGGCCGCCACCATCATCACCATCAACGCAACGGCGATGTTGATGGTGAAAAAGGCGTCCAAAAGAAGCGGTGGCAGCGGCAAGACCATCATGGCCAGGATTGCAACGACCAGCATGGGCGCTGCAGCGCCCTGAACGACTTGGGTGTTGTTGCCGTACCACTGCTGAAGGAGTTTCAATTGTGCGTTCATGCGGTGGCCATTCCAATGGTTTTAGCCTGGGGGTCCAGCTCGGGTGGGACAAAGGGCTGGGGAACGTCCATGGGCATGGGGCCGACGCCACGCAAGGCTGCGCGTAATTTGTAGACATAGGCCAGCACCTGTGCCACGGCGGTGTACAGGGCCGAGGGAATGTCCTCATTCAATTCTGCGTTGGCGTACAGGGCACGCGCCAGCATGGGGGACTGCAACACGGGAATGGCATGGTGTTTGGCGACATCCCGAATCTTCAAGGCCAGCAAATCCGCCCCTTTGGAAATGACTTGGGGGGCGCTCATGGTTTGCTCGTCATACCGAATGGCGACCGCAAAGTGGGTGGGGTTCATCACCACAAAGTCGGCTTTGGGAACGGCATTGACGCTGCCTTTTTGGGCCAGCTCGCGTTGTCTTTGGCGAATCTTCCCTTTCATTTGGGGGTTGCCGTCAGACTCCTTGCCTTCTTGCTTGACCTCCTGGTGCGACATCTTCATCTCGCCTTTGTGCAAAAAAGATTGCAGCGGCACATCCACCATGGCGGCGACCAAAATCACCAGCAACATCAGGCCCGTACCTGCCGTTAGCCATTGCGTCAAGTGGGCAATGGCCCCGCTGGAGGGTTGCAGGACCAGTGAGGCAATGGTTTGCAGGCCAGAACTCAAAAAGCTGGCTGCAATGGCGAACAAAATGCCAGTCATCAGGGTCATTTTTGCCACGGAAATCAGTTTTTTTTTGGTAAATAGATTTCCAAAACCCGAGAGCGGGTTGATGCGGCTGAAGTCTGGCATCAAGGGCTTCAGGCTTTGCACCCAGCCTCCCGAGGCCACCGCAGCGGCGATGGCGGCGGCGGAAACAATGGCGGCAAATACGGCGCAGCCCCCCAGGCCGATGGTGGTGGCGTCGCTCAACCGGGCCAGCATGCTTGCGGTGCGCCTAACCGACGTCGCGTCAAAAGACAACTGTTGGCTCAAGCTGAGTTTGAGTTGGTCAAAAAGCAGGGGTGCCAGAACCATTACGGACAGGGCTCCGGCGCCCAGTACCGCGAGGTGGCGCAGATCCTCGGATCGGCTTACCTGGCCGTCATCCCGCGCCTTCTTGAGCTTGCGCTCGGAGGCGGGTAGGTTGCGATCTTGACTGCCTGATTCCATGATGGCGGGACTCTAAAGTTCATGCCATTGTCGCGAGCAGCCTCAAGAACTAAAGGCCAATAAGCAGGGCATTCGCCCTTTGTTTTCTAAATTCCAGAAGCAAAAACCGGCGAGTGAATTGTCGGCACTTCCCCCGCTGCGGGATCAGCCAGGTGGGACGTGCAGTGCGCGGCGGGGATGCGGGAGCGGCGCCTATTTCAACCCGTTCTTGGTGAGAATGTGGTTGACTTTGTCTTCCAGGGTCGCTTTGGTAAAGGGCTTGACGATGTAGCCGGCTGCGCCCTGTTGCGCTGCCATCACGATGTCCTCTTTGCGGGCTTCGGCGGTCACCATGAGCACGGGAAGGTGTTTGAGCTTTTCGTCTTTCTTGATTTCCGCCAGCAACTGGAACCCATTCATATTGGGCATGTTGATGTCGCTGACCACGAAATCAAAACTGCTGTTGCGCAGCTTTTGCAGCGCCACCACGCCGTCTTCGGCTTCATCAGCTTCTGTATAGCCGCTCTCCTTGAGCAGATTGCGCACAATTCTTCGCATGGTGGAGAAGTCATCGACAACTAGAAAGCGCAGTTCTTTAGACATGGATAACTCTTTCGGGAGCGTTTTTCAAATTAACGTAAGTATGACCGAATTTTCGCAGACTTAGGGCTGTGATTTTCCGCTGGTCGTGGGCTGGGGGGATTCGGTTTCAATCTCCAATT
>MESI01000052.1:25268-33034 GCA_001770935.1 Burkholderiales bacterium RIFCSPLOWO2_12_FULL_61_40 | reverse complement strand
CCCACAGCATGGTGCCCAGGCACTCCATGGCGTCGTGGTGGGCATGGTGCAGGGAGTTGCGCTTGTGGGTGAGCAGCTCCACCGCCTGGCGGATGCCGCGCGGCTGGTCGATGGAGCACTGCTCGCTGATCGACAGGTGCATGGACAGGTGCAAAAACGGGTTGGTGCGGCCCTCTTCGGCCTCGTACATGGTGGTCAGTGCGGTGTCCACATCGGCAAAATCGGTGTGGTATTCGGGGTGTTCGTCCATCCACTGGCTTGCTATGGTTTCTATAGCTTCCAGCGCTTGCCCTGCGCGGGCTTTGGCGTAAACGGAGCAGAAAAAACGGCGGACATCGGCTTGGGAGGGACTGAACATGGGGCAAGGTTAACACGGCCCGCCCAGGGCGCGGCCTGTACGGGCGCGACAGGTGTATCGAGCGATCTTGGGTACAGTCACCGATCTGCTGTTTCACCGGAGTCCATTGGAAACCTGCCATGCACCAAGCCTATCTCTGTGACGCCATCCGCACCCCCTTCGGCCGCTACGGTGGCGCTTTGAGCAGCGTGCGCGCCGACGACCTGGCCGCCATCCCCCTGCGCAGCCTGATGACGCGCAACCCCGGTGTGGACTGGGCGGCGGTGGACGAGGTGCTTTTGGGCTGCGCCAACCAGGCCGGTGAAGACAACCGCAACGTGGCGCGCATGGCGGCGTTGCTGGCGGGCCTGCCCTTGTCAGTGGGAGGCGCCACCATCAACCGCCTGTGCGGCTCGGGTTTGGATGCCATTGGCACGGCAGCCCGCGCCATCAAAGCGGGAGAAGCTACGCTTTTGATAGCAGGCGGGGTGGAGAGCATGAGCCGCGCCCCCTTTGTCATGCCCAAGATGGACAGCGCCTTTGGCCGCTCTAATGCGGTCTACGACACCACCATCGGCTGGCGCTTTGTCAACCCACTGATGCAAGCCCAGTACGGGGTGGACTCCATGCCCGAGACGGCCGAAAACGTGGCCACCGACTACGGCATCGGGCGCGAGGCGCAAGACCGGTTTGCACAAAGCAGCCAGCGCAAGGCCTTGGCCGCGCAGCAAGCCGGGCACTTCGATGCCGAAATCTGCCCGGTCACGCTCCCGCAGAAAAAGGGCGAGGCGCTGGTGGTGCGCCAGGACGAGCATCCGCGCGCCACCAGCCTGGAAGCCTTGGCCCGGCTCAAGCCCATCGTGCGCCCGGACGGCACGGTGACGGCGGGCAACGCCAGCGGCGTGAACGACGGCGCGGGCGCGGTGCTGCTGGCCAGCGAGGCTGCGGCCGCCCGGCACGGCCTGACGCCGCGTGCCCGCGTGGTCGGCATGGCGACCGTGGGCGTGGCGCCCCGCACCATGGGCATGGGCCCGGCACCGGCCACGCGCAAGGTGCTGGAGCTCACCGGCCTGAGCCTGGCGCAGATGGATGTGATCGAACTCAACGAAGCCTTTGCCGCGCAGGCTCTGGCGGTGCTGCGCACGCTGGGCCTGCAGGACGACGACCCGCGCGTCAACCCCTGGGGCGGCGCCATCGCCCTGGGCCACCCCCTGGGTGCCAGCGGTGCCCGCTTGGTGACCACGGCCGTCAACCAGTTGCACCGCAGTGGCGGCCGCTACGCGCTGTGCACCATGTGCATCGGCGTGGGGCAGGGCATTGCGGTGGTGCTGGAGCGCGTCTGATATGCTATGGATTTGGTAGCTGCTTGCGCAGTATCCGCAAGGGCTGGAGCCAGATTTGATTGGAGATTTTTTGCCATTTCCCCTGATCACCGACCCGGTGTTTTACGCCGTCACCATCCCCGCCGTACTGCTGCTGGGCGTGAGCAAAAGTGGCTTTGGCGCGGGTTTTGGCTCGCTGGCCGTGCCCATGATGGCGCTGGTGGTGAGCGTGCCCGAGGCGGCGGCCATTTTGATGCCGGTGCTGTTTTTGATGGACGTGCTGGGCATGGCCGCTTTTCGCAAGGACTTTGACACCGCCTTGCTGAAGTTCCTGGTGCCCTTTGGCATGCTGGGCATCGCCATCGGCGCCTTGCTGTTCAAACTGCTCAACGCCCACACGGTGGCGGCGCTGGTGGGTGGTTTTACCCTGCTGTTTCTGGCGCAGCGCCTGCTGTTCCCGCCCCAACCCGACAGCGCACCGCCGCCCCAATGGTTGGGCGCGCTGCTCTCCACCACCTCGGGTTTCACCAGCTTCATCGCCCACGCGGGCGGCCCGCCCATCAGCGCCTATGTGATTCCGCTCAAGCTTTCACCCGTCAAGTTCACCGCCACCATGGCGTTTTTCTTCTTTGTGGTGAACCTGAGCAAATGGATTCCCTACGGCCTGCTGGGCCTGCTGGACCTGCGCAACATGGCCACCTCTTTGGTGCTGCTGCCCATCGCCCCCATCGGCGTGTGGATAGGCGTGCGCCTGGCGCGGCGCATCAGTCAGGTTTGGTTTTACCGGTTTTTGTATGCCGGCATGGCCTTGACAGGGGTGAAGCTGCTGTGGGACGGATTGGTGTGAGGATGGTTTGCTATTGAATACATAGCTGCTTGCGCTTATTCTGTGAGGGCTGGAGGCTGGTTTTATTGCTATTATTCAAAGCAGCTGCACCACCAAAGCAGACCATTTCAAATTTTCATCCCCCTTCGCACACACCACCATGACCGACACCTGGAACACACTGCGTTCGCAAATTGAATACTTCTCCAAGCCCTTTCCCCGTGCTGCCATCGCGTTTGCGAATGCGCATCGGGAGGAGGTTGCGCCGCACCTCATTGCCGCCTTGGCGCAAATGGCCGCTGACCCGTCTATGGCGGAGGACCCGAATTACGTTTTGCACCTCTACGCCATGCACCTGCTGGCCGTGTGGCGTGATACGCGGGCCTATGCGCCCTTGCTGGCATTGGGCCACCACGACGATGACACCCTGGACATGGTGATGGGCGACACCCTCACGGAGTCCTACGCGCGCAGCCTGGCATCCGTTTGTGATGGAGATATCCAGCCGCTGAAGGCCCTGTTTGAAGACACACAGGCGTCGCACTGGGTACGCAGTGCGGCGCTGGACGCAATCATGGTGCGGGTGTTCGAGGGGGATGATTCGCGCGACGCGCTGATTCAGTACCTTATTGCCAAGGGCGATGCCGAGGCGCAGAGGTTGCGATTGCCAGGGGTGAGCGTAGACGATCTGGAGGTGATTGATTGCATTGCTTCGGTGGCCTCCGACATCGGGGCCGCGGAAATGCGTGAGCGGATCGATGGCTGGTATGACGAGCGCTTGCTGGACCCGATGATCGCGGACAAGGCATGGTTCGCGGAGCACCTTGGCGAGTCTTTTGACGCCTGTCGTGATCGCGAGCTTAGCCGAGGCAAAGGCTATGTTCAGGATGTGGAAAAGGAGATGGACTGGTGGGCCGGGTTCAGGGAGGCACCCGCTAAAAAACCGGTTCCCAAGCCGTTGCCCAGCCCCGTGCCTGGGAGCGGGAAAATTGGCCGCAACGACCCCTGCCCCTGCGGCAGTGGCAAGAAATACAAAAAGTGCCACGGCGCGGGCTGAACCCTGAGCGCCTTCAATGGTCCCAGCGGTGCGGGCGGCGTTGTTCCTGCTCGGCACGCTCCTGCGCCATTTGCTCTTCCAGTTGCTGGCGGCCCTGTTTGACCACGGCGATCAGCTGGGCCGGGTCGCGGTAGTGGGGATGTAATTTTTCAAACAGCTCCAGGTTGTGCTGGCGAAAACGCATCACCTTTTGGCGGGCGGCGTGGGGCGCCTGGCCTAGCAGTTCCAGCACGCTGCGGGCGCTGCGCAGGCTGGACTCGAACAGCTCGCGCTCCACGCGCAGCACGCCCCGGTCGCGCAGCTGGTTCCAGTGCGTCACGTCGTGCGCGCGGGCCACGATTTCCAGTTGCGGGAAGTGGGCGCGCGCCAGGTCCACGATCTCCAGCGACTGTTCCGTATCGTCCACCGCCACCACCAGAATTTTGGCGCTGGCGGCGCCTGCGGTGCGCAGCAGATCGAGCCGGGTGGCGTCGCCATAAAACACGCGGTAGCCAAAGCTGCGCGCGGCCTCGATCATCTCGGCATCGTGGTCCAGCACGGTGGCTGGTATGCCCTCGGCCAGCAGCATGCGGGCCACGATCTGTCCGTAGCGGCCAAAACCGGCAATCACAATCGGCGCTGCTTGCGGCTCCGAGATTTCTTCCATGGGCGTGACGCCGCAGTTGGCATACCGTGGCAGCAGCCATTTGTCGATGGCGACCAGCAGCAGCGGGCTCACCAGCATGGACACAGCTACCGCACCGATCAGCAGCGAGGCCGTTTGCGTGGGGAACACATGGGCGCCGGCGGCGGCCTGGAACACCACAAAGGCAAACTCGCCGCCCTGCGCCAGCAGCAAGGTAAAGACAGGGCGCTCCTGAAACGGCAGCTGCATGGCGCGTGCCAGGGCGTAAATCACCGCGCCCTTCACCGCCAGAAATCCGGCCACGATGAGTGCCATCAGGCCCGGAGACTGGCGCAGCACGCCAAAGTCGATGCTCATGCCCACGGCGATGAAGAACAGGCCCAAGAGCAAGCCCTTGAAGGGTTCGATGTCGGTTTCCAGCTCGCGCCGGTATTCACTCTCGGCCAGCAGCACACCGGCCAGAAAGGCGCCCAGCGCCATGGACAGGCCCACCAGCTGCATCAGCCCGGCGATGCCCACCACCAGCAGCAAGGAGGCGGCGGTAAAAATTTCGGGTGTGCGGGAGCGGGCGATCCAGCGAAACAGCGGGCGCATGAGCAGCCGCCCGCCCAGGACGATGCCCACCACAACTGCTATGATTTTGAGAGCTTCCCACGCAGGATTGGCGGTGGCTAGCGCCTCATTGGATGCTGCAACCACGCCCAAGAGCGGCAGCAGGGCCAAAATGGGAATGGCCGCCACATCCTGGAACAGCAGAATCGAAAACGCGGCCTGGCCGCTGCCGGTGGGCATCAGGTTGCGTTCACCCATGACCTGCAGCGCAATGGCCGTGCTGGACAAGGCCAGTCCCAGGCCCGCCACCAGTGCGGTGCGCCAGTCCACCCCAGCCAGCATGGCCACGGCGGTGAGCAGCAGGGTGCAACCCAGCACCTGGGCGCTGCCCCAGCCAAAAATCGGGCGGCGCAGACTCCACAGGCGCTTGGGCTCCAGCTCCAACCCGACCAGAAACAGCATCAGCACCACGCCAAATTCGGCAAAGTGCAGGATGTCTTCCACATTGGTGACCAGGCCCAGGCCCCAGGGGCCAATGGCAATGCCCGCCGCCAGGTAACCAATGATGGAGCCCAGGCCCAGGGCCTGGCTCAGGGGCACGGCGATGACGGCGGCGCTGAGGTAGATGAAACTGTTGACCAGCCAGCTGGGGGTGTGCTCCATTACTTGGCCCCCCCGCCCTGGGAGGACGGCCCCGCCGCGCTCAGCTCTTCGGCGTGGGGCCGGTCGGCGGCGGGCACTTCGCAGGCCGGGCAGGTGTCGAGTTCGTCCAGCTCGGGCCAGGCGGGGTAGCTTTGCAGGCGGTCGCGGAACACCGCCACATGCTGTTGCACTTCGTCCTCCGGTACGGCATGGGCGCCGTGCAACACCAATGGCGGCAAAAACCGCATGCCGCACAGGGCGGCGGTTTGTTCATAGGGGGGCAAAAACGCATCGAAGAAATAGCGGTTGTAGCCCTGCGGGTGGTAGGAGGCGTCGGGCCCGCCGGTGCTGGCCACCAGCCACAGGTCTTTGCCCTGCAGCGCATGGCCACCGCCATAGGCCCAGCCGTGGGCCAGTACCTCGTCCAGCCAGAGCTTGAGCAAGGCGGGCATGGAATACCACTGCACCGGGTGCAAGAGCACCACCAGTTGCGCCTGCCGCAGGCGGGCCTGCTCCCTGGGCACGTCGATGCAGTAATCGGGATAACTGCCGAACAGGTCGCACACCTGCACGGTGGGCAGCCCACGGGCGGCGGCAACCAAGCGCCGGTTCACGCGGGACTCATTCCAGTTGGGGTGGGCTGCGACCAGGTAAATGCCCTCTTGGTGCTGAGAAGGTTCGGGGGCTTGGTGTTGTGCGGGCATCCCGATAACATAGCGCAAAGTTCACTTTGAGCCGTTCCACCGCGAAGGAAGCCCTATGCCCGTTATCGTTGTTGCCAACCCCAAGGGAGGTGTGGGCAAGTCCACGCTCTCGACCAATATCGCCGGCTATTTCGCGTCCCAGGGGCACGCGGTCCTGTTGGGGGACGCGGATGTGCAGCAGTCCTCCCGGTTGTGGTTGAGCTTGCGCCCCGACGGGACACGCCCCATCGCGTCCTGGGACCTGGGGGCTGAACAGATTGCCAAGCCGCCCAAGGGAACCACTCATGTGGTGATCGATACACCGGCGGGCCTGCACGGCAAACGCCTCAAGGAGATCTTGAAACAGGCGGACAAGGTGATCGTGCCCCTGCAGCCCAGCGTGTTCGACATCTTTGCCACCCGCGCTTTTCTGGACGAGTTGGCGCAAAGCCGCCATGCCATGAAAACGGACATCGGCATCGTGGGCATGCGGGTCGACGAACGCACCATTGCCGCCGACAAACTGCGCGAGTTCATGGACATGCTGGACCTGCCGGTGCTGGGCTTTTTGCGGGACACGCAAAACTACATCCACCTGGCGGCCGGTGGCCTTTCCTTGTTCGATGTGGCTCCCGGCCGGGTGGAGCGCGACCTGGAGCAATGGCAGCCCATCGTGGAGTGGCTGGAGCGCTGAGCGCAGCGTGCCCCTGTCCCGTGACGGACAGGGCGCACCACGGCGTTTGGCTACAGTGGGGCCATGAAAACCTTTCCAACACTGCAAGACCTCGCCGCCTGCGTGGGCCAGGACGTTGCCACCAGCGACTGGGTCACCATCACCCAGGAACAGATCAACCAGTTCGCCCAGGCCACCGGAGACCACCAGTGGATCCATGTGGACGTGGAGCGCGCCAAGACCGGCCCGTTTGGCGCACCCATTGCCCACGGGTTTTTGACCTTGTCACTCATCCCCGCCTTTTTTGAGAACGCCTTGCGGGTGGAGCAGGTGCGCATGGGCGTGAACTACGGCCTGAACAAGGTGCGTTTCATTGCCCCCGTGCTGGTGGGCAGCCAGTTGCGGGCCCACCTCAGGTTGCTGAAAAGCGAAGCCATTGACAAGCAGGGCCTGCAAACCACCTGGGAAGTGTCGATCGAGCGCCAGGGCGCGGCCAAGCCGGTGTGTGTGGCTGAGTCGCTGATTCGCCAATACCCCTGATTTCCATTTCCATATCAATGCGATATATCGTTGCCCCTCCTGGTCGTGCTAAAGCACTGCCTGCGTCGGGGCGCCTCATCTCCCATTGATCTGAAAACGGAAGGAAACCCCCTGGTTCAGGCAAAGCCGTTTTGCCGCCAGGCCTCGAACACCGTCACCGCCACGGCATTGGACAGGTTCAGGCTGCGCTGCCCCGCGCGCATGGGCAGCTTGAGGCTGCGCTCCGGGCTGAAGGCGGATCGCACAGTGTCTGAAATGCCCTTGGTCTCGGAGCCAAACACCAGCCAGTCGCCGGGCTGAAAAGCCACGGCATAGGGGCTGCGTGTGCCCCGCGTGGTCAGGGTGAACAGGCGCTCGGGCGCGGGGCGTTCGGTGTCCAGAAACGCCTGCCAGTCGGCATGGCGGCGCAGCGTGGCGTACTCGTGGTAATCCAGCCCCGCGCGGCGCATGTGTTTGTCGTCAAAATTGAAGCCCAGCGGCTCCACCAGATGCAGCGTGCAGCCGGTGTT
>MESI01000052.1:2514-25255 GCA_001770935.1 Burkholderiales bacterium RIFCSPLOWO2_12_FULL_61_40 | reverse complement strand
TGTTGGCCGCCAGGCGGATGATGTTGCCCGTGTTGGGCGGGATTTCGGGCTCTACCAGGACGATATGGAACATGCGCGCTATTGTCGCCGTTGGCATACCCGATGGCGCTGCCCAGTGCAATTATTCGGTACGCGCAAACACCAGCGCGGTGATGTGCGCCACACCCGCCTGGCGCAGCACACCGGCCGCTGCGTGCAGTGACGCACCGCTGGTCATCACATCGTCCAGCAGCACCACGCGCCGCCCCTTGAGACTTGCCGAACGCAAGGGGTCCACCGCAAAAGCGTGCTGCACGCTGCGCAGCCGTTCCTTGCGGGGCAGGGCGCTTTGGGGTGGCGTGTCCTGGATGCGCAGCAGCACGTCGGCCCGCACTTTGGCGGGCTCCAGGGCGCGGGCCAGCACCAGGGCCTGGTTGAATCCCCGCTCCCGCAGGCGTTCGCGCGACAGGGGCAGGGGGATCAGCACATCGGCGGATTCCAGCGCAGGCTCCACCCAGGGTGCGCTGCGCATCAGCGTGGCCAGGCTGGCGGCCCAGCCGGTGTGCTGGTGGAACTTGAAGTCCACCACCAGGCCCGACCAGGGGTAGGCGTAGGGCACGGCGGCCAGGGCCTGGTCCAGCGGTGGCGGCTCCAGGGTGCAGGCCCCGCACTGGCGCATGCCCGTGGGCAAGGGCAGGGCGCAGGTAGCGCAGCGGTGCACGGGTTGGGCAAACTGCGCCACACAGGTCTCGCAGACCGGCTGCGACGGCCAGGCGTGGCACACCGCGCACTGGCTGGGCAGGGATTGGGATACCCTTGAGAGCAACTGGCGAAACATGCCATCAATATACGCCCCCCGTCACATTCACCTACCCCACCCCGCCATGAGCACCGAGCGCCCCCCTACCATTGACCCCCGTGCCGCCGCCCGTTGGGCAAATTTGCTTCCCGCCACCACCGACACCCACTCCCCCTGGTTGCACGAAGAGGTGGCGCGCCGCATGGAAGAGCGCCTGCAGTGGATTGTGAAAAAACCGGCGCGCTGGGTGCACTGGGCGCCATTGCGCGGCGGCCTGCAGGCACAGACCCTGCTGACCAAACGCTACCCAAAATCTGAGTGTTTTGTGATGGAAACCCGCACAGAACGTGCGCAAACAGCTACTAAATCCATAGCAAGCCCGTGGTGGAAGCCGGAGCGCTGGCTGGGGGCTGCGGTGCGCTTCGAAGCACCAACGCAGCCGGTGCAGATGGTCTGGGCCAATATGGCGCTGCACATGGAGGCCGACCCGCAGGCCCTGATTGAACAGTGGCACCGCCTGTTGGAGGACGACGGGTTTGTGATGTTTTCCTGTCTGGGGCCCGACACCTTGCGCGAGCTGCGCCGGGTCTTTTCCGAGCAGGGGTGGCCACCGCCCTCGCACGAATTCACCGACATGCACGACTGGGGTGACATGCTGATGCACGCGGGTTTTGCCGAGCCGGTGATGGACATGGAGCGCATCACCCTGAGCTTTGCATCGCCCGAGCGTTTGTTGGTGGAGCTGCGCGAACTGGGTCGCAACCTGCATGCGGCACGTTTCTCCGGCTTGCGGGGGCGCGGCTGGCGCGATGCCCTGCATGGCGCCTTGGCCCGTGAATTGGCCACGCCCACGGCGGAAAAAGGCCTGGAACTCACCTTTGAAATCATTTACGGACACGCCTTCAAACCCCAGCCACGAATGACGGTCCAGCCGCAAACCACGGTTTCTCTGGAGGCAATGCGCAAGGCTTTGAGGCAGGGCAAACCCTAATACGGCATCGTTTGACATTCGGGCTTGACAAGTAGCCTTAAACTCGTCCCACTGTAAAGATGTGTGGGCTACAATCATCGACAACCTGATTGAGGTTGGGTGTGCCCGTTTGCTCCCCAAAAGTGCAACCCTGGTTCGGGTTGGGCCTGATCAATTTGATGCAATGAAGAAATGAACATGATGAAGAGCATTCTCAAAAATTTGGCTTCACTGCTGCTGGCAGCCAGCGCATGGGCGCTCACCGCAGCTTTCACTTTGGCGCATGCGGTGGGCGACCTTCCCGGTGGTCCCGCAGTCCGTCAGTTGAATCTGCACCCCCCTGTCACCCAGATTGCCGAAGAGCAGGCCTGGCTGCACTGGTTCATGCTGATCCTGTGCTCCGTGATTTTTGTGGGCGTGTTTTCGGTGATGTTTTATTCCATCTGGAAACACCGCAAATCGGTGGGCCACAAACCGGCGACGTTTCATGAGTCCGTCACCGTGGAAGTGGTCTGGACCCTGATCCCGTTCATCATCGTCATCCTGATGGCGCTGCCCGCGACCAAGGTGGTGGTGGCCATGAAGGACACCACCAATGCGGACCTGACCATCAAGGTCACGGGCATGCAGTGGAAGTGGGGCTATGACTACCTGAAGGGTGAGGGGGAGGGCATTGGCTTTACTTCGTCGCTGGACCGGGCGCAACGCGAGATGTCGGACAACGGTGGTCCCGCCAAGGGAGAGGAAGTGGATGACTACCTGCTCAAGGTGGACAACCCGATGGTGGTGCCGGTCGGAAAAAAAGTTCGCCTCATCACCACGGCGACCGACGTGATCCACTCCTTTGGCGTGCCTTCCTTTGGTATCAAGCAGGATGCCATTCCCGGTTTTGTGCGCGATACCTGGTTCCGCGCCGACAAGGTGGGGGATTTCCATGGCCAATGCGTCGAGTTGTGCGGCAAGGAGCACGCCTACATGCCCATCCATGTGAAGGTGCTGTCCGAGCAGGACTATTCCACCTGGGTGGCCGCAGAGCAGAAGAAGATGGCGGCCAAGGCCGATGATCCTTCCAAAGTCTGGACGCAAGCCGATATCGTCAAGCGCGGTGAAAAAGTCTATGCCGCCAACTGTGCCGCGTGCCACCAAGCCAATGGCAAGGGCGCCGGACCGATCAAACCCCTGGATGGCTCCGCTGTGGTGCTGGATGCCGACAAGAACAAGCAGATTCTGGTGGTCCTGAATGGGCAGAACAACGGCGCCATGCCGCCCTGGAATGCGCTGAGCGACACCGACATCGCCGCCGTCATCAGCTACACCAAGAACAACTGGTCCAACAAGACCGGGCAGGTGGTGCAGCCGGCTGACGTTCTGGCCCTGCGCAAGTAATCTGGCCCCGACTGCCCCAGTCGCCACACCGCCGAATGACGAGAATTGAGAAGGAAATCACCGATGAGCGCCGTTTTAGACCATCACGACCACGCACATGACGACCACCACCACGCCCCCGCGGGCTGGCAGCGCTGGGTGTATGCCACCAACCACAAGGACATCGGCACGCTGTATTTGTTGTTTGCCTTCACCATGCTGATGGTGGGCGGGGTGTTGGCCCTGTTGATTCGCGCGGAGCTGTTTCAGCCCGGCCTGCAGCTGGTGAATCCTGAGCTGTTCAATTCGCTCACCACCATGCACGGTCTGATCATGGTGTTTGGCGCCATCATGCCGGCCTTCGTCGGCTTTGCCAACTGGATGATTCCGCTGCAAATTGGCGCGGGCGATATGGCTTTTGCCCGCATGAACAACTTCAGCTTCTGGCTGATGGTGCCTGCGGGGGTGATGCTGGTGGGCTCCTTCTTCATGCCTGGTGGCGCTCCCGCTGCGGGCTGGACGCTGTACGCACCGCTGACCCTGCAAATGGGCCCCAGCATGGACGCCGGCATTTTTGCCATGCACATCCTGGGCGCATCTTCCATCATGGGCTCGATCAACATCATCGTCACCATTTTGAACATGCGCGCGCCCGGCATGACGCTGATGAAGATGCCCATGTTCTGCTGGACCTGGCTGATCACGGCCTACCTGCTGATCGCCGTGATGCCGGTGCTGGCCGGTGCCATCACCATGACGCTGACCGATCGCCACTTCGGCACCAGCTTCTTCAACCCCGCCGGTGGCGGTGACCCGGTGATGTACCAGCACATCTTCTGGTTCTTCGGCCACCCCGAGGTGTACATCATGATTCTGCCGGCCTTCGGCATCATCAGCCAGATCGTGCCTGCATTTGCGCGCAAGAAGCTGTTTGGCTACGCCTCCATGGTGTACGCGACATCCTCCATTGCGATCCTGTCCTTCATCGTCTGGGCGCACCACATGTTCACCACCGGCATGCCGGTGACCGGGCAGCTGTTTTTCATGTACGCCACCATGCTGATCGCGGTGCCCACCGCCGTGAAAATTTTCAACTGGATCGCCACCATGTGGGCTGGCTCCATGACGTTTGAGACCCCCATGCTGTTTGCGGTGGGCTTCATCTTCGTGTTCACCATCGGTGGTTTCACCGGCTTGATTCCCGCCGTGGCGCCCATCGACATCCAGTTGCAAGACACCTACTACATCGTGGCCCACTTCCACTACGTGCTGGTGGCGGGCTCCCTGTTTGCGATGTTTGCCGGCTACTACTACTGGTCCCCCAAATGGACCGGTGTGATGTACAGCGAAACCCGTGGCCGCATCCACTTCTGGTGGTCCATCATCTCCTTCAACGTGACCTTCTTCCCCATGCACTTCCTGGGTCTGGCGGGCATGCCACGCCGTTATGCCGACTACCCCATGCAGTTTGCCGACTTCAACATGGTGGCCTCCATCGGTGGTTTCTTCTTTGGATTTGCACAGGTGTACTTCTTCTTGGCCATCGTGGTGCCTGCCATGCGTGGGCACGGTGAAAAAGCCGTGCAAAAACCCTGGGAGGCTGCGGAAGGCCTGGAGTGGGAAGTGCCGTCCCCTGCGCCTTTCCATACCTTTGAGACACCTCCCAAGCTGGACGTTACCGCCACCAAAGTGATTGGATAAGCCACCATGACACCTGAACAAAAGAAATCCAACCTCAAAATGGGCCTGATCCTGGCCTCCGTGGCGGCGGTGTTCTTTCTTGGTTTCATGGCCAAGATGGTTTTACTGGGCAAATAGGCGATGAACCTGCAGCGTGCAAATCTCCATATGGTGCGCAAACTGGCCGTGATTGCGGTCGGCATGTTCGCCTTTGGGTACGCGCTGGTGCCGATCTACAAAACCATCTGTGAAATGACGGGCATCAATGTGTTGGCCCTGGGTGAACAGCTGACCTCGGGCAAAGGCCCCCAGGTGCCGGTCAACACCCAGGTCGATACCAGCCGCACCATCACGGTGGAGTTTGACGCCAATTCCAGTGGCCCCTGGGACTTCAAACCGGCCCAGCGATCGGTGCAAGTGCATCCTGGTGAGCTGACGACGGTGATGTACGAGTTTCAAAACACGCAGAACCGGCGTATGTCGGCCCAGGCCATTGCCAGTTATGCGCCGCAGCAGGCGTCAGCGCACTTCAACAAGCTGGAGTGTTTTTGCTTTACCCAGTACACACTGGAGCCGGGTGAGAAAAAGGCATGGCCCGTGGTCTTTGTGATCGATCACAAACTGTCGAAAGATGTGAAGACCATCACCCTGTCGTACACCTTTTTTGAGGTGGGAGGCAAAACACCGCCCGCGCCCGTGGCGAGTGTGCAGGGGCTGGGCTTGCGCGCAGTGGGGTCCTGATGGCTGAAGACAAAATTCCCGCCGCTCCTCGCCCCTCGGTGTGGCGCAGCATCAAGTTGGTGGCCTGGTCCTTCCTGGGTATCCGCAGCAACAGCGAATACCAGCAAGACCTGGCCAAGGTCAACCCCATGCATGTGGTGGGGGTGGGAATTGTCGGCGTGCTGCTATTGGTAGTGGGCCTGATCACCCTGGTGAATTGGGTGGTCGCGAAATAATTTGGATAGGAGAAGACAATGAGTTCAACAACACACGGCGCAACGCCGCACTATTTTGTTCCCGGCCCCTCGCGCCACCCTGCGATGGCGGCCCTGGGTCTGTTTTTTGTCATTCTGGGCGCGGGCCAATGGGTCAATGGCGTGGATTGGGGCAAGTACTCTCTCGCCTTCGGCCTGGTGTGGTTCCTGGGGGTGTTGTACCAGTGGTTTTCCGAATCGGTGGGGGAGGCCGAAGGTGGGCAGTACGGCCACAAAATTGACCTCTCCTACCGCTGGAGCATGAGCTGGTTCATCTTCTCGGAAGTCATGTTTTTCGGCGCATTTTTCACCGCCTTGTGGTGGGCGCGTGCGCATTCGGTGCCTGGCCTGGGTAACCTGGAAAACTCCCTGCTCTGGCCCGATTTCAAGGCCGTGTGGCCCAGTTTGGCAGCCGGTGTCACCGCTTCGCCCGCCAACATTGTCGAGCCCTTCTCCACCATGGGCCCGTTCTGGCTGCCCACCATCAACACCGCCTTGCTGCTGTCGTCAGGTGTCACGCTGACCATCGCCCACCACGCGTTGGTGGACGGCAATCGCAGTAAGACGGTGGGCTTCATGTGGATCACCGTGCTCTTGGGCTTCACCTTCCTGTGTGTGCAAGGTTATGAGTACTACCATGCCTACACCCTGTACAACCTGAAGCTGAGCTCCGGCATTTTTGGCTCCACCTTCTTCATGCTGACGGGTTTCCACGGTTTCCATGTGTTTGTCGGCATGTTGATGCTGCTGTTCATCACCCTGCGCCTGCAAAAAGGCCACTTCACCGCAGAGCGCCATTTCGGTTTTGAAGGTGCGGCCTGGTACTGGCACTTTGTCGACGTGGTCTGGTTGGGCCTGTACGTGCTGGTGTATTGGCTTTAAACTCCACGGCGTAGAAAAAAGGCACCGGGTTCGGTGCCTTTTTGATTGGGATTATTACTTTACGAGCCCTCAGCGTCCCTGAGGAATGCCGGTGGGGTGGATGTAGCCCATTTTCCAGGCGAGGAGAATGCAGGCAAACAGCGCAATGGAAAAGCCCACCCGCAGGGCGAGTGCGTTCGCCATCTTTTTGGATTTCTCTGCGGTGGACGCACTACGGCGCATCATGAAAAACAGTGCGGCACCCAAGCTGCCGAGAATGGCCACAAAGGCAATGATTACAAGATACGTCATGGGCAGGATTATCTGGTGAATGCCCGATTCCGTTTGGCCTTGCTGACTTTTGCCACTGTGCTGGCCATTGGCATCTCCCTGTCTTTGGGATGGTGGCAACTGTCACGCGCCGCCCAAAAGCAGGCCTTGCAAGCCGCAGTGCTCGCCCAAGGTGCCAAACCCGTGCTGGACAGCATGGCCTTGCAAACCGCTGCCGCCCCGTTGGCCCTGGTCCACCAGCGGGCCCACCTGAAAGGCACCTGGGTGTCGGGATCCACCGTATTTTTGGACAACCGCCCCATGGATGGGCGGGTCGGCTTTTTCGCCATGACACCTTTTTTGCTGCAGGAAAGCAAGGCCGCCATCCTGGTGCAGCGCGGCTGGGTGCCACGCAACTTTGAAGACCGCACGCGCCTGCCGCACATTGAAACGCCGACAGGGGTGGTGGAGATCGAGGGGCGCATGGCCCCGCCGCCCGCCAAGCTATACGAGTTGGGTGGGGCAGGCGCCGGCGCAATCCGGCAAAATCTCGACCTGGCGCAATTTCGGACAGAAACCGGGCTGGCCTTGGTGGCGGTCACCTTGCAGCAAACCGGCGCACCCAGCGAAGGCTTGCTGCGCGACTGGGCCGCTGTCAACGCGGGCGTGGACCGGCATTACGGCTACGCCTTCCAGTGGTTTGGCCTTGCGGCGCTGATCGCCGTGCTCTACTTCTGGTTTCAAATCGTGCGACGTTTCATTTACCGACCCAAGGACACCTCTTTACATGGCTAGCGCTCCCCCCCACCACGACGAGCCTTTGGGTTTGACCGTGCATTCCATGCCCGTGCCCGGCCAGGTCGCGGCCACCGACAGTGCCCGCACGCGGGCGGGCCGCTGGAAAATGCTGCTGGTCTTTTTGATCTGCGCCAGCCCGGTGGTGGCCTCTTATTTCACCTACTACGTCATTCGCCCTGAAGGGCGCCGCAACTTCGGGGAACTGGTGGACCCGCAGCGGCCCTTGCCGGACCTGGTGGGCGCCAGCCTGGCGGGGCAGCCCGTGAATTTGCGCACCCTCAAGGGGCAGTGGCTTTTGCTCAGTGTGGCTTCCGGTGCTTGCGACGCGGCCTGTGCCCGCCATTTGTACCTACAGCGCCAGTTGCGCGAAGGCTTGGGCAAGGAAAAAGACCGTCTGGACTGGGTCTGGCTGGTCAGCGACGAAACGCCCGTGGCCGACGCGCTCAAGCCCGCCCTGCAGGAGGCCACCGTGGTGCGCCTGCCCGCCGCCGAACTGGCGCGCTGGCTGGAGCCGCAAAAGGACCATGCCGTGTCCGAGCACCTGTACTTGGTAGATCCCCTGGGCAACTGGATGCTGCGTTTCCCAGCGCAACTGGATGCCCAGAGCGCACCCCAGGCCAAACGCGATCTGGACCGCCTGCTGCGCGCCTCCGCCTCCTGGGACACGGCAGGCCGCTGAGGCGGCCGACAATTTGGCAACATACCCGCAAGCCCGATGCACACTTCGCTGTACGACCTGTCGCCCCTGCTGCGCATGCTCCTGATGGGGGTGCTGCTGGCGGCGGGACCCTTGCTGTGGGTGGGCCTGCGCACCCGGCGCTCGGCGCCGCTGGGGCGCTTGCAGGCGCTGACGGTGGTGACCTTGTTTCTGACCTTTGACCTGGTCCTGTTCGGCGCATTCACCCGCCTGACCGACAGCGGTCTGGGTTGCCCCGACTGGCCGGGATGTTACGGCAGTGCCACCCCTCTGGGGGCCAGCCAAAACATTGCGGCGGCGCAAACGGCACTGCCCAGCGGCCCGGTCACAGTCGCCAAGGCCTGGGTGGAAATGGTGCACCGCTACCTGGCGACCGCCGTGGGTGTGCTGATCACCGTGCTGACGGTGGCGGCCTGGCTCACCCGCAGAGGGCGGCACCGCGCCCGCTCGCTGTCTCCGTGGTGGCCCAGCGTGACGCTGGTCTGGGTGTGCCTGCAGGGCGCGTTTGGGGCCTTGACGGTCACCATGAAACTTTTTCCCGCCATCGTGAGCCTGCACCTGATGGGCGGCTACGTGTTGCTGGCGCTACTGACGGTGCAGGCGCTGGGTCTGGGGCGCGGCGTGCCATCCCCGGTGTCCCGGTCTTTGCGCCTCGGCATGCTGGGCGCCCTGGCCATGCTGGTGCTGCAAGCCGCCTCCGGGGCCTGGGTCAGCACCAACTATGCGGTGCTGGCGTGCAATGAATTTCCGCGCTGCCAGGGCAGCTGGTGGCCTGCCATGGATTTTGCGATGGGTTTTGAATTCTGGCGGCCCTTGGGCTTGGATGGCAACGGGGAGCCCATCCGCTTTCAGGCACTCACCGCTATCCATTACGCCCACCGCCTGCTGGCCTTTGCCACCGTGCTGGTGCTGGGTAGTCTTGCGTGGTGTTTGAAGTCACAAGACAGCCTGCGCAAACCATTTCTGGCCTTGAGCGCCCTGCTGACCCTGCAGGTATTGACGGGCCTGAGCAATGTGCTGCTGGACTGGCCCTTGCTGGCGGCTGTGCTGCACACCGGCGGCGCGGGTGCGCTGGTGGTGGTGCTGGTGTGGCTGCTGGTTTCCACATTGGGCAAGCGCCCCGCAACCGAGATTGACTGAATGACCGTGAACGCCCAAGTCGGCACCCCTTCGGTGCTGCGCCAGTATTACGCGCTGACCAAGCCGCGTGTGATTCAGCTGATTGTTTTTTGTGCCCTGATCGGCATGGTGCTGGCGGTGCCCGGCGCACCCAGCGGAGCCCAGGTGGGCCTGGCCGCCTGGGCCTGTCTGGGCATTTACCTGGTGGCAGCTGCGGCTGCGGCCTTTAACTGCATTGTGGAAAAGGGTATCGACGCCAAGATGCGGCGCACCGCCTGGCGCCCCACCGCCCGCGGCGAGCTGGGCGACACGCAGACCCTGCTATTTTCGGCGCTGCTGTGTGGGCTGGGTTCGGCTATTTTGTATGTGTGGGTCAACCCCCTGACCATGTGGCTGACTTTTGCCACCTTTGTCGGTTATGCCGTGGTCTACACCGTGATCCTCAAGCCGCTGACGCCGCAAAACATCGTGATTGGCGGTGCTTCCGGCGCCATGCCACCGGTGCTGGGCTGGGCGGCCATGACGGGCGACGTGGGCCCCGAGGCCCTGATTCTGTTTTTGATCATCTTCTTGTGGACACCGCCGCACTTCTGGGCGTTGGCCCTGTACCGGGTGGAGGATTACCGCAAATCGGGCCTGCCCATGCTGCCGGTCACTCATGGCAGCGACTTCACCCGCCTGCAGATTTTGCTGTACACCTTTGTGCTGTTTGCGGCCTGCCTCCTGCCCTTTGTTTACGGCTTCAGCTCCTGGTTGTACCTGGCGGCGGCCGTGGTGTTGGGTGTGGGCTTTTGTGGCTATGCCTGGGCCTTGCTGCGCAACTATTCGGATGCGCTGGCGCGCAGCACCTTCAAATTTTCCCTGATCCATTTGAGCGCGCTGTTCGCGGCGCTGCTGCTGGACCACTACCTTCTCTAAGGCAACTATGCACAAACGAACTGCTCTTAAATTGATAGCTGCTTGCGCAGTGTCTGCGGGGGCTGCAGGTCTTTTTTCTGCCTGTTCTGAGCAAAAGCCCGCGTTCGTCTCCATCGACCTGACCGGGGCCACCTATGCCAAGAACTTTGAGCTGACCGACCACCACGGCCAGGTGCGGCACCTGCCGGACTTTGCCGGCAAGGTGGTGGTCCTGTTTTTTGGCTACACCCAGTGCCCCGACGTGTGCCCCACCGCCATGGTAGAGCTGGCGAGCATCAAAACGGCGCTGGGCAAGGATGGCGAGCGCTTGCAGGGCCTGTTTGTTTCCATCGACCCCGAGCGCGACACCCCCGAGGTGCTCAAGGCCTATATGGGCAACTTTGATCCCAGCTTCCTGGCCCTGACCACCAGCCCTGCAAAGCTGGCGGAGCTGGCCAAGGACTTCAAGGTGTACTACAAAAAGGTGGAAGGCAAAACCCCCACCAGCTACACCATGGACCACTCGGCCGGCAGCTATGTCTACGACGCCAAGGGCCAGCTGCGCCTGTTCACCCGCTACGGCAGCGCGCCCCAGGGCCTGACGGCCGACATCCAGCAGCTGCTCAAAGAAGCCTCCTGATCGGGCGGGCCGGGGGGGATGATTCGGTTCAAGGTACCAGGCCTCCACTGCAGCGCTCAATACCTGCCAAATCGCGGCGCGACTGTGCTTGGGAAAAACCGTTTTCGGTCAGCAGCGTGCGCACCGCCTGCGCCTGGTCGTAGCCATGCTCCAACAGCAGCCATCCGCCCGCCAGCAGGTGGGCCGGTGCCTGTTGGACCAGGGTGCGGATATCGTCCAGCCCATCGTGACCACTGGCCAGGGCCTGCAAGGGTTCGTGGGTCAGGGCGGCCAGGTGGTGGTCCTGGTCGGCAATGTAAGGCGGGTTGGACACCAGCGCGTGAAACCGGCCCTGGACGCCGGACAGCCAGGAACCCTGGCTGAAGCCCACCTCCAGCTGCAAACGCTGCGCATTGGCCTGTGCCACGGCCAGCGCCTCCACGCTGAAATCCACCGCACTCACCTGCAGGTCGGGCCGGGTGGCTTTGAGCGCCAGGGCGACGGCGCCGCTGCCGGTGCCCAGGTCCAGCACGCGGGCTTGGCGGGTGGCGGCCAGCACCTCCTGTGCCCAGTCCACCAGGGTTTCGGTGTCGGCGCGGGGCACCAGCACACGGGCATCCACCGCCAGGTCCAGGCCATAAAACTCCTGGTGGCCGGTGATGTAGGCCAGCGGCTCACCTGCGGCACGGCGCTGTACGCCCAGGCCATACGCCGCTTGCGCGGCGGGGGGCAGCGGGTCTGTGTCGTGCGCCAGCAGCCAGGCGCGTTCCTGGGCCGGGCGGCCTAGCGCGTGCAGCAATAGCAGCTGTGCCTCCAGCCGCTCCAGGCCCAGCGCCAGGGCGGCGCCCAGAGCCTGGGATACGTTCAAAGGGGGGGCGGGCAGCATCATGCCAAGGCCCGCGAGGCTTGCCGGGGGAGCCGTCTTGGACGTATGCTGCAGCTCTTCATAGCCGAAATAACGGGGGTCCATATGCACAGCTCACCGGTCAAGTTTCTGATCATGGTCGATGCCGGGGGCGCCATGGTGGCGCGGCTGTTCGATGCCAACCGCGTCCACGTCATTGACATGGACGCCTCGACCGAAGAGGTGGTCGATACGATTGAAGGCATTGCCCCGGTGCATGGCGCCACCGGGCCCGAGTGGGACTTGGCGCTGGCAGGCCACACCGCCTCTGAGCGCGCCCAGGCGCAGGTGTACATGCTCGCCGTCTGAGGCTGGGCGGTATTCACGCCGCACCCACCTCCAGGGCCGCCAGTTGCTGCGCCGCTTCGTAGGCTTGCAGCGCCTGCACCACGTCGTCCATGTCGCCTTCCATGATGTAGAGCAGCTTGTACAGTGTGAGGTTGATGCGGTGGTCGGTCAGGCGCCCCTGCGGGAAGTTGTAGGTGCGGATGCGGTCGCTGCGGTCGCCGCTGCCCACCAGGCTTTTGCGCTCGGCGGCGTCTTTGGCGGCGCGCTCAGACCGGTCTTTTTCATGGATGCGGGCGGTCAGCACTTTCAATGCCTGGGCCTTGTTGCTGTGCTGGCTGCGCCCGTCCTGGCATTCGGCCACGATGCCGGTGGGGATGTGGGTGATGCGCACCGCCGAGTCGGTCTTGTTGATGTGCTGGCCGCCGGCCCCGCTGGCGCGGTAGGTGTCGATGCGCAGGTCCGACGGGTTGATCTTGATGGCTTCGGCCTCGTCCTGCTCGGCGAGCACGGCAATGGTGCAGGCGCTGGTGTGGATGCGGCCTTGAGTCTCGGTGGCGGGCACCCGCTGCACACGGTGGCCGCCGGACTCGAACTTGAGCGCACCGTAGGCGCCCGTGCCGTTGTGGTGGCCTTCCATGCGCACCACCACCTCCTTGTAGCCGCCCAGCTCACTGGGGGATTCGCTGACGATTTCGGTCTTCCAGCCGCAGCGGTCGGCGTAGCGCATGTACATGCGCAACAGGTCGCCTGCGAACAGGGCCGATTCGTCGCCGCCCGTGCCGGCACGGATTTCCACAAAGGCGGGGCGGGCGTCGTCGGGGTCCTTGGGCAGCAGCATGCGCTGCAGTTCGCCCTCCAACTGGGCCAACTCGGCGGTGGCACTGTCGATCTCTTCCTGTGCCATCTCGGCCATGTCGGCGTCATCCGCAGCCCCGGCCAGCATCTCCTGTCCGGCGGCCAGGTCGGCTTCACGCTGCTGGTAGCGCGCCCAGCGGCTGGCCACGGCGGCCACGTCGGTGTGTTCGCGCGACAGCACCAGAAACTGGTCCATGTCTTTCATGATGTCTTCGCGGGAGAGCAAAAACTCCAGCTCTCCCAGGCGGTCGGCGTAGCGGGCAAGTTGTTGGCGGAGAAAGGGTTTCATGGATACGCAATCTGGGTGATGGGTAATGCTACGGCAGTAAGGCCTGAGCCGAAGCGAACTAACAAAATGAGGCTGTTGAGCTCCCCTTTCGCCCGGCGGGGCGAGAGGGGCTGGGGGAGAGTGGGGTAGACCCAGCTAACGCTCGCTGCGCAAAAAGAAGTGCTGGATGGCGACGCTGGCCCGCTCGCGTGCAGCGGCATCACCCGCCCGCAACTCGGCCATGGCGCCGTGCAGCATTTTTTGGGTGAGGCCCTTGGACAGCGCTTCCAGCACCACGTCCACATCCTCGCCTTTGGCCAGCAGCTTGCGGGCGCGGGCGATTTCCAGCGTCCGCCACTCGTCGGCCTGGGCATTGAGTTGCTGGATCAGAGGGACTGAGCTGCGTTGGTCCACCCAGTGCATAAAGCTCTGCACCCCGGCGTCCACAATCGCCTCGGCCTGCGCCACGGCGGCCTGGCGGCTGGCCTGCGCGGTTTGCACCACGCCGGCCAGGTCGTCCACGGTGTAGAGGTAGATGTCTTCCAGGGCCTTGACTTCGGGCTCGATATCGCGCGGTACCGCCAGGTCCACCATGAACATGGGGCGGTGCTTGCGCCGCTTCAGGGCGCGCTCTACCGCCCCCAGGCCGATGATGGGCAGCGTGCTGGCGGTGCAGCTGATCACCGCGTCAAACTCGTGCAGCCGGTCAGGCAACTCCGCCAAATGCATCACTTCGCCGCCAAAACGGCTGGCCAGTTTTTCCCCGCGCTCCAGCGTGCGGTTGGCAATGGCGATGGATTTGGGGTTTTTGGCGGCAAAGTGCGTGGCGCACAGCTCAATCATCTCGCCCGCGCCCACAAACAGCACCCGGACGTTCTGGAGGTCTTCAAACAACTGGCTGGACAGGCGCACGGCGGCGGCGGCCATGCTGATGGAGTGGGCGCCGATTTCGGTGGAGGTGCGCACCTCTTTGGCCACCGCAAAGGAACGCTGGAACAGCTGGCTCAGTGTAGAGCCCAGGGCGCCTGCCGCGTCGGCGGCGCGCACGGCGTCTTTCATCTGGCCCAAAATTTGGGGTTCGCCCAGCACCATGGAGTCCAGCCCGCTGGCCACCCGAAAGGCGTGGCGTGCGGCAAAGCCGTTTTCCAGGGTGTAGGAGTGGGCGCGCAGCAGGGCAGGGGACACGCCACCGGTGTGGGCCAGCCAGTCCAGCGTGTGCTCCAGCTGGGGCTGGTCGCCTGCGCAATAGATTTCGGTGCGGTTGCAGGTGGACACCAGCGCCGCTTCCGGGCGGGACAAGGCATCGCGCAGCCCGCGCAAGGTGGGTTCGATCTGGTCGATGGCGAACGCAAACCGGCCCCGCAGATCGAGCGGTGCCGTGGTGTGGTTAATGCCTAATGCCCAGACTGCCATACGGGGATTATAAAATCACTCACACCAACACTACCTTAAGACTTCTTAAGCCAATGACTATGGGGCCTTTGGACCTACTCAACCACGTATTCAACTTCCTGGCACCGGCCTTGGCCGTCGGGGTGCTGGTGGCCATGGCAGGTCAAATATTTAGGAAAAAAGTGCCTGGAGCCCGCGTATTACCCGCGCAAGCAGCTATCAATTGTGTAGCGGGTGCATTGGCCTTGGGGGCTGGTCTTTGGTTCTTTGGCCACGATGGCAAGATGGCCAGCTACGCCGCCATGGTGCTGGCGGTGGCCAGCAGCCAGTGTTTTCTGCGCAAAGGGGGGCGGGCGTAAGCCCCGCCACGGGCGATGGCGATTACGCTGATTCCGGCTGGCCCGCAGCATGTGGTGGCGCTTGGCGAACTGATCCAAACCCACGGTCCCAACGTCTGGAATTGGCTTCCCGAAGACGGCGTGCAGGAGCACCTGCGGGATATTGAGCTAGGCCACGCCCATGCGGTGCTGGCCCTGGAAGACGGCGTGCTGTTGGGAGCAGTCACCTTTTGCCGCACGCAGGGCTTTCAGCGCTACCAGCCGCCCGAACGTTCCGGTGCCGAGCATGGCTATGTGTGCGAAGCGGTGGTGCGCCGTGACCAGGCCGGGCGCGGCCTGGGCGCGCAGCTTTTGCGCGCTGCCGTGCAAACCATGCAAACCTGGGGTCTGCAAGAGGTCTATATCGACCGCCACGAAGAAAACGCCGCCTCAGCCGGCATGATGCGCAAAGCGGGTTTTGTGGAAATCGACACCTTCGCCGAACCCAACCGCCGACCCCATGGCTCCGGGCGGACCACGGTGTGCCGGTTGGCCTTGGTTTGAAGCCCCCTTCGAAGACTGCAGCACCATGACCATGCGGTTTTCCCACGCGTGAAGGGAATCCCCATGGTTGAACACCACGAATGTTATTTCTCGTTCCTTGCGCGTTAAGGGGAGTTCGCCAAGCGGTACTTCTGTGTGGGGCTCTTGGGTGATTCGGGTTGCGTCATTTCAATCAGCCCGGCGTCCAATGCGGGTTTCAGGTAGTTCGCCAAAAACGTCGGCCTGTGCTTCAGCCCCAAAGTGTTCATCGCCTCGCGCGCACCCAGCGCACCATTCTGGAGAATGACAAGCAGACGCGCTACTTGTTCGGTTACTTGTTCGGATACTTGTTCGGTTGTCCGCACCAGTCGCTGGGCTTCGGCCAAATACACCACCACCCGCAGACGCATGCCGATCTCAATGATCTGCGGTTCCGGCAGGCCCAGTTCTTCGGCCTCCCGGAATATCCGGCGTATGCCGCTGCCCCACTGCTCGATCAAGTTCAGTTCGCTGAACACGCGGGCGATCACATGGTTGCGAATTCTTGACACCCCCTGGCGCATGTCCTCCACGGTCATGCCCGGTAGCAGGATGCCGGGGCTTTCAATTTCGATGCGGTCGTCGAAGAACGAAACACGAATAGGCGCACCACGTTGCGAATAATCGGCATGCACCAGCGCGTTGATCACCGCCTCCCGCAGCAGCACCAGCGGAATGCTCCAGATATCCTTGCGCCGCACCGTCGAAAAATCAGCGCCGCGCATCGCGTGTTTCTTCAGGAACAGCATGATGCTGTCCACCGCCGTGGGCAGATGTTCGCGGATGTCGATATGGTCAAAAATTTGCGCCTTGTCCGTGCCGATGAAGCGGCCACACTGCACCCAGGCGTCTGAGAAATGCAGTGTCCGTTCCTTGCCAAACAGCAAGACGGCACCCTTGGTCGGCACCCAGTGGCCCTGGTACAGCGTGATCAGTTTGAGCGTGCGCAGCGCTTGCTGGTCGAGTACACGCATGCCGGAAAACAACTGCTGCGCTGCATCCAGATCGAGGTCATCCAGTGCCAGGTCGGGCATGGGCATCTCGTCGAAGGCAATGCCCTCCGCCGAACGCCGGAGTTCACCGATCAGCGCCGCGTCGGCTTGCCGACTGGTTGAGCCCAGGCGCACATACACACCGGCGTCCGACCCCTCGGATTTCAACCAATGCGGCCGGTTGCCGCTGACGAACACTTCGACCATCAGCAGCGTCTTGCCTTCCACAGTCAGCAACTCCACATTGGGCACGAATCGAGGCTCAATGCAGTCGGCAATTAGGTTGCACAGCCGTTCTTCTTCGTCAAGCGGATTGCTGACGCCGATGATTTGGCGCGCGTCGTCGACACCGATCACCAATCTACCACCTGCTGTATTTGCGAAGGCCACCAAGGTTTTCAACAGCGGTTTGGGTGATGACAAGTCCCGCTTGAATTCGAGGGTTTTGCTTTCTGGCGATGAAACAAGCTCATCCATAAGAATGCTATTCATCATGGATGTTTGCTGGAGATAACCATGGGTGTTTGCCGCTGTGAAATCCGTAGATTAACGCACGAGGGCTTGTGTATTTAAATCGGGCTGAACACATCCACCCGATCGGTGATGATGCCGTCGGTGCCCAGGTCGATCAGGCGCTGGGCTTCGGATTCGTCGTTCACGGTGTAGCTCAGGGTGCGAAAACCGGCGCTTTTGGCTTGGGTCACGCTGCTTGTGTCCCACAGGGTGTGGTTGCAGACAATGGCCGCACAGTCCAGTGTGAGCGCGGTTTCCAGCCAGCCTTTCCACAAGGTGTCGAGCAGCAGGCCGCGTGGCAATTCTGGCTGTGCGGCGTGCGCCCCTTCCAGGGATTCGGTGTCAAACGAGGTCAGCAAGGGCGGCACCGCGACGCCAGCCCACAGGCGCGCCGCGTGGCGGGCCACCACCTCGCCGGTGTGGCGTTCCAGCCCTGGTGTGGCTTTGATCTCGATATTCAGAAAGTAACCATTGCGAATGCAGTACGCGGCCACGGCGTCCAGCGTGGGCAGGGGCTCGCCCGCGTAGGCGCGGGAATGCCAGCTACCGGCGTCGAGTTGTGACAGCGCGCCCCAGGGATGCTCGCCCGCCACCGCGCTGTTGCCGGCACCCAGCTGGGCGCGCGCGTTGGTGGTGCGCTGCAAGGTGGCGTCGTGCATCAAAAACGGCACGCCATCAGCACTCAGCTTCACGTCACATTCGAACATGCGGTAGCCGTGGCTGGCACCCAGGCGAAAGGCGGCCAGGGTGTTTTCGGGTGCCAGTTTGCCTGCGCCCCGGTGGGCGACCCAGCGCGGGTAGGGCCAGGCGGGCAGTGCGGGGGTGTCGTCCAAGCTCATGGGTTCTCCAGGCGGCGGCCGGTGCTGGCGTCAAAGTGGTGGAGTTTATGGGGGCGCGGTGTCACATGCAGTGTGGCACCCAGCGCGGGTACGGCGTGGGATTCCTCGGTGCGGATGATGACCATTTCATCCCCGCCGCCATGCGCCCAGCGGCCATACACCAGGCGCTCGGCACCCAGCATCTCCACCGCTTCCACCTTCAGCTCCCAACCGTCTGCCGTGATGTCCAGATGCTCGGGGCGAATGCCGGTGATGGTGCCGGGCTTGGCATCGGGCGCGTTTTGCAGCAGATTCATGGGCGGTGAGCCGATGAAGCTGGCCACAAAGGTGGTGGCCGGGCGGGTGTAGACCTCTTCTGGCGTACCAAACTGCTCCATCACGCCGCCGTTCATGACGATCATGCGTTGCGCCAGCGTCATGGCCTCGACCTGGTCGTGGGTGACAAACAGCGAGGTAATGCCGAGCTCGCGGTGCAGCTTTTGAATCTCCAGCCGGGTCTGGGCGCGCAGCTTGGCGTCCAGGTTGGAGAGCGGTTCGTCAAACAAAAACACCTGGGGCTGGCGCACGATGGCCCGGCCCATGGCCACGCGCTGGCGTTGTCCACCGGACAGTGCGCGGGGTTTGTGCTCCAGGTAGGGGCCCAGTTCGAGAATCTTGGCGGCCTTGTCCACCCGCGCCTTGATCTCGTCGACCGGCACTTTGGCAATTTTCAGACCGTAGGCCATGTTGTCGAACACGCTCATGTGGGGGTAGAGCGCGTAGTTCTGGAACACCATGGCAATGTCGCGCTCGGAGGGCTCCAGCTCATTGACCACGCGGCTGCCAATACAAATCTCGCCGCCGCTCACCTCTTCCAGCCCCGCCACCATGCGCAAGAGTGTGGATTTGCCACAACCCGAGGGGCCGACGATGACGACGAATTCCCCGTCCTGGATCTGGGCGTTGATGCCGTGGATGACCTGGTTGGCGGTTTTGCCCGTGCCGTAGCGTTTGATGACGTTTTTGAGTTCGATGGAAGCCATAGAGAGGAAATAATTGGGGTTGACGCCAGTTAGCGGCAATACCTAGGAGCAGGGGATAGCCAAGGGCAGGGGGCCGATTTCGCACCCCACGCTGTGGCGTTGCGGGTGGGCTTTCACAGAAGTGGAAGAAAGGACAGGCGTGGCGGTCATTTCTCGGTATCCACAAGACCCTTCACAAACCATTTCTGCATCAACATCACCACCAGCGCTGGTGGCAGCATGGCCAGCATGGCCGTGGCCATGACGATGTTCCATTCGGTTTGGGCGTCGCCGCCCGAAATCATTTGCTTGATGCCGATGACCACCGGGTACATGTTTTCCTCGGTGGTGACCAAGAGCGGCCACAGGTACTGGTTCCAGCCGTAGATGAACTGGATGACAAACAGCGCCGCCATGCTGGTGCTCGACAAGGGCACCAAAATGTCCTTGAAAAACCGCATGGGCCCCGCGCCGTCCACACGGGCCGCCTCGACCAATTCTTCCGGCACCGTCAGGAAAAACTGCCGGAACAAAAACGTGGCTGTGGCCGAGGCGATCAGCGGCACGGTCAGGCCCGCATAGCTGTTGAGCAGCCCCAAGTCCGCCACCACCTGGTAGGTCGGGCCGATGCGCACCTCCACCGGCAGCATCAGCGTGACAAAGATGGCCCAGAAAAACGCCATGCGAAAGGGAAAACGGAAGTACACGATGGCAAAAGCCGACAGCAGCGAAATGGCAATTTTGCCCAGCGAAATCACCAGCGCGGTCACCAGGCTCACCACCATCATGCGGCCCACCGAGGCGTGCGAGCCCGTGCCTTCGCGCCCGCCGCTCAGCGCGGTGGCATAGTTGTCCAGCAGGTGGGTGCCGGGCAGCAGCGGCATGGGCACCTGCACCACCTCCTGGGCGGTGTGGGTGGAGGCGACGAAGGTGATGTAGACCGGAAAGGCGATGACCAGCACACCAATGATGAGGATGGCATGGGACAAAACATCCAGCCAGGGCCTGCGCTCAACCATCAGTAGTTCACTTTCTTTTCGACAAAGCGGAATTGCACCACCGTCAACGCCACCACAATCACCATCAGCACCACCGACTGCGCGGCCGAGCCGCCCAGGTCCATGGCCTTGAAGCCGTCGAAGTAGACCTTGTAGACCAGAATGGCCGTGTCCTTGCCGGGGCCGCCTTTGGTGGCGGCGTCCACGATGGCGAAGGTGTCAAAAAACGCGTAAACGATGTTGATCACCAGCAGGAAAAAGGTGGTGGGTGAGAGCAGCGGGAACTGAATGGTCCAGAAGCGCCGCCAGGGCCGGGCGCCGTCCATGGATGCGGCCTCGATCAGCGACTTGGGGATGCTCTGCAATCCGGCCAGAAAAAACAGAAAGTTGTAGGAGATTTGTTTCCACACCGCGGCCATCACGATGAGCGCCATGGCATGGTTGCTGTTGAGCAGTGAATCCCAGGCAAAACCGCCCTCGCGCAGGGCGTAGGACACGATGCCAATGCTGGGCGAAAACATGAACAGCCACAGCACGCCCGCCACCGCCGGGGCCACGGCGTAGGGCCAGATCAGCAGCGTGCGGTACAGGGTCGAGCCCTTGACCACACGGTCGGCAAACACGGCCAGCAGCAGCGAAATGCTCAGACCCATCACCGCCACCAATGCAGAAAAAATGGCGGTGGTTTGGAAGGACTCCAGGTAGGAGTCGTCGTTCCAGAGGTTGCGAAAGTTCTCCAGTCCGACCCATTCGACCGAGGTGCCAAAGGCGTCCGATTGCTGGACCGACTGCAGCAAGGCCTGCGCAGCGGGCCAAAAGAAAAACACGGCGATGACCAGCACCTGGGGTGCAATCAGCACCCAGGGCAGCCATGCCGATTGGAAGACGACGCGTTTTTCCACAGAATCTGCTCAAAAGCGCGCAAGTTTATTTCTTGTTGGCCTTCTCAAACCGCTCCAACAGTTCGTCGCCGCGTTTGACGATGGTGTCCAGTCCTTCCTTGGCGGACTTTTTACCGGCCCAGACTTGTTCCAATTCTTCGTCCTCCACGGCGCGGATTTGCACATAGTTGCCCAGGCGGATGCCGCGTGATTTGTCGGTCACCTTGCGGATCATCTGGTTCACCGCCACATCGGTACCGGGGTTTTGTTTGTAAAAGCCCGACTTTTCGGTCAACTCAAACGCCGCCGTGGTGATGGGCAGGTAGCCGGTGCGCTTGTGGCTGGCCGACTGCACTTCGGGGCTGGACAGGAAGCCGAAGAACTTGGCAATGCCTTTGTATTCATCTGGCTTCTTGCCCGCCATGACCCACAGGCTGGCGCCGCCAATCACCGTGTTTTGCGGTGCGCCGGGCACGTCCTGGTAGTGCGGCAGGGGGGCCAGGCCGAAGGCGAACTTGGCGTTCTTTTTCACATTGCCATAGAAGCCGCTGGAGGTGGTCATCATGGCGCATTCGCCCGAGACAAAGCTGGCCTCAGGCACATTGCCCCGGCCTTTGTAGACAAACAGGCCCTGCTTGGCCATATTGGCCAGGTTTTCGATGTGGCGCACATGCAGCGGGGAGTTGATCTTCAGGCGCGCATCCATGCCGGCCAGGCCGTTTTGCTTGGTGGCATATTCCACGTTGTGCCAGGCCGAAAAACTTTCCAACTGGGTCCAGCCCTGCCAGGAGATGGAAATCGGACATTTGTGGCCATTGGCCTTGAGCTTGGCGGCCGCCAAGGCGACTTCGGCCCAGGTGGCGGGGGCTTTCTCGGCGTCCAGACCAGCGGCCTTGAACGCATCCTTGTTGTAATAGAACACGGTCGTGGAGCTGTTGAACGGGAAGCTCAGCATTTGTCCATTGGGCGCGGTGTAGTAGCCGGCCACGGCGGGGATGTAGGCCTTGGGGTCGAAGCTTTGGCCCGCGTCCTTCATGACCTGGCCGACCGGGACCACGGCGCCCTTGCTGGCCATCATGGTGGCGGTGCCCACTTCAAACACCTGCAAGATGTGCGGGGCGTTGCCCGCACGGAAGGCCGCTACGGCCGAGGTCATGGACTCGTCGTACGTGCCCTTGAAGGTGGGGACGATCTTGTAGTCCTTCTGGCTGGCGTTGAACTCGCGGGCCAGGTCGTTGACCCATTCACCGTTCACGGCGGTCATGGAGTGCCACCACTGGATCTCGGTCTGGGCTTGGGCGGGGATGGAAAAAGCGGCGGCGGTCAGTGCCAGAATGGCCAGTGCGCGGCGGTTCAAATGCATGGGTTCTCCTTGAATATGCTGGGCGCGATGCTAGTCGCCCTTTGTGTCATGTCGATTTCAAATTCATTACAACCCAAGGCGTTCTGGGTGCGGCTAAGGGGTTTCCACTAGGAAAAGTGTGTGATTAGTGGTCTGCGGTACCATCTAAGTCTCCCAAAACCAGCCCATTTGGGCGGTTTTGGCTGCTACTTTAGAACCTGATGAACGCTCCAACCTCGCTCAGTCACCTCGTGCCGCCCGCCGGGACCGTGCCGCATGCGCATGAACGCATCCGCGAAATCCCCTACAACTACACCTCGTTCTCCGACCGCGAGATCGTGATTCGCCTGCTGGGCGAAGGCGCCTGGGCGCTGCTGAACCAATTGCGCGGCGAGCGCCGTACCGGCCGCTCCGCCCGCATGCTGTACGAGGTGCTGGGCGATGTCTGGGTGGTGCAGCGCAACCCCTATTTGCAGGACGACCTGCTGGACAACCCCAAGCGCCGCGGCCTGCTGGTGGACGCGCTGAACCACCGCCTGCA
>MESI01000052.1:0-2504 GCA_001770935.1 Burkholderiales bacterium RIFCSPLOWO2_12_FULL_61_40 | reverse complement strand
AACCACCGCCTGCACGAGGTGGAAAAGCGCCGCACCCCCGACACCGACCCCGAGCGCGACGCCATGGTCGGCACGCTGCTGGTCGCAGCCCGCGCCGCGGTGCAGGCCTTTGACGCCGCGTTTGTCGAGGTCGGCGCCCTGCGCCGCAAGGCCCAGCGTGCCCTGGGCAAACTCACGGCCAAGGACAACATCAAGTTCGACGGTTTGAGCCGCGTCTCGCATGTGACCGACGCCACCGACTGGCGCGTGGAATACCCCTTTGTGGTGCTCACGCCCGACTCCGAAGAAGAAATGGCGCGCCTGGTCAAAGGCTGCATCGAGCTGGACCTGACCATTGTTCCGCGCGGCGGTGGCACCGGCTACACCGGCGGCGCCATTCCCCTGACCTGGAAGTCGGCGGTCATCAACACCGAAAAACTGGAAGCCATGACCGAGGTGGAGATGAAAGTCCTGCCCGGTATGGACCGTGAGGTGGCCACCGTCTGGACCGAGGCCGGCGTGGTGACCCAGCGGGTGGCCGATGCGGCCGAGCGCGGCGGTTATGTGTTTGCAGTGGACCCGACTTCGGCCGAAGCCTCGTGCATAGGCGGCAACATCGCCATGAACGCGGGCGGCAAAAAAGCCGTGCTGTGGGGCACGGCGCTGGACAACCTGGCCAGCTGGCGCATGGTGACCCCCCAGGCCGAATGGCTGGAGGTGACGCGCATCGGCCACAACATGGGCAAGATCCATGACGCGGACGTGGCCAGCTTCGAGCTGCAGTATTTCAAGGCCGACGGCAAGACCAAGTTGCGCACCGAGCGGCTGGACATTCCCGGCAAGACCTTCCGCAAGGAGGGGCTGGGCAAGGACGTCACCGACAAGTTCCTGAGCGGCCTGCCGGGCATCCAGAAAGAAGGCTGCGACGGCCTGATCACCAGCGCGCGCTGGGTGGTGCACAAGATGCCCAGCCACACCCGCACCGTCTGCCTGGAGTTTTTCGGCAATGCCCGTGACGCGGTGCCCAGCATCGTGGAGATCAAGGACTTCATGTTCGCCGAGCAAAAGCGCTCCGGCGTGTTGCTGGCGGGGCTGGAGCACCTGGACGACCGCTACCTCAAGGCGGTGGGTTACGCCACCAAGAGCAAACGCGGCACGGACGCCAGGGGCGGCCCTTCGTCCGCCGTGCCCAAGATGGCGCTGTTTGGCGACATCGCCGGGGACGACGCCGACGCCGTGGCCCGCGCCACCTCGGAAGTGGTGCGCATTGCCAACTCGCGCAACGGCGAAGGTTTTGTTGCCATCAGCCGCGAAGCGCGCAAGAAATTCTGGCTGGACCGCAAGCGCACGGCGGCTATTTCGCGCCACACTAATGCCTTCAAGATCAACGAAGACGTGGTCATTCCTTTGCCTCGCATGGCCGAGTACACCGACGGCATCGAGCGCATCAATATCGAATTGAGCCTGCGCAACAAGCTGGCGCTGTGCGATGCGCTGGCCGAGTTCTTTGCACAGGGCAACCTGCCCCTGGGCAAGACCGACGACGCCAACGACATTCCCTCCGCCGAACTGCTGGAAGACCGTGTGGCCCAGGCACAGGATCTGGTCGCGGATGTCCGCGCCCAATGGGCTGGCTGGCTGGAAGGCGTGGAGGGGCTTTTTGCCGAACTGCAGGACCACAGCCTGCGCGCCAGCTGGAAGACGCAACTGCGCGCTCCGCTGCAAGGCATCTTCACCGGGGGCGCGTTCGAGGCCATCCTGGCCGAGTGCACCGCCATCCACCAGCGGGTGCTCAAGGGCCGCGTCTGGGTGGCGCTGCATATGCACGCGGGTGACGGCAATGTGCACACCAACATCCCCGTCAACAGCGACGACTACGACATGCTGCAAGCCGCCCACGGCGCGGTCAAACGCATCATGGCGCTGGCGCGTTCGCTGGACGGCGTGATCTCGGGCGAACACGGCATTGGCATCACCAAGCTGGAGTTCTTGACCGACGCCGAACTGGCGCCGTTTACCGCGTACAAGGCCCAGGTGGATCCGCACGGGCGTTTCAACAAAGGCAAGTTGCTACGAAATCAGGAGCTGCCTACGCAAGCTGTACGCGGGCTGGAGGCTGATTCGACTACGAAAGAGCACGGGGGCGTCATCTATGCCGACCTGACCAACGCCTACACCCCGTCTTTCGGCCTGATGGGCCACGAGTCGCTGATCATGCAGCAAAGCGACATTGGCGCCATTGCCGACAGCGTGAAAGACTGCCTGCGCTGCGGCAAGTGCAAACCGGTGTGCGCCACCCATGTGCCGCGCGCCAACCTGCTGTACAGCCCGCGCAACAAGATTTTGGCCACCTCGCTGCTGGTGGAAGCCTTTTTGTACGAAGAGCAAACCCGCCGGGGCGTGAGCATCAAGCATTGGCAGGAGTTTGAGGACGTGGCCGACCACTGCACGGTGTGCCACAAGTGCCTCTCGCCCTGTCCGGTGAAGATCGACTTTGGCGATGTCACCATGAACATGCGCAACCT
>MESI01000051.1 GCA_001770935.1 Burkholderiales bacterium RIFCSPLOWO2_12_FULL_61_40 | reverse complement strand
CCCCGTGCGAAAAGCCCAGGTACTGCAAAGCCGTGGGCAACACTTCGCCAGTAATTGCGTAGTCGGCGCACAGCCGCCAAATCGGCTGTTGAGCTCCCCTCTCGCCCGGCGGGGCGAGAGGGGTTGGGGGAGAGTGGGGGCCGGAAGTCGGAAGTCCCGGCAGTTCGGAAGTCGGAAGTTCGGAAGTTCGGAAGTTAGAAATTGGGGCAAAAGGTGCGCCAAATGCCCGAGGCAGCTCCGCATCAGTTTGAATCGCACCCTGCGATTGCCCTGTTTGCGCCGCGCAATTGCTACGATTTCAGGAGCTACTCCCGCAATATCCACGCGGGCCAGAGCCCTATTTGATGCCCAATATTGCGTGCAGCCAGCACCGGCTACCGCTGTGCGTCGGGTCGTTGAAACTGGCACATGCATTGACTTCGCGCATGTCCCGCATCACTACCCTGGGGAGAATGGCAGAGCCGACGTGATCCATAACACCAGCTCGGACTGAAAATTCCAGGTGGTCAGAAACCGCAAAGAAAGGAAGCCGCCATGCACACTGCCGTCCAACGCGCCCTGCTGTATGCACTGCTCTGGTGGATACTGGCCGAAGGCAGCGCGGACAGTTGGGGACTTGGCGCGGTTGCGGTTGCGGCTGCCACGGCGGTGAGCTTGCGACTCATGCCACCGGGTCTTCATCGCATGGGTGGCATTGCCCTGCTGCGCTTTCTCACCTTTTTCCTCTGGAATTCGATTCGCGGCGGTTGGCAGGTGGCCATGCTGGCTTTGCGGCCTCGGCTTGATCTTGAGCCTATCGTGCTGGAGCTATCTCTTGCGTTGCCACCAGGGGCGCCGAGCATCCTGATGCTGGGCGCGCTCGGATTAATGCCGGGTTCGGTCGGCATGCGGCTGGACCACCGGCGACTCAGACTGCATGTGCTGGATGGGCGTTTGCCGATGGCAAAAGAGGCGCGCTCGCTGGAAGGTCATATAGCGCGACTGTTCGGGCTTGTGCCATGACCGGCTTGGAACTCCCCGTGGCCTTGTTCCTGCTGATCAATCTGGTGGTTGCGCTGGTCGCCGCTGGTCGCGGGCCAACGCCGGCCGATCGCATGCTGACGGCGCTTTTGTTCGGCAGCACCGGAGTGGGCATGCTGGTGCTGCTGGCGCAGGCGATGCATTTGCCTGCGTTGGTCGACGTGGCGCTGACGCTGGCCCTGTTGGCGGCGATCGCGGGTGTCGCCTTCGTCCGGCGCGCCTGGCACGGTGGTGTGCACGATGAGCGCGGTAACTGACTACGCGAGTGCCTTTTTTCTGGTCGTCGGCGCATTCTTCTACTGCGCAGGCACGGTGGGACTCCTGCGCTTTCCTGACGTCTATGCGCGGCTGCATGCGCTGACCAAGGCCGACAATCTCGGACTGGGCTGTGTACTCGCGGGGCTGGCGGTGCAAGCCGAAAGCCTTGTCATCGCGCTGAAGCTGCTGCTCATCTGGCCGCTGGGTCTGGCGGCGAGCGCCGCTGTCAGTTACGCCATTGCGCACCGAGCCGACACGCTGGGTTTGGTACCCTGGCGCAAGGGTGATCGGTGACGACCGGTCTCGCCATCGACCTTCTGCTCGCTGCGTCGCTGCTGTGGAGCGCCTGGCGCGCGCTTGCCACGCCGGATATCTTGCGCGCCGTCATCTTCTTCATTGTTTTCGGTCTTCTGCTGACGCTCGCCTGGGCGCGGCTGTCGGCGCCGGACATTGCGCTGGCCGAGGCCGCCATCGGGGCCGGTCTCACCGGCGCATTTCTACTCGACGCCATCGGCATACTGCGCGGCGGACGCAAGCCATGAAGCGCATGGCCGTGGTGTTGAGCGCCGCAATCTTCTCCTTCGCGATGATCGCGGCCATGCTCGAATTGCCGACGCCAGTTGTCAATCTGTCCGACGTAGTTGCCGCCCAAATGGCGGCGAGCGGGGTCCACCATCCGGTGACCGCCGTGCTGCTCAATTTTCGCGGATACGACACGCTGCTCGAAATTGCCGTTCTGCTGCTCGCGCTGTTCGGGGTGCTTGCCGTCGCAATCTCTGGGACAAAGGAGACCGTGGCCGCACCATCGCCGGCCGACGCAGTGGTGCAAACCCTGGCGCGGATCGCCGCGCCGTTGATGGTCCTGGCAGCCGTCTACCTGCTCTGGATCGGTGCACACCGGGCCGGTGGAGCCTTTCAGGCCGGGGCGGTGCTGGCTGCCGGTGCCGTACTCCTGCATCTGGCCGGGTTATTGCCGGGCTGGGGACCGCCGGGAATCCGTTTACGCGTGGGACTGGTCGGCGGTTTCCTGGTCTTTCTTGCCGTGGCCGGCGCCATGCTCGCGCAGGGCGCTTTGCTGCAGTACCCGCCTTGGCAGGCGGGTTACCTGATCCTGCTGATTGAAGCCTGCCTTGGCATGTCGCTGGGGCTGATTCTGGCCGGCCTGTTTCTCTTTCTGTCATGAGTGCGGGGCTGATATTCGCCTGCACCGGCGTCTTGCTGTTCACCATGGGGGTGGCCGGCGTGGTGCTGATTGACCATCTGGTTCGCCGCATTCTGGCCTTCAACCTGATGGGTAGCGGCGTCTTCCTGGTTTTGGTGGGCCTGGCCCAGCGCACGGACCATCTCGATCCTGTGCCGCAGGCGATGGTACTTACGGGCATTGTCGTCGCCTTGGCCGCCACGGCGCTGGCGCTGGCACTGGCACGGCGGCTCTTTGCGCTGACTGGAAAATGCACATTGCCAGAAGTCGATGATGACTGATCCACTGGCCTGGCTCGTCTTGCTTCCGCTGCTCTGGGCTTGCGGCGCTTTCTTGCTGGGACCCGGACGCGGAGCATGGCTCGCGGGCACCGGCGTGGCGCTGCAACTCTTTTGCGCGCTGCTGGTGGGGGGCAGTCTTCTGGAGGGTGGGATTCGCACCCATGCCATCGGCGGCTGGGGCGCGCCGCTCGGCATTGATCTCGCTGCCGATGGATTGGCCGCCATCATGCTGCTGCTAACCCAGTTGGTGGCCCTGCCGCTGATGCTCTACGCGCGGACCTACTTCGCCGCAGGAGACGCCACCGCACACTACTTTTGGCCCCTCGCCGGCATGCTGCTGGGCGGGCTCAATGCGCTGTTCCTCTCAACCGATCTGTTTAACCTGTACGTGACGCTCGAAATTGTCGGGCTAGCCTCGGTGGGGCTGGTCGTGACAGGCGGCGACGCCCGGCAGATCGCGGCGGGCCTGCGCTACCTGCTGGCGACGCTGGTCGGTTCGAGTATGTATTTGCTGGGGGTCGCGTTGTTGTACGGTGTCTATGGCACGGTGTCGATCGCGACACTGGGGCCGTTGATCGATTCCGCCGCGCCGCGGGCGGTCTGGCTCGCCGCTGGGCTGATGCTGTTTGGGCTGATGCTCAAGACCGCCCTATTCCCCTTCCACTACTGGCTGCCGCCGGCCCACGGCAGCGCGCCAGCGCCGGTGTCGGCTCTGCTTTCCGCGCTGGTCGTGAAGGCCTCGTTCTATCTGATCCTTCGGCTCTGGCTGGGGCCCTTCCTGCCGATGAGCGCTGCCGCTGCCTGGCTTGCGGCGCTCCTGGGCAGCGTGGCAATTCTTTGGGGGTCCTGGCACGCGATCCACACCGAGCGCCTGAAGGAACTGGTGGCCTATTCGACAGTGGCCCAGCTGGGCTACCTGTTCCTGGTCTTTCCCCTGCTCGGTCCGGACGAGATTGCCTTGCAAGCCGGGACGATGCAGGTGGTGGCCCACGGACTGGCGAAGGCGGCCATGTTCGCGGCGACCGGCGTGTTCATCCATCTCAATGGACGCGACGCTGTGGCCGATGTGGCGGGCGTGGCGGGTCGGCTACCTGTCACGCTGTTTGCCTTCGCGCTGGCCGGCATGACCCTGATGGGGCTACCCCCATCGGGTGGTTTCCTGGCAAAGTGGTTGCTCATCCATGCCGCGCTGAGGCAGGGTCATTGGTGGCTTGTCGTCGTGATCATCGCCGGGAGTCTGCTGGCGGCGGTCTACGTGTTTCGGGTGCTGCGCCAGGCCTTTCTTGTCGTGCCTGACGAGAGGCGGCGACACGGCGCCGTGCCACGCATGCTCGAATGGACGGCTTTTTTCCTCGCCGCAGCGAGCGTGGCGGTAGGGCTGCGCGGCATGGAGATTCTTCGCTTGCTGGCCATCGGGAGGCAGGTCCCGGCATGACGCAAAACGAGCTTTTGCCGCTCGCATTGCTGGCCTCGTCCCTGGTGCCGGGCTTGATCATCTTCGCGCTGCCTCAGGACCACATCCGGCTGCGCACCACCTTGAACCTGTTCGGTGCACTGGCCAAACTCGCCTTGATCGGCACGCTCCTGGCCGGGGTGGCCGTCGGGGAGAAATACCTTGTCCGCTACGCGGTGCTGCCAGGCATCGATATTGTCTTCAGGGCGGACGCACTGGCGCTTTTGTTCGTCACGCTGTCCGCCGTGCTCTGGCTGTTCACCACGCTTTACGCCATCGGGTACCTTGAAGGCGCAGCGCATCTGAACCGCTTTTTTGGTTTCTTCAGCCTCTGCGTCACCGCGACGATGGGTATCGCCATGGCCGCCAACCTGTTCACCTTCTTCGTTTTCTACGAACTGCTGACACTCGCTACCTTTCCGCTGGTCGTGCACCGCGGCACTGCGCGGGCGATGCGCGCCGGGACCATCTACCTTAGCTATACGCTGACCGGCGGCGCGCTGCTCCTGATCGGCATCGTCTGGCTGTCCGGTCTGCTCGGCCATACTGAATTCGCGCATGGCGGCGCAATCACGTCACTGGTCGCTGTCGGTTCGGTTCAAGACTGGCAATTGCAAACGATATTCCTGCTGCTGATGGCTGGCGTTGGCGTCAAGGCGGCGATTGTTCCGCTACACGGCTGGCTGCCCCATGCCATGGTCGCGCCTGCGCCGGTGTCGGCCCTGCTGCACGCGGTGGCCGTGGTCAAAGCTGGCGCCTTTGGTATCGTGCGCATTGTGTATGACGTGTATGGCATCGAGTTCGCCCAGTCGCTCCAGCTCCTGACGCCGCTGGCCATTGCCGCTTCGCTCACCATCATCTGGGGCAGCCTGCGCGCACTGAGCCAGGACGACTTGAAGAGGCGACTGGCCTTCTCGACGGTGAGTCAAGTGTCTTATATTGTGCTCGGCGTCGCCTTGTTTGGCCCCATAGGTACCGTCGGTGGTCTGGTGCACCTGGTACACCAGGGCATCATGAAAATCACCATGTTCTTTTGTGCTGGCAACTACGCCGAAACGCTGGGAATACACAAAGTCAGTCAGATGGGCGGCACTGGCCGACGCATGCCTCTGACGACCTTGGCGTTTAGCATCACCGCGCTGAGCATGATAGGTACACCGTTCACGGCGGGCGCGGTCAGCAAAACATGGCTTTCCGACGGTGCACAGGCCGCAGGCATGAATTGGGCCATCTGGATTCTGTGGATTTCCACTTTGCTCAACGCAGCCTACTTTCTGCCGATTCTCTGGCGTTGCTGGTTTCAAAAAACACCCGCCGCATGGCCTGCGGAAAACATACTGGCGCGCGGTTGGCGCGAAACCAAATGGCTGCTGCTCCTGCCACCGCTGGCGACCGCTGGCGCCACGCTCGCCGCCGGGCTGTTTGCCGACTTGCCATGGAGCCCACTTGCCTGGGCACAGTTGATCGCCGCTCGTGAATACCTGCAATAAATACCAACGTAGGACTTACGCATTGACAGTTGCACGAAATTGTGGCGTGAGGTGTTCTTTTCCAGGAACGAAGCTTCTGATAAAAGCAGCAACGACTTCGGTGAACAATTCACGCTGCCACTGATAAGCGTTGTCGATGTCTCCCATGAATTGCATTTTTTGCAGCTCGACAAAGCTGCTCAGTGCGGCAAAGATATGGTTCAGTATGGGCACTTTGCCCCGCACCTGGAAACGCTCAACATTGCAAACTTGTTTGAGCATGCGGTGGTACTGCTCAATCTGGAATCTGGATGTTGCGAGGTTTCAGCGATGGGTCAAGTAGAAAACCGGTGGCAATTTGTCGGTCAGCATCATCTTCCGGCAACACGAGAACATGCGGTTTGTAGACATTAACGCTCATAGCTCCAACTCCCCCAACATCAGAGCCTGAACAACATCAGAGGCAGGGGATATTTCACTCAACAGACGCCGCTG
>MESI01000050.1 GCA_001770935.1 Burkholderiales bacterium RIFCSPLOWO2_12_FULL_61_40 | reverse complement strand
AAGATCTAAGGAGTACGACCATGCAAATTATTCTGCTCGACAAGGTCGTGAACCTCGGCAACCTCGGCGAAATCGTCAAGGTGAAAGATGGCTATGCCCGTAACTTCCTGATTCCTTCTGGCCGTGCACGCCGTGCCACCGAATCTGCCAAGGCAGAATTCGAAGCCAAGCGCGCTGAGTTGGAAAAAATTGCCGCTGCAAAATTGGCCGAATGCCAAGCCCTGGGCGCCAAGCTCGGCGGTACAACCATCAAGCTGACCCAAAAGGCCGGTGTGGATGGCCGTTTGTTCGGTTCCGTGACCAATGCGGACATCGCTGAAGAGTTGACCAAGAACGGTTACAAAGTGGCGAAATCGCAAGTGCGCATGCCCAATGGCGTGATCAAGGTCGTTGGCGACAACACCGTCAGTGTGTCTTTGCACACCGATGTGGCCGTCGATATCACGGTTTCCGTGTACGGCGAAACTGCCTAATCTATTGGATCTTTTCAGGACCTGAATACCAGGTTCTGATTCGGTTCAAAAAAGCCGCCAGGGCCTGCCCCTAGCGGCTTTTGTCTTTTGGGGTGCAAGTTATCCCATCATTTGCACAGCTTGCCCACAGTTTGTTCCCAGCCATTCACTCGACGGACTGAGTCTGCCCGCGTAGCATGGAGAGATTCAAGGAAAACACCATGTCAGCCGCACTTTCGACCAATGAAGACTACGGTTCAGACCGCCAAATCGCCCAACTGCGCATTCCACCCCATTCCATTGAAGGGGAGTCCAGTGTATTGGGTGGCCTGCTTCTGGACAATGCGGCATGGGACCGGGTCGGCGATATATTGATGGACGAAGATTTCTACCGGTACGAGCACCGTCTTATCTATGCTGCCATTGGAACTTTGGTCAACGCAAGCAAACCAGCCGACGTGATCACGGTGTTCGAGCACATGCAAAACCAGGGCAAGGCCGAAGAAATCGGTGGTCTGGCCTACCTGAATTCCCTTGCCCAGTATGTGCCAAGCGCCAGCAATATCCGCCGCTATGCCGAGATCGTGCGTGACCGCTCCACGCTGAGAAAACTGGTATCGGCCAGTGACGAAATTGCCACCAATGCGTTCAACCCCAAGGGGCGCCCAGTTGCCGACATCGTGGATGAGTCCGAGCAGAAAATCTTCAAGATTGGGGAGCAGGGCAAGCGCAACAAACAAGGCTTCCAGGGCATGGATACGCTGGTCGTCAATTTGCTGGACCGTGTGACAGAGATGGCCGATAACCCGAACGAGGTGACCGGCGTGCCTACGGGTTTTTACGACTTTGACCGCATGACGGCTGGCCTGCAGGCGGGGGACTTGATTGTGTTGGCGGCGCGTCCCTCCATGGGGAAGACGGCGCTGGCCATCAATATTGCGGAACATGTGGCCCTGAACGAAGGCTTGCCGGTCGCGGTGTTTTCCATGGAAATGGGTGCCGCCCAGTTGGCGGTGCGTATCGTGGGTTCGATCGGTCGTATTGACCAAGGCCATTTGCGCACCGGAAAGCTGAGTGATGACGAGTGGCCGCGCCTGTCCGAGGCCATTGAAAAGCTGCGCAATATCTCTCTGCACATTGATGAAAGCGCGGGCCTGACCTCCAGTGAGTTGCGGGCCAATGCCCGCCGCTTGTCCCGTCAGTGCGGGCAACTCGGTCTGATCGTGGTGGATTACCTGCAGCTGATGAGTGGCACCGGCGGAGATGGCGAAAACCGGGCGACCGAACTGGGTGAAATCTCCCGGGGACTGAAAATGCTGGCCCGTGAGTTGAAGTGCCCGGTGATTGCACTGTCGCAGCTCAACCGCAGTGTGGAGCAACGCCCCGACAAGCGCCCCATGATGAGTGACTTGCGCGAGTCAGGCGCCATCGAGCAGGATGCCGACATCATCATGTTCATTTACCGTGACGAGTACTACACCAAGGACGCTTGCAAGGAGCCCGGCGTTGCCGAAGTGATCATTGCCAAGCAGCGTAACGGCCCCACCGGGACCGTCAAGCTGGCCTTCCTGCGCCACATCACCAAGTTTGAGAGCTTGGCCAGTGGTGGTGGGGGTGACTACTAAAAAGTGTTGCTAGCCTGCACAAACATTGCGCAGGCAGCTACTTTATTTATAGCACGTCGCTTGCAAAGTCGGCCAAACGGGAGCGCTCCCCGCGGGCCAAGGTGATGTGGCCCCCGTGTGGCCAGCCCTTGAACCGGTCTACGGCAAACGTGAGGCCAGAGGAGCCTTCTGTGAGGTAGGGTGTGTCAATCTGCGCGAGGTTGCCCATGCAAATGATCTTGGTGCCGGGGCCGGCGCGGGTGATCAGGGTCTTCATCTGCTTGGGCGTTAGGTTCTGCGCCTCGTCAATGATGACGTATTTGTTCATGAAGGTGCGCCCGCGCATGAAGTTCATGCTTTTGATCTTGATACGGCTGCGGATCAACTCGTTGGTGGCGGCGCGTCCCCATTCACCGGCGCTGGTGTCACTCTTGCCCAAGACTTCCAGGTTGTCGTCCAGTGCCCCCATCCAGGGGCCCATTTTTTCCTCTTCGGTACCTGGCAGAAAGCCGATGTCTTCGCCTACGCTCACCGTGGCACGGGTGACGATGATTTCTGTGTAACGGCGATCATCCAGCACCTGGGTCAGGCCTGCTGCGAGGGTCAGCAGGGTTTTTCCGGTACCGGCTGTGCCGGTGAGCGTGACAAAGTCGATTTCCGGGTCCATCAGCAGATTCATGGCAAAGTTCTGCTCCCGGTTGCGGGTGGTGACGCCCCAGACAGCATTCTTGAGGTGTGTGAAATCGCGCAGGGTCTTGAGCACGGCGGTGCTCCCACGAATTTCGGTGACGCGGGCGTACAGGCTGGGTTCACCGGGGGCCTCAAAGTAGACAAACTGGTTGATCAACATATTGGGGACAGCCGGCCCGTCAATTTTGTAGAAGGTGTGTTGCCCTTGTTGCCAGCTCTCAACGGCCTGTCCGTGGGTAGCCCAAAAATCTGCGGGGAGGGCAAATGAGCCCGAGTACAGCAGATCGCCGTCTTCCAGGGTCTTGTCATTTTGGTAGTCGTCGGTCGCCAGCCCCAAAGCACGGGCTTTGACGCGCATGTTGATGTCCTTGGACACCAGAACCACTTCCCGGGGGGCGTAGGTTTTGCGCAAGGCTTCCACGACACCCAAAATCTGGTTATCAGCTTTGCCCTGGGGCAGGCTGGTGGGCAGGGAGTAGTCCAGGGGTTGTGTTTGGAATAGGAGCTTGCCGCCCGCATCTTTATGGCCCGTGCTGTTCAGCTCGAACCCAGCCGAGATGTCTGCTCCGGGCGTGCCAGCAAGCGCGTCCAGCGTGCGGCTGGTTTGGCGGGCATTGCGGGCTACCTCGGTCATGCCTTTTTTGTGCCCGTCCAACTCCTCCAGCACGATCATGGGAAGGTAAATGTCATGTTCCTCAAAACGGAAGAGACACATGGGATCGTGCATGAGCACATTGGTGTCGAGGACAAACAGTTTGCGTGCGCCAGAGCGTGCGAGCTTTCTGGAGCGGCTGGCAGGGCTGGTGGCTACGCTTGCGGGAGCAGGAATGGCCGTAGGGGGAATTGGCTTGGCGACGGGTTCCTTCAGCAGCGCTGGCGCTTTGGTGGGTTTGCGCGCGCTTTCTGTAGGGATGGCCTTTTTCGCTGCCGGGGTCGTGGCGCGCATGGTCTGCTCTACAACGGAGCTGTCCGGTTTTTTCGGCATACGAGGGGTTCCGCGGGCGGTTGCTTCAAACGCCTTGGCTGGAAGCTGGTCAGCACGTTTTTTGGGGGCAGTGGGCAGTGGCATGAAGTGGAACTCAAGTAGAAGAAAAGGGGAAAGCCGGTGCCGAAAAAACAAAAAAGCCGCCTTGAGCCAAGGCGGCTTTTTTGGGGAAGGCGGTTGCAAAGTTTACCGGCATGAGCCCATTATGCATGAGCCATTGGGCGTCGGCGTGACACCGTTATGCAAACCGGGTGCTTTACTTTAAGCGGCTTTTTTTAGTGCTTTGACTGCCACCAAAACGTCATCGACATGGCCAGGAACTTTGAGTCCACGCCATTCTTCCTTGAGCACGCCATCCGCGCCGATCAGGAAGGTGCTGCGTTCAATGCCCTTGACCTTCTTGCCGTACATGATTTTGTTTTTGACCACACCAAACATGTGGCACATTTTCTCTTCGGTGTCCGCGATGAGTTCAAATGGAAGTTCCAGCTTGGCCTTGAATTCGTCGTGCGATTTCATGTTGTCGCGAGAGACGCCGTACACAGTGGCGCCCGCTTTGGCAAAGTCTTTGAATTTGTCTCTGAACTGCATTGCTTCGGTGGTGCAGCCTGGTGTATTGTCCTTGGGATAGAAGTACAAAACCATGATTTTCCCGACATGATTGGTATTACTTACCTTGATGCCGCCGGTTGCATTGGCTTCAAATTCGGGGAGGGGTTTGTTGACAACGATCGCCATATGGTGTTTCAGTCTCGCGTGCAGGATGTGTCAGTCTTAGTTCAGGGACCCGAATCGTGACAGTATTCAGAATTACCCTAGACAGCAACCCACGATTTTACTCTGAAAATCCCCTTGTGAGGCTGCGGGGTTTGTTGACTCACAACAAAAGAGCCGCAACGACCCTTCGGCCTTCACCCGCCAAAAAGTTATAGGTACGGCAGGCCGCCTGGGTGTCCATGGTTTCCACACCAATGCGGCGCGCATACAGCGCCTGTAGCCACTGGGCTTGCGGAAAACGGATGCGTTCACCGCTGCCAAACAGGACCAATTCGGTGTCTGCGGTGGCCAATTGCGCGAAGTGCTGGGGCTGCAGATCTTCAAAACGGGCGCACTCCCAGTCAGAGCGTCCGTTTGCACTGTGAATGATGATGCTGGTGGTGAATCTCTCGCCATTGACGGCGACCCAACCCGGTCCGTATCCCGTTATGGAGGGGCCGTTGATGGCGTCTGCTTGGAGTTTCATGGGGATAGTGGGGTGTAAATGAATGCTGCACTGCAGGAAGAGTGCATGGAACTGTGGTCAAATTATAGGTTTCACCCTGTGCTGTTGACTATCGGAGGGACTTTGAGAACCATTCAGAAATCTGCCAAACTGGCAAACGTACTCTACGACATCCGCGGTCCCATCATGGATGCAGCCCGTCAAATGGAGGACGAGGGCCAGAAGATCATCAAGCTCAACCTTGGCAACTTGGCCGTATTCGGTTTTGACGCGCCCGAGGAAATTCAGCAGGACATGATCCGCAACCTGCCCAATTCGGCGGGTTACTCCGATAGCAAAGGCATCTTCGCTGCGCGCAAGGCGGTGATGCACGAAACCCAAAAACAGGGTGTGGCGGGTGTGACGCTGGATGACATTTACCTGGGCAATGGCGCCAGTGAGTTGATCACCATGGCCACCAACGCCTTGCTGGACAATGGCGACGAATTGCTGCTGCCCATGCCGGACTATCCGCTGTGGACCGCAGCCACCAGCCTGTCGGGGGGCACACCGGTGCACTACCTGTGTGACGAAGCCAATGGCTGGATGCCCAATTTGGACGACATTCGGGCCAAGATCACGCCCCGCACCAAGGGCATCGTGGTGATCAACCCCAACAACCCGACCGGCGTTCTGTACTCAGACTCCTTACTGGTGAGCCTGGTGGAGATTGCCCGTGAATTCGGCCTGGTGATTCTGGCCGACGAGGTGTACGACAAGGTCTTGTACGACGGTGCCAAACACACGGCGCTGGCTTCGCTGTCTACCGATGTGCTGACCCTCACTTTCAACTCCCTGAGCAAGAGCTACCGCTCGTGTGGTTACCGTGCTGGCTGGCTGGCGGTGTCGGGCGACAAGAAAAATGCCACCGACTACATCGAGGGCTTGAACATGCTCTCCAACATGAAGCTGTGCTCCAATGTGCCGGGCCAGTGGGCCATTCAGACGGCCTTGGGCGGTTACCAAAGCATCAATGATTTGGTGGGCGAGGGCGGTCGGCTGCGCCGCCAGCGCGACCTGGCTTACGAATTGATCACCGCCATTCCTGGCGTGAGCTGTGTGAAACCCAGTGCGGCGCTGTACATGTTTCCCAGGCTGGACCCCAAGGTCTACCCGATTGAAGACGATCGCCAGTTCTTTCTGGAACTGCTGAGGGAAACGCGTGTCATGCTGGTGCAGGGCACGGGCTTCAACTGGCAGCAACCCGACCATTTCCGCATTGTCTTTTTGCCGCATGAAGACGATTTGCGTGAAGCGATTGGGCGCATCGCCAAATTCCTGGAGAACTACCGCAGAAACCATGTATCGCAGAATACCCAAGGCACGTCGGGTGCTATTAAATTGGTAGCTGCTCGCGCTTAATCCATAAGGGCTGAGGCCCTATTTAACTCAAAAATTTATGAAATCGATTCAAGTTGGCCTCCTGGGCATTGGTACTGTAGGCAGTGGCGTATTCAACGTGTTACAGCGCAACCAGGCAGAAATTCAACGCCGCGCGGGCCGTGGCATTGAAATCACCATGGTGGCGGATCTGGATGTAGCGCGTGCCCAAGCGGCGGTGGGTGAGGGTGTTCAGGTGGTGGCCGATGCCCGCGCCGTGATTGCCAATCCCGAGATCGATATCGTTATTGAACTCATTGGCGGTTATGGCATTGCCAAGGCGCTGGTGCTGGAAGCCATTGCCGCTGGCAAACATGTGGTCACCGCCAACAAGGCCTTGCTGGCCGTGCACGGCACCGAGATATTTGCCGCAGCATCCGCCAAGGGTGTGATGGTGGCGTTTGAGGCGGCGGTGGCCGGTGGCATTCCCATCATCAAGGCCTTGCGCGAAGGCCTGACCGCCAACCGCATCCAGTGGATCGCCGGCATCATCAACGGCACCACCAACTTCATCCTGTCCGAGATGCGCGACAAGGGCCTGGACTTTGCCGTGGTGCTCAAAGAAGCGCAGCGCCTGGGTTACGCCGAGGCCGACCCGACTTTCGATATCGAAGGCGTGGACGCTGCGCACAAGGTCACCCTGATGTCGGCCATTGCCTTTGGTATTCCAGTGCAGTTTGACAAGGCCTATGTGGAAGGCATCACCAAGCTGGGGGCGGCCGATATCCGTTATGCCGAGCAACTGGGCTACCGCATCAAGCTGCTGGGCATTACCAAGCAGACGGCCAAAGGCATCGAGCTGCGCGTGCATCCCAGTTTGATCCCCTCCAAGCGGCTGATTGCCAATGTGGAAGGCGCCATGAACGCCGTGGTCGTCAATGGCGACGCGGTCGGCACCACCTTGTACTACGGCAAGGGTGCAGGCTCCGAGCCCACCGCCAGCGCGGTGATTGCCGATCTGGTGGACATCACCCGCCTGCACACCGCCGACGCCGCGCACCGCGTGCCCCATCTGGCGTTCCAGCCGGGCGCCATGAGCGACACGCCGGTTTTGCCTATGGGCGAAGTCGTGACCAGCTACTACCTGCGCTTGCGGGTGGCCGATGAAGCGGGCGTGCTGGCCACCGTGACCGGCCTGCTGGCCGAGGCGGGTATCAGCATCGATGCGGTACTGCAGCGCGAAGCCGACGAGGTGGGTGGTGAAGGCTCGACACAGACCGATCTGATCATTCTGACGCACGACTGCGTGGAAGCCAGGATGGATGCCGCCCTGGCACAGATGCAGGCGCTACCCACCGTGTTGCAGCCCATGGTCCGTATTCGCAAGGAAGAGTTGGCATAGCCTCTCAACTCAGGAAAAACTCTAAGCCAATGCAGACACCAAACGCCGCCTCTGAACTCAATAAGTTCATTCGAGCTGTCCAAAACACTGAACCACTTGATGTAGGGCAGGCGGCGGGCAAAGACCTTTATGTCCAGCATTTGCAAGGACCGCGTGATGCTTTGCTTCGTTTGAAGCATGAGATTTCGCATCGCAATGGCGACGGTGTGTATCTTTTTACCGGTCAAATTGGCAGCGGTAAAAGCACTGAGCTGTTGCGGTTGAAGGCGGAATTACGCAGTTCATCCTGCAAGGTCTATTACTGCGACCTGGAAGACTGGCTCAATTTGAACGCCCCAATTGATTTGGCCAGCATGTTGCTCGCCCTGATCGCCTCCTGGGTTGAGACCGTGGGAACGATCCAGGGAAAGCGTACGCCGGTGCAGAGGCTTGCGGATTTTTTAACCCGCACCAATATTACGCTCACAAGCATCAATCTGACTGCGGATATTGCGACGGCCAAGGCCCAGTTGCAATTGGCCTTAAAAACGGATGAAGGTTTCCGTGGACGGTTGGAGGATGTGATCAGGGCCAATGTTGGCAGTTTTGTGAGTCAGGCCCACCGGTTTGTCAGCGAGTTGGTGGCGGATATCTGTCCGAACGGTGAAAAATGCGTATTGATTGCCGATTCGCTGGAAAAAATTCGAGGGTATGGTGATGACGCCGACAAGGTTTACGAAACTGTTCAGCGGCTTTTTTTGAGCGAGGGCACGGCCTTGCGACTGCCCGATGTGCATGTGGTGTATTCCGTGGCGCCATTTTTGATAGCGCAAAATCCCCAGTTGCCCAGCATCCTCGGGCAAGGGCTTGTAGTGGACATGCCCTCGGTCCATGTCTTTAAAAAACGAAGCAATGCGCTGGATACCGAAGGCGGCGTCAAACAAATGACGGCCTTGCTGGCCTTGCGCTACCCCGATTGGCAGAATTTCATTGTGCCCAGCTTGCTGGCGGAGATTATTCGCGACTGCGGTGGTGACTTGCGGGACTATTTGCGCGCCATTAAAGTCGTATTGATCGAACTGGAAATCGATCCATCCACACCCCATCACGAACTGCTGGAGGTGGTGCGGGGACAGATCAGTCCACCCAAGCTCGTGCCCAGCGCCCATATTGCCTGGATGGCACGCCTGGAACGCAGCCATGAGCCGGAGCTGGACGACAAGATTGACAACGCCGTTTTTCAGCGCTATCTGGCAACCAAGCACATCTTGGCGTATCTCAATGGCAGTGCGTGGTATGCCATTCACCCCTTGCTGCGGGATTGGGTGTTGGGGCGGCCAGAGGCACAGCCCCCTTTGGCTCCCGCCGCGGCACCGTAAGCCTGCTGCGGTGATGCGTGAATGAACCCCAGCCTTGCGCATTTTCAATTGCTGCGGCGCTTGCGCCAGCAATTGCGCCACCACAGTGGCGTGGGTGTGGTCTACCTATTTAGTGACTACGCATTGGCAAACCAATGGTTGGCCGCCGAACTCGACGCCCACTTACGCGCCAAGTCACTGTGTTTGCGTATGTTGCGGCCCGCAGGTGCGACTGAGGCACCTTCGAAGGTGTTGGCCCCCTTGCTGGCGGCATCCAATGAAGCTGTGGCTAAGCCTTTTTGGCTTGCTTTGGGCGAGCCGCTCCCAGAGTGGGACCTCTACCGTGACACAGTGCTGGCGCGGTTGAATGAAAACCGCTCGGTGTTGGGGCGAAACCATGTTTTCATTTTCCTCGTGTTGCCCACCCATTTTCAAAATCGCGCGGCGGAGATCGCCCCCGATCTTTGGTCGGTGCGCAGTGCAAGCCATGTGGTCGCGCCTTGGCGTATCGACAACGATGACCATCACCAGCGTGACCGTCAGACGGCACCTTCCCTTGTGGCCGCAGAGCAAGATCCGGGCGTGCTGGCCGCGATGCTGCAGCGTTGGCAAACACTGGGGGACAGGTGGCTCCGGGAACCCAATCAACGGCCTTCACCCAGTTTGGCTTGGCAATTGGTAGACCGTTTGCGGGAGTTGCAGCAACCCAAGCAAGCGCAATTGTTGGCCGAGCAGGCGCTGGAGATCAGCCGCCAACTGACTACCCTGGACGACAGCAGCGCGCAAAGCCTGCGCGACCTCAGTGTGTCATTGGATAAGGTGGGCGACGTGGCGCGCGACTTGGGGCAGCTGGACGAAGCCCGCAGCGCCTACCAAGAAAGCCTGGAGATCAGCCGCCAACTGACTACCCTGACCGGCAACAGCGCGCAAAGCCTGCGCGACCTCAGCGTGTCGGTGGAAAAGGTGGGCGATGTGGCGCGTGACCTGGGGCAGCTGGACGAAGCCCGTAGCGCCTACCAGGAAAGCCTGGATATCAGCCGCCAACTGTCTACCCTGGACGACAGCAGCGCGCAAAGCCTGCGCGATTTCAGCGTGTCTTTAAACAAGGTGGGCGATGTGGCGCGCGACCTGGGGCTGCTGGAAGAAGCCCGCAGCGCCTACCAGGAAAGCCTGGATATCAGCCGCCAACTGACTACCCTGACCGGCTACAGTCCGCCAAGCCTGCGCGATTTCAGCGTGTCTTTAAACAAGGTGGGCGATGTGGCGCGCGACCTGGGGCTGCTGGAAGAAGCCCGCAACGCCCACCAGGAAAGCCTGAAGATCAGCCGCCAATTGACCACTCTGACCGGCCACAGCCCGCAAAGTCTGCGTGACCTCAGTGTGTCTTTGGAAAAGGTGGGCAATGTGGTGTACGACCTGGGACAACTGGAAGAGGCACGCAACGCATTTGCAGAGGCCCTGGGTTTGGTCAAGCGCCTGCGCGAAGTTCTGAGCGCTGACCGTGAATTGGCACCCATGGAAAAGTATCTGCAATCCAAATTGACCCAAATTGAGCAGGCACCGGGTGCTTGAAGTCGGTTGATTTCGACGAAAATCCCAAGTTACATTGCCCCATTGAACACATGAACTATCTCTCTACCCGTGGCGACACCACCCCCCGCAAATTTTGCGAAATCCTGCTCGAAGGCTTGGCGCCAGACGGTGGCTTGTATTTGCCTGAGGCGTATCCCCAGGTCAGCGATGCCACCTTGGGTGAATGGCGCAAGGTCTACCATGAGCAGGGCTACGCCGCGTTGGCGTTTGAAATCCTGTCGCTGTATATCGACGATATTCCCGCCGCCGACCTGCGCGCCCTGTGCGCCAAGACCTACACCGCCGAGGTGTTTGGCACCGGCGAAATCGTACCGCTGCGCCATCTGGAAGACGGTGTGTGGCTCGAAGCCTTGTCCAATGGCCCGACGCTGGCCTTCAAGGACATGGCCATGCAGTTGCTGGGCAATCTGTTTGAGTACGAACTGGCGCGCCGGGGCGAAGAACTCAATATTCTGGGCGCCACCAGCGGTGACACCGGCAGTGCGGCCGAGTACGCCATGCGGGGTAAGAAGGGCGTGCGCGTCTTTATGACCAGCCCGCACGAACGCATGAGCCCGTTCCAGCAGGCGCAGATGTTCAGCCTGATGGACGCCAACATCTACAACATCGCCATCAAGGGCGTGTTTGACGACTGCCAGGACATGGTCAAGGCGGTCAGCAACGACCTGGAGTTCAAGCGCAAATACAAAATCGGCACGGTTAACTCGATCAACTGGGCACGTTTGCTGGCCCAGGTGGTGTATTACTTTGCTGGTTATATCCAGGCAACAGAATCGAATGGACAGAAGATCAGCTTCGCAGTACCCAGCGGCAACTTCGGCAATGTGTGTGCCGGCCATGTGGCCCGCATGATGGGTCTGCCCATCGACCAACTGGTGGTGGCCACCAACGAGAACGACGTGTTGGACGAGTTCTTCCGCACCGGTGTGTACCGGGTGCGCGGCAGCGCCGATACCCATGAAACCTCCAGCCCGTCCATGGACATTTCCAAGGCCAGCAACTTCGAGCGCTTTGTGTTCGACCTGCTGGGCCGCGACGGCGCGCGGGTCAAGGCGCTGTTTGCCGATGCGCTGGCCATCGATGGTAAGTTTGACCTGAGCGCCGACCCTGCGTTTGCCCAGACCGCCGCGCGTTACGGCTTCGTCAGCGGCAAGAGCACCCATGCCAACCGCCTGGACACCATTCGCGACACCTGGGCCCGCCACGAGGTCATGATCGATACCCACACCGCCGACGGATTGAAAGTGGCCATGGAGCACCGCAGCGCCGGTGTCCCCATGGTTGTGCTGGAAACCGCCTTGCCCATCAAGTTTGCCCAGACCATTGTGGAAGCGCTCGGCCGTGAGCCGGTGCGCCCCGCCAAATTTGACGGCATCGAAGCACTGCCCAAACGGGTGCAGGTGATGGAGGCGGATGTGGCAACGATCCAGGCGCTGATTGCGCAGGAGTGCGGATATTAAGAGTAAAAAGTGCTGCCAGCCCGCATGGATAGTGCGCAGGCAGCTACTGAAAGCATAGCGAAAGTGGATTGAAATTATGACGGCTTCACCGCGCGCGCCGCTGCAGTCACTTGACGATGCTTTGCGCAGCCTCCTGGCTGCAGCCGTTCCATTGCAAGACGTCGAGCGGGTTGCCACCGGCGATGCCGATGGCCGTGTGCTGGCCCAGGACGTGGTCTCCGCGCTGCATGTGCCGCCGCAGGACAACAGTTCCATGGACGGTTATGCGCTGCGCTGCGCGGATGCTGCCGCACCGGGGCAAGTTTTCCCCGTCTCCCAGCGCATTGCAGCCGGGTCTGCTGGCAGCCCCTTGCAGCCTAACACCGTGGCGCGCATCTTTACCGGCGCCCCCATTCCTCCGGGCGCCGACGCCGTGGTCATGCAAGAGGATTGCACGGTGCTAGCAGCCACGGATTCTGTGGAGATGCCTGGTGTGCGGGTGAATAGCGTGCCCCACGTCGGCCAATGGATTCGCCGGGCCGGGGAGGACGTCGCTCGGGGAGACGTGGTCCTGCGCCGGGGTCAGCGTTTGGGACCCGCCGAATTGGGGCTGGCGGCCAGCATCGGGTTGGCGCATTTGGGGGTGGCCCCGCGCCCCCGGGTGGCCTTGTTTTCGACCGGAGACGAGTTGGTCATACCCGGCACCGTGGCACCGCAGGACATGCCGCCCGGCGCCATTTACAACTCCAACCGTTTCTTTTTGAGCGCCTTGCTGCGCCGCATGGGCTGCGTGGTGACCGACCTGGGCATCGTGCCCGACCAGCGTGATGCCACGGTGCAGGCCTTGCGCGAGGCGGCGCTGTCGCACGATGTCATTTTGACCAGCGGCGGCGTGTCGGTGGGGGAAGAAGACCACATCAAACCGGCGGTGCAGGCGCTGGGCACGCTGGACCTGTGGCAAATCGCCATCAAGCCGGGCAAACCCTTTGCCCATGGCCGCATTGGTGCGGCCCATTTCCTGGGCTTGCCGGGCAACCCGGTTTCCAGCTTCGTGACCTTTTTGCTGCTGGTGCGCCCCTTCGTGCTGCGCTTGCAGGGGGTGCATGATGTTGCTATGAAAACAGTAGCTGCTCCCGCCCATTTTGATTGGGCCAGGGCCGATAAACGGCAAGAATTCTTACGGGTGCGGCGCAATGCCAGCGGTGGCTTGGATTTGTACCCCAACCAGAGTTCCGGGGTGTTGACCTCGGCGGTCTGGGGTGACGGACTGGTGGTCAACCCGGCCGGGCGCACCATTGCCTATGGCGATGTGGTGGCGTATGTATCCTTTGCAGAACTATTGGCATGAAAATTCAGATCAAGTATTTCGCCTCCATCCGCGAGGCCATGGGCACTTCCAGCGAAACCCTGGAGACCAGCGCCACCACCTTGGCCGAACTGCGAGACGTACTCGCCGCCCGTCCGGGCGCGGCAGGCGAGGCCCTGGCGCGTGGCCGAGCCGTGCGCATGGCGCTCAACCAGGTCATGAGTGACGAATCCGCAGCCTTGTACGATGGGGCCGAAGTTGCCTTCTTCCCCCCGGTGACCGGCGGTTAAGCGGCAACGGGTTCGCGTTCCCCGGTCTACTCCACTGCAGTGATGGCGGCACACAACTGAACCACCCGCTCGGCGTGGGCCTGCGTGGCCTGGGTCATGGGCGAGCGAAGTTCATTGGTGATAAACCCCTGGTGTGCCAGCAAGGCCTTGAGTGGGGCGGGGTTGGGCTCTGCAAACATGGCTTCGATCAGCGGCAGCAGCGGTCTCCAGCATGCTCTCGCCTGCGCAAGTTGACCAGAGCGCAGCAGCGAGAGCACGCGCACAAAACGTTCGGTTTGTACATGCGCGCTGGCCGCTATGGCACCGTGGCCGCCCAGCGCTGCGGTGCTGAAAATTTGTCCATCTTCGCCGGCCAGCACTTGAAGTTGCCCCTCCGCCAGCAGCGCCTGTGTCTTGGCCGCATCACCCCCGCAGTCTTTGATGGCCTGTATGCCGGGGTGGCGGCCCAGTTGCCGCAGGGTGTCCAGCTCGATACGCACCCCGGTGCGGTAGGGAATGTCGTAGACGATCAGGGGCAGGGCGCTGGCATCGGCGATGGCATGGAACCATTGCAGCAGGCCCGCCTGTGACGGGCGGATGTAGTGGGGCGTCGGCACCAGCAGGCCCGCCAGTGGGCGGGTTGCCAGGGTCTTGACCCAGGCCAGCGTGTGCGGCAGGTGGTAGCCCGACAGGCCCATGACTGTGGGCAGGCCCTCGGCTGCTTGCAGCACGGTGTCCAGCACGGCCAGTTGCTCCTCCTTGTCCAGCGCTGCGGCTTCACCGGTGGAGCCGCAGGCCACAAAGCCCGCAATGCCGGTGGTGCATAAGTGTTGTACCAGCTTGGCCAGCGCCGGGTGGTCCACCGCGCCATGTGAGAAGGGGGTGATCAGGGGAATCCAGAGTCCTGAAAAATGGGCAGAATTTTGCATACTTGTATCCTTGGTTCAAGAATGACCGATGGTGTCACCATCATCAGAGGTGCGAGGAAGGGGGCAAAACAGGGAGCCGTTTGGCAGTTCCATCGCTCATCTGAGGACGGAACCGCAGCTCCGGTCAGATGAGCTTGGGTTTTTTTGACTTGGCTGCGTTCACGACGCGCCGCACGACCACTGCCGGTGAGGCAAAAGGCGCAATGGGCGATGTGTTGGCGAGCATGGGTGCATATTAGCATTGGGTCGCGGTGGGCCACCAGACAGTGCCACAATTCAGGCATGGAACCTAGCCAAGCACCCCTTTCACGCGTCACCATCCAAGCGGCTGACTTTGACCTCAACGCCGAGATCGCGGCCCTGCGTGCCCAGGACCCCCGTGTCGGCGCCGTGTGCAGTTTCGTCGGCACCGTGCGCGACCATACCGCGGGAACGGCCGGGCGCATCAGCAGCATGGAGCTGGAGCATTACCCCGGCATGACGGAAAAAGCCATCGAAGCCATGATCGATGAAGCGCAGCAGCGCTTTGACATCTATGCCACGCGTGTGATCCACCGCATCGGCTTGCTGCAACCGCTGGACCAGATCGTGATGGTGGCGGTGACCTCGGCCCACCGGGGCGAGAGCTTTCAAGCCTGTGAGTTCCTCATGGACTACCTTAAAACGCAGGCACCCTTCTGGAAGAAAGAACAAACCCCCGATGGCGCGCGCTGGGTGGACGCCCGTGTGAGCGATGACAACGCGCTGGCCCGCTGGGGTATCCTGGCCAATAACAGCTGAGACTCCCTGAAATCAGGTAAAAAAACTACCGATATCACCCGAATGGGGGATAGACGCTACCTGGAATGCCCGTAAAAATACCCCAACAGGGGGTTGCTACGGGTGTTCATTGGCCATTTGTGCGCAGTGCTGCCCTCGTCATTTACCCAAGGAATGCCTGTTTATGCATTGGCTGTCACACAGCGTTGAGCACCTCATTGAAGCTTGCCAAGGCGAAACCTTCTCTTATGCGCCTGAAGTACTCGTCGTCGGGTCTGGGTACGGCGGTGCGGTTGCGGCCCTGCGGTTCGCCGAGCATGGCCAGGAAGTCGCGGTGCTGGAGCGCGGTTCGGAATACATCGCAGGCGAATTCCCGTCCGATCTGGGGCAAATCGGGGCATTCGTGCGGGCCGAGTGGGGCAACCAGCGCGAGACGGTGACCACCGGGTATGAAGACGCCTTGTTTGATTTCCGGATTGGAACCCGAGCCAGCGCCCTGGTCGGTAACGGATTGGGCGGGGGCAGCCTCATCAATGCAGCAGTGGCCTTGCGCCCGGACGCCCGCGTCTTTGCGCAAGAGGTCTGGCCAAATCCTTTGCGCACGGAGAACCTGGACAACGACTATGGCCGCGCCTATGAAGGGCTGGAAATTCAGGCACCGCAGAGTCAAAAAAAATCTCCCGCCTGTGTGCCGCAAACCACGCTCAAATACCAGCGCCTCCAGGAGATCGGACAGGCCGCAAAAAAGCGATTCCAGTCTGCCCGGCTCGCGGTCACCACCGAAGATGTGCCGTTGGCCATTGAATTCCGTGCGGATACCCCGCAAGGACTGGGTCCGCGTGAAGCCTGTATGGGCTGTGGCGACTGTTGTTCGGGCTGCAACCACGATGCCAAGCTCAGTCTGAATAAAACCTACTTGCCACGCGCCCGCAAAGCCGGTGCACACATGTACACCGGCGTCAGCGTCTTGCATGTAGAGCACCGGCCCGATGCAAGGCATCCCGGTCGGGACTGGCTGGTGCATTGCGTGCGCACGACCGAACGGGGGATCTGGGCAAAGGCCTGCCAGGCGCCCCAAGCCGCTGTTGAGACAGACTATGTTTTCACCGTCCGAACCGGCCGTGTGGTCTTGTCCGCGGGCACCTTTGGTTCCACTGAAATTTTGCTACGCTCCCGCGCCAAAGGCCTGGCGGTGGCAGATGCCTGGCTGGGCAAGGGCATTTCGTCCAATGGCGACGACCTGAGCGCGGCGTTTGACTTGAAACGCGAGGCCAATGCGGTAGGTGAGGGCAGCGGGCCCGCGTTCAGCACCAAGGTGGGCCCCACCATCAGCGGAGTGATCCGCTTCCATGACCGCGAAGACCATACCCGCTCCACCGTCACCGAGGACGGCGGCGTGCCCGGTATGTTGGTGCCTTTGGTGGGTGAGGCCTTGTCCACTTTGGGGATGTTTCCCCAGTTGGTGCGCTTTGGTTTGCGCTCCAAAGGGGCGCAGGACCCGCTGGCGGTTCGCCCCGATGCCGTTGCCCGCAGCCTGGTGATGTTGGGCATGGGGCACGATTCAGCCGCCGGGCGAGCCCACCTGGCATCGCCGCAATCCCGCCTGTCCTGGGCGTGGGATGAAAATGCCAACGATGCGGCACCGCGCTTGCACCGTGCCCGCATGGCCAGTGTCGAAGATGTGGGCGCCGAGTTTTTGCCCAATCCCATCTCGGGTGTATTGCCCGAAAAAATTGCCAGCGTACTCAGCGGCCCCAAGCTGGAAGGCGGCTGGATCACGGTGCATCCCCTGGGTGGCTGTCGCATGGGGAGTTCGCCGCATACTGGGGTGGTGAACCACCGGGGGCAGGTATTCCTGCCCAATGGCGAAGTCCATGCCGGGCTGATGGTGATGGACGGCTCGGTGATGCCCACGTCTCTGGGCGTGAATCCTTTGTTGACCATCACGGCACTGGCCGAGCGGGCTTGTCGTCTGGCACTGGCGGAACTGCCGTCCAGGCCGCCCGTGCAAGTGACTTTGCCCGATCACCCCGCTTCCCCCGCGATGCTTCACGCCGTGCCAGAGGCCAAGCGCGGCGCAGTACTGGCCGAAGTGCTGCGGGGCGCCCTGGCCGCCGTGCCCAGTGCGCAAGAACTACCTGACTGGCTGCGACCTGCCGATGCCGACGCTGCGGTGGATGCGGCGTTGTTTCTGGAAATGGATGTGCAGGATTGGAGCCAGTTGTGGCAGGACCCGACCCACACCGTGCAGGCTGTTGTAGGCAAGGCGGGGGCGCGCAAGCTCACCACCTCCCGTCTGGTGGTGGACCGAAAGGATGCCGCTTCGTTGGAGCTGCCCGTTTCCGGCGGGCAGGTGCAGCTGTTTCGCGCCGCTGATGAGCATTGGTGGCGTCGCGTGGAACGCTTTGTCCGCACCGGCTTGACGTATGCGATCCACCGATGGGTGCCTGACCATTTCCACCCCGTCGACCGTCCGCCCATGCTGCAAATGCTCCAGGACGGCCCCAAAGTGCTGTGGCATGCCAGCGCCGCCCGCACCTTTGACTACCGTTTGGTGCTGCACGATGGAGCCCGGTCCTACAGCCTGGTCGGCACGAAACTGATTCAGCCTGCACTCACCTGGTCCGAGCTGGGGCAGTGGTGCGCCCAATGGATACGGCACGGGGGCTGGCCTGCGCTGCAGCGGCGCAGCGTGTGGGAGCAGTTGACCCAACTTGATGTGCAACTGTTCGCCGAGGATGCGCAAACGCCGCTGGCGTGCGGGCGTTTGTCCATGGATATCCCGGAGATGGTGCGCCGCATTGCGCCGCAGATGAAGCCGGGGCCGGATACCGTGCAGGCGCTGGCGGCCTTTGCGAGCTATCCGCTGATGGTGCTGCGCTACCTGATGACCAGCCGGGTTCTGGATTTTCGCCTGCCGGACTATGCGCCGGACTTACCCGCAGTTGACCCGGCGACGACGCCAGACGATGGTCAGTTTGAGCTGTCCCACGACAAATACCCCACGCTTCGGGTATCCACGGGAGCCTTGGTTCGGCCGCAGGCGCCGGTGTGCCTCACCGTGCCGCTGCACGCAGGACCTACGCCGGCTGCTGGCAGCGCCGACTGGATTCGCATCGGCCTGGTGCGTTACGCGCAGCCGCAGGTGAGTTCCGTGGTTTCGTCAGATGGCATGCGGCGATTTAAATCCATCATCTTGTTCAATGGTTTTGCGCAAAACGCCCTGCCGTTTGTGGCCGAAGAACTGGGCGAGCGCAGCCTGGCGGCCATGTTGTATGCGCAAGGCTGGGACGTGTGGCTGCTGGAATACCGCGTGAGCCCCTTCCTCCGGGCCTCGGCCCGCTTTTCCAGCATGGACGACATTGGGGCCTGTGACATTCCAGCGGCGGTCAACCATGTGCTGGAGCATCTGCAGGCACAACGCAGTGCGCCTGATCTTCTGCCTGGGCAATTGTTCGTATTCAGCCACTGTGTGGGGTCGGCGTCCATGGCCATGTCCTTATTGGGCGGGCATTTGCAGCATCCCGGTGGGCAAGCCAAGGTGGCGGGGGTGCTGCTTTCGCAGTTTCAGCCCTATGTCATCGGGTCCGTCACCGCGCAAATGCGTTTGCAGGTGGCCTCCGTCCTGGTGAACGCCATGGGCCTGGACTTCGTCGAGTTTGCGGCCGGAACTGCGCAGGCAGATGGCCTGCACGCCATCATGGACCGGCTCTTTGCCAGCTTCGACTACGACCCCCAGGAGCGTTGCCCCGGCGAGCATGATCTGCGCGACGCGCATCCCGACAGCACCTCTTGCAAGCGCATGAGTGGGTTTTTGAGCCGCCTGTTCCGGCACGACCAGCTCATCGAAAGTACCCCCGGCCAGCGGGGCACCCATGAAAAATTGGATGAGTATTTCGGGCGCACCAACCTGGGGGTGTTTTTGCACGGGGCCAAATGCGTCGAGTACGAGCACCTGGTCGATGCCGATGGTCAGAATATTTACGTGACCGACCCTAATGTTCGGAAGTACCTCACCATGCCGGTCATGCTCCTGCATGGCGAAGACAATGTGCTGTTTGACAAGGAATCACTGGAAGAAACCAAGCGCCAGTTCAGCCGCGCCTTTGGCCCGCAACGCTTGCAGGCCCGGCATGACCGGTTTTTGCTGGCACCTGGACATGCACACTTTGACTGCACCATTGGCAAGCGGGCACCCGAAATTATTTTTTCCGAAGTGGTGGCATTCTTTGACAATGCCTTGCAGGCGGACGTTCCCGAGCAGGGTATCCCCAATCGCCTGCGGGCCCGTTTGCCTCGCACCGGTCCCATTGTGGGGTGGACGCGGCGCGTGGCGGATAAAAATGTTTTTCGCGTGTGGATAGAGGTAGACAACACCCAGGCGGATGCCGCCGTGGCCGCCATGACGCTGGTGTCGGCCGGGCCTTACCGCTGTGTACAGGCCTGGGGTATTTGCAGCCAACCTTTGCAGGGACTGGTCGCCGTGTCGGACCAGTCGGACCAGTCGGACCCAGACCATGGCATTTGTTACGCCGTTGCCGATGTGGAGGTGCCAGCGGACTGGCATGGCACGGTTTCGGTGGCCATGGTGAGCTTGCATCGGTTTACAGCGGATGCGCCCTCCAACGGCAACGGTTTCACCCACGGCTGGCCGCAAAGCTGGGGACAGCCCATGACCGTTGCTGAAGCTACGCGGTCAGCTGGCCGCAGTCCGGCACTGACCGCTGCGGACGTAGAGGGCGAGGCGGTGGCCCTTGAAAGGGAGCATGCAATGCCCTCAGCCCCGCCGGCGCTGGGCCACAGCGGGGAGCAGGCTACCCAGCCCCACGCACCCGGTGAGTGGATACAGCCCATGCCGATGCATTTGAACTTGCGCGACGCGCGCGCCTTGCTGTTGCCGCTGGCGCGTCTGGTGCGCGAGCAACGCGCCGTGGCACGCCGGGCCCAACCTGGTACTTTGTCGCGCCAGCGGCGAACCGTGCGCTGGATGGGAGAGTGTGTGTTGCGTCTGCGCGGCGACCAGGTGCTTCCGGCCATGCCGCTGGGCGTATCGGAGCGGGCGCCATTGCGGTTTTTTGCGGCGACCTGTCGCCATCCTGGCATCACCGAACTGGAAGCGCAGCGCAGTGACCATACTTTGGAGACGCTGGCGCAGCGCCAGCGCGAGAAACCCGCCTCGTTCATGTGGATGCTGGGGGACCAGATTTACGCGGATGCCCGCGCCGGACTGGTGGACAGCGCGTCGTCCATTGAGCGCTTGCTGCCCAGGTACCGGGACGCGTTGGGCTCCGATGGTTTTGCCGCGCTGGCGCGCCGACTGCCCCTGTACATGGTCATGGATGACCATGAAATTGGTGACAACTGGAGCAACGACGAACTGGCGCTGGGTGAAAGCCAGAAAGTGCTGTATGCCAACGCACGGAGTGCTTTTGGCGCATTCCAGCGCGCGCATGGCCCGGCGGCCATCGGTCCACAGGGGCAGGATGCCAGCTTTTCCATGGGGGGCGCGGCCTTTCTCTCGCTCAATACCCGCATCCATCGCTACCGTGCATCAGGACCGTTGGGGCCGCGCAGCATCTTGCATCCGCAACAATGGGCGTTGCTGGAAACATGGCTGGAAGCGGAGCAGCGCAAGGGAAAACATCCCAAGTTCATTGTCTCCGGATCGGTTTTCGCGCCTGGCTTGTTGCGTGCGAATGACTCGCCCTCGCCGCGCGATATCGACAACTGGCAACTGGCTGCAAATGAACGCAAGCGGCTGTTGTCGTTTATTGCCGAGCGGCGGATCGACAACGTCGTCTTCCTGTCCGGGGATTACCACTGCAGTGCGCGTGCCACCATCCGGTTCAGTCACTGCGATGTACGCGCCTATGCTCTGGTGACTCCGCCTTTGCATGCGCCTTTGCGCTTTGCCAATGTGGTGGCAGCGGAGGTCATGGCGAACGAAACTCTGGCGTTGAATGGCGGCACAGCCGAAATCACGGCCCAGGCCTGGAATGGCGATGGGTGGCTGGAATGTGAGTTGCACTGCGCGGCCGATGGTGCATATGCATTGCATACCCTGTTCCGTGCCCAGCGCATGGATGTACAGGAGCCTGATCAAATGAATGAGATTTGGAACCTGGGATCGGACATTCCGCCGATAAATTCATTTTGATGTGGCTCAATATTTGGCGGCTGTGTTGAGCCTGCCGGTCTGCTGTGGGCTTGAAAGTGGAACCATCATCCCAAGTTTTAGTTGCAACAAACTACCAGAGGGATCTTTATGCGCATTGAGAAACTCACCACCAAATTCCAGGAAGCACTGGGTGAAGCCCAGACCTTGGCACTGGGTAATGACCATGCTTACATCGAGCCATCGCATGTGCTGGTCGCTATGCTCAAGCAAGACGGTGGCCCCAAAGCGCTGCTGCAACGCGCCGGTGTCAATGTGCAAGGCCTGTTGAGCGCCGCTGAAGTTGCCATGAAAAAATTGCCCCAGGTACAGGGCCACGAACAGGTAACGGTCGGGCGCGACATGGTCAGCCTGTTGCAGGCAGCCGAAAAAGAGTCCATCAAACGCGGCGACCAATTCGTCGCCGGGGAATTGTTTTTGCTGGCGCTGACCGACAGCAAACAGGATGTTGGGCGCATCGTCAAAGAAAATGGACTGACCCGCAAGTCGCTCGAAGCCGCGATTGATGCGGTGCGGGGCGGCCAAAGCGTGGACAACGCCGATGCCGAAGACCAGCGCGAGTCGCTTAAAAAATACTGCATCGACCTGACCGAACGCGCCCGCATGGGCAAGCTGGACCCCGTGATTGGCCGCGACGACGAAATCCGCCGTGCCATCCAGGTGCTGCAACGCCGGACCAAAAACAACCCGGTGCTGATTGGTGAGCCCGGTGTCGGCAAGACCGCCATTGTGGAAGGTTTGGCCCAGCGCATCGTGGCAGGCGAGGTGCCTGATTCACTCAAGGGAAAACGGGTTTTGTCCTTGGACATGGCCTCGCTCTTGGCTGGCGCCAAATTCCGCGGCGAGTTTGAAGAGCGACTGAAAAACGTGCTCAAAGACCTGGCCAAGGACGAAGGCCAGACCATTGTGTTCATCGATGAGCTGCACACCATGGTGGGCGCTGGCAAGGCCGAAGGCGCCATGGACGCGGGCAATATGCTCAAACCCGCGTTGGCACGCGGCGAGTTGCACTGCGTGGGCGCCACCACACTGGACGAATACCGAAAGTACATCGAGAAAGACGCGGCTTTGGAGCGCCGTTTCCAGAAAATTCTGGTGGGCGAGCCTACCGTGGAGGCCACCATCGCGATTCTGCGCGGCCTGAAAGAGCGCTATGAGAAGCACCATAACGTGGATATCACCGACCCCGCCATCGTGGCCGCCGCCGAGTTGAGCCACCGCTACATCACCGACCGCTTTCTGCCCGACAAAGCGATTGACCTGATTGATGAAGCCGCCTCCAAGGTCAAGATCGAGATGGACTCCAAGCCGGAGGTCATGGACAAGAAAGACCGCCGTTTGATTCAATTGCAAATTGAGCGCGAGGCGGTGAAAAAGGAAAAGGACGAGGCTTCGCAAAAGCGGCTGGAACTCATCAACGGTGAAATTGCGGCATTGCAAAAAGAGATTGCCGACCTGGACGAAATCTGGAAGGCGGAAAAAGCCAGTGCTTTGGGCAGTGGCCAGGTCCGTGAGGAAATTGACCAACTCAAATTCAAAATTGAGGAATTGACCCGCAAGGGCGATTTCAACAAGGTGGCGGAGTTGCAGTACGGAAAACTCCCAGAGCTGGAAAAACGCATGAAAGAAGCCCAGGCCAAGGAAGCATCACGCGGCGAGGGCGCGGCCCCGCGCCTGTTGCGTACTCAGGTTGGAGCAGAAGAGATTGCCGAGGTGGTCAGCCGTGCCACCGGTATTCCGGTCAGCAAAATGATGCAGGGTGAACGTGACAAGCTGCTGCAGATGGAAGACAAATTGCACCAGCGTGTGGTGGGCCAGAACGAAGCCATTGCGGCGGTGGCCAATGCCATTCGCCGTTCGCGCTCCGGTTTATCCGACCCCAACCGGCCAACGGGTTCCTTCCTGTTCCTGGGCCCCACGGGGGTCGGTAAAACCGAGCTGTGCAAAGCATTGGCCGGATTCCTGTTTGACAGTGAAGAGCACCTCATTCGCATTGATATGAGTGAGTTCATGGAAAAACACTCCGTGGCCCGGCTCATCGGTGCGCCTCCTGGCTATGTGGGCTACGAGGAGGGCGGCTATTTGACGGAAGCGGTGCGCCGCAAACCCTATAGCGTGTTGCTGCTCGACGAGGTGGAGAAAGCCCACCCCGATGTCTTCAACGTGTTGCTGCAAGTGTTGGACGATGGCCGCTTGACCGATGGCCAGGGCCGTACCGTGGACTTCAAAAACACCGTGATTGTGATGACCAGCAACATCGGCTCACATCTCATCCAGAGCATGGTGGGGCAGGACAGTGAGGACATCAAGGAGGCCGTGACCGGTGAACTGAAGAACCATTTCCGTCCCGAGTTTCTCAACCGCATTGATGAAACGGTGGTATTCCATGCCTTGGATGCGACGCACATTGCCCAAATCGCCGGTATTCAGATCCAGGTGTTGCAGCAACGCCTGTCCAAGATGGATCTGACGCTGGAAGTGTCACCCGCTGCGCTGGCCGAGTTGGCCAAAGTGGGGTTTGATCCGGTGTTTGGTGCACGGCCGTTGAAACGCGCGATTCAGCAGCGCATTGAAAATCCGCTCTCCAAACTGCTGCTGGAAGGCAAGTTCTTGCCCAAAGACGTGATTCCGGTGGGCGTGGATCCAATTCGTTCACCGGGACAATTCAGTTTTGAGCGTGTGGTGCACTAAGCGCCCGCAGGGCTACCCCTGCGGAATACCTGATTTCAGGTAGTAATTTTCAGCGACTTCGCGTATTTCTTATTGTTCTCTCTTTCCTTATTCTTATGGGCTGAGTTCAGGCCAGCTTATGCCGATAGGCCCACGTTGTAATCAAAAAGTGGTAGGAGAAGACAATGAGAAATACCGAATGGGCAAGTCCCACCGTGCAGTCGACACCGGTGTGCACCCCCAAAATGATTGACCGCCTGGTGGATCACCAAGAACACCCATCACCCGAGCGTGATGCCGTTTTGACAATAGACGCAGAAGGGCGCATCACCGCCTGCACCCTGGAAGCCAAGGAGCTTTTGGGCTGGGAATCAGAATGCCCTGAAGGCTGTGCCGCAACGACCGTTATTCCAGAGCTTCCTTTTTCCGCCAAAACCCCGGGGTACAACCTTGCCTATGCCGTTTTTCATTCGGCCAATGGCATGTGGATGCGCAGAACCGCTTTGCTGGCAGACGGGAGAAAGGCTTTGGTGGATATTGAGATGTCCAGCATAGTGGTGAAATTCAGACGCTACATCACCTTGAACTTACGGCTGTCCACCCCCCGGCATTGATGGCGGCATGGGCCACCTTGGGTTTCAGGGTTGTTTCAAAATTTCTATCACTTCGCTATCCTCCACCTGCGCAAACTGCTGGTAAAACTGGCCTACCGCTTGAAAATCCACGGGCACCTTGAGGCAAACCAGTTCGTCTGCCAAGGGCCTGATTTTGGCAATGGTGTCGCTGGGTGCAACCGGCACGGCACAAACCAACTTCTCTGGTCTGTGTTCACGCAGACCATGTAAAGCGGCGATCATGGTGGCACCTGTGGCAAGTCCGTCGTCCACCACAATCACGATGCGGCCCGTCGGTGATATGGCTTGGCGAACCGGTGTGTATTGAGCGCGACGATGGCGTATGGTTTCCAGCTGAACCGCTTTTTCTGAGTCGACATAGTTCTGGTCTGCACCATGGGCCTGCGCGTAGTCCCCCAAGTAGGTCCAGCCGCTTTCATCCACGGAGCCGATGGCCAACTCGGGTTGCCTGGGCGCACGCAGTTTGCGTACCAAAACCACGTCCAATTCGCCGTCCAACGCCTTGGCAATGGTTTGCCCCATGGGTACGGCCCCACGAGGAATCGCCAAAATCAAAGGGTTCTTATGGCGATATTTTTGGAGTTTTTCGGCCAACTGCCGGGCTGCGTCAATGCGGTCAAAAAACATGGGTGCGCCTCTGGGTTGGGACTGCAGGGCAGGATAAATTTCTCGCGTCGCATCACCATTGACAAACCGCAAGCGCAAACCACAAAAGAGATTTGTGCGAAATATCAAAAGTGTTTCCACCCGCAGGTTCCACATTGCATGCATGCTGTATCCCGTGGCGGGTGCTCCTGGTTGGGAGATGTGTTCCAAATTCACCGAAAGTCAGTTATGTCCACTTACCATGCAAATTTGCCCAGACTGGTGCGAACCCTTTCTTTGGGATTGGCCGTCTTCGCCGCCAGCCAATGTGCCCAGGCCGTTCAAATAGGCAGCACGCCCCAAGGGGTCGACTATGTTTCCGGCGGTGTTGGTGAAAGTGAAATGCAAGAGTTGCGCGATGAGCAGAGCCGCTTCAGCCTTTGGCTGTTGACAGCGGCAAAGCGTACGGGAGCCTATTTGTCGGGTGTGCAGGTAAAAATCGTGGATATTCGCGGCAAAAATGTGGTGCTTGAACACACCATGGATGGCCCCCGCCTTTTGGCCGCCCTGCCACCTGGACGCTACGAAATTGAGGCGAGTTACCGCGACAACGAGGCTGCGCCGGTACAGACCATCAAGAAAACAACGACCATACTCAAAGGTAAACAGCATCGCCAGATGACGATTTATTTCGACAGTGTGGATACTGAAGACTCCCAAAATTGAAGGGGACGTAGATCAGTTTTCGGGCGAATTCTTGCGATTGTTTTCAATTTCCGCTTTCAGCTTTTCAAGAGATTTGGTGAAAGCATCTTTTAGTCGGCTCCAGGTTTGTGCTGTTGCGGTGCCGAGATCTGTCAGGCGCTGCTGCGTTTCATGCAGTTCAAGCTCAAGCTGATCCACCTGCTGGCGAAGTTTGGCTTTGCTCTCCTGGCTGGCGGCTTCTGCCTTGGTCCTGAGATTCGCAACGACGGCTTGCAGTTCCTCAAGCTCCTTTTGGGCCGCCAGTGTGAATGCTTTGCGTTCGCTTGCTGCGTTATCCATAGGGTTCGCCGCTGTGTCGGGCTTGTCGATTTCGGGCTCCGGCGATTTAACCTTGTCGCACGCAACCCCGGCAATGGCGGCGGCCACCACAAGGCTGGTTGTCCAGATGGGTCGGTTCATGGTGCTTCCTTTCAGTGACATGGTGCCTCTTGAATCTACGCACCCGTCAAAGTGCGCCATTGCGAATTCGCAAATGGGAAAGTCGGTGGTTTACGTAAAGTGGGTACGCGCGTCTATATCGTCATGGGTCTGATGACGCCAGACCACAACTTGAGGACACAGGATTATGAAAACCGATGTGGAGCTGAAGGCTGATTTGATGGAGAAATTGGATGCTATTCCATCCGTCAATGGGGCTAACATTGAAGTGTTTGTTGACAACGGGATGGTGACCTTGAATGGTCATGTTGACACGCACCAAACGAGGTTTCAGGTCGAACGAACGGCAAGACGCGTTGCGGGCATGCGAGGTCTGCAGATCAATATCAAACCCACCCATGGTGGTGTGAGAAAAAGTCACCGCTAGCAGCGGGGGCCGCCAGCCCTTCGATCACAAAGAATCGGGGCTTTGCGCTGCGGCGATTTTTTTCAGCAATAGCTCCGCTTTCTTTTGCACTTCGGCGCGGAGTTCAAGGTCTGTTTCAAACTGCAGGTCTTTGAGCGCCAGGGACAAGGTGATAAGCGCATCGCGCAGCTCAAACAACGCGGCGCTTGTCGCCAGCAGGCACTGCCTGCAATTGCAACCCGGGAATGCGGCTTTGTGCAACATGGGCTACCTGGCCAACAGTACTGCTTCAACCGCATGGTTCGTGCGATCTGAGTCGTCGATTGCGATCCATATTTTCAGCATCGTGCGCTCCTGTTTCAAGCTTGGTCCACCTGGGCATCTTCGGTACCTATGGCCGTTTGCATCGCCTGTTCCACGTTTTCCAGAAAAATGAACTCCAACTGTTGCCTCGCCGCTTGGGGCACGTCCTCCAGATCTTTGCGATTGCGCGCTGGCAGCATGACCCGATTGATTCCGGCCGCAACAGCTGCAAGCACCTTTTCCTTGACCCCCCCCACCGGCAACACCAAACCGCGAAGGCTGATTTCGCCGGTCATTGCCGTGTCTTTGTGGACCACCCGGTTCATAAAAAGTGAGGCTAGCGCAATAAACATAGCCACGCCGGCACTAGGCCCGTCTTTGGGAATGGCACCCGCCGGCACATGGACATGAACATCGGTTTTTTCAAAGAGTGACGGTTCCAGTTTGAAATCTGCCGCACGCGATTTCACCAGTGTCAAGGCAGCTTGCGCTGATTCCTTCATCACCTCACCCAGTTGTCCGGTCAGGATGAGGCGGCCACTGCCCGGCGTTCGACTGGCTTCTATGAACAAGATATCGCCCCCCACGGGGGTCCAGGCCAACCCGGTGGCGACGCCCGGTGTTGCCACACGCAACGCCACTTCGTTTTCAAATTTGGCGGGGCCCAGAATTTGCGCCAGATCGGCCGCATCGACCCGTGCATTGGGGGTTTTGTTTTCGGCCATGCTGACGGCAATGTTGCGGCACACGGCGCCGATTTGGCGCTCCAAGCCCCGAACGCCCGCCTCTCGGGTGTAGTCACGGATGATGGCTGTCAGCGCCGCATCCGTAATCTCCAGCTGTGCGGGCTCCAAGCCGCTTTCTGTCATACGCCTGGCAACCAGGTACTTGCGTGCAATCTCACGCTTTTCTTCCTGGGTGTAGCCCGCCAGCCGCAAAACTTCCATGCGGTCCGCCAGCGGAACCGGAATGGGGTCAAGCACATTGGCGGTGGCAATAAACAAAACCTGGGACAGGTCATAGGGCACTGCGAGGTAGTTGTCGCGAAAATTGACGTTTTGCTCCGGGTCCAGCACCTCCAGCATGGCCGATGACGGGTCGCCGTGGATGCCCGTGCCCAGCTTGTCGATTTCGTCGAGCATCATCACGCATCCGCGTGTCCCCGCCTTCTTCACGGCCTGGATGATGTTGCCGGGGAGGGCGCCGATGTACGTGCGCCTATGCCCCCGGATTTCTGCTTCGTCATGCATGCCGCCCAGGGACACGCGCGCAAATTTGCGCCCCAATGCTTTGGCAATGGACTGCCCTAGCGACGTTTTTCCCACGCCGGGTGGCCCCACCAGGCACAGAATGGGGCCGTGCCCGCCAGGCTTGAGTTTGCGCACCGCCAAAAATTCAATAATGCGTTTTTTGACCTGCTCCAGCCCAAAGTGGTCCTCATCAAGAATACGCCGGGCCTGTGCGATATCAATCACGTCCGGTGCGGGATCTTTCCATGGCAGTTCCACCAGCCAGTCGAGATAGGTTCGGACCATGGAGTATTCGGATGATCCGTCCGACATGCGTTGAAGCCGCTTGAGCTCCTTCTCGGCCTGCCTGGCGACTTCTTCCGGCATACCCGCTTCTGCGATCTGCCTGCGCAGTTCATCTATCTCGGCAGCGTTGCTGACGCTGTCCTCGCCCAGTTCTTTCTGGATGGCCTTCATCTGCTCGCGCAGCAAAAATTCGCGTTCGCGCTTTTCAAGGTTGACCTTGGTTTGCTGGTCGATTTCCCGCGAAATGTGCATCACCGCAATGCGGTGCACCATCACTTCCAGCAGCTTGTCCAGCCGCCCGCGCAACTCCACCTCTTCCAGAATGGCCTGCTTTTCCTGTGTCTCCAGATCCAGATAACCGGCCACCAGATCGGTGAGCGTGCCCGGGGCCTCAATACGCTGTACGGCGTTGATCATTTCCGCCGGCACCTGGGGCAGCAATTGCAAAACCTCTACTGCACGCTCTTTCAGCCGGATGAAGCGCGCCTCTATTTCCTCGTCACCCGCGCCGGACTGTTCCTCCACACGTTCAATCTTCGCCACAATAAACGGGTAGCCCTGGATGTATCCCGTCACCCGAAACCGCAGCAGCCCCTGGCAAATGATGTGTTGTGCACCATCCGGGGCGGTGACGTGGCGCAAGATGGACGCAATGGTTCCCATGGGCGCCAGATCATCGGGCCCTGGGGATTCCGTTTGTGGGTTGCGTTGCAGCAAGATGCCAATGGGATGCTTGCTTTTGATGGCGTATTCGGTTGCCGCAATGGAGCCCTTGCGCCCAATGGCAATCGGCACCACAAGACCCGGAAACAGCACCATATTGCGCACCGGCACGATGACCAGTGCATTGTCTGGGATTCTGCTCAAGTCTGGCCCCTTGCCTTCGCTGCCCAATAGGGTGGGAACCTGGCTCATATGTGTGGCATCCGAGTTTCTCCTCCACCGCTTTATTCACATCATGGGGAAAGGGTAGAGGCAGCACCCGCCTGGCCCATTGACAAAAAGCAAAAAATAGCAGCTGCCATTGCGCCCTTCAAAACCCTGATAAGCCAATGGTTCGCGGCATTTTCATTGAGAATTCGCAAGAACCCTGTTGGGGCAAGACGGATAATTTTTAGTCAGCGTTTGAGGCCATGGGTCCAACGTTTTGCAGGAGATTCACCATGCGAACTGAAATTCATGCGGGGTCCCACGCCTCGTCATTGACCACCCAAACGGGGAACCATGATTTAAGGCACAAGCGTGTTGCACCCTTCTATCTGGTTGAGTTGGATCCACAAATAGTTGTCGACGGAAAGGTGACCGAAGCTGGTTTTCTGTCGGATGGCGAGGTCGAATCCGCCGGAAAGATGCGGGAACTTTGCCCTTACTGCACAGATGTCCCATTGCAGTTGGCTTTGCGCTCCAGGCATGTCAAACGCACCCACCTGTATTGCGACAAATGCACGCGTTGTTTTGACGTCGTTTTTCACGACGGAAGCCTGGCCTTTGTATTCCCAAATGTCCCCATCGAATAAAAATGACCGCGTATGGCTGGTACTAGAGACGTTGCCTGGCTTCCCGGTCCTTTGCTCCCAGGAGGCCTGACGCCAACTCCGCGAGTTCACGTGCCAGCAGTTCGAGCACGTCTTCCATGGTGACGATACCTACCAGGCGCCCCTCGTCATCCGCGATCACCAAACGGCGCAACTGGTGTGTGTTCATCAGATGGACCGCATCTGTCGCATCCATGTTGGGGTTGGCCAGGACCAGGTCGATCGACATGATGTCGCCGGCTGTAAATACTGCGGGGTCCAGCCCTTCGGCGACCAGTTCCAGGACCAAATCCCGGTCCGTCACGATGCCTAAGGGGCGGGTTTTCTCTGCCGCGTCCACTACCACCAGTGCGCCAACGTGGTGCTTGCGCATCACCTGGGCCACCATCTGGGCGCTGGCGTCGGGTTCTACCACCGCAACGACAGAACTGGCGAAGTCCTTGAGCTGGGTTGTCACGGCTTATGCCTCCACCACCAATTGGTTGTTGACGCGGGTCACGCCTGGCGCAGACCAGGTAACGCCCTCGGCGGCACTGCTTTCCGCCCATGAGTGAACGCGTCCACGCAAGGTCACCACACCACCATCCACCATGATTTCGATACGTTTGGCTTCACGCACGGCCTGACGGGTCAATGCGTCCTGAATCCGGGTGGTCAAGTTCGACGGAATGGCCATCTCTTTGATACGGATGTTGTCAGTGATCCCGACAACGCCTTTGAGTGGCCGGATCAAACGTTCGACCCCCTTGCGCTGAAAATTCCAATCGACTTCGCCATTCAAGGTGACCCAACCTTTCTCTACCGAGAGCTGAATTCGGTTCTGCGGCACCGCAGTGCTCCAACTCAAGGCGTGCTGAGCGGCCGCTGCAATCTCCGTGTCGCTGCGCTTGTGTATGCCGACCGGTATCACTTCCAGTTCCATGGCAATGGCCTTGACGCCGTTGACCCGTTCCGCGGCGCGTTTAGCCGCGACCTTCTCGGCGTAGGAGTCCAAGTGTCCGGTCAGAGTGACCACCCCTTCGCTGACCGCCACGCCCACCCGCGCCTCTGGAACCAGAGGGTCCCAGGACAACTCCGCCAATACATCACTTTTCAATTCCGAATCGGTTTTCATACCCACTCCTTTTGTTGACCAGAATTTCAACCACAAGCGCTGCAGGGTAGGGCTACGGTGTCGTATCCGGTTGAGAAAAATCAAATGGGAAGAGCGTGCCTTCCCGGCTCTGCCATCTTTACAACGTGGCACTGATCGGTAATGCAATCTTCATTCTGTAGGCAGGGGTTGAGTTGGAGTTTGTCAAAAAGCCAGCGGTAGCTGCTGGCCTGCACCCGGGTAGCGCTGGCTTGGTCAAATCGCTGGAACAAGCGCACGATGTCTTTGTGGCCGACTGCGTGGCCCCAGCCAAACAGACGCACCAGCGTTGCGTCCAGACGGGTGATGTCGGCGTGGGCAAAACGGGGCCGCACCGCACCAAATGCTGACGATCATTTGCTCAATAAGTTGCACTGGGCGGTATCCCCGGTTGGAGCCGGGTTGGGGCAACTGAGTGCGCTGCCGTTCCATGGGTCACTCAAGGGTCGTTCCGTCCTTCGCAATCTGCATCCAGGTCCGCCCCTGGTCCTTGCTAAGAAACACGCTTCGCTTGAAGGTGGCGAATGCAATCTCGCGGCGTTGCGCGGGGTTTTGTGCGATGTACGCCACCGCGTCTTCGGTCAGGGCCGGGATTGGCAGCTCTTCGGCCCTGGCGCCGGGCTTCAATCCAATTCGCAGCAACGCCGCCTTGCCCGCATAGGTGCTGAACCACAGCTGCTGCCCATCGAGGTCGAAGGCCTCGGCGAGCACGCGCTGGCCGCCGGCCAGCAGCTCGAAGCTCTCGGCCGAATTCCGGGACAGGTAGAGCCCGTCGGTCGTGCCGACGGCAACGACGTTGGCGTCGGCGGGGTGCGCGGCCAGGCAGTTGAGTTCGCCGCCCAGTCCGCTGGCTGCGGCGCGCGTCCACTTAAGGCCGTCGTTGCGCGTGTGATGGATCCCGGTCTGGCCCATGCGGGAATTCGGCGCGTGGTTGACCACGTACACCGCGTTGGTGCCGTAGCTCGTCGCCAGCGTGTGGAAGTCCGACTCGCGCTCGAGCCCGAGCTTCTGCCAGGTTTTGCCGCCGTCGCGGCTCTTGATCAGACCGAAGGGGTTGGCCAGGCCCGAGCCCGGTGCCGGGTGCCCGCTGCTGTACAGCGCGTCGCGTGTGGCCGAGAAACCCATGTAGTCGTGCGCCGACCCAGCGGCCTTGGACCAACGTCCGTTCTCGAAGACGGCCAGGCCATGGTGGCTCGGGATCATGAGCTGTTTACCGTTTGCGCTGTATGACAGGCCGTGGATATGCATCAGGGTGGCAGGCTCACCGGCGCGAACCGGCGCAGTTGTCGCGACACCGAGCACGAGTGCGAGCAGAAAGACGTGAAAGGGGTACTTGTTGAAACGCATGTCGATCCTTGTTGTTGATGGAAAAGTGGTGGCCGTCGGTCCGTTCGTTATTCCCTGAGCAGCCGCGCCACGTCGGCCGCCATCGCGTCGATGAGCAGGCGCAAACGGCCGCGGAGGTCGACGACGAAAATGGCGTTACTGTGGGTGACCATGTAGTGCTCCTGTGAGTCGGTCGGCTTCGCGGCATAGAAGATCTTGAACTCCTTGGCCAGCGCCGCTGTCGCGCCTTGGTCGCCGTACAGGCCAAGAAAATTCGGGGGCAAGCCGGTCACGTATTTCACCTGCAGCGTGTCGTGCTCGAGATGTCGGTCTCCCTGAACGGTGACGTCGGACCGCTCGTGCGCTCGCCACAGGCCGCCACGAACAAGGCGAGCGCGCATGGGGGACGAGGCCGGTACCGGCGGACCGTGCGCTGTGCGCCAGACGCAGCATTGGAAGGGGGGAGCGGGCGAACCTCTTTGCGTGTGTTGATTAGCGGAACTTTCAGGTTGGAGGGACGGGCAAGACCTCGGTGCCGGTACGAAGATGGAGAAATCTGTCCACGGGGATCACCGCCACGACTCCCGAGTCGGGGGAGATCGGCGTCCCCGGCTTCCAGCAAGGCGTCGAGCAGCGGCACTACTTTCGATTCCTCCGTGAAGATCTCGATCTTGACGTGTTCGGTGAGCCAGTCGCTGCCACAACCTCGGGCGGGACAATTGCGACGACATACTTGAAGTTCATGATTTTCTCGCTGTTTTACTTGGTTTGATGGGCAGGCAGAGCCGGTGGGATGGCATTTCGGGCGAGCAAGCCGACACCCGCTGGCCCGTGCACCGGTGCCCTGCGTGCTTAACGACTGAGGCCGCCATCCTAGGAATTCGATGCCTTGGCACGATGAATAGTTCCTCGTCGCGCAACTGCGAGCCCATGGTTCAAGCAACGGCTCGCAGCAAACCCGCTTATTTGACCTTTGTAACGACATACCCCTTGGGTTCTTGCACGAACTCAAAGCTCACTTTATTCCCCACAATGAGCTTGTCGAACAGCATTTTGTCTTTGACCAAGAAGCCCATGGTCATGGCCGGCCAGTTCATGCTCTTGACGGGTTCATGGGCAAGGGTGACGATATTGGCGCCGACGTCGACCTTGGTTACCTTGCCCTTGGCCATGTGCACGGTTTGCCCTGCCGCTGGCTTTCCCATCGGCATAGTCTTCATGCCGTCCATCTTCTGCTGCGCCATCGCTGTGGTGGCCGAAAGCACAAGAATGGTCGCAAGTGAGGTGATCAATGACTTTTTCATGTTCAGATTTCTCTAATAATTGAGAGTGGAATACCGGTCTCTGGCGAAGGCCAGAGACCGGCGGGGTTCATCACAGGACGTTGCCCTGCGAATGAATAGGTTGCCTGTGCGGGTGCGACTGTCGGCGAGGTCGGCGCATCAGGTAGTAGGCTGCCGGGATCACGAACATCGACAGCAGCGGCGCGGTGATCATGCCGCCGACCATGGGCGCGGCGATGCGCTGCATGACTTCGCTGCCGGTGCCGCCGCCCCACATGATGGGCAGCAGGCCCGCCAGGATGACCGCCACCGTCATCGCCTTCGGCCGCACGCGCAGCACCGCGCCTTCGCGGATGGCGGCGAGCAGGTCGGCTTCGCTGGTCTGGTTCTGGTCGATGCGCGCCATCCAGGCCTGCTTGAGGTAGAGCAGCATGATCACGCCGAACTCGGCCGCTACGCCCGCCAGGGCAATGAAGCCGACGACGCCGGCCACCGACAGGTTGTAGCGCAGGCCGAACAGCAGCCAGATACCGCCGACCAGGGCAAAGGGCAACGTCGCCATCAGCAGCAGGGCCTCCCCGAAATGCTTGAAGGTGAGGTAGAGCAGCACAAAGATGATGAGCAGCGTGAAAGGCACCACCAGCTTGAGGCGGGCAGCGGCGCGTTCGAGAAACTCGAACTGGCCGGACCACGACACCGAGTAGCCGGGCGGCAATTCCACCTGCTCAGTCACCGCCTGCTGCATCTCGCGCACCGCCGTACCGAGGTCACGGCCGCGCAGGTCGATATACACAAAACCGGCCAGGCGGGCGTTCTCGCTGCGCAGCATCGGTGGGCCGTCGTCGATGCGGATGTCGGCTACGTCGCCCAGCAAGAGTTGCTGCCCGCGCGGCGTCACGATGGGCAGACTGCGCAACCGGTCTAGCGAGTCACGCACCTCGCGCGGGTAGCGCACGTTGATCGGGTAGCGCTGCAAGCCTTCGATGGTCTCGCCGATGTTCATCCCGCCGACGGCGCTGGCGACCACCGACTGCACATCGGCGATATTGAGCCCATAGCGTGCCGCCCGCTCCCGCTGGATGTTCACGTTGACATAGCGCCCGCCGTCCAGGCGTTCGGCAAAGGCGCTGGTGACGCCGGGCACCTTCTTCACGGCCTGCTCGATCGCGCCCGTGAGCCGGTTGATGACTGCAAGGTCGCTGCCCAGCACCTTGACGCCGACCGGACTCTTGATGCCGGTGGCCAGCATGTCCAGACGGTTGCGGATCGGCGGAATCCAGATGTTGGTCAAGCCGGGAACGCGCACGGTCTTGTCCAGTTCCTCGACGATCATCTCGGGGGTCATGCCCGCTCGCCACTCGCTCCTGGGCTTGAACTGGATGGTGGTCTCGAACATCACCAGCGGCGCGGGATCGGTGGCGGTCACCGCCCGGCCCGCCTTGCCGTAGACGCTCGCCACCTCCGGCACGGCCTTGATCAGCCGGTCGGTCTGCTGCAGCAATTGCGCCGCTTTGCCCGCCGACAGGCCCGGCAGTGCGGTCGGCATGTAGAGCAGGTCACCCTCGTCGAGTGGCGGCATGAACTCGCTACCCAGGTGTTGTAGAGGCCACAAGCTGGCCGCAAAAAACAAGGCCGCGACGGCGATGGTTGCCTTGGGAAAGCGCAGCACGACTTCCAGCATGGGGCGGTAGATGGCAACAAAGAAGCGATTGAGCGGGTTCTTCCGTTCGTCCGGGATGCGCCCCCGGATGAGATAGCCCATCAACACCGGGATCAACGTCACTGCCAGGCCCGCGCTGGCCGCCATGGCATAGGTCTTGGTAAAGGCCAGCGGCGAGAACATCCGTCCTTCCTGCGCTTCCAGCGTAAACACCGGCACGAACGACAGGGTGATGATGAGCAGCGAGAAAAACAGCGCCGGGCCGACCTCGGCGGCAGCATCGCCGATCACCCGCCAGCGGGCGTCGCCCTGCAAAAGCGCTCCAGGATGTTCGTGGTTCCATTCCTCCAGATGCTTGTGGGCGTTCTCGATCATCACCACCGCCGCATCGACCATGGCGCCGATGGCAATGGCGATGCCGCCCAGGGACATGATGTTGGCGTTGACGCCCTGGCCGTGCATGACGATAAAGGCCGCCAGAATGCCCAGCGGCAAGGAGACGATGGCCACCAGGGCCGAGCGCAGGTGAAACAGGAACAGCGCACACACCACGGCCACCACCAGGAACTCCTCGATCAGCTTGTGGCTGAGGTTCTCGATGGCCCGCTCAATCAGCGCGGAGCGGTCGTAGGTCGGCACGATTTCAACGCCTGGCGGCAGGCTCTTTTTCAGAACAGCGAGTTTCTCCTTGACCGCCTCGATGGTGGTCAGCGCGTTCTCGCCCGAGCGCATGACGATCACGCCGCCCACGGCTTCGCCTTGGCCGTCCAGCTCGCCGATGCCGCGCCGCATCTCGGGACCGATCTGCACATGGGCCACGTCGCCTAACAGCACCGAGACACCGGCATCGGTGGTCATCAGCGGGATGGCACGGAAGTCATCCAGGGTCTGCAGGTAACCGGAAGCGCGCACCATGAACTCGGCTTCACCCATTTCCAGCACCGAGCCACCCGCTTCCTGGTTGGCGCGGCGAATCGCCTCGATCACCTTGCCGTGGGGAATGCGGTAGGCGGCCAGCTTGTCCGGATCGAGCACCACCTGGTATTGGCGCACCATGCCGCCGATGGTGGCCACCTCGGCCACGCCGGGCACAGTCTTGAGCTCGAACTTGAGAAACCAGTCCTGTAGGCTGCGCAACTGCGCCAGATCCTGCTTGCCGCTCTTGTCGGTCAGCGCGTACTGGTAGATCCAGCCGACGCCCGTCGCATCCGGACCGAGCGCCGAAGTGGCGCCGGGGGGCAGGCGTGACTGTACCTGGTTGAGGTATTCCAGTACCCGCGAGCGGGCCCAGTACAGGTCGGTTCCATCCTTGAACAGCACGTAGACGTAGCTGTCGCCAAAGAAGGAGTAGCCGCGCACGACCCGCGCCCCGGGCACCGACAGCATGGTGGTGGTCAGCGGATAGGTCACCTGGTTCTCGACCAGTTGCGGCGCCTGCCCCGGCCAGGTGGTGCGGATGATGACCTGGGTGTCGGACAGGTCGGGCAGCGCGTCCAGCGGCGTGCGAACCAGAGAGACGACGCCCCAGGCCGCCAGCAGCACGGTGGCGATCAGCACCAGAAAGCGGTTGGCGATCGACCAATGGATCAGGCGAGCGATCATTGCTTACCTCCCATCTGCTTTCCATCTCGCGCTTGCCATTGGACGATCTGCGGCGCATCGCCCTCGCGCATGCGGAATTCGATGTCGATCTCGCTGCCTGGTAGCGGTTTCTTCGAGACATCCGGTGCGAGCTTGAAGTCCATGGTCATGCCCGGCCACTTCAGGGCGGGGATTTCCGGATGCGTCAGCGTGACGATGTCACTGGTCAAGGCTTCCACGCGAGCGGTCGTGCGGTAAGTCTGCGGCGTTGCACTGGCCGCCCCTGGTGCCTGACCCGTAGATAAGCGCGCTTCCACGCCTTTCAGGCTGGCTTCCGAGTCGATCAGGAACTGTCCGGACAGCACGATCTTCTGGCCTTGGCTGAGACCTGCCAGAATTTCGGCCTGGCCGTTCTGTTCGCGCCCCACTTGCACCTCAATCGGACGAAAGGCGCCTTCTTCGACGGCCATGACCAGGGTGCGTTTGCCGGTGCGTACCAGGGATTCACTGGGCACCAGCAAGGCCGGACGCGATTGCCCGCCGCTGAGCTGCATGTGCACGAACATGCCGGGCACCAGCTTGCCCTTCGGGTTGGTCAAGGCCATGCGCGCCTTGCGTGTGCGCGTCGTCGGGTTGACCTCGGGCAACAAGGACTGCACCTGGCCCCGGAACACCTCGCCCGGCCACGCCGGGGTCTGCGCCGTGACCGGAGTGCCAACGGCCACCTGCGCTGCCTGGCTCTCCGGCACTTCGGCCTGCACCCAGACAGTGGAGAGGTCATTGATGCGCATCAGTGGCATGCCGGTCATCACCGTGCCGCCTTCACGCGCGATCAGTTCGGTGACCACGCCACTGGCCGGTGCGACCAGGGTCATGCGGGCCTGTACCTGTCCTGTGCGCTCGACCACGGCGATCTGTGCCGCGCTCATGCCCACCTGGCGCATGCGCTGGCGGGCCGCCTCGGCGAGCGTCTCCAGCCCTTGTCCTTGCAGGCCTTTTTGCAAGCGCTTGGCGGTCAGATAGTCCTCTTGCACCGCCACCCAATCCGGCACATACAAGTCCAGCAGCGGCTGCCCCTTGCCGACGTGGTCCAGCGCGGCCCGCACATGCAGTTTTTCAATGAACCCGGTTGCGCGCGCCTGCACCATGAACTGGCCGCGTTCATTCCAGGCCACCGTGCCCACCGCTGAAACCTCGGGTGCAAGCTGGCCCGAAACGACTTCCCCTGTACGCAACCCGAGATTCTGCTGAATGCGCGAGCTGACAGAGACCGTACCGCTGTCGGTGCCCTCGGCTCCGGCATAGGCGGGTACCAGCATCATGTCCATGAAGGGTGACTTGCCTGGTGCCTCGAATTTTTTGCCCGGCACCATGGGGTCGTGGTAGTAAAGGATTTTGCGACCGGTGACCGGATCGACGTCACCGCCCTTGATGCCAGCCTCGATATGTCGCCGTGTGGCCGTTTCGCCTTCAGGTATCCCCCAGGTCGAGGGATCAATTTGGGTACCCGCAGGCGAGTCCTTGGTTTCGGTGGGCGTGGCCATCGTGGTGTGCGTCATCCCATTCTTGAGACCCAGTTGGTAGAGACCCAAGCCGCCCGCACTGAGCACCCCGGTCGCCAGCAGGGCGGTGATGATGGTTTTCTTGTTCATGGTTGCGACTCCTGAGCGGGTTGGTTGGAAGGACTTGATGGGGGTACCTGCGTAGGCAGGTCTTCAGGAATCAGGAACTCAAGCTCGGCCCACCACGCGGCGCTCTGCTTTTCGATGCGCAGCCGTTCCAAGCGGGTGTCGGTCACCATGCGTTGGGCTTCAAGAACGGTGGCCAAAGGTGCCTTGCCCCCGCGGAAGGCTGCTTGCGTTGCGTGGACTCGTTCTGTTGCCAGCGGGATCAGGGTCTTGTCGTAATCTTCCAGACGGGTGAGGTTGCTGCGCCAGTTGGCGAGCAGGCGCTGCACTTCGAAAAGATGCTCGCGCCGCATCTCTTCGCGCTCAAGGCGTACCTGTTCAACCCGCTGCAACCGGGCTGACAGCTCACGATCCTGTTTGCGGGCCTGATCCCATTGCAGAGGAATGGAAACGCCGAAGGACACCATGTCGCCGAACTGGCTGCCCCGCTTGCTGTACATCAGCGACCAGCTCCAGTCAGCGCTTTTGTCCTGTTTTGCCACTTCAGCTTCAGCCAGTGCGATGCGTTCCCGTGCATTCATCACGGCGATGTCGGGGTGCTGCTCGATCTCATGGCCCAACTGGTGTTTGGCGAGACGGGTACGGTCGATTTTCGGGGGGGCGCCGAGCGCTTGTTCGGCGTCATCACCGATCCAGCGCTGCAACTGCGCCTTGGCGTTGGCGAGCTCGGCACGTACCTCGTGCAATCGGTCATCGATTCGAGCGACGGCAGCATGCGCTGCCAACACATCCACCTGGCTGCCGCGTCCACCACGGTAGGCGGATTCAACCGCTTCGCTGACCCCGCTGGCTTGCGCACGTTGACGCTGTAGCAGGCCCTGCATCTGCTCCTGGAAGTAGCGGTCGAACCAGGTGCGGGCGGTTTGGGTGAGCAGTCTGGCCTTTTGCATGGAGCGCATGGACAACGCAGCCTCAGCCTCCCGCTCGTATCGTGCGCTACGTGCCTGGCGTTTTTCGGAACCCGTGAAGGTCTGCATCAGGCTGACCGAGCGCATCGTCATGAAATCGTCTGTCAGGCTGTAGCGCATCGGCCCTTCGATGGGCAGGTTGTCCACCGACATGCGCAACACCGGGTCCGGCAGACGACCGGCGGAAACGGCCATTTCGCGGGATGACTGTGCCAGTGCGTCCTGGGCGACGAGTTGGCGTGACCGCACTTGTGCGAGTTGCAAGGCTTGATCGAGGGTCAATACCTGCTGGGCAGAGGCGCCCAGGCTCACCATGGCCCAGGTCAGGCCCAGCAGGCAGGCCCAGCGAGGGTGCCAAGGGCGTGACGGCACACCCTGAAAAAGAAAAGAAAACATGGATTCTCCAAACCAAGAAAGTGGTGGTTTCATGCCGGCCAGGCATACGAAAGCAGGGGGAATACCTGCCGCCGAAGACTGGCGCGACCCAAGCGCTAAACCGCCCGTAGGGGCCGTTAGCGCCATGGCGTCTGGAGGATCAAATTCGGAAGCAGCAGTGCCGGATGCTCAAGGGCGGCGCCGTGGCGCGCTTCAAGTGGGGCAACTGCAGCGGTGCGCCCCAAAATACCGGTGTCCTGACCGGCAGAAAGATGCCGGTGGACAGCATGCTGATGTCCAGGGGGGTGGGCAGCTCGTACTTGTCGGCAGTTTGGCGCCCTGCCTGACAGTACGCATGGCACAGGTTGGGCTGTGTGTCGTCCATGCTGGCTGCCATGGATTGGGCGCAAGGCATGTCGGCTTGCGCCATTGCGGTGATCTGTGCGGCTGTCTCGAAACCACTAGGGCATACGTAACCCGCCACCGCCAGTTGCGTGAACAACAGGCTGACCAGCATGAGGAATGCGGTGATGAGACGGGAGTGGCGGCCAAACATAAAAATGAAATAGTGGTAACTCAGATAACTTGGCAGGCGGAAAAGTTCCCAACGCAAACGACTGATGCACAGCATGTTGCGTGCTTTATTTCACCCATAGTGCGACACGACGCGTGATTCAGTCCTCATTTTCCTGTTCGCTATACGGTGGACAGGGCATCGGATGTGGTGGGAGCTTGCGGGAGCTGTATCGAAAAGCAGGTTTTCCCTGCTTCTGAAGACGCCAAAATTTGTCCTTGATGTGCGTGCACGATAGCCTGTGTAATGGCCAGGCCAAGCCCCGTCCCCTCGCCAGTGGCCTGCTGGCGCGACGGGTCCGCACGGTAAAACCGCTCAAACAGACGCGCCAGGTGATGCTCGGGTATGGTTTGACCGGGATTCTCAACCGTCAAGCGGCCGAGTCCGTCCGATTCAGATAAACACACGGCCACCGTGCCCGCGCGCGGGGTGTACCGCAAAGCATTGGACAGCAGGTTGCTCACGGCCCGTCGAAGCATCAACCGATCACCCCAGGCAATGCAGGTGCCCCGCAGTTCCAGATGAACGCCTTTTTCTTCGGCCAGCGCCTCATAAAACTCGAACAAATCGTGCACTTCCTGCGCCAGGTGGACCGATTCGCCGCGTTCCATAATCCAGTCGCTCATCTGCCCATATTCGGCCTTGGCGAGAAACAGCATATCGGCGATCATCCGCGCCAGCCGCTCATACTCTTCGGCATTGGATTCCAGGATGGCACGGTAGCTGGCCGCATCCCGAGGACGCGACAGTGCCACATGGGTTTCGGTCATTAAATTGCTGACCGGCGTGCGAAGCTCGTGGGCGATGTCGGAGGAGAAATCCGACAAGCGGTGAAATGCGTCTTCCAGCCGCGCCAGCATCTCATTCAACGAGGCGGCCAGTTCGGCCAATTCCGCAGGCACGGCATCCACCGGCAGCCGCTGGTCGAGTTTGTGTGCAGTCACCGCCGTAGCCCTATCCCGCATGGTTCGCAGGGGTGCCAGCCCTCGGCTGGCCGCCAGCCACCCCAAAACACCGGTGGCCAAAGCGGCGAACGCCACAAACACCCACAGCGCGCGCATCAGGCTGCGCATGAACACGCTGTGGTGTTCCACATCCACCGCCACAGCGACTATCAGAGGTTGCCACTGCGGTATGGCGGTGGATATGGCAAGCGCCATGCCCCGAAAACGGCGCTCGCCCTGCGACCACATGTACAGCTTTTGGGTCAGTTGCCGCGGCGCATGCGTCAACCATTCACCGGGGAAGGCAATTCCCGAAGAGGCCAGCAGCACCTCCCCGGTGGGACCCAGCACATGCACCACCAAGTCATGGTGTCCAATGAGCGCATCGTTCAGCTGGGACTGCAGGGCGTCAAAATCCCGCTGCGAGTCCACGCGTTCAATGGCGTTCTGGGCCAACAGCATTTTTCCCGCCAGTGCATCGAAATCCTGCTGTTCAAAATGCCGGTCAATGGCGACTCCCGTCAACCACCCCAGCACCAGGAGCACCGTGCTGGAGCCCACCGCAAAGAGCAGGGTCAGCCGGGCGGTCAGAGACAGTTGCGGGATCATGGACCCTCGGGTACCTCAAGCACGTAGCCCATGCCGCGCGCGGTGCGAATCAGCTTGGGCTCGTAGGGATCATCCACCTTGGCGCGCAGGCGCCGGATCGCGACTTCAATCACATTGGTATCACTGTCAAAGTTCATGTCCCAGACCTGTGAGGCAATCATGGAGCGCGGCAGCACTTCCCCCTGGCGGCGCAGCAAGAGTTCCAGCAAGGCAAACTCTTTGGCCGTGAGCTCGATGCGGTTGCCGGCCCTGACCACGCGTCGGCGCAGCAGATCCAGCTCCAGATTGGCTGCTTGCAAAATGCTGGGTTCCAGGCCATTTTTGCCCCGGCGCAGCAAAGTGCGCACGCGCGCCAGCAACTCGGAAAACGCAAACGGCTTGACCAGATAGTCGTCGGCGCCCAGCTCCAGACCTTTTACGCGGTCTTCGACCTGGTCCCGGGCCGTGAGGAATAAGACTGGCAGGCTTTTCTCACTTTGGCGCAGACGCTCCATCACCTGCCAGCCATTCAAGCCCGGCAGCATCACATCAAGCACCAGCAAATCGAAGTCGCCGGTCAGAGCCAGATGCAGGCCATCCACGCCGTTGGATGCCAATTCGGTCACAAAGCCGGCTTCCGATAAGCCCTGTTTCAGGTAGTCCCCGGTTTTTTGTTCATCCTCGACGATCAGAATTTTCATGGTTTGCCTCCAATGCACCTGTTTACTCCTGTGCGATTGTGCCCACGCATGGCAGGTTTTGTGCAACATGACAGAACTGTAATGTCGCTGTCAGCGGTCTGACGGTGACAAATTTGCATCATCCCCAATCTTTGCAACCGTCTCACCAAAGCTTCGATGAACACCAATATTGTCTTTCCCATCCTGTTGAGCCTGCTGGCGATTGGGTGGCCGGCGCACTCGCAGACGCTGGCGGTAGCCTTGGAGCAGGCCTGGAGCCTTCATCCCATGGCAGTTGTCAGCGACCTGCGTCAATCTGAAATCCAGGCGCGTTCGGATACGGCCCAGGGGTTGACCCCCGGACCCGCATCGGTATCGCTGGCCACGCTGGGGGATCAACTCACCGCCAACCGCGGTAAACAGGAATGGGAAGTCGAGGTTGAAACGCCTTTGTGGTTGCCCGGCCAGCGTCATGCGCGCCAGGGTGAGGCGGCCTCTGCCCAAAAGGAATTCAATGCCCAACAACAGGCGTTGCGCCTGCAAATCGCAGGTGAGGTTCGCGAAGTTTGGTGGGCGCTGGCTGCGGCGCGCAGCAGACAGGCCCTGGCTGGCGCACGGCTCCTTGCCGCACAGGTGCTGACATCGGATGTGGATCGGCGCCTGCGGGCCGGTGAGCTGGCGCGTGTGGACGCCAACCTCGCACAGGTTGAGCGGCTCTCAGCCCAGGCCGATCTGGAGGATGCGCAGTCCGAGCTGGCCCAAGCTGAACAGGACTTTCGCTTGTTGACGGGTACGACACCTGCGGACCCGCTGTCTCCCGAGGCATTGCCCGCGGTGGAGCCCTCTTTGGACGCTCATCCGCAACTGCTGGCCGCAGCCGCCAGCGTGGAGCTTGCGGGTGCCAAGCTGGCTTTCGCGCGGAGAAGTCCGAGTGAGGCGCCCACGCTGGCGGTGCGCCTGGTCCGTGAGCGTGCTGATTTTTCGGATGCATTCGCGGACACTTTGGGTGTCAAGCTCACGATTCCCTTGTCCATGGGGGCCCGCGTACGCCAGGAGCTGGCGGGCAATCGCGCTGAGGTGCTGCAATCCGAAAGGGAATACACACAAGTCCAGCGGCGTATTGCCTCTGCGAAAGACACTGCCCAGCGTCTTCTGAAGACGGCCCGATCCCAGCTGGAGACCGCACAAACCCGCGTGTCACTCACGCAGGCCAATCTCGCTCTGGCAGAGAAGTCCTTCTCGCTGGGCGAGTCTGATTTGCCAACCTTGCTGCGCGCGCGTGCGGCCCATTTCGATGCGCAGGCGCTGCTGAGCCAACAACAAATCACCGGGCATGCCGCCCTGTCCCGATTCAACCAATCCATGGGAGTTATGCCTTGATCACCGTCTTTCGCCATCCAACAATTCCTGCAAGGGTGATTTTCAATCGTGCAATTCTCGGTGCTGTGCTTGCAAGCGCTTCGTGGACCGCCTGGGCGCATGGTGGCGAAGACCACGGGGCCGAGGCGCCGCCGGTTGCCAGTGCCAGTATTGCTCCACGTGCGTCGGCACAAACGGAAGACTTTGAATTGGTGGCCCAGCTCCATGGCACGACCCTGACGTTCACGCTGGACCGCTTTGCGACCAATGCACCCGTGGTGGATGCCCAGATAGAAGTGGAAAGCGGCACCGTATTGAAAGCGGTGGCTCAGCAGGTTGCGCCCGGTGTTTATACCGTCAAAGCCGATGCGCTCGCGATTCCAGGCAAATATCCGCTGAGCTTTTCAGTGCAAGCGGGCGATACCTCGGATTTGCTGGCGGCCACCTTGGATATCTCGCCAGCTGTTGAAAAAGTTGCACATGTTCATGGCTGGGGCGAATGGGCTACCTGGGCGCTCTCCACCGTGGTGCTGATCGCAGGCCTGGGGCTGGTGGTGGTACGTCGCCGCAAATGGGCGCGCAAACACGCACGTTAAGCACACCACGTAGCTGCGCGCCCCAGCGGAGCGCGCTTCTTTTATAGACAACATGAATCGAACAGCACCATGAAAACGACAATGACATTTGGCATCGCGGCATTCGCTGCGCTGGGCCTTTGCGCTCAGGCCCTGGCCCACGGGGACGAGGACCACAGCAAAGACAAACCGACGGTGTCAGCCCAAGCGCCGGTTGCAACAGGGTCCGGCGCAACGGCAGAACTGGTGGCAGCGCAACGGCTGGCCGACGGCAGCCTGTTTGTTCCCAAATTGGTGCAGCATCAACTGGGATTACGCACGGTGCTGGTGGCCTTGCAGGACAACGCAGCCACTGTCGAGTTCAGCGGCAAGGTCGTTGCCGACGCCAATGCCGGGGGTGTCGTGCAGGCAAGCCAGGCCGGGCGTATCGAGCCTGGCCCCAAGGGCTTGCCCACGCTTGGGCAAAAGGTGAGCAAGGGTCAGGTTTTGGCCAATTTACAGCCACAAGTCAGCAGCTTGGAGCGCAGTGCCAATCTGGCCCAACTGGCCGAATTAGAGTCACAACTGGCCATTGCAGAACGCAAGGTTCGCCGTTATGAGCAGTTGGAAGGGTCCGTGCCGCAAGCCGCCATTGAGGCCGCGCGTATTGAGTGGGATTCCCTCAAGAAGCGCCGCACCGCTTTGGTCGGCGGAATCCAGGCAACAGAAGCTTTGCTGGCACCCGTGTCCGGCGTTGTCAGCGCGGTGCACGCAGTCATTGGACAGGTGGTGGATGCCAAAGATGTTTTGTTTGAAGTGCTGGACCCCACCCGGCTGAGTGTGGAGGCGCTGGCGTATGACGCCACGGTGCTGGAGGGCTTGTCTTCCGCCAGCGCGGTCATTCCAGGTGGCGCGCTGGAGCTGCAGTATGTGGGAGGTGGCAGGCAATTGCGTGAGCAAGCCATCCCCTTGCTCTTTCGCGTCAAAGGAGGCAAAGCTGCAGTGGCCGTGGGGCAGCCTGTGAAGGTGATTGCCAAAACCACACAGGTGGTCAAGGGTGCCTCCATTGCCCAGGCCGCATTGGTCAAAGGCAATACGAACCAGACTTCGGTGTGGATCCATGCGGCGGCCGAACGGTTTGTGCTGCGCAAGGTTGAAGCACGGGCCATTGATGCGGGCCATGTGGTGGTGACGTCCGGCCTTGCTGACGGCGAACGGGTGGTGGTGGAGGGCGCTGGCTTGCTGGCACAGGTGAAATGATGCATCGCACTCCGACACACACACACAAGCTGCCCGAGGTGCGCCGCCATGTTTGATTTCATCATCCACACCAGCTTGCGCCAGCGCCTGATCGTTCTGGGCGTTTCACTGTTGCTGGTCATTTACGGCGTATTGACAGTCCAGAAAATGCCGGTGGATGTGTTCCCCGACCTGAACAAGCCCACCGTCACCCTGATGACCGAAGCCGGAGGCATGGCCCCGGAAGAGGTCGAGCAGCTGGTCACCTTTCCGGTGGAATCCAGCATGAACGGCATGCCTGGCGTGACCCGGGTGCGCTCGGTGTCCGGCATCGGCCTGTCCATCATTTACGTGGAGTTTGAATGGGGCTCCGACATTTACCGCAACCGCCAACAGATCAGCGAACGCCTGAATCTGGTGCGCGAACAGTTGCCACCCGGCGTAGTTCCCCAGTTGGGGCCCATTTCATCCATCATGGGCGAGATTTTGCTGCTGGCATTGCCTGCGGATCCGGCCAAGGTGAGCCCTATGCAGGTCCGTGAATACGCCGACTGGGTGATGCGTCCGCGCCTGCTGACCATCCCTGGGGTGGCCCAGGTGACCCCCATTGGCGGCGAAGTGCGCCAATACCGGGTGGAGATCAAGCCCACCCAGCTGCAGGCGCTGAATGTCGAGCGTGAGAAACTGGAAACAGCACTGCGGGATTTTGGGGCCAATACCAGCGGCGGATTTCTGGAGTCCCAGGGCCGTGAGTACCTGATTCGCCAGATTGGCCGCACCAGCCGCCTCGAAGATTTGCAAAACGTCGTCGTCACCGTCAAAAACGGCCAAGCCATTTTGTTGAAGCAGGTGGCGGACGTCAAACTCGCTCCCGCGCTCAAACGCGGCGATGCGGGCTACAACGGCAAACCAGCCGTGATTTTGTCGGTGCAGAAGCAACCCAGCGCCGACAGCGTCACGGTCACACGGGAGGTGGAGCGGGCCATTGCCGAGTTGGGCAAGAGCCTGCCGCCCGGTGTTGAGGCCCCGCAGTTCCTCTTCAAGCAGGCGGACTTCATCGAGCACTCGGTCTCCAACGTGCAGGAGGCGCTGCGCGATGGTGCGGTTCTGGTGGCGGTGATTCTGTTCCTGTTTTTGCTCAATGTCCGCACCACGCTGATTTCCCTGACGGCGATTCCGGTGTCCTTGCTGGTCACGGCGCTGGTGTTCCACTATTTCGGGCTGTCCATCAACACCATGACCCTGGGAGGGCTGGCAATTGCCATCGGCGAACTGGTGGACGACGCGGTGGTTGGCGTGGAAAACGTGCTGCGCCGCCTCAAGCTCAACAGCGCGCTCAAAGAACCACGTCCGGTGCAGGAAGTGATCGCCAGTGCGACCCTGGAAGTGCGCTCTGCAATTGTGTATGCCACCGTCATCATTGTGCTGGTGTTTGTGCCGCTGTTTGTGTTGCCGGGCATAGAGGGGCGCTTGTTCACGCCGCTGGGCATTGCCTACATCGTGTCGATCCTGGCGAGCATGGTGGTGTCCGTCACCATCACCCCCGTCATGGCGCTGTATTTGCTGCCAAAAATGAAACAAATGGGGCACGGCGACAGCCCGCTGGTGATCCGGCTCAAGCGCTGGGATGCTGTTCTGTTGCATTGGTCGTTTGCGCACACGCGTGCTTTGCTGATCGCGGCACTGGTTGCCGTGGCGGCGGCGGCGGCCACCATCCCATTTTTCCCCAGGGCGTTTTTGCCTCCTTTCAACGAAGGAACATTGACGGTCAACGTGGTGTTGAACCCAGGCACCTCGTTGGCGGAATCCAACCGCATTGGCGCACTGGCGGAGCAAATCGTGGTGGGTGTACCCGAGGTCACCCAGGTGGGGCGGCGCACAGGACGCGCAGAGCTGGACGAACACGCCGAAGGGGTGCACTACACCGAAATGGATGTGGATTTGAAGGCCTCCGAGCGCAGCCGCGAAGACATCATCAACGACTTGCGTACCCGTCTGGCGGTGCTGCCTGCAGTCAGCAACGTGGGCCAGCCCATTTCGCACCGCCTGGACCACCTGCTGTCGGGTGTGCGGGCGCAAATTGCCTTGAAGGTCTACGGGGACGATCTGGATACTTTGCGCAGCTTGGCTGGAGATTTGCGCACCCGGCTCGCCAACATACCAGGCGTTACCGACCTGGCGGTTGAGAAGCAGGTCTTGATTCCGCAGATCAAAATCCACGTCGATTACGAACAGGCAGCCCAATACGGTGTAGCACCGGGAGCCTTGTTGCGTTCGCTGGAGCAGATGATTGAAGGCGAACGTGTCACGCAAATCGTGGAAGGCAACCGCCGTTTTGACATGGTGGTGCGCCTGCCCGAGAGTGGACGGGGCTTGCAGGAACTCTCCAACCTGCTGATCGAAACCCCGACCGGTGCAGTGCCCTTGTCCAAGCTGGCGCGCATTGAAGACGGCGATGGTCCCAATCAGGTCAGCCGGGAAAACTCGCGCAGGCGCATCGTGATCTCGGCCAATACCGACGGCAGCGACATGTCGCGTGTGATCGGCGAAATTCGCGCCGAGCTGGCGTCCAAGCCCTTGCCCGAAGGCTATTTCACTGCGCTGGAAGGCCAGTTCCAGGCCCAGGAGCAGGCCGCCAAGTTGATTGCCTTGCTGGCAACGGTATCGCTCACCATGATCTTTCTGGTCCTGTACAGCCGCTACCGCTCCGCCGCGCTAACGCTCATCATCATGGGAAACATTCCATTGGCCTTGGTGGGAAGTGTGATTGCACTGTGGATTTCCGGGCAGCCGCTGTCCGTCGCGGCTTTGGTGGGATTCATCACCCTGACCGGAATTTCCACGCGCAACGGCATTTTGAAGATCAGCCACTACATCAACCTGTGCGCGTTTGAAGGTGAGTCCTTCGGCCAAAAGATGATCGTTCGCGGCTCGTTGGAACGCCTGACGCCCGTGCTGATGACCGCCTTGGTGGCAGCCTTCGCCCTGGTACCGCTCCTGGTGTCGGCCGATGCCCCCGGCAAGGAAGTATTGCACCCGGTGGCAGTGGTGATCTTTGGTGGTCTGATCAGTTCGACCTTGCTGGACACCTTGCTCACGCCGCTGATGTTCTGGCGCTGGGGCCGCCAGCCGCTGGAGCGTTTATTGGCTGCCAAAGCGGATGAACATTCGCCAGAGAGTTTTTAGCAGGTGCCGGGGATTCTCGTTCCCTGGCTTGGTATTTTCAAAACAGGAGTAAGTGATGACGAAAGTGAGTGTGTTGGCGACAGTGGCGCTGGGCTTCTTGGTGGGGGCGGGATACGTGCATGCCCACGGCGATGAAATGCATGCAGACGCCCTTAAAGCAGCCCATGGCGGACAGGTGCAGGTGGTGGGTGCGAACCATTTCGAGCTGGTCGTGACCAGGACCAGCAAAGACGCGGCGGACAACCCCGTCGTGGTGTACCTCACCGACAGCAACGGCAAGAAGCTGCCCAGTGCAGGCGCTACCGGAGTGGCCACGCTTTTGACCGGCAAGGACAAAAGCGTTGTCACATTAGCGCCCGATGGCGACAACCGCCTGAAAGGCATTGGCAAATACGCATCCACCCCGGCAATGAAAGCCATTGTGTCCATCACACTCCCCGGAAAATCCGCAGAACAAGCGCGCTTTACGCCGCTGTCCGGAAGATCCGACGGCCAATGAAATTGAAAAGACTGATGCACATCAAATGAATGGCGCGCCGCTCGGGTTTGGTTGCCTTCAGCAGGCACTTTATTGGCGAAACTGACAGAAATGTAATGCACTCGTCATCTCGGTGGCGCTGATCGGCCCGTAGACTGCCATCACCAAATTACCAATACGTAGGAACCTGAAGATGCAAGCACCGTTGACATTGAATCGCCGTCATTGGCTGGCCGCAGCGCTGATGTTACCTCTGGCGGGTAGGGCGGCCCAGCCTCAGAGTCCCTTGGTGGAAGTCTGGAAAGACCCGAGCTGCGGTTGCTGCAAAGACTGGGTCGCCATCATGGAACAGGCAGGGTTTTCGGTCAAGGTGTTTGAGACCGGCAACAACGCGATGCGGGCCCAACTGGGCATACCGGTCGAGCTGGGGTCATGCCACACCGCGCGAATCGCAGGCTATGCCATTGAGGGGCATGTGCCGGTGCGGGAGATCCGGCGTTTGTTGCGCGAGAAGCCCAAAGCGGTAGGTCTGGCCGTACCCGGCATGGTGGTCGGCTCACCGGGCATGGACGGCCCGGTCTACAAAGGCCGCAAAGATCCCTACGCTGTGCTGCTGATTCAGTCCAACGGGAAAACATCGGTATACCAAAAGTACGCCTAAGGAGAACGCAGCATGCGGCAGAAAAATCACTTCACCACCCGGCGCGCATTTATTGCGGCCAGCGGGTTTGGTGGCATCAGTTTGTACGGACTCTGGGCGGCTTATGGTGCCGCACCCGGTCCGCTGGCCCTGCTGGGCCTGGACCACCCGCAAGGGCCTAGCCATGTGGACGGTGGTGCAGAAGTCGCTGCGAAGCCGGCCGCTGAAGGCGCGCATGGTGGACACGGCGCAGCGTCACAAGGGCCGACGACCGAAGAGTTCAGCCGCATGACCGCCGAATTCGCGGAACGCTACCGCATGCCCGATGGCAGTGTGTATCCCCGTCGAATAGTGAATTCCCCTGTTCAGGTTGCAGATCCTCACGCAGGTCACGCCATGCCGACTGGGATGCCTGCTGACCATGTGATGCCCGCCGAGCCTGACCCCCATGCCGGGCACAGTGAAGCGCCGGTGATGGCACCAACAACGCCGGATGTGCATTCAGCCCATGGGGACGATGCTCTGCCGATCGGCAAGGGACAGCCCATTGATGTCTTGATGACCGCCGGCAGGTGGTACTACCTGCCAAACGTATTGCGTCTGGACGCGGGGCAGGCCTACCGTTTCAGGATGATGGCCGTGGACATCGCCCACGGCGCCTCGATCCAGCTTGGCAAGGGCGGACGCATGATGCGCCTGCAGCCCGGTCGCATCACAGAAACCGCACTGACTTTCCAGAAACCCGGCCGTTACCTGATGTACTGCACGGTGTACTGCGGTGAGGCGCACGGTTTGATGCAGGCAACGATAGAGGTGGTATGACCATGGCACAAACATCTACATATACCGAACGCCTTGCGGGTTTGCCCAAGCCAGATCGGCAACTGCTCAAAAGCATGGCGGCGGTGGCATTGCTGGCACTGCTCATAGGCATTTTGGCCGGTGTTGCCACCGCCCTGGTGCGCGGCGGCATGCTCAATGTCGGCATGGCTACGGGCTACCGATTCTTGACGGTGCACGGGGTTGGTATTTTCTTTTATTGGTTGTTTGTCACCCAGACTGCGCTGCTGTTGGGGTTGGCCGCATGCGAGCACGGCACGGGTCTGGCTTGGCGCCGACTGGCCTGGATTGCGTTTGCCCTGATGCTGGCGGGCCTGGGACTCAGCATGGTGGGTTCTGTCGCCGGAACCCCCTTGCTCTACAACGGATCGCCCGAGCTGGTGCGCGACAATCCCGGTGACCTGCTGCTGTTCAATTTGGGCTATAGCTTTTTGGGCTTGGGGCTCATGGTGCTGCCTGCCAGTGCCATCGTGACCCTGTTGCGGCCCCGCTGGCAAGGCCAGCAAGCCAAGCTCAGCGCGGTGGGTTTTGCGCTGTTCACCTGGGCCGGCTTCTTGGTGGTAACGGGTTTTGCCGCCTTGTACACCTTTGTTCCGGGCGTCTTGTGGGCGCTGGGTGCCGGGCCCTTCCCGGACAGCCACGGTACGCGTTGGCACATCGTGTTTCACAACATGCATTACCTGCCCCTGATGGCGACCGTGATTCTCTGGTATGTCCTGATGCAGGTGCTCACGGGGGTGAAGTCGGTGTTTGGCGAGCGTTTCTCGAAAATTGTGTTTTCGATGTACCTGGTGTTCGTGCCGCCTACCTCGCTGTACCACATGTTTTTGGAGCCGGACCTGCCCAAGGTCGTCCAGGTGGTCGGCTCCATGCTGTCACTGTTCGTCAGTGTGCCCACTTTGACCGCCTTTTTGATCATCGTGGCCTCGCTTGAAGTGCATGCCCGTGCCCACGGCGGGCGCGGCTTGTTTGGCTGGATCAAACTCTTGCCCTGGCGTCACCCGGCCATGTCGGCCGTGGGCGTTGCCGTGCTGAGCATGGCCTTAGGGTTGGTGTTTGCATTTGTCCTGATTCAGGGCCAACTCGCGCCCCTGTTGTCCGACACCTTTTTTGTGCCCGGTTATTTCCACTTTTTCACGCTGGGAACGGTCAGCATGACGCTGCTGGCGGCACTCTCGGTGGTGTTGCCGGCCATCGGTGGACGCGCTCTGTGGCGACCCGATCTACTGCGGTGGATGCCGTGGTTGGCGTTGTTGGGCTTGCTGGTGTTCGGCGCCGCAGGCATCACGGCCGGCTACCTGGGTGTACCACGGCGTGTGATGGATGTGTCTTACCAGCAGCAGGCACCCGCCCTATGGCAAACCCTGATGGTGTTTGTCGCTATGGGGGGGAGCCTCATGGCTGCCGCGCTGCTGGCGTTCGCAGCTGGGGTGGCAGCCTCCCTGTTGCCGAAACGTCAACGCGGCGCCTCGGTTGGCAGCCTGGGCGTGACCTGGGGCGGCACCGTGGTGCAGGTGGGTACCAAAGCCTGGGTTGGTCCGGTGTCGATCCTGGTGATTGTTGTCGCCATGTATGTGTTTTCCGCTGTGGGTTTCGAGCTCATGCAGGCCTTGCCGGTCAGTGCATCGGGTGGCGGCGGGCACTGAATGAATGTGAAGGAGATTTCCTATGAATGAAGATTTCTGGCTCATCGTCCCCGTGGCACTGGTGTGGGCGGTGCTCGGGTTGCTTTACGCATTGGTGCCTTGGGGCGACATGATTGGTTATGCATGGGTCTGGGGATTTGGCTCATTGCTGTTTTTTGGTCTGGGTGGTTTGCTGCTGCGACGCCGGTCGCCATAGCGCACGGGCGAAGCGGGAACCATTGCCCCTTCCATTAACGTTGTTCCGGGGCGGCAACACCGTACTTAAAGGAAGTTCACCATGCAAACTCGCAATATTGCCCTTGCTGCAACGCGTTTGGCTTTGGCCTTGTCTCTGACGCTCCCGGGCGCGGTGGCTTGGTCTGCGGACGCCGACACTGCAGATCACACGGCACACCACCCCGCAGGTGCAGCGTCCGCCCCCAAGTCGGCACCGGTCCAGAAAACCACCGCAAAGCCGGGGGCGGCCAAAGCCATGCAAGTCCCCGTGGACAAGGGTGCCATGGAAAAAATGGGCCAAATGGACACCCGGATGAAGGCCATGCAAGACATGCACCAAAAGCTCATGGCCGCCAAGACGGCGGAAGAACGCAATGCATTGATGCCCGAACAAATGAAAATCATGCAAGAAGCCATGGCAGCGATGGAGGGCATGCGTGGCGGTAAGGGTGGCATGGGAATGATGGGCGGCATGGAAAAAGGCCAGATGATGGACAGGATGCCTCCCGACATGATGATGCACCAGATGATGGAAAAACGCATGGACATGATGCAGTCCATGATGCAAATGATGATGGATCGCATGGCACCGCCAGCCGCCAAATAGGAAACTGGCCGACATGGACCATGACCACTCGGGGCATGAAACTCCACCCACCTTCTGGAGTTCCCGTTACGCGATCGGTTTGATCGTTATCGGAGCAATTGCAGGCTATTTTTTGTTGACGGAGCACTTGGCTCACGTCGTCGGCGCCTTGCCTTTGCTGTTGTTGCTTGCCTGCCCGTTGATGCATGTTTTTATGCACCACGGGCATGGGGGTCATCAGGCCAAGCCAGGAGATCCCTCATGAGCCATGATCCGGCAGCCTACGGACTGTGGACCTTGGTCGTCTTCAATTCGGCCATCTTCATCATGTTCGCCTACAGTTTTTTCAAACCCGCCACGGCGCGGGATTGGCGAACCTTTGGCGCATTTGCCGCCTTCGTGGTGGCTTTGTTTGTGGAGATGTACGGTTTTCCGCTGACCATTTACCTGTTGTCGGGGTGGCTGCAGACCCGATATCCCAGCCTGGATATCCTGAGCCATGATGCCGGGCATCTGTGGTCTACCCTGTTGGGGGAGAAAGGGGACCCCCATTTCGGGGTTCTTCATATTGCCAGCTACATCTTCCTCGGCCTGGGTTTCGCCCTGCTGTCCAGCGCGTGGAACGTGCTGTACCACGCCCAGCGCAGGCATACGCTGGCCACCGCCGGGCCTTATGCACGAATTCGCCATCCCCAGTACGTTGCGTTCGTGTTGATCCTGCTGGGTTTTCTGCTGCAATGGCCCACGGTGCTGACGCTGTTGATGTTCCCCATATTGCTGGTGATGTACGGGCGTTTGGCCTTCACTGAAGAAGCTGAAATGCGGGCGCAATTCGAGGACGCGTTCGAGCGTTACGCCCAGCGTACGCCGCGATTTATCCCGCAACTCAAACGGCATTGAGCATTTTTATTTCGTGAGGCTCCCATGACCATCCACCCGCATGCCCATGGCGAGAGGCACACCGCAACCCCTTCCACCGACGGCAGCGCCGGAAGTGCCGCGCCCCTGAAAGACCCGGTGTGTGGCATGGCCGTGACCGGCCAGTCCATGCATCGCACCGAACATGCCGGTCATACCTACTTCTTCTGCAGTCCTAAATGTAAAACGAAGTTTGAAGCCCATCCGATGCAGTACCTGGGCGATGTGTCTGCCCCTGCACCGGTAGAACCCTCGGCTGCGGGCACGGTCTACACCTGTCCCATGCATCCCGAAGTGCGCCAGGACCACCCCGGCAACTGCCCCAAATGCGGCATGACGCTGGAACCCATGTTGCCCGCGCTGGAGGATGAGGAGAACCCGGAGCTGCGAGACTTTCAACGCCGGTTCTGGTGGACATTGCCGCTCACGCTGGTTGTTTTTGTGCTCGCCATGTTCGGCCACCGCTTGCAGTGGATGGACATGGGCGTGCAAAGCTGGGTGGAGTTGGCACTGGCGGCCCCCATTGTTCTGTGGGCCGGGTGGCCATTTTTCACGCGCGGCTGGCAGTCCCTGGTGCATCGCAGTCCGAATATGTGGACCTTGATAGGGCTGGGAACTGGCGCTGCCTTTGTATATAGCGTGGCGGCCACGGTCGCGCCGCAGGTTTTCCCTGCATCTTTTGTCGCCATGGGCCGTGTTGCCGTCTACTTTGAGGCGGCTGCGGTCATCATTTCCTTGACCTTGTTGGGGCAGGTGATGGAACTCAAGGCGCGTTCCCAGACGTCGGCGGCCATCAAGTCCCTGTTGGGCCTGGCACCCAAGACAGCACGTCGCATCCGCGCCGACGGCACCGAGGAAGACGTGGCCTTGACCCATGTGCACATCGGCGATGTGTTACGTGTGCGGCCAGGTGAAAAAGTGCCTGTCGATGGTGCCGTGATCGAAGGCAGCAGTGCAGTCGATGAGTCCATGCTGACGGGTGAACCCCTGCCCGTGAGCAAGCGGGTGGGCGACAAAGTCATTGGTGCAACCCTCAATACCAGCGGCGCCCTGGTCATGCGCTCGGAAAAGGTGGGCTCCGCCACGGTGCTGGCGCAAATCGTGCAAATGGTGGCCCAGGCACAGCGCTCCAAAGCGCCCATGCAGCGCATGGCCGATGTGGTGGCGGGCTATTTCGTTGTCTCAGTTGTCGCCATTGCGCTGCTGACATTCATCGGCTGGGGACTGTTCGGACCCGAGCCCAGTTGGGTGTATGGATTGATCAATGCGGTCGCCGTCCTGATCATCGCCTGCCCCTGCGCCTTGGGGCTGGCCACGCCCATGTCCGTCATGGTGGCCACGGGCCGCGGTGCCACACAAGGCGTCTTGTTTCGTGATGCAGCGGCCATAGAGAATTTTCGCAAGATCAACACGCTGATCATTGACAAAACAGGCACGCTGACGGAGGGCCGCCCTGCCTTTGACCGCGCTATTGCAGCCCATGGCTTTGACGCGGACGAAGTCTTGCGTCTGGCGGCCAGCCTGGACCAGGGCAGCGAGCACCCTTTGGCCGAAACCATCGTGCGTGCGGCGCGTGCGCGTGGCATGGTTTTGGACAAACCCGAAAGCTTCGAGTCGGGCTCCGGCATCGGCGTGCGCGGCACGGTCGCCGGGCACCCGATCGCGTTGGGTAACACAACCCTGATGGAACAAATGGGGGTTTCCGTGGCGTCCATGGTGAAGCAGGCCGAAGCTTTGCGCACGGAAGGCGCCAGCGTGATGCATCTGGCCGTGGATGGGACATTGGCGGGACTCCTGGCGGTTTCCGATCCGATCAAGGCCAGCACGCCCGAAGCCCTGGCAACCCTCAGGGCTGCGGGCTTGCGCATCGTGATGGCCACGGGCGACGGCCTGACCACGGCCTTGGCCGTGGGGGCCAAACTGGGCATTGACGAGGTCTATGGGGAGGTCAAGCCGCAGGACAAGCTGACCTTGGTGGGTCGGCTGCAAAAAGAAGGGTGCATCGTGGCCATGGCCGGAGACGGCATCAACGATGCCCCCGCCTTGGCCAAGGCCGATGTCGGAGTGGCCATGGGCACGGGGACGGATGTGGCCATGAACAGTGCCCAGGTGACTTTGGTGAAGGGCGACTTGCGCGGGATTGCGATTGCACGCTCCATCTCGGTGGCCACCGTGGCCAATATGAAGCAAAACCTGGTGTTTGCCTTTTTGTACAACGCGCTGGGCATTCCCGTGGCGGCGGGTGTGCTGTACCCACTGACGGGCTGGTTGCTGTCGCCGCTGATTGCCGCACTGGCCATGAGCTTCAGCTCGGCGTCAGTGATCGGTAACGCTTTACGCTTGCGGGGACGGCGGGAATGAGCGTGCGGCGGCAATACGGATAATTGCGGCATGAACCGCAATGTCCTATTTGCCCTTTCGGCTGCAGCGCTGTTTGGGGCCAGCACCCCATTGGCCAAATGGCTGGTGGCTGACCTGTCCCCCTGGTTGGTGGCGGGCCTTCTTTACCTGGGAAGTGGTTTGGGCTTGGGCGCCATGCGCCTGGCACGCGATCGCGGGTGGAAGTCTCCTGGATTGCAGCGCACGGAATGGCCGTGGCTCTTGGGCGCCATCTTCTTCGGCGGGGTGCTGGGGCCGGTGGCGCTGATGGTCGGGCTGACCCGCACCAGTGGCGCCACCGCCTCCCTGTTGCTGAACCTGGAGGCGGTGCTGACCGCGCTGATCGCCTGGGTCGTATTCAAGGAAAACGCCGACCGGCGCATCGTTTGGGGTATGGCGGCGATCGTGGCGGGTGGTTTGGTCTTGTCTTGGCCAACGCAAAACACCGCCACATCCGGTGGAATGGGGCCTTTATTGGTTGGCATGGCCTGCCTGTGCTGGGCCATCGACAACAATCTGACACGCAAAGTGTCGGCCTCCGATGCCTTGTTCATTGCCGCCAGCAAGGGGCTGATTGCCGGGCTCGTGAACACTGCTTTGGCGGTTGCACTGGGGGCAAGCTGGCCGAATAGTGGCGCCATTCTGGGCACTATGACGGTGGGCCTTCTAGGCTACGGGTTCAGCCTGGTGCTGTTTGTATTGGCCCTGCGAGGCCTGGGAACGGCGCGCACCGGCGCATATTTTTCTACGGCACCGTTTTTGGGCGCCGCCCTTTCCGTGTTGGTCCTGGGGGACAGCACCAGCCCCGCGTTGTGGTTGGCGGCAGGTTTGATGGGGGGAGGGGTGTGGCTGCACCTGACGGAGCAGCATGGCCATGAACATACGCATGAACCCCTGGAGCACGCGCATGCCCATGTGCACGATGCGCACCACCAGCACCCCCATGATTTCCCGTGGAGTGGCCAGGGTGCCCACCAGCATCTCCACCAACACACCGCGATGCGGCACAACCACCGCCATTTTCCGGATATCCACCACCGGCATGGTCATTGACTTCCCGCTATCGCCACTGAGACAGCTGCGACCGGTGCTGCCACACAAACTACTGCAGAATTGACTTTTAGCAATTTGGAGACCACCCGCATGACCCGTACCATCCAGCAACTGTTTGACCTCAGCGGCAAGACCGCCCTCGTAACCGGCGGCTCGCGGGGCCTGGGTCTGCAAATGGCCCATGCCCTGGGTGAGGCCGGCGCCAAAATCATGCTCAGCTCGCGCAAGGCCGAAGACCTGGAGCAGGCCGCCGCCGAGTTGCAGGCCGTCGGCATCGACGCCCGCTGGATTGCGGCGGACTGCGCCAAAGACGCCGATATCCAGCGCCTGGCCGATGAAACCCTGCAGCGCATGGGAGACGTGGACATCCTGATCAACAACGCCGGTGCTTCCTGGGGCGCTCCGGCCGAAGACCACCCCGCTGCGGCTTGGGACAAGGTCATGAACCTCAACGTGCGCGGCTACTTTCTGCTGAGCCAAGCCATTGCCAAGAAGAGCATGATTGCCCGCCGCTCGGGGCGCATCATCAACATCGCCTCCATTGCCGGCCTGGGTGGCAACCCGGTGGAAATGAAGACCATTGCCTACAACACCTCCAAGGGCGCCGTGCTCAATTTCACGCGGGCTTTGGCAGCGGAGTGGGGCCCCTACGGCATCAACGTGAATGCCATCTGCCCCGGTTTTTTCAAAACCAAGATGGCCATGGGCCTGATCGAGAGCCTGGGCGAAGAGAAGATGGCGGCCCACGCCCCCCTGCGCCGCCTGGGTGACGACGAAGACCTGAAAGGCCTGTGCCTGCTGTACGCCTCGGACGCCGGCAAACACATCACCGGCCAGTGGCTGGCGGTGGACGGCGGTGTTAGCGTGGTGACCGGTGGTTAAGGTGGTCCCCACGCTCCACCGCTGCGCGGGTCGCTGCCCCCCGAGGGGGCTCATTTGCCTTGGGGCGGCCCGGCGGCAAATTGCCGTGGCCCCCACGCTCCACCGCTGCGCGGGTCGCTGCCCCCCGAGGGGGCTCATTTGCCTTGGGGCGGCCCGGCGGCAAATTGCCGTTCGCGCTCCGTCTTGCGTATGAGTTGGGAAAAAGCGCTTGGTTTCGGGGTGGACATCCCCTTCGTCAAACTACTGGGGTTTGAACTCAAGCTGTTCGAAAGCGGGCGTTCGGAGCTGGCCTACACGGCCCAGCCCGAGCACCTGAACTCCTTTTCGGTCACCCACGGCGGCGCCTTGATGACGCTGCTGGACGTGACCATGGCCTGCGCCGCGCGCAGCACTACCCCTGAAATGGGCGTGGTCACCATTGAGATGAAGACCAGCTTCATGCAGCCCGCCCTGGGGCCGCTGAGGGCCAAGGGGGAACTGATCCACCGCACCGCCACGCTGGCCTTCACCCAGGCCACGGTGTTTGATGCGGCGGGCAAAGCCTGCGCCCACGCCACGGGCACGTTCAAGTTCGTCAAACGCCTGGCGACCGGCCCCAAGAGCGCCCATGCCCTGAATGCGCCGCCCGGCGTGCTCTCCACCGATTGAGCGGCTACCGACCATTAATTGGAGTGAATTAGGCCTCTAGCCCCCGTAAAACCTGCGCAAGCAGCTATTAAATTTATAGCAAAAGTGCCGTGCATTCGTGCCCCCTGTTGCCAACCCTTGCGAGACCTGCATGTCCAACATCATTCTTCACCATTACCCGACCTCGCCGTTTTCCGAAAAAATCCGGCTGGTGCTGGGCTACAAACAGCTGGCCTGGAAGTCGGTCATCATCCCGGCCATCATGCCCAAACCCGATGTGGTGGCGCTCACCGGCGGCTACCGCAAGACGCCGTTTCTGCAGATCGGCGCGGACGTGTACTGCGACAGCGCCCTGATCTGCGACGTGCTGGAGCAACTACAACCCACGCCCACCCTATATCCGCAGCACAGCCAGGGCGTGGCCCGCGTGCTGGCGCAGTGGGCGGACACCACCTTGTTTTGGGCGGCGATGGCTTACAACCTGCAACCCAAGGGCGCCGCGGCCCTGTTTGAAGGTGCACCGCCCGAAGCAGCCAAGGCCTTTGGCGCAGACCGCGCCGCCATGCGCACCGGCATGAACCGCCTGCGCCCCGGTGATGCCAGCGCCGCCTACAAATCGTATTTGCGCCGCATGGCCAACATGCTGGAAGGGCAGGACTTTTTGCTGGGCAGCGCCCCTTGCGTGGCCGACTTTGCCGCCTACCACCCGCTGTGGTTCACAAGGGCGCGCGTGCCGGTGCTGGCCGGCATTCTGGACGCCACCCCCACGGTGCTGGCTTGGATGGCGCGCATGGCAGCCTTTGGCCATGGCGCAATGGAAAAGTATTCCGCTACAGAATCGATAGCTGCTTGCGCACATTCCACGGGGGCTGCAGCCCTAAATGATGCTGTATTCCAGGACGAACACGGCATTCCCCTGGGCAGCCGGGTCACCATCGCCGCCGACACCTTTGGCCTGGAGGCGACCGAAGGCGAACTGGTGGCGGCCACCCGCACGCGTTACACCCTCAAGCGCGTGGATGCACGCGCAGGCGTGGTGCAGGTGCACTTTCCCCGCATTGGCTACGTACTTAAAAAGGCAGAAGCATGATTACCGATTTCAAAAACAAAACCGCCGTCCTGACCGGTGCCGGCTCCGGCTTTGGCCTGGAGTGCGCCCGCATCGGTGCCAAGCTGGGTATGCACCTGGTGCTGGCCGATGTGCAGCAAGATGCCCTGGACAAAACCGTGGCCGAAATGCAGGCCGCTGGCGCGCAGGTGCTGGCCATGCGCGTGGATGTGTCCAAAGCCGAGCAGGTGGAGGCCCTGGGTGCCGCCACCCTGGCACGCTTTGGTGCACCGCACTTTGTGTTCAACAACGCGGGCGTGGGAGCCGGTGGCCTGATCTGGGAAAACACCCTGGCCGATTGGGAATGGGTGATCGGCGTCAACCTGATGGGCGTGGCCCATGGCGTGCGTGTCTTCACGCCCATGATGCTGGCCGCCGCCGCCCAAGACCCGGCCTACCAGGGGCACATCGTCAACACCGCCAGCATGGCGGGCCTGCTGAACGCGCCCAACATGGGCATTTACAACGTCAGCAAACACGCCGTGGTGTCCCTGAGCGAAACCCTGTACCAGGACCTGGCCCTGGTCACCGACCAGATCAGCGCCAGCGTGTTGTGCCCCTATTTTGTGCCCACCGGCATCAGCCAGAGCCACCGCAACCGTCCGCAGGATGCGATGGACGCCGCCGCCAAGCCCACCAGGAGCCAACTCATCGGCCAGGCCATGAGCGACAAGGCGGTGGGCAGCGGCAAAGTCACCGCAGCAGAGGTGGCGCAGAAGGTGTTTGACGCCATCTCGGCAGGGCAGTTCTACATCTACAGCCACCCCGAATCCATTGGCTCTGTGCAAACCCGGCTGGAAGACGTGATGCAGGGCCGCAACCCCACCGACCCGTTTGCGCACAAGTCCGAACTGGGCGTGGAGTTGAAAAAGGCGCTGCGCGTGGCCTGAACCCGTGGGGTGAAGGGAAGGGGGGGGGCAGGCCCCGTCACCCGTGGTTTTTCCCCGTGGCCGGTGGCTGCGGGGGGAAACGCTCCAGCACATGGCTGGTCATGCCCCGGGCCAGTTCTTCCTCGCCGAAGAAGACGGTCCCTATACCCTCGTTGCGCAGCAATTGGGACTCGTTCTCGCTGTGGGTGCGCAACACGATTTCAATGTCCGGGTTGAGCGTGCGCGCGGTCTCGGCCATTTGCCGGGCTCCAATGGGATCGGGCGTGGCAATCACCAGCATGGCCGCATGTGCAATATGCGCCTGGACCAGTACCGCCGGGTCGGCGGCGCTCCCGGAAACGGCCACCGTGCCCGTCATGCGCAGTTGCTCCACCAACTCCCGGTTCTGCTCTACCGCTACATACGGAATGCTACGGTTGTCCAGCGCAATGGCAATGCGCCGACCCACCCGGCCATACCCCACCAGCACCACCTGGCCGGCCAGGTATTTGTGTTCGGTGCTCATGGGCAGCTCGGCAAAGGGGTCGGGGCGCTGTTCCAGCTGGCGGGCCAACGCCGAGTGCAGGAGAACCCAGCGCCGCAAGGGCTCGACGGCGGCAAACAGCAAGGGATTGAGGGCGATGGAGATCAATGCACCGGCCAGTACCAGGCTCATTCCTTCGGTTGGCAGCAAACCGAGCGATAAACCCAAACCGGCCAGGATGAAGGAGAACTCCCCAATCTGTGCCAGGCTGGCCGCGACGGTCAAGGCCGTATTGAGCGGATAGCGGAAAGCAAGCACCAGTGCCAGCGCGGCCAGGGATTTGCCAAGAATGATGATGGCAACCACACCCAGAACGTGAAGCGGTTGCTGAGTCAAGATCATGGGGTCAAACAACATACCCACCGACACAAAAAACAGCACCGAGAAGGCATCGCGCAGTGGCAAAGATTCCTGGGCAGCGCGGTGGCTGAATTCAGACTCCCGCATCACCGTGCCTGCAAAAAATGCGCCCAGCGCAAACGACACGCTGAACAGGGCCGATGCACCGTAGGCGATGCCAATGGCCGTTGCGATGACGGCCAGGGTGAACAGCTCGCGTGAGCCGGTGCGCGTTACTTCCCACAACAGCCAGGGCAGCACGCGGCGCCCGACTATCAGCATCAGTGCAATAAAGCCGAACACCTGCAATAGCGTTTGCCCGATGCTCATCCACAGCGGGTTGGCGTGTGCAACAGCTGCCGACGAACCGCCCAGCACGCTTGCAAGCGGGGGCAACAGCACCAAGACCAGCACAGTTGCCAGATCCTCAACCACCAGCCAGCCGACGGCGATCCGGCCATTCATGGAGTCGAGTACCCCCCGGGCTTCCAGTGCCTTGAGCAGCACCACGGTGCTGGCACAGGACAGCGACAGCCCAAAAATCAATGCGCTGCCCCAACTCCAGCCCCACCACCAGGACATACCCATGCCCAGTACTGTTGCCAAGCCCATCTGTACCAAGGCGCCGGGAATTGCAAGGCGTTTGACCGCAAGCAGGTCATTGAGCGAAAAATGGAGTCCGACTCCGAACATCAGCAGCATGACACCGATCTCTGACAACTGGGAGGCGAGGTGCACGTCGGCAACAAAACCGGGCGTTGCCGGACCGATCAGAATGCCGGCCACCAGGTAGCCCACCAGCGCCGGCATTTTGATGCGTTCGGCCAGGAAGCCAAAGACCAGAGCCATACCGAATCCGGAGGCGATTGTGGTGATGAGAGAAATGTTGTGGTTCATGCGCTTTTTTGTGCTGGCCCATTATCTTCTGGCCCTTCCACACGCAAAACAGGGACAATTTGCAAAGAGACCACTGCCAGAAAAGAAACAAATCCCCCGGGTCAGTGTCTTTGGATGCAGGAAGGCACAGTATTTTCCAATTCAGGTATGAGCCTGAAGGGGCCGGAGTTTAGGCAACTTCGACGAGTGGGCTGATCTGGTTAAAAGGGGAAGTTTAAGGGTTCACCCCCCAGGCCTTTCAACAAGGCTGTCTTGGAAGTTTTGGCTTACGGGAATTTTTCAAATCAGGCCCCTGCCAGGCCGCCGGAGGCCCCCCCCCCTGCGGCCGCTTTTTTCGAGCACTGAATTAACCTGCGTGCATTACGCCCGCTGTTTTTGTTTTGCAAAGCTGGCAAACAATTCATGCTTGGCTTGCTGCATTTTGCGCGCCGCAGCGAGGTCGGTTTGCTGCTTTGCTTGAACCAGCAAGTCGGCCAGCATCGTCTCGGTTTTGAACTTCACCAGCCCCAGTTTATTGAGCAACACCACGGCCTCCAGTGGGGTCTTCACGTCCTCGTGTTTGTAGACCTTGACGACCTTGCCTTTGGCGTTGACTACTGCGGTTGCGAACATGCAGGGGCGGTGCAAATTGAGCCAGGGATTGAAGTATTCCTGGTAGAAAGTGTTGATGGGTTTGGCGTGTTTTTTAGGGATGTGCGCGTAGCCCATATGCTTCCTGACCACACTGGCATTTTTACTCTCTGCCAGGGCGTTGTCGTTGCTTTGGCGCGAGCGTGATTTGGTCTGCTCGATACGCAATTTTTCCAGCAATTTTGCAACTTTGTGATTGATGTATTCAGACCCATTGTCGGAGTGAAACCCCTCGATGACAAACGGAAATTGCGCGATCACCAGCTCCAGCACCGGCAGCAAAAAGGCCTCGCTGATACCCTGCACGCAAGCCTGCACTTGCCACTGCGAAATGCTGTCCACACAGGTGATGTGATAGACCCCTTTCATCCCGTCTTCATCGCCCTGGTGCACGCTGTCAATGCGCACAAAGCCAGCCCGCCCATTGGGGGTTGGGGCCTTGCGCACGCCGATGGAATTACATACCGTGTGAGTCTTGGTAAAGCTCATGCGCAGACGCTGATAGCCGACACTTTTACGCAGGTTGTACAGGTGCGAAGAAGACAGCTTGGACAGGCGCTCATAGCGCGCATCGCCGTAGTCAAAGAAGGCCCGTTTCAGCAGGTGGGTGACGGCGGGTCCGCAGACATCCTCGTGGGCCTTGTCCATCTCCACCAGAAGCTCAACATCCAAGGCTGTGTACTTGCGTGCGAAGGGCGCAGCAGGAGCACGGTAGCGCTTAACCAAGGGGGTGCTGGCCAGGCGGTTGCAGTGCCACTGCTTCACCAGTCGGGTGAGCTGGGCACGGCTGTAGCCGCTGGTGTGTTGAAGGTAACGCAGCAGCACGCCACGGTCGTGTTTGTTGCACCGGGGATAGTCAAAGCGCTTGAGGACTCGGCTGATGTGGGCATAACGCTCCACGTCGTCGCCGTGGGCCGTAAACGCGACTTCGGCACTGGCTGCAAGAAATTGCTCGATTTGTTCGATCGTGCGTAGTTGGGACTCATCCATGTTGATCACCATTTCTGGATGATCAACCCACTTACAAATTCACATCAAGTTGCGGCTTCAGGCTCATTCCTGGTTGGAAATACAGGCCCCTGTTCAGGCTCATACCTCATTGGACAAGGCTGCACGCGGCGGCTCTCAGGCAATGGCCTAAAATACGAACGCACTTCAACTTAATAAGGAATCTCAGATGGGCAACCAAATCGTCACCGAAGCAGACCGCAAAGCCACCCCCGCACCCAAGCCATTGCCCGGCATGCACCTGCCCACCGGTGGCCGCGGCCAACGTGTCAGCCTTGAGCGTGGCTCCGCCACCCGCAGCAAAAAAAATGCGGGCAAGCGCTCCAAAAAAGGCGGTTGATGGCCGCAAGTGACTCGTCACCCGCTTCAATGCCGAAAGCCCTCCACGGAGGGCTTTTTTTTTTGGTCCAAAAAAAATTGTAAATTTTCATTTGCAGGTCATAAAAACCCACATGAAATTGCGGGTTTGCTGCACAATTCAGCGACGTAGAGCCCTGAAAGCAAAACGTAAAGCCGGAAAAAAACGAATACCCACGTTTCACGATAGGCACATACCATGCTGTTTGCCGACGAAGACCCCAATCTCCTCGTGTCACCTAACTGGCATCCTAAAAACACCTGGTGCGTGTTAATGGTCGACGACGACGCCGTGGTGCACACGGTGACCCGACTGGCATTGAGAGGCTTTGAATTTCAGGGGCGTTCGCTGGAATTCATCAGCGCTTTTTCCGGCAAAGAAGGGCAAGAGATATTCCAGTTTCGCAACGACATCGCCGTGGCCATTGTGGATGTCGTCATGGAGTGGGAGCAGGCGGGGTTGGAACTGGTGCACTTCGTGCGCCACACGCTGGACAACCACCGCACCCGCTTTGTCATGCGTACCGGTCAGCCGGGATTTGCGTCCGGACACGACGTTATTCGTGAATACGAGATCGACGATTACAAGGAAAAAACCGAGTTGACCATTCAAAAACTCCGTACCTTGTTGTACAGCCAGTTGTCAGCGTACCAAGGCCCTTGCCTGGCCCCGGAGCCGTTCGCTCAGTAACTTCCGGTTGGACAGCTTATTCCACTGCCAAGCGCCACAAGGACGTGGTCTCGGCAGCCCGCGCAGCGTGCAAAGGGTCGCTGGCATCTGCCGCCTTGGGGTGCAAAGGCTTGGCATCCAGGCGGCCCAGCACCTGCAGACCATGGGTCTTGAAGGCCGCCAGCAGCTCGGCGCGGGTGCGCAGCCCCAAGTGTTCGGCCAGATCGGACAAAATGAGCCAGCCCTCGCCGCCGGGCGCCAGGTGGGCGGTCAGGCCCGCCAAGAAACCCAGCAGCATGCGGCTGTTTTCGTCGTACACCGCGTGTTCGATGGGGGCGCTGGGCCGGGCGGGCAGCCAAGGGGGGTTGCATACCACCACCGACGCACGCCCAGGCGGAAACAGGTCGGCCTGCAGCACCTGCACCTGGCCAGCCACCCCCAGTTGGGCCAGATTGGCGCGCGCACAGGCGAGTGCCCGTGGGTCCTGGTCGGTGGCCACAATCTGCGTGATGCCACGCCGTGCCAGCACCGCTGACAACACACCGGTGCCGGTGCCTATGTCAAACGCCACCAGCGCAGTGTGCCCAGGTGGAGTTGGGGGCAGGGGCGCTGTGGCGACCAGCGTCACATATTCACCCCGTACCGGGGAAAACACCCCGTAGTGCGGATGGATGCGGTTGTGCGGAGCCGCTCCCAGCGCAGGAATTTCGACCCCCTTTTTGCGCCATTCGTGGGCGCTGACCATGCCCAGCAGGTCGCGCAAGGACGCCACCGACGCAGCTGTATCGCCACTCTCGCTGGCGCCCGGAGCGGGACCCCATGCCTCGGTGCAGGCGAGCTGCGCGTCAGGGGCGCGGCGCAGGGCGATGGTGTAGTCCGCATTGAACGGAATCAGCACCATGCCCAACACCCGGGCGCGCTGGGCCTGTGCCTGGCGGTGCAGGTTAAAGACCAGGGCGGCAGGGGTGGCTTGCACGGGAGTCTGGGCCGCCTTGCGCTGTTTGCGCTGCGGGGTTTTGTCCACCCGCCGCGCCAGCGCTTGCAGCAATTGGCGGGCGTTGTGGTAATCCCCGCGCCACAACAAGGCCGTGCCTTCGCAGGCCAGGCGGTAGGCCGCATCGGCCGTGGTGGTGTCGTCGGCCAGCGCCACCCGCTTGGGTGGCGCGGCGCCCCGCTCGGAGCGCCACAGCGCACAGCAGGATTGGCCGGACTCGGTCCAGTGGAGGGTGGGCAAAGAAGGCGCCGCGCCGAGGGGGCCGACGCGGGTGGGGATAGTGGGCATCGGCTGGGTTCAACGCTGAAGGGAGGAGAGCGTTTTAACAGATTGGCGAACGCCGGGACAAATGGATGCCCGCCAGCATGCACCGCACCGACCCGCCCGCCATTTCAATGGTGGGCACCGCCAGCGGCACGATGCGGGCGGAGCGCTCAATGACTTCCACCTGTTCGGGCGTCAGGCAAGACAGCGCGCGGGATGACATGGCCAGGATGCGGCCCTCGCAGCCGGTCAACTCGATGGCATTGCCGGCGAACTCGGCAATTTGGGCATTGGACAGAGGCACCACCTCACGGCCCGACTCCGAGAGCCGTGCCCGAATTTCCGCCCGCCGGTCCGCCTTGGGGATCAAATCGAGTCCCACCATGGCGAAAGCGGTGGCTACACACATCAGCACGTTGGTGTGGTAGACCGCGGTGCCCGAGGCATCCAGCGCATCAAACACCATGGGTTCAAAGTTGAAATGGGTGGCAAAACGCTCCAGGGCGACCGCGTTGGCGCGGTTGGAGCGGCAGGCATAGGCCACCCGTTCCACATGGTCCAACACCATGGCGCCGGTGCCTTCCAGAAACAAACCGTCGGCCTCCAGTCCCGAGTAATCAATGATGTCTTGCACCCGGTAGTCGGCTTTCAGCATCTCGATCACGTCGCGGCGCCGCTCGCGTCGGCGGTTGGGGGAATACATGGGGTACAGCGCAATGTGGCCACCAGCGTGGGTGGAGAACCAGTTGTTGGGAAACACCGAGTCCGGCGTGCCGTGCTCGCCCAGGTCTTCAAACAGATGGACGCGCACGCCATGGAGTTCCAGGGTTTGTGCGGCCTGGGTGACTTCCTGGTAGGCCATCGCGGCAATGCGCTGTGCAGCATCGGTGGGCGCACAGCGCTGGAACGCATTGTCGGCCGCCGTTTCGGGGTTGGGGCTGAAGGCGTGGGGCCGGACCATGACGACGGCGGCCGGGGCTTGGATGGAGCGAATGAAGGACATGGGGAGCGCTTTCTGTAGTGAAGGGTTTGCGGTTGAGCGTCGATGCGCAAATTTTTCTACAGACGTGCGCTGGACGAAAGCACACAAAGTGGCACAAATTGCTATACCAATGCGCATAATGTTCCTATCGACTGAACAATTTGTAATAGGCACCCCATGGACGACACCGACCGGGAACTCATCAGCCTCTTGCGGGACAACGCCCGCGAGCCCATGGTGGCCTTGGCCAAAAAACTGCGCTTGGCCCGCGCCACGGTGCAAAACCGCCTGGCGCGCCTGGAAAAGGAGGGGACGATTTTGGGCTACACCTTGCGGCTCAAGCCCGCCGCCGAAGGCCCCCGCGTGCGGGCCATCATGACCGTGGCAGTGGAGGGCAATCGGGCCACCGAGGTGCTGGCCCAGCTCCGAGGGCACCCCGCGGTGTGCGCCCTGCACACCACCAACGGCCGCTGGGACATCGTGGCCGAGATCAGGACCGATACGCTGGAAGCCTTTGATCTGGTGCTCAATGCCATCCGCCGCATCCAGGGCATTGCCAGCACCGAAACGAGCATTCTCTTGTCCACCCACAAGGTTTAGCCCTGGCTGTGGCACACTTCCGCCCTGTTTTTGATGGAAGGCGCTCTCCTGGGGCGCCTGTGCTTTCCCGTTACCGTCCGTGATTCCCGACATGCAAAAAATCATCGCGCAAATCGCGCAAGAAATCCGTATTCGTACAACCCAAGTTGAAGCCGCCGTGGCTTTGCTGGACGGTGGGGCCACCGTGCCCTTCATCGCCCGTTACCGCAAGGAAGTGACCGATGGGCTGGACGACATCCAGTTGCGTGAGCTGGAGGCCCGTTTGTCCTACCTGCGCGAACTGCGGGACCGCCGCGAGGTGGTGATGAAGGCCATTGACGAGCAGGGCAAGTTGACTCCCGCGCTGATCGCCGCCATTGCCCATGCCGCCACCAAGCAGGAAGTGGAAGACATCTACCTGCCGTTCAAGCTCAAGCGCCGCACCAAAGGCCAGTTGGCCCGCGAAGCCGGGCTGGAACCCCTGGCCGATGCCTTGCTTGCCAACCCGACGCTGGTGCCTGCCGGTGAGGCCCAGGCCTATGTCATTCCCCTGCGCCCGGTGGTCGAGGGCGAAGACAAACAGCCCGATTTTTCGACCGTCCAAGCCGTGCTGGACGGTGTGCGCGACCTCTTGAGCGAACGCTGGGCCGAAGATCCGGCCCTGGTGCAGGACCTGCGCGGGTGGTTGTGGCGGAGGGCCTGTTCCAGGCCAAACGTATGGAAGGCAAAGACGAGGCCAACGCCGACGTGGCCAAGTTCCGCGACTATTTTGAATACGACGAGCCGATTGGCCGCGTCCCCTCGCACCGGGCGCTGGCTGTGTTCCGGGGCCGGGCGCTGGACATTCTGGACGCCAAACTTGTGCTTCCAGAGCCAAATATGCCTCTAGCCCCCGTAGTTAGTGCGCAAGCAGCTATCAATTCAGGAGCAAAAGCGGCGCGCCCCGCACCCGTGGTGTCCCTGGCCGAGGCGCGCATTGCGCTGCGCCTGGGCTGGAGCCACATGGGCCGCGCCGCAGACGACCTGATCCGCAAATGCGTGGCCTGGACCTGGCGCGTGAAGCTGAGCCTGTCCACCGAGCGCGACCTGTTTTCCAAGCTGCGCGAAGAGGCCGAAAAAGTCGCCATCAAGGTGTTTGCCGACAACCTGCGCGACCTGCTGCTGGCCGCACCGGCCGGTCCGCGCGTGGTGATGGGCCTGGACCCCGGCATCCGCACCGGCGTCAAGGTGGCGGTGGTGGACGCCACGGGCAAGCTGGTGGAAACCGCCACCGTGTTCCCGCACGAGCCGCGCAAGGACTGGGACGGATCGCTCCACACCCTGGGCGCGCTGTGCATGCGCCACGGCGTCAACCTGATTGCCATCGGCAACGGCACCGCCAGCCGCGAAACCGACAAGCTGGCGGCCGACTTGATCAAGCTCATGGCCAAGAGCGCAGCAGGCAACGGCAGCGCAGCTGCGGGCCCCGCCATCGACAAGGTGGTGGTGAGCGAAGCCGGTGCCTCCGTTTACTCCGCCAGCGAATACGCCTCGCAAGAGATGCCCGATGTGGATGTGAGCCTGCGCGGCGCCGCCAGCATCGCCCGCCGCCTGCAAGACCCGCTGGCGGAGCTGGTCAAGATCGACCCCAAATCCATTGGCGTCGGCCAGTACCAGCACGACGTGAACCAGAGCGACCTGGCCAAAATGCTGGATGCGGTGGTGGAAGACTGCGTGAACTCGGTGGGCGTGGACCTGAATACGGCCAGTGTGCCGCTGCTGTCCCGCGTGTCGGGCCTGTCCGGCACGGTGGCCAAGGCCGTGGTGCGCTGGCGCGAGGCCAACGGCGCCTTTGCCAACCGGGCGCAACTCCTGAAGGTGACGGGGCTGGGCGCCAAGACCTTCGAGCAAAGCGCCGGATTTTTGCGCATCCGGGGCGGCGACAACCCCCTGGACATGACCGGGGTGCACCCCGAAACCTACCCGGTGATTGAGAAAATCATCGAAAAAACGGGTAAACCCGTGGCCGAACTCATGGGCCGCGCCGACATGCTCAAAACCCTGCGGCCTGAGCTGTTCGCTAACGACCAGTTTGGGGTGATCACCGTCAAGGACATCCTGGGCGAGCTGGAAAAGCCAGGCCGCGACCCGCGCCCCGACTTCAAGGTGGCCCGTTTCAACGACGGGGTGGACGACATCAAGGACCTCAAAGAGGGCATGATTCTGGAAGGCACGGTCAGCAACGTGGCGGCCTTCGGCGCCTTTGTCGACCTGGGCGTGCACCAGGACGGCCTGGTGCATGTGAGCCAACTGGCCCACAAGTTCGTGAACGATGCGCGCGAGGTGGTCAAGACCGGCGACATCGTCAAGGTGCAGGTGGTGGAGGTGGATGTGGCGCGCAAACGCATCGCCCTGACCATGAAGCTGGGTGCCGCACCCGCACGCCAGGGCGGCGACAGGGCAGGGGACAACCGCTACCAGGGACCGGCGCGGGGCGAGCGGCCCCAGGGCCGCCAGGATACGGGCTTCTCGGGCAACTCCGCCATGGCCTCGGCGTTTGCCAAGCTCAAACGCTGACAACAGTACCATAATCGCCCATTCCTGATCGGTTGAGGACAGGGCTTTGCTAGTACAGCGTTTCATCAATGAGCTTGCAAATGAAATCGATGGATTCGTTCGTCAGGCTAGGCGCAAACCACAGCCATAGCCGTAGCTATGGCGCGGATTTGCAACGACGCATGGCGGACGAAGGCACGATTTCATGCAAGCGGTTTGGTGAAATGCTGTACTGGGCGAGGCACGGTCCCGCAAGGTCGTACACCACGGATCCAGAGGCGGACTTTTATGAAACTCAGCGAGTTGTTGGAACTGCAGTTCACCCTGCCCAGCATCCCCAAGGTGGTGGCGTTGCTGCTCAACGAGCTGGACCGCAAAGACGTCGATTTGCGCAAGATCACGCAGCTCATCAGCACCGACCCCGCTTTGACCACGCGTTTGCTGCAACTTGCCAATTCCAGTTTCTTTCAACTCAGCGGAAAAATCAACAGCGTCTCGGAGGCCTTGGCCCTGCTGAACTTGTCCCATGTGCGCACCATGGCGCAGGCCGCCGCCACGGGCGCATCCCTGAAAGCCGTGCCGGGTATTCATCTGCAGCGGTTTTGGGACTACAGCCTGGACGTGGCCAAAGTGTCACGCTCCCTGGCCGGGCTGGTGCGGCAAAACCAGCAAGCGGCATTTACCTGCGGCTTGATCCATGCAGTGGGAGAACTGGCCATGCATCTGGGCATGCCCGAGGAGATTGCTCTGCTGGACCAGGCGGTGGCCCCACTGGACATGCGCCGTGCCCGGGCGGAGCGACGTGAATTTGGTTTTTGTTTTGCCAGTGTGGGCGCCGGATTGGCCCGCATGTGGCAGTTTCCGCAGCCCATGGTGGACGCCCTGGAGCACCAGTACGCCCCGTTTGAAAACAACGTCTACGAACCCTTGGCGGGTGTCATCCACCTGGCGACCTGGCGCGCCCGGGGCAATGAGGCAAAAATGAGCGAACGGGAGTTGGCGGTGACGTTTCCGGGCTTGGTGGGTGAACCGCTGGGGCTGGACATTGACATGGTGCTGCAGCAAGACCCCTTTGACTGGTCGGTGAACTGGTAGAGCCGTTGTCGGCGTGCGGTGCATGCTGCGCTGATCCGGGGCAAGGTTTATCAGGCCAGGGTATGCAGAGGAATGTCCTTGGCCGTGGCCAATGCATCCAGTTCCTTGCGTGTTTTTCCCGCCAGATAGGCCGCAATCGCCGTGTGTGTCTCGGGCGCAAACATGGCCATGATGTGGGATTTTTGCAAACCCACCTCGGTGGCCAAAGAGGCGGCAAAGTGCGGCTCCAGCGCGGCCAGGGCCACGCGGCCGTCTTTGCAGGGGTAGACCTTGTAGCCCGCGTGCGCGCCACCCACGGCCGCGCCGGGCGTGGTCAGGCCCCAGCTGCGGGGCAGTGCCAGATAGCAGGCTGCCTCTGACAGGGCAATTTCCAGCCGCGTTCCTTTGCCTTTGTGCAACTGGTGCAGCCGGGTTTGCAAAATGGCCTCGGACGCCATCAGCGAGCCGCCCATGTCGGCGTACAGGGTAGGGGGCAAATCCAGTCCGGTGACCAGGTGGTTTTCCGCCAGGTAGGTCAGGTCGTGACCGGGTTCTTCAGCCCGTTCACCGGGCGCTCCGACGATGGCCACCCAGGACAGCTGGGGGTATTGTTTTTGCAGCGTTTTCCACTCCAGGCCCAGCTTTTTCAGTGCCGAGGGACGAAAGGAGGTGAGCAACACGTCGGTCTTGGCCAGCTCCTTGTGCAGGGCCTTTTGGCCTGCTTCGGTCTTGAGGTCGGCGCTGGCAATTTTCACGCCCTGGTGCAGCACGTCGTAGGCGGCGCGGTTGTACAGGCCCATGGGGTCGCCCGACGTACCCGCGGGGGCGCTGGGGTGGGCGGGGGGCTCCAGTTTGACGCAGGTGGCCCCCATTTGCCGCGCCCGCATCAGCGCGGCCGGGCCCGGCAGGTTCAGGGCCAGGCTAAGAATGCGCACGCCTTTGAGGGGGAGCAGTGGTTTGGAGCGGGCCTTTAGAGTAGTCATAGAGTCCATAAAGATGGTCGAGCGGGGAATTGCGCCAGATGATAGAGGCAATAATCGCGCTTGTGCGCATTCGCACAGACACACAATCCGCACGACCGCATTTACCGGGTGATACCTTTGAGCCAAGACCAGTTCAGTTCCGACCTTTTTCCAGAAATCCGCTTGCCCCCGATGGAGCCGAAAAAGCGCCAGCCCGCCCGCAAAAGCAAACCCAAAGCACCCATCACCTCCCAAGCCCTCGTTATGCCCCCGCCGTACATGCCACCCGCCACACCCGACACGGCCCCTACCGTGGCCGGGGTCGCTCCAGGCGATGCGGAGTCCATGGCCGAGGTGCTGGCCCTGCATCCCGATTACCGCATCTTGCGCCGCCTCAAACCCTGCGTGCAGTGGCCCGGCGAGGAGCCACAGGCGGTGACCCGCATTGTGGTACTGGACACCGAGACCACGGGGCTGGACCACTCCAGAGACAAAATCATTGAGCTGGCGCTGTTGCGGGTGGATGTGGACACCGCCACCGGTTTGCCTGTGGGCGCAGTCCAGGTGTACGACGGCCTGGAAGACCCCGGTATGGCCATCCCCAAAGAGGTCATTGAAATCACCGGTCTGACCGATGCCGATGTGCAGGGGCAACGGCTGGATGAAGGCCGCATTGCCCAGCTGTTGGAAGGCGTGGACATCGTTATTGCGCACAACGCAGGGTTTGACCGTCCCTTTGCCGAAGACCGCATTCCGCAATTCAGCCGTCTGGCCTGGGCCTGTTCCTTTGCCGACATCGACTGGAAGGCGCAAGGGCGCAGCTCTGCCAAACTGGAGAGTCTGGCGCAGGCTCTGGGCTTGTTTTACGATGCGCACCGCGCAGAAATGGATTGCCATGCCCTGCTGGCGGTGCTGGTCGGCCAACTGCCCATTGCCGTGCACACCGGCCTGGCCCACCTGATTGCGGCAGCGAAAAAACCAAGCTTTCGATTGCAGGCCACCCATGCGCCCTTCGACGCCAAGGACCAGCTCAAGGCCCGCGGCTACCGCTGGAACAGCGACCAAAAAGTCTGGCACACCCGTCTGGCCGACGATGCCGCGCTGCAGTCAGAATGCGAATGGCTCAAGGCCACGGTCTACCACCAGCGCTCTGCCGTCGTGCAGGTGGAAAAATTGAATTCTGCGGTGAAGTATTCCTCCCGTCCCGGTGAAATACTGCACCGCCAGTTGTAGGCGTCCAAACCATGTCCCAACCCCGGCAATCGGTCCTTGGCGTCCAGGTGGCACAGGCCCGCAAGGTGATCATCTCCGGCCGCCCGATTTTGACGGCCATCCACAAAACGCCCGTAGCTGGTCCGGTCCGCGTAGCGGCATTGGGGCTGGAGGGGGACGAACAAGCCGACCTGTCGGTCCACGGCGGCCTGGAAAAAGCGGTGTACGCCTACCCCGCGGAGCACTACGATTTTTGGCGTGCCGCCCGCTTGGAAGCGGGCGTGGGCGGCATCGATGCCGCGTTGAATCCAGGCGCGCTCGGCGAAAACCTGACCTTGCAAGGTTTGCTGGAAAGCGAGGTCTGGGTGGGGGATGTGTTGCAGTTTGCCGACTGCACGCTGCGCGTGTCCCAACCGCGTGAACCCTGTTTCAAATTCAACGCGGCCATGGGTTTCAACATGGCCGTAAAGACCATGGCGCAAAGTGGGTTTTGTGGTTTTTACCTGTCGGTGGACGCGCCCGGAACACTGCGAGCGGGCGAGTCTTTTGCGTTGATTCCCGGCCCGCGCCGCGTGGGAATACCTGAGCGGTTTCAGGCCAAAATGTTCAAGCACATGCGCTGACGCTATCAGGGTTTATCCTTGTTTAAGGTGGCGCCTCAAATGTTGAAGTCAAAGGCATACTATGCTGGCGCTTTTCACATTTCCCCAAAGGAGAAATCTCTTGATATCTGATTTGTTGAGTGACTCAGTGCGTGCAGCAGGGCTCGGGGCTTTGATGCGAGGAGCCGGTTTGTTAACCCGGTTTATTCCCATTCCCCAACCCACTTTGCTGGTGGGTCCTGGCTCCAGCGCCCGATTGGGCCAAGCCATTGCAGGATTTGGCCACAGCAAGATTTTGATCGTCACCGACAGCATCATCTCCAAGTTGGGTTTGTTGCAACCGCTCACCGATGCACTGACCGCTGGCGGCGCACAGTTCGTGGTGTTTGATGAAATCACACCCGATGCACCCATTCCCTTGATCGAGCAAGGCATCGAGTTTTACAAAGAAAACGGCTGCGATGCCATCGTGGCTTTTGGCGGGGGGTCGTCCATGGACGCCTCCAAAGCCATCGCCGTCAGCGTGGCCAACCCCAAACCCTTGCGCCAGTTGGCCGGGTATCTCAAAGGCTTGCGCTCACCCGTCAAAATTTATGCCGTTCCCACGACTGCGGGCACCGGCTCCGAGGTAACAGTGGCTGCCGTGATCTCTGATCCGCAAACGCACAAGAAGCTGGTGATTGTGGATCCACGCATGGTCCCCAAAATGGCTGCTTTGGACCCCTCGCTCATGACAGGCTTGCCGCCCCACATCACGGCCGCCACTGGCATTGATGCCTTGACGCACGCCGTGGAAGCCTTTGTGGGCCACTGGACCACACCGTACTCCGACGGCATGGCGCTGTCGGCCGTGGGCCTGATTTTTGAGAACCTGCGCACCGCCTACTCGGATGGCAAGAATCTGGAAGCCCGCGAGAAAATGGCGCTGGCCTCGACCTATGCCGGCTTTGCATTTACCCGGGCCAACGTGGGTTATGTGCATGCCATTGCACACCAGTTTGGCGGCAAGTACCACACACCGCACGGTTTGGCCAATGCCATCATGCTGCCCTTTGTGTTGAAGTATTCCAGCCCGGCGATCACCGAACGGCTGGCATTGCTGGCAGTGCGTGCCAAGGTAGGCACCGAAGACGAGTCGTCCGAGGTCTTGGCACAAAAGTTTCTGGATGCAGTGGACCAGCTGAATCAAGACCTCGGCATTCCGACCTGTCTGGATGCTTTGCAAGAAGCCGATATCCCCGCATTGGCCAAGGCCGCTTGCTGGGAAGCCCACACGGGTTACCCGGTGCCCCGCTACATGTCCCAAGAGGTGTGCGAAGGCATCATTCGCCAAGCGCTTCCCAAAGCAATGACAAAGGCGAAACCTGCCGAACGTCGGAAAAAGGCTGCCTGAACCAGTTAGCCCAGCCAGCCGTGAATCTGCCGATCCAGATTCCGGCTGATTTTAAGTTTCAAATAAGGAGAGATTGAATGAAAAAGGTAGTCACTGTCACACTAGGTTCGTCCAAACAGGATTTTGAATTTAAGACTGAATTTTTAGGCCAAAGTTTTTCTGTGCGCCGCCTCGGTGCGGACCAGGATACGGGCAAGGCATGGGAACTGATGCGCCGCCACCAGGCGACTGCGGATGCCGTGGGCCTGGGTGAAATCAGCGACCACTACAACGTGGGCCTGCGCACGGTGACCAACAAGGAAACCAAGCGTTTGACGAATGTGGTGACCCGCGTGCCCGTCACTACCGGTGCCACTTTGCGCCGTTTGCTGCAGGTGCGCGCGGTGCGTTATGTGCAGAAAGAACTGGGCAACTATTTCAACAACAATCTGGTGCTGTTTCTCTCCGGTATGCGCAACTACGACATGGCCGTGGCCATGTCCGACTATTCCAAGAACCTGAGCTTTGCAGACCCCGTGTTCCAGACGGGGTCGCCCATGTTGCTCGGCTCCATTGAGCAATTGGAGTTGTACGCCAGGGGCAGCGATTTCGTCCTGAACAGCAAGCCCGGACAAATGCTCGAAGCCGCGCTGTCGGGCTTCAAAAACAAGCGTGTCGCCGGTGCCGTAGCCAAGTCCCACGTCATTGTGGGCACCTTTGCAGAAATCAAGGCGGTCACCGAAGCCGGCAATCTGGAAGGCAAGACCCTGATTACCTCGGCCGTGGACGACGAGCGCATGGCTTTTTTCAAGGACCAAAAAGTCAACCTGGTGGTCGATGTGTCTCCCAAGCTCTTTGACAAAGTGGTTGGCATCAACACCATCGAGGCCATGATTCTGGCAGCGCTGGAAAAGTCCCCACTGGAGGTGTCGGACGACGATTTCGAAGAAATTCTCGACGAGCTGCATATCAAGCCACGCCTGTTGCACCCCACCGGGAAATTCCGCAACATCCGCCGCTTTGCCTTCGTGATTCATCCCTTGAGTCAGAAAAATTTTGAAAATGCGCTCCCCATCCCCAAGTCCACGCCCAAGTTCGTGATGAACACCGTGGAAACACTGGCCGCGCATATGCCGCCCATGGTGTACTGCAAGATGAGCAATATCATCTCCCCCACCGGTGCAGAAACGGAAGGCTGGCTCATCTCTGTCGGCGGCACGCCCAAGGAAATGCTGTCGCGCAGCCCCGAGTTCACCTACCGCCGCCTGCTGCAGGCGTCCAAAATGGCCGAAAAGATGGGGGCGCAAATCATGGGCCTGGGTGCCTTCACCAAGGTGGTGGGCGATGCCGGTGTAACCGTCGCCCGGCGCTCCAGCCTGCCCATCACCACCGGCAACAGCTATTCGGCGTCCGGTGCTTTGTGGGCTGCAGCCGATGCCATGCGCCGCATGGGTCTGATGACCATCAACAAGCACAACAAAAAAGTGGCTGCCAAGACCATGGTCATTGGTGCATCCGGGTCGATCGGCTCGGTCAGTGCCCGTCTGCTGGCCATGTCCTTTGATGAGGTCTATTTGGCCGGGCGCACCCTGAGCAAGCTGGATGAACTCAAGGCATCCATCCTCAAGGAAACACCGGACGCCAAGGTTTTCACCACCGTCAACTACAACGATTTGCTGGCCGACATGGACATGATCGTGACGTCGACTTCCGGGGCGGGCAAAGAAATTCTGGACATCATGAAGGTCAAGCCAGGTTGCGTCATCACCGACGTGGCCCGCCCTCTGGACCTGCCCGCATCTGACGTGGCCAAGCGCCCGGATGTGCTGGTGATTGAATCTGGTGAGATTGACCTGCCGACCAAGGTCAAGGGATTGAAGAGCATTGGCCTACCCCCGAATGTGATTTACGCCTGCCTGGCCGAGACCATTGTGCTGGCGCTGGAAGGTCGTTTTGAAGTGTTTACCGTCGGGCGCGACACCGAGTGGGAGAAGGTCAAGGAGATCTACAAGCTCGGTCTCAAGCACGGCATGAAACTGGCTGCTATTTCAGGTGTGAATGGTGTATTCACCGATGAAGACATCGCCAAGGTGGTGACACTGGCCAAGAAGGCGCGCCTGACCTGGAAAGGTTCTGACGGCGCCAAGGTGGTTCCCATCAAGGCCGCGAAGTCCATCAAAGCCGTTAAAACTCTTAAGGTCGTCAAAGAAGCCAAGGCTCCCAAAGCCGCAGCCAAACCTGTGGCCGTGAAGAAAGTGGCTGCGAAGAAAAGCGTCAAGGTAGCCGTCGCAGCCTGATTGCTAGGACAGAAAACTTGGGGAATGAAAGCCAGGTCTTTACAGGCCTGGCTTTCTTGCTTTTGCATTCAGTTACTGCTTGACGTTGCACTCTCGCCGTAGCAGCGCCAATGCGTCGTTGACGGCGTAGTCAAAATCACTGAGCAGCGTTGGCTGTGCGTCTTCGATAAATTCGCTCCACATTCGGACATAGTCCTCCTGGTGCTGCTCTGGGGCATGTGCGCGGATAAAGTCGGTGGCCAGATGGGGTTGAAGACCGGTTTTCCTGATCTTGCGAAGCAAGGTTGCCGCACCTGCAGCAGTTAGCACGGTCTTGGGGGTGGCCTGGGCCGCCAGACAAAGGAACAAAGTAACCAGGGACCCTTCATCCTGGTGTCCACCCGTGGCTTTGTTCCATGTTTCGGAAACGGCACGGTCGTAGTGGTCGACCTCGCTCAAGGCATCTTCCAGCCAAAAATAGCGTCCCATGAATGCCGGTGTCTGGTCAAACAGTTTTCGAACGGGCAGGGCGCTGTCCAGTATTTTGGGCATATCTGCCACCACGGACTGGCGTACGGTGCGCACTACGTCCAGGAACTGCTTTGGCAGCCCCGCAGGGAGTGCAATGGAGAAAGTGGGTGAGTTCACTTCGCCAGAGACGGGGGCTTTGGTTTTGGTTGGTGTTGCCGACGCTCCATATTTTTTGCGCAACCCGGCAACCATTTTCTCGAAGGCCACCCAGTCGGGCATTTCGGTGCGTTTGCATGCCAACACCAACAGTGCCGTGCGGATAACCGCCTCGGCGTCCTTGCCTGCTTCTTCCAGATCCGTCACATCCAGGCCGAGTTGATCGGCCAGCCAAATGGCCGCATCGATCACCTGTGCGACCTGACTGCGCTTTGCCAACTCCGCTTGGTAGTCGGGCAGTCCCCGCAGGGTCCATTTGGCGAGCAGAGGAATTTGGTCGTCGGTGAAGCCCGTGCGCTCGTTCATGCCAAAGTGGCTGTTCTGGGGCATGGCAATCAAGGCCTTGAGCATGTCTGAGCCGCCTTTGGAGCGGGACAAAAACGAGTGGTCGCGCAACGACTCTGCCGCCTTGCGCAGATCGCCCCCCGTGGTGCTTTCCAAATATAGGCTGACCAGATTCACGATGCGGTCTTTGGCTCTTTCCAGTTCGGGGCGCAAAAACTCGCTACCAAAGTAACGTGCAATTTGCACCATGCCCTTGGGCGCATCGTTGGCAATGGTATCCAGCTTGTCCTGGTCAAGGATTCTGTTTTGTATCCCATACGCCAACGCCTTTTCGAAAAAAGGGCGTGCGTCAAAGAGGGAGACAACGTGGGGATAAACTTGCTTGCTCGTTGACATAGGCCTATATTGCCGATTCCTCGTCCGATTCACGGGCTGCAGGTGTGGCCTTGCCACGGTCGGTGTCGCCGGTTTCTACCTTGCCGTCGTCATCTTCCAACTCATCCTCATCGCCCAGTCCCAGGTCGTGCGCACGTGCCTTGGCACGCAACACCAGCAGCATTTCAATGAACAGATCGGGAAGCTGGTAGCGCAATATCCAGGCCAGTTCCATCCAATCCTGGTCAGCCACTTCGTCTTGTTCCACTCGCGGTTTTGCATAGGCCGACGCATACAGGGCCGTCTCGGAAAGCATCTCACCGTCATCTTCAATCGTGTCAAAAGTGCCGACTCGGGCAAAAGCCTCAATGCGGCTCCATTTTTCCGAGAAATAGTCGGCCAGCGCCTCGCTTCCGCCTTCCAGGTCGCCGATGGCGGTTAAAAACTCCACCGGGTCGGCGTCGTCCCTGAAAATAATGGCATTCATCATGCCGCGCAAATGGGTGCGGGTCAGGTCGCGGTATTGTTTTTCGATCACAACGGCACGGGCAAACTGCGCCGGAGACACCAGCAGATTGACGACAGACTCTTTGGAGTTGTCGTATTCACGGATCACGGCCAGCACGTCTTTGGCAGGCAACTGCTCCAGCACCACCATGAGCGCACGGTCTCCCTCGGTATCGGCCAGTTCGACCAATGCGGATTCGGCGCCAACGATGTCTCCTGCTGCAATCAGGCTTTGTGTTTTGGCAATCAGGGCAAGGTGGTTCATCAATTCATCCGATGTGTTCAATCAATCTTTGCGGTCGAAACCTTGCTCGACCATCCAGTCAGCGCCCGCTTCTTCACCAGCACGTTCATCTCCGTCATCCTCTCCATCCGAGTCATCCTGGCCATCTTCATTCTCTTCGTTCTCGTGGTCTTCACCGTCATCAGCGCCGACCTGGGCACGGTCGGGTTTGCCGTACAAGTATTCCAATCCGGCCGCGACCGATAGAAACCATTCGCCCAAAGGCTCTTTCAGGATGGTTTTTGCCAACTCTTGCGCCCACGGTGCCATGGTGATGGTGTCAGCCAAACTGTCCCATACCGGCAAATCTTCCGACGCGTGGCTGACCAAATGGTCCATGGCGGCAGGCAGCTTGAAACGAAACCCCTGGTGGAAGATGACCGACACCATTTCAGGGCTCAATTCCAACATCTGCAGCAGGAAGGGCAGTTCTTTGCGACGCTGTGCCAAGCGTTGGCGCAGCACGTCCTTGCCTTCGGAGTCGAAGGTCAAATCGTCAATTTCGGCCTGGTAGGCCGAGCGCAGGGTGCGAAAAAAGGGGGAAATGCTCATATCACCACGTGTTTAAAGTTGCGCCGGTTCAGCGTAGCAAGGGATTGAAGTAGTTTTGCCAGATTTCCCGCGCCGTGTCGATAGGACTGTCGAGCAGGTTGCGGCGGCGGTTGTCGTCGTAGGCCTTGCGTTTGTCCGGGTCGGAGAGCACGTCATAGGCTTCCTGTACCGCCCTGAAGCGCGCGGGTGCATCGGCAGCGGAATTTCGGTCGGGATGGTGGAGGGACGCCTTTTGCCGGAACGCTTTCTTTACGTCCGCAAGCGTCGCGGCGCTGCTGAGGCCAAGGGCTGCGTAGTGATCTGTCATACGGCGCGTCTTTTATGTCAGAAAATAAAAAACCCCGCTATGTTTTCGATAGTGGGGTTTCAAATGCCTTCAAGGCTAAACTTGGCTCCTCAACCTGGGCTCGAACCAGGGACCTACGGATTAACAGTCCGGCGCTCTACCAACTGAGCTATTGAGGAATGAATCAATTAATAGTTAACTAATCTATCAAGCCTCAAATTATAGCGTCGTTTTTTTCATTCTTAACTTCAAACCCAATTTTTCTAAAAAAACGTATCAATCAAAGGTGGGCGATTCCACGCCCAGAACCTTGTGCAGCTTGGGGCTGGTGGTGGTGTACTGCAGGAACACTTTTTTCTCTGGAAAAATAATGGGCATGGCACCAAAAGCAGCCAATGCGCATTCGTGAAAGCCACACAGGATGAGTTTCTTTTTGCCGGGGTAGGTGTTGATGTCACCCACGGCAAAAATGCCGGGCTCGCTGGTTGAAAACTTTTCCGTATCCACCACCAGTTGCTTGCGCTCAATATCCAGGCTCCAGTGGGCAATGGGACCGAGTTTGGGCGACAGGCCAAAAAACACCAGCAACACGTCCAGAGGGACCACGCGGGTGATGCCGTCGGCCCCGGTCACCTTGACCCCGGTAAGTTGTTCATTGGCCTCTTCAAAGCCGGTGATCTGGCCCACGATGAATTGCATTTCCATGGCTGCGCACAGAGCGCGCATACGCGCCACCGTGGCGGGTGCGGCCTGGAAGCCGTCGCGGCGGTGAAGCAGGATGACGCTTTCGGCTTTGTGCGGGTTGCCGTCTTCATGGGCTGCGCAAAAATTCAAGGCCCAGTCCAGGGCGGAGTCGCCCCCGCCCACGATGACCAGGTTTTTGCCTGCGAACTGTGCCGGATTTTTGACACCGTAGAACAGTTGGCTGCCTTCAAATTTATCCAGTCCGGCGACCTTGAGCGTGCGGGGCTGAAAAGCCCCGACACCTGCGGCAATGAACACGGTTTTGCTCAAGAAACGCGTGCCTTTGGATGTCTCTACAAAAAAGCGGCCATCGCCTTGTTTGCGTACCGTACTGACTTCTTGTCCATAATGAAACGTCGCGCCAAAGGGCGCGATTTGCTTCAACAGGCTGTCGGTAAGCTCCTGCCCGGTGCACACCGGCACGGCAGGAATGTCGTAGATGGGTTTGTCGGGGTACAGCTCCACGCACTGCCCGCCGGGGTGGGGCAGGGAATCAATGACGTGGACCTTGATTTCCAGCAGCCCCAACTCAAACACCTGGAACAGGCCCACGGGACCCGCGCCGATGATGACGGCGTCGGTCTCTATGGCGCTGCCGGGGTTTGGTAAAGGAACGATGGTTTCCTGGTTCAATGGCAATTCCATGGAGCCCAGGAAATTAGCGGACCAGGTATTGCAGCTTGTCGGTCCGGTCTTTCCACTCTTCCGCTTCGGGCAGGGAGGCCTTGCGCTTGGTGATGCTTTTCCAGGTGGGCAATTTGGCCAGCTCGGCGTTGAGCGCCGTCATATGACGCTGGTCTTTGGGCACGTCTTCTTCGGCATAGATGGCGTTGACGGGGCACTCGGGGATGCACACCGCGCAGTCAATGCACTCGTCCGGGTCGATGGTCAAAAAGTTGGGGCCTTCGCGGAAGCAGTCTACGGGGCAAACGTCAACGCAATCGGTGTACTTGCACTTGATGCAGGCTTCGGTAACGGTATGGGTCATTTTTAATTCAGCAGAAAGATGATAAAAAGGGGGCGCAAGCAGTGCTTAGCCTTTGATTTTATTGGCTTTTGGATATCCCGCCCAAAAGCGGGACACAAATGCGACGCCTAAGTTTGCGCTGAATCAGTTCAGAAGCAGTGCGCCCGACGTTTTGTGGCTTGCGGTATCCACCAAAATCAGTGCGCCCAATACCCGTGATCGGCTGTAGGGTAGGGCGGCAATCGGCTCTTGCAAACTCAGTTCGATGTGGCCAATGGCGTTGGGCAAAATCTGGGTGGCGTCGTGTTCGACCAAGGTGTTGATGTCCAGGCTGTGCACGATGCGCTTGACCTTGGCCTTGATCCAGCGGTGGCCGTGCAGGGCCCAGTAAACACGACCGGCCACCAAGGGCTCGTCGTCCATCCAGGCCACGGTGGCTTTGATTTCACGGGTGGTGTCGAAATGGCTGGGTTCGTCGTTGTGGGCCAGCAGCCAGTCGCCGCGCGACACGTCGACTTCACGGTCCAGCACGATGCCGGCGCTGTGGCCCGCAGGCACGTTGCCGGGGACGCGGGTGTGGCTAAGTACCTGCGCCACCGTGGCGGTTTGGCCGCTGGGCAGGATGGAGATGCGCTGCCCGGGGACCACATGGCCGGTGGCTACACGGCCCCAGAAAATGCGGCGGCCCTGGCTGGTGTCCGACGAGGCGGAGAATTTTTCCACCCATTGCACCGGAAACGCAAACGGCACGTCTACTTCCGGCGGAGTCACCGGCAGTTGCTCCAGCAACGTCAACAGGCTGGGGCCGCTGTAACCGCACCAGCCGGGGGTGGCTTGCACCACGTTGTTGCCTTTGAGTGCCGAGATCGGAACGATAGCGCTGACCTGGATGCCGGCCGTAGCGGCAAAGGTCACCAGCGCTTCGGAAATCTTGGCAAAGGCGCGGGCCGCGTGGCCCTGGGTTTCGGGTTGGTCTTCACGCTCCAGGGCGTCGAGTTTGTTCACGGCAAAGACGATGCCGGGCACGCGCAGCAGATTCACCAGCAGCGAGTGGCGGCGGGTCTGGGGCAGAAGTTCCAGTGCGCCCTCGGTTTGCCATTTGAGTTTGGTGGCATCCACCAGCACCACGGCCGCATGGGCGCTGCTGGCTGCGGTGACCATGTTGCGGGTGTACTGCTCGTGGCCCGGCGCGTCGCCAATGATGAACTTGCGCGTGGGCGTGGCGAAGTAGCGGTAGGCCACGTCGATGGTGATGCCCTGCTCGCGCTCGGCCGAGAGGCCGTCAGTGAACAGCGCCAGATCGGCCTCGCCGCTCTTGGACACATTGGCCAACTGGTCTTGCAGCACCGAACGGCTGTCCACCAGCAGGCGGCCAATCAGGGTGCTCTTGCCGTCATCCACCGATCCGCAGGTGATGAAACGCAGGGCGGCGTGGTGGTCCATATCAGAGTCCAATGGGGCTGCAGCCCCCGTAGAGTCTGCGTGAGAAGCTATTGTATTTGTAGCAATTGTCATATCAAAAATCCTTGTAAACCAACATTCGGTCGCGCCGAAGTGCCTTCAAAAATCAGGGATACCGCGGAACCGGCTCAGCCGGGCCGCTGGTATCGCCCCTGCAAGGGGGTGGCGAAGCGACACGAAGTGCGCGCAGCCTGGGGTGTGCTTGTATGCAAGCCGGGGGGTGTGCTTAAAAGTACCCGTCTTTCTTGCGCTTTTCCATCGAAGCTTCGGAGGTCTTGTCGTCCATGCGGGTGGCACCGCGTTCGCTCACGTCGACCGACAGCGTTTCAATCACGATGTCGGCGGCGGTGGCGGCCAGGCTTTCCACCGGGCAGGTGCAGGTGATGTCGCCCACGGTGCGGAAACGCACGTCGCGGGACTCGACCACTTCGCCGTCCTTGGGTTGCGTCAGTTCGGTCACCGGCACCAGCAGGCCCTTGCGCTCCACCACATCGCGTTTGTGCGTGTAGTAGAGCGATGGCAGGGCGATTTGCTCGCGTTCGATGTACTGCCACACGTCCAGCTCGGTCCAGTTGGAGATGGGGAACACGCGGAAGTGTTCGCCGGGCTGCAAGCGGGTGTTGAACAGGGTCCACAGCTCAGGGCGCTGGGCCTTGGGCTGCCATTGGCCGAAGCTGTCGCGGTGGGAGAAGATGCGCTCCTTGGCGCGGGCTTTTTCCTCGTCGCGGCGGGCGCCACCGATCAGTGCGTCAAAACGGAACTCGTCAATCGCTTCCAGGAGCGTGACCGACTGGTGCACATTGCGGCTCTCGCCGGGGTGGGCCAGGCGCACGGTGCCGCGTGCCATGGAGTCTTCCACACTGCGCACAATCAGCTCGGCACCCAGTTCCTGGGCGCGGAAGTCACGAAAATCGGTCACTTCGTGGAAGTTATGGCCGGTGTCGATCATCAGCAAAGGGTAGGGAATACGCCCCGCGCCAAAGGCTTTTTCAGCGCACTTGAGCATCACCAGCGAGTCTTTGCCACCCGAGAACAGCAGGGTGGGGCGCTCAAAGGCGGCGGCCACCTCGCGCAGGATGAAGATGGTTTCTTCTTCCAGTGCATCCAGGTGCTGGTTACTGAGGCGTTTCAGTAAATCGTGGTCGTGGACATTGTCGTTTCTGGCGTTCATGCGGAAGTCTTTTCAGAGAGGGACGAAACAGGGAGTGGAGTGGCTTTGACGTGCAGGCCGCATTCTTTGGCGGAGCCGCCTTCCAGTTCGGCTTCCCACCACCAGCGGCCGGAGCGGAAATCCTCGCCCAGGCTGATGGCCCGGGTGCAGGGTTCGCAGCCGATGCTGGGGAAAAACTGGTCGTGCAGGGGGTTGTAGGCCACTTGGTTTTGACTGATGTAGTGCCAGACGTCGCCCCAGGTCCAGTTGGCCAGGGGGTTGAATTTGGTGCGGGGCTCCGAATTATCCACCAAGGGCACGTCGGCGCGGGCGCCCGACTGTTCCCGGCGCAAACCGGTGATCCAGGCGTCTTTGCCCTCCAGCGCACGCGCCAGGGGTTCCATTTTGCGGATGTTGCAGCACTCTTTGCGCAGGGCAATGCTTTTGAACATGGCGTCATTGCCTTCGCGGGCGACGAACTGCACGACCGACTCGTTGGCTGGGGTGTACACGGTGACAGGCGCGCGGGAGGCGGCCTTGAAGCTGTCCAGCAATTCCAGGGTCTGGGCATGCAGGCGGCCGGTTTCCAGCACAAAGATGCCGATGTCGAGCTGCAGGCTGTTGATCAGGTGGCTGATCACCATGTCTTCCGCGCCCAGGCTGGAGGCCTGGGTGATGCGTGTGGCGTAGTCCTGCGCGGCTTGTTTCAGCAAGGCCTGGGTTTGCGCCAGCTTGGCGGCAAAGTCCTTGCTGGGACGGGCGTGCAGGTCAATGGCGCTCATACGGTGGCTCCTCGCGCAAAAGCGGGCCGCACGGTGAGTGCATCGCCCTGGTAGAAACTGCTGTAGCGGTCAAACTGCACCTGCGCAAATGCTGGATTCTGGTCTTCGCGCAGCACGGCGGAGTCGAATCCCATGCGCTGCATCTGCACCAGTTGGTCGATCAACACGTCGCCGGTGGCGCGGATTTCACCTTGGAACCCCAGGCGACGGCGCAGCAGAAAAGCCTGGCTGAAGGCGCGTCCATCGGTGAACTTGGGGAAATTCAGGTCAATGCGATCCACGCCCGCCAGCACCTGCGCGCCGGGGTCGGCGTCGTTGGCAAGTTCAAGCACATTTTGGCCATTCACGCTGGTGGAATGGGCGCTGGCAGCTATTAATTTGATAGTAAAAGTCATCATGCTTCCTGTACATCACGGGCGTAGCCGGGGGTCTTGTGCAGCCCTTCCAGGTCCTGGGGCAGGTTGGGAATACGTGCGGCATTGGCGGCGGCCTTGAACGGCTCGTGGCCGACACGTTTGAGCGTGTCGATAAAATTCTCCTGGTCCACGCGCAGCAGGCGGTAGGTGTTGAGCAGGGCTTCCACCACGCCGGGCACTTCAGCGGCGCCAAAGGATGGCCCCACCACCTTACCGGGGGTGGCCGGGCCGCTCAAGTGGGTGCCGTCCGAGCCGCCCAGAGACACCTGGTACCACTCGCGCCCGTCCTTGTCCACCCCCAAAATGCCGATGTGGCCGCTGTGGTGGTGGCCGCAGGAGTTGATGCAGCCGCTGATGTGCAGGTCAATCTCGCCCAGGTCGAACAACTCGTCCATGTCCTGGTAGCGCTCGGTGATGGCTGCGGCGATGGGGATGGAGCGCGCATTGGCCAGTGAGCAAAAGTCGCCGCCGGGGCAGGAAATCAGGTCGGTGAGCAAACCAATATTGGCTTTTGCCAAACCGAGCGCCCGCGCGGCACGCCACAGCGCAGGCAACTGCCCGGCTTGCACCCAGGGCAGCAGCAGGTTTTGGTCATGGGTGACACGGGCTTCGCCTGCGGAAAACTGATCGGCCAGATCGGCTGCGGCGCGCAACTGGTCGCCCGTGGCGTCACCGGGGGCATAGCCCAGGCGCTTGAACGACAGGGTGACAGCGCGTAGCGCCGGGTTCTTGTGGGCGCTGACGTTGCGGACCAGCCAGCGGCTGTATTCCTGCTGCTCGTCGGCGCCAATCGCCTGCACTGGCGCCGAAGCCGGGACCAGTGTGGGAGCGACGAAGCAGGCGCTGATGCGGTCCAGTTCGGCCTGGGTGATGGTGTGGGGCGCGCCGTCGATTTCCACAATTTGCCGGTACTCGTCCTCGACCTGGTCGATATAGCGCTGACCTTCGGTTTTCACCAAAATCTTGATACGCGCTTTCCAGACGTTGTCCCGGCGGCCATAGCGGTTGTAGACGCGGATGATGGCTTCCAGGTAGTTCAGCACCTGGCTCCAGGGCAGAAATTCGCGCACCACGGTGGCAATGATGGGCGTGCGCCCCATGCCGCCGCCAGCCGACACCCGGAAGCCGAGTTCACCGGCGGGCGAGCGCAGGAGTTGCAGACCCACGTCGTACCAGTGCAGGGCGGCGCGGTCTTCGGTGGCGGCACTCACGGAAATTTTGAACTTGCGCGGCAGAAAAGCAAATTCCGGGTGCAAGGCGCCCCACTGGCGCAGAATTTCGCAAAACGGGCGCGGGTCTGCCACTTCGTCCACGGCAATGCCGGCCAATGCATCGCTGGCAATGTTGCGAATGCAATTGCCGCTGGTCTGGATACCGTGCAGGTTCACGCTGGCCAAAAGGTCCATCGCGTCGGCGGACCGGGTCAGGGGAATCCAGTTGTACTGCACGTTCACGCGGGTGGTGAAGTGCCCGTAGCCAAATTTCAGCGGAGGTGCTTTGTTGGCACCCAACTGGTCTTGTGTGGCCTGGGCCTTTTGCAGCAACTCGGGGTCGGGCTGGTCAAATTCCTGGGCAATTCGGGCCAACACCCGCAGTTGCGCGCTGGACAGCTCGCCATACGGCACCGACACCCGCAGCATGGGCGCATAACGCTGGATATACCAGCCGTTTTGCAGGCGCAGAGGACGAAACTCGGCATCACCCAGGGTGCCAGCAAGGTTGCGCTGCAGTTGGTCGCGGTACTGGGCAGCGCGGTTCTTGACAAAATGGCGATCAAAATCGGTGTATTGGTACATGTTTCAGGTTACAGAGCGATGAGCTTGAAGCCGGCATATGCCAGCAAGACAGAGAGTAAAGAGCGAATCACGCGCTCGGGAGTTTTGGTCATCAGGTGGGAGCCAACCCATATGCCGGGGATGGAGCCTGCAAGCAGGCTGGCCAGCAAAGGCCAGTCCACCGACCCCAACGATGCATGCCCCAAACCGGCCACCAAGGTCAAAGGCACAGCATAAGCAATGTCAGCCGCCACGATGCGTGGCAGGGGTAATAGCGGGTACAGGACCATCAGCACGGTCACGCCGATGGCACCCGCGCCGACCGAGGTGAGCGTAACCAGCGTACCGATCACCGCACCAAACAACATGGGCAAACTCCAGTGCCTGGGTTTGGCCGCCAATTTTTCCTGCCCCTTGACTACGCTGATGGGGGCAGACTTGCCGCGCAGGGCTTTGTACAGGGTTGCGGCAGCAGTCAGCAAAAGCGCAAATCCCAAGGTGCTGGTCATGAATCCCTGGACCGTGCTGCTGGCCGGGCCCATGCGGTGCAAGATGTAAAGCGTGATCAAGGCGGCAGGAATGCTTCCCGAGCAAAGACGCAGCACCACCGGCCAGTCAATCACTTTAGCCCGCGCCAGTTTCACCGTCCCGCCCATTTTGGTGAAGGCGGCAAAAAGAAGGTCGGTGCCCACGGCCAGGTAAGGTTTGATGTCAAAGAAGAAAATCAGAATAGGGGTCATCAAGGAGCCGCCCCCGACGCCGGTGAGTCCGACGACCAAGCCCACAAAGAAACCCGCAAAAACAAACGCTAAATCATGCATGGGCACGACTGTAGGCGGGGCGCCTTAGCTTGAAAACTACTTTTTTGCTAT
>MESI01000049.1 GCA_001770935.1 Burkholderiales bacterium RIFCSPLOWO2_12_FULL_61_40 | reverse complement strand
GACCAGATCAATCTGACGGACGAAGAGTCACGCATTATGAAGGTCAGTGGTGGCGGCTTTGAGCAATGCTACAACGCACAAGCCGGGGTCGATGCTGCGACGATGCTGGTGGTTGCCACCGGGCTGACACAGGCGCCCAATGACAAACAGCAAGTCGCGCCGATGATCAAAACCCTGCAGGCGCAAGCCCCTTTGCTTGGCGAGGCCAAGACCCTGATCGCAGATACGGGCTATTGCAGCGCGGACAATATCCAGGCCTGTGAAGAAGCCAAGATGGAGCCATTGATTGCGCTGGCCCGTGAAGACCACCACCCGCACTGGAGCGAGCGTTTTACAGAGCCCGCCCCCCTGGCTGCAGATGCCACGCCGATGCAGGCCATGGCGCACCGATTGGCTACACAGGCAGGCAGGGCGGCATATGCCCTGCGCAAACAAACGGTGGAGCCGGTCTTTGGCATCATCAAATCGGTGATGGGGTTCAGGCAGTTCTCTTTGCGTGGATTGCGCAAAGTTACCGGCGAATGGAATCTGGTTTGCCTGGCCTGGAATGTCAAACGCATGGCCGTACTACGTCCAAAAGTTGGATAAGGACAGAAAATTCCGCGGAAAAATCGCAAAACCTTGAAAATCCAAACCGAAATGCCTGTTTTTTAAGCAAATTCAGAATCAGGCAGATGTTTGACTTCCTAAGTCCGACAGGCTGCTAGGAGTCACACCATGTTTTTCGCTACTGCCCCCTCCCCCCTGTCCTCTGGTTTGCGTCGCCAGGCCTATGCACATGCGGGCCGCACGGTGGACCGTTTTCTGGACGATGCCCTCTGTTCCGCCCGCCAACAGGGCGCGGCCTACACCCAGGACGATGCCGCTTTCACGCTGACGCTGGACATGCCCGGCATCGCCAAGGACCAGTTGAGCATCGCGATTGAAGGCGCCGTGGTGCGCATCAGCAGCAAAGAAGGTGCGCCGCGCCGCTACCGTGCAGCCTACGAACTGCCCCAGGACGTGGACACCACCCAGAGCGAAGCCAAGCTGGAAAACGGCGTGTTGACCCTGAAATTGGCCAAAAAAGTCCCGGTGAAAAACAGCACCGAGTTGACGATTCAGTGATGAAAGGAAAAGCAGGCGCTCTCATTTCAGGAGCTGCCTGCGCTTATTCCATAAGGGCTGGAGGCTGTTTTTATATGGAATGCAGCGGCCAGCGCGGCTTGACGTCAAAGGCGTAGCTGGTGCTGGCTTGCTGCAAGCCGCTTTGCAGGCGCATAGCCGCAGCCATGGCGATCATGGCGCCGTTGTCGGTGCACAAATGCAGTTCGGGGTAATGCACGCGCACCCGGCGCTTGGCGCACTCGGCGTTGAGTTGCGTGCGCAAATTGCGGTTGGCACCCACGCCGCCCGCCACAACCAAGCGGCTCAGACCTGTTTGTTTCAAGGCGGTCAGCGACTTCTTCACCAGCACCTCCACAATGGCCGCCTGGGTGGAGGCTGCCAGATCGCGGTGGGCCTGCTCTGGCAAATCCTCAAACCGGGCCGCTCCCGCCGCCGCCACCATTTTTTGCGATTGCACCAGCACCGCTGTTTTCAGCCCCGCAAAAGAAAAATCCAGGTTGCCACTGTGGAGCAGCGGGCGGGGCAAGGCGTAGGCCTTGGGGTTGCCCGTATCGCCCAGCCGGGCCAGCGCCGGGCCGCCGGGATAAGCCAGGCCCATTAGCTTGGCAGACTTGTCAAAGGCCTCACCGGCCGCATCGTCAATCGATTCACCCAGCAATTCGTAGCGCCCTACCCCGTCCACCCGCATCAGTTGCGTGTGCCCTCCCGACACCAGCAGGGCCACGAAGGGGAATTCCGGCGGGTCTTCGCTCAAAAACGGCGAGAGCAAATGCCCTTCCAAATGGTGCACACCGAGCACCGGCTTGCCCAAAGCCGCCGCCAGCGCGCAGGCCACGCCCGCCCCCACCAACAAGGCACCGGCCAAACCCGGACCCCGGGTAAAGGCCACCACATCCACTTCTTCCAAGCTGCGCCCCGCCCCCTGCAACACCTCTTGGGTGAGCGGCAGCACCCGGCGAATATGGTCGCGGCTGGCCAACTCGGGCACCACACCGCCATAGGCCTGGTGCATCTCGATCTGGCTGTACAGCGCATGCGCCAACAACTCGGGCACACCCTGGCTGCGCGTCTGCACCATGGCCACCCCGGTTTCGTCGCAAGACGATTCAAACCCCAATACCAACATGTTTTTTTTCCTGAAAATGACGGGACAGACCGCCGCCTGCAAAGCAAACCCGTGCTGTCCCCACAACTGCCCGCGAGTTTAGAGGAAGCAGCCCGACAAGCGTAGGCACAATCGGCCTAAACCACTCTGCCCCATGCCAAACCACCATTCCCCACTCTGCGACCGCGACATCGAAACGCTGGAACGCGCCACCCTGGATGCCGTGGCGCCCCCCGCTGTGGAAGCGATCGACGGCTGGCTCCTGCCCTTTGACGCCTCCACCATAGGCCGCGCCAAAAGTGCGGTTCCGCTACGCCACCAGCATCCCCCTGGAGCGGATGCAACAGCCATGTTATGCACCATGGAAGCGCGTTATGCGGCGCACGGCTTGCCAGCGGCCTTTCGCGTCGCCGATGTGCCGGGCATGGCGGCGGTACATGCCGCGCTGGCACGCCGGGGCTACCAGGCGCAACAACCCACTTTGGTGCAAACCGGCGCCACCTTGCACCTGCGGCACGCGTGCCGCGGCACCCCAGCCCAAGTCAGCAACACCCCCCACACAGCCTGGTCCGGCGTCTACCTGGCCGAAGGCTTTGACCCGGTGGACGGAGCCTACCGGGTGCAAGCGCTTAGCCGCAGCCCGCATGTGGTGTACGCCAGCGTGGTGGAAGCGGGCCTGCCCGTAGCCGCAGGCACCGCAGCCTTCAGTCAGGGCTGGGCCAGCGTGCACGGCATGCGCACCGTGCAAAGCGGGCGCGGGCAGGGCCTGGCAGGCCGGGTGTTGGCGGGCCTGGCTGACGCGGCACTGGCCCGTGGGCTGGACCGCGTTTTTTTGCAGGTGGAAGAAGGCAATACCGCCGCTTTGGCCCTGTACCAGCGGGTCGGCTTTGCCACCGCCTGGCGCTACCACTACTGGCGTCGACCCCAAGGCTGAGCATGGCGCGCTTCTTGCGTAAGCCACACCATGTCTGACGCCCTTCGTATTGTTGTCATTTCTGCCGACCTGGATGTGCCTGATCCGCAGGACACGCGCGCCATGCACCAGGCCGAGCGCTCGCGCAGCCTGCGCATTGGCCTTCTGGAAAACGGCTTCAACCTGGTGGCCGTCTTGCCTGCCGACGTGTTTTTGGAGCAGCGGCTGGGCCAGCTACAGCCCGACCTGATCATTTTGGACGCCGAAAGCGAAGCGCGCGACGCGCTGGAACATGTGGTGATGGCCACCCGTGGCGAGCGACGCCCGATTGTCATGTTCACCAACGACAGCGACGCCTCCAACGCCCGCGCCGCCGTGGCGGCCGGGGTGTCGGCCTACATCGTGGCGGGCTTGTCCAGCGAGCGCATCCGCCCGATTCTGGATGTGGCCCTGGCCCGCTTTCAGCACGAGCAACAGTTGCGCCACGAACTGGCCACCACGCGCAACGAACTGCACGAACTCAGCACCGAGCTCAAAGACCGCAAAACCATTGACCGCGCCAAAGGCCTGCTGATGCAGCGCCAACAACTCAGCGAAGAAGCCGCTTACGCCAAACTGCGCAAAACCGCGATGGACAAAAACCTGAAGCTGGCGGATGTGGCGCAGCGCATGCTGGACGTGGTGGACCTGCTGGGCTGATTCAACCTTGTGTCCAAGCATTAGAATCCAAGGTGCAGGAGAGTGAACGCATGCCGCGTTCCACCGAAGGCGCAAACTCCCATGAACGCTCAGGTATCCCACCCCAGGTGATGTACTGCAATTCTTTTTAACGCCGTCTGGAGAGCCGCTGCCCCCTTGAAAAAGGGCGCGCAGCGCACCGAAGGAGCAAACACCGCAGGGGACTGCGGTGTGAATCTCTCAGGTACCAAGGACAGGGGGAGCGGCATCTGTGTGTGACACGGTGCTGCTATTTTTTCAAGGCTTTTTTACGCAATGGCATCGGGTTGCGCGCGGGCTTCTTTCTACTGAAAGTTCTCTATGCGTACCATCGTTCTCGGCAGCGGGCTACTTGGCGTCAGCTCGGCCTATTACCTCTCCTTACTCGGCCACGAAGTCACCGTGGTGGACCGCCAAGCCACACCGGCGGCGGAAACCAGCTTTGCCAACGGCGGGCAAGTCTCGGTCAGCCATGCCGAACCCTGGGCCAACCCCGGCGCGCCGCTCAAGCTCCTGCAATGGCTGGGCAAGGAAGATGCCCCCCTGCTCTTTCGCCTGCGCGCCGACATGCGCCAGTGGCTCTGGGGCCTGCAGTTTTTGCGCGAATGCACACCCGCGCGCACCCGGCACAACATCCAGCACATCGTGCGCCTGGGCACCTACAGCCGTGACACCCTGCAGCAGTTGCGCCGCGACACTGGCATCCAGTACGACCAGCGCACCCAAGGCATCTTGCACTTTTACACCTCGCAAAAAGAGTTTGACGCGGCCCTGAAACCCGCCGAACAAATGCGCGCCCTGGGCTGTGAACGCCGCGTCGTCAGCGCCGACGAAGCCGTGGCGCTGGAGCCCGCGCTGCGCCACATCCGCGCCCGCCTGGCCGGCGCCACCTACACCGCCGAAGACGAGTCGGGCGACGCTAACCAGTTTGCCCGCGAACTGGCCCAACTGTGCGAAGCGCGCGGTGTCAAGTTTTTGATGGGCCACACCATCACCGCGCTGCGCGAAGCGGGCGGACAGATCGACCATGTGGAAGCCACCGACGCGCAGGGCCGCTACCAGCGCTTGCAGGCCGACGCCTATGTGCTGGCCATGGGCTCCTTCAGCCCCCTGCTGGCGGCACCGCTGGGCATACGCCTGCCCATCTACCCCGCCAAGGGTTACTCGGTCACCATGCCGGTGAAAGACGCAGCCAAGGCCCACCAGGTGAGCCTGACCGACGACGAATTCAAACTGGTGTTCTCCCGCCTGACCGCCACCGACGGCTCAGGCACCGACCGCCTGCGCATTGCCGGCACCGCCGAACTCAACGGCTACGACCGCGACCTGAACCGCGTGCGCTGCGAAGCCATCGTGCGCCGGGTGGAAGAACTGTTCCCCGGCGCCGGTGACACCGCGCAAGCCAGCTTCTGGAGCGGCCTGCGCCCCGCCACACCCAGCAACCTGCCCATCATCGGTAAAAGCAAGCTGCCCAACCTGTTCATGAACACCGGCCACGGCACCCTGGGCTGGACCCACGCCTGCGGCTCAGGCAAGTCCATCGCGCGGATTGTGAGCGGGCTGGCTCCGGAGGTGGATTTTGCGTTTACCGGGGATGTTCAAGTGCCAAAAGTGGCTGTAGCCCTTATGGAATGTGCGTAAGTAGCTATTGAAAACATAGCATCATCCATCCCGAAGATTCCCAGTGCAAGCGTATCTTGGACTTGACGTATGCCTGCCCCATATCTACAGCACAAGAAGGCTCCAACGGGCCTGCCCCAACAGCACGGGCCACCACGAAGCCCTGCGAGAGTTGGCATGGCGAATAGTCTCGCCATCCCCAAAGCCCGGTCATAATTTGTGCAAGCAGTCAGGGGCAAAGGCACGAATCCCCTACGCCAACGTTTGTTGCCACCATCTGGGCGGCAATTCAATCCAACAAGGTTTATCCGCCGCAGGAAATGCTCTTGGTTTCTGTCAACTAGGCCTCGCGGCGGATAAACGCTAATTGCTATTCCGCATCATCAAGCGGATTCAGGGAGTAAGAAAATATGCAGGCCGTTCATCGTACATCCCTCCTTGAAGAGGCAGCCGCCGCCAAGAATGCCATCCGGTCCGACGCTAGCGAGGTCATTTGCAACATAGTGAACGATGTTTTTGATTCGCTCCAGTGGACTTCTGTCAGTGGAAGCATTGTTCAGAATGTTGCTGCCCTGGACGAATGGAGGCATCGCTCACTTAGCGACATTGAAAAAGACTGGGCGTATCTAGAATTTGATCGCAATAAAATTCTCGTAGCGCTATCACGATACCTCGATCAAGAACACTTCAAAAGCAAGCGATTAGACTGGCTCTTTTTAAACGTTTTGGTTTATGCAGAGTACATCGCCACCATCGACGAAGTTCGGCGGCGACTACTCGGAGTGGATGCGTTTGTAATGATGAAAATTCGCCCAATTGATCAGCATACCTATGACGTACATCCCCTGCTAAAAAAATGGTGGCACTGGCCCTTGGCTCTTGCGGCGGTGGCCATTTCATTTACTTTGCACCCCGTAGCCACCTTGTTGCCGATTGGGGCCATCACAGCGGGAATTTACAAACGCAACAAAGCAGTTGGGAAGATCAACTTAACCCTGCATTCAATGCTGACAACCTACCTGTCTTTAAACACCTTCGACTTGGGATGGGGAAATGTAAAAGAGACTTTAAAAGAATCCAAAAATGCCGGCGCGATTTTTGATTCTTCAGTTTTTTCTTTAGTCGAACGACGCATACCCAGCAAGGCATATTGAATCGTTGGGCGTCAATAATTATGACAACTAGGCTGTGCGAATGAACAACAAGACTTGGCAGTATTTACTGGGGCTTGAGAGTGTTGACATCGTTTTGGACTGGCATAAAAAACTCTACAACCGGGAACTGAGCACCAGACGTGCGAACGAAATAACTTCCGCAGCCAAACAGGCCAAGGAGTACTTCAGGAATGCTGAGAACGCCGCAAATACTGTGAGACCCCTGCTGACTTTCTACGGCATTGCGTCTCTTGCCCGGGCTACGCTGCTCCTTCTCAAGCCTGGCCATGGCGAAGAGTCTCTTGTCCGGGGGCATGGCCTCGAAACGACTGATTGGTCAAACACCCTGTCCGGAGACCTATCAACTGCGTTGAAGTCAATTGGTAACTTGAAGATCCGCACGTCAGCCGGTCTATTCAGCGATTTCTTGAAGCAGACCGAGAATCACATCTGTATCCATGCGAGGTCTTCTGCCGTTGATTGGAGACTCAGTTACCCACAGCCGCCGCTTGGTGTGGAGCTGACGTTTGAGGCGTTACTCTTTCGCGTTCCGGACTTATGGCGAATACTCCCAAAATCTGAGATTGGGTCGCACTTCGCTTCGGTCAATGAGATGTCATACGCAGACGCTGACGGATTCTTTGCAAACGTCAACTCGAAACAGTTCGAAGCGTTCCAAGCCTCCTATGTTGATCTTGGCTATGAAGTTACTCCAAATGGCGATCTATCCAAGATAAAGTGCAACAGCCAGGTTTTCGACGCCGCGCTGCCCCAATTCATGCATGCGTATGTCAACAAAATGTTTGGCTCTATTCCCAGCTTGCACATCGCAAAACCAATTCAAAAAGACATCAGACTCTCCGAGCTAGCTATCGCCTACATGCTCTCGTACTTCTTGGGCATGTTGACCAGATATTTTCCGACTCACTGGGTAGCGCTACATAGCGGCACGAAGGGTGATGTCCTGTGGCCGACAGTGTCTGCTGCGCAGAGCTATGTGGAAACGGTTTTCCCAGAGATGATCATCGAACTCATTCAAGATAAGCTGTCTGGCGCCAGGGAGGCCGAGGTTAAAGAGAAAAAGGGGGAAAAGGGTTCAGGCTCGGATTAAAAAGTCGGATTAAGCGGGTTGACCCCGGAGGGGAATTTTGCGTTTACCAGGGGTATTCAAGTGCAAAAAGTGGCTGCAGCCCTCATGGAATGTGCGTGAGTAGCTACTAAAACAGTAGTAAAAGTAGAAGCCATACATTCCGAAATTTCCAGTGCAAGCGTATCTGGGACTTGTTGTTTGGTTTCCTGGGCGTATGGATGCGGGCGTGTACCCGTATTGCAAGCTGGGGCGTTCGCACACCGTCGCTACGCCGCCTTGGGGCCATAGAGCAAGGCCTCCAAACGATCACAAAGCCTCGCGATCAGGCTGCTCCTGGCTGGCGCGCTCCTCCAGAAAATCGTCGACAAGCTGCGGACCCTCCAAAAAGAAGCTGTCCCAAGTCTGCCCCAGCGGCGCAATGATGCGCTCGCAGCCCCGCGCCCGCACATCCACCCGTTTGACCCGGTCAGGAAATCGCAACTCAGCCGGAAGCCTGATCGCTTGGCTGCTGTTGTTGATAAAAACGGTCGTTGCAGTCATGGCCCGCACCTCCAGGGAAATTGGAATATCGCAATTGTGTACGCCACCACGTCAACGGGCTGGCGCCGGAAGTGGGCTTGGCGCTCACCGGAGACATTTAGGCAAAGAAAAGTGGCCGTAGCCCTTATGGAATAAGCGTAAGCAGCTACCAAAAATATAGCAGAAATAGAAATGATCCGCCACCTCCAAGCGGGTGGCGGATCATTTCACACCAAAGGCGAGCCTTCAACTCGCCCCCCATTTGCGTGCTGGCTGGTCTGGCAGCACCCCCTAGAATAGATCAGCTTCATTGTTGAAAGATGCCCCATAGATGCGCCTCACCCTCGCGGGACTCAGACTAAGCAAGCCGGCCCGGCATGTATTGATGCACCCCATGGAATTTGGGCTGCAAGTTGTGCGGGGATTCAACAAGAACCAGGGGATGATGCTGGCCGGGGCGATTGCGTACTATGCGCTGCTGTCCATGGTGCCGCTGCTCATTTTGTCGGTCATTGTGATCTCGCAATGGGTGGACAGTGCGGAGTTGCTGGTGGCCTTGGGTCGCTATTTGGAATGGCTTGTGCCCAGCCAGTCCAAGGCGGTTTTGAGTGATATCGCCGGGTTTCTGGAAAGCCGAATCGCCATCGGTGCCGTCTTGCTGATGACCATGCTGTTTTTCAGTTCCCTGGCCTTTGGGATTTTGGGAAAGGCGATGGCCGTGATCTTTCCTCACCGGGGGACCGTAGAGAAGCGCCATCCGGTGGTTTCCGTCGTGCTGCCGTATTGTTTTGTTGTGTTGTTGGGCGTCGCACTGCTGTTCCTGACCCTGGCCTCCAGCGTTCTGCAGACCATGGGGCAGGAAAGCGTGTATTTCCTGGGCCGCAACTGGTCTCTTTTTGGAGTTTCGGGGCTGTTTCTCTATCTGCTGGGCTTGGGTGCCGAGGTCTTGATTGTTGCGGCCCTGTACTTGGCATTTCCCGTTGGTCGGATGCCATTGCACCATGCCGTCATCGGTGGCATGGTGGTATCCACGGTGTGGGAAATCGTGCGCCATGTCCTGGTGTGGTACTTCACGACCTTGTCCAAGACCAGTGTGGTCTACGGCTCTTTTACGACCACTGTGATTGCCTTGTTTTGCATGGAGATCATCGCCATACTCCTGTTGCTGGGGGCGCAGGTGATCTCGGAATATGAACGGCTGGAGCAGGACTGAATCTGTTCCGACTACGCCGTTTCCAGGCGTTTTCGGCATCTTGTCCGACACCCATGTCAGTCCTTCACCGCGGGCACGGGCTTCGAGGCAAATCAGGCCCTAGCCCTCATGGAATGTGCGTAGACAGCTATGCTATTGATAGCAAAAGCAACAGGCCGCCCTAAACAAAGTAAACAAAGGGGCCAGGCTCGGATTAGAGCGTATTTCAGTAGGCTTGAGGGATCTTGAATTTTCCGAGGGAGCCACCATTGCACATGCAAAAGGAGGTGCATATGGGACTCTTGACCAAAGACGACGGTTGGCGTATCAGCGACAAATGGTGGGAGCAGATTGAGCCACTGCTGCCAGCGCGTAAGCCACACCCATTGGGTTGCCACAATCCGCCTGTTCCAAATCGCTCAGCGATGGATGCCATTTTGTTTGTTCTGCGCACTGGCATGCAGTGGAATGCACTGGACGGCACCGGAATTTGCTCTTGCAGTTCAAGTTATCGGCGCTTTCGGGAATGGACCGATGCAGGGGTGTTTGCCAACCTCTGGCGCATCGGCTTGCTTCGCTACGATGGAACCCAAGGCATTGACTGGGACTGGCTGGCAATGGATGGTGCAATGACCAAGGCGCCTTTGGCGGGGACACAAATGACGGGGCGAAACCCCACGGACCGAGGCAAGCAAGGTGTCAAGCGCAGCTTGCTCACCGAGGGCGCTGGCATTCCTCTTGCCGTGACCATGGAAGGTGCGAATCGCCACGACATGAAGCTGGTGCAAAGTACGCTGGACGCCGTCATGGCCGAGCGGCCAGCGCCCACCGAAGACAAGCCCCAAGGGCTGTGTCTGGACAAGGGCTACGACTTTGACGAAGTGCGTGAGATCGTCAAAGAGTTCGGATTCACGGCGCACATCCGTGCAAGAGGAGAAGAAGCCCAAGCCATCAAAAAAGAAGCCGGCTTCAAGGCTCGGCGCTGGGTGGTGGAGCGTACGCACAGTTGGATGAATCGGTTTCGCCGGATTTTGGTGCGCTGGGAGAAACTGCCAGAGACTTTCCTTGCCATGTTGCACCTGGCCTGTGCCATCATCACTTGGCGTGCCACGGGCCTACTGAAATAGGCTCTAATCCAAGGGGCCAGACTCGGATTAATCCGGATTAATCACGGATTAATCAAGGGGCCAGGCTCAGGCTCGAGTAAACAAAGGGGCCAGGCTCGGATTAATAAGGGGCCGGGCTCCAATGGCACTGACTTAAGCGAATAGTCCTATAAAAACAATAACTTACAGGCACAAGAAGATGGGCTGATCGCGCCAAATTGGTACGATGCGGGTGTCG
>MESI01000048.1 GCA_001770935.1 Burkholderiales bacterium RIFCSPLOWO2_12_FULL_61_40 | reverse complement strand
TCGACTGGACCTACCGTCGTTCGTTGAAGAAGTACACCGTGATATTGGAGTCCATGGGGACGCCCGACCCCGTACGCCTTCGCTACCGCGAAATGCTTAACGAAGCCGTGGGACGGGTGGTCAGAGACAAAAACACACTCCAGGCCACGCTGGCGGTGCTCGACCTGACGGAGGCGTCGGCACCAGGATTTCAGGTTTTGCTCACGGACGAGTTGAAAAATCTCGAAGTCTTCAACTGCGCTCGCTATCGACTGACCATGACCCAGACGGCGTCCTGGATAGCTGCCGGAAGACCCAGTTGAGCCATCGTCTGGGCTCTTGACGCAGGTGTGGGGTGTCTGGGGCACCGCGATTGGCCTGTGTTGCCGCCGATGCCATATTGAGCCAGGTGCCGATGGTGAACTGATCCACCCCAATGGTCCGCAAGCCCATATGCAGCGGCGATTTTGACGCACGGAGCTGGATCAATGAAATCCCGGCATGTGGCTCAAAAATGCGTCGGCGTTAACACCTGTATTTGTAGGATTTCACTGCCAACCAAAGGCCATCTTTTTTCACTATTCCTACATTTATAGGAATAGCACCCATCACTACGCACCATCTTGCACTTATCCTAAGAATTCAGGATTAAACATTTCCATTTCTCACTTTTGCACTAAACTTCCTGCAAAAACAGGATTTTCCTATGCAGATCAAAATCAACTCGGTTGAGGATTTGGGTGCCGTGGTGCGGGCCACGCGCAAGGATTCGGATGTGCGTCTGGATGACTTGGCCGGTGTGGCGCGTTTGTCCAAGCAGTTTGTGAACGACGTGGAGTTGGGCAAGCCCGGTGTGGGGATTGGCAAGGTGTTGCAGATTCTGGCCGAGCTGGGTGTGGATCTGTATGTGGATGTGCCCGAGAGCGTGTGTGCACAGGTGCCCCATGCCCGCCAACTGATTGCTCGTACGGCCCAACGCCGCACAGCGCGTCGGCAGGGTTTGGCATCTGCGCTGCCTGACGCCTCCAAGCTGGTCAGTACGGATTCAAACGAAGGTGGGCACCCATGACGGACGCCGCGGTTGCTGCTGTGGCCATTGCGGGTCCGCGCGCGCTGGATGTGTACAGCCATGGCCGTCTGGTGGGGCATCTGGAGTCGTACAACGATTTGTGGCGGTTTGCATACGCCCCTGAGTGGCGGGAGTGGTCCGGTGCTTTCGATTTGTCCCCCCATATCCGGCGCGAGCAGTTGCAGGTGGCCGATGGCGCAACGCTGCGTCCGGTGCAGTGGTTCTTTGACAACCTGCTCCCTGAAGACAGGGTGCGCACGGCGATTGCGGCCAGTGCCAGGATTGCGCAGGCTGATGCATTCGCTTTGCTGGAGTATTTGGGTGCCGAGTCCGCAGGGGCGTTGACGCTGGTGCCTGGTGCTGGCGCGGTACCGCCGACCATGGGCTGGCAGCCGCTGCCGGATGTGGAGTTGTCCCGGCGTATTCAAAATCTGCCCAATACCCCTATTGCCACCACAGGCCCCAAGCGGATGTCTCTGGCAGGGGCGCAGCACAAGTTGCTGGTGGGTTGGGACGGGGTGGCGTTGTCCGAGCCCTTGGGCAATACACCTTCGACCCACATTCTGAAGCCCGCCCACCTGTCGCCCGACTACCCGCATTCGGTGATCAATGAGTACGCGATGATGTGTCTGGCCCGGCGTGTGGGGTTGGAGGTTCCTCCTGTATGGCGGCATTGCTGCCCACAGCCGGTGTATATCGTGGAGCGCTTTGACCGCGGCCCGGCTCCGTCCGATCCCGCTACGATGGAGCGCTCGCATGTGATCGATGTGTGCCAGTTGCTCAACGCGGCCCCTACTTTCAAGTACCAGCAAGCCACTCTGGATTCCCTGGCCAAGGCGGTTTCCTTTTCCCGCAACCGAATTTCTACCCGCCAAGGGCTTTTCCGGTGGCTGTTATTCAATGTGCTCATTGGCAATCACGACAACCACCTGAAGAATATTTCCCTGCTGGTGTCGCCCGAAGGTGCGCGCCTGGCCCCGACCTACGATTTGCTGAGCACAGCGGTGTATCACACGCCCCTATATCCCTTGCACACTACGTCCCCCTGGCCCGAGGTGGAACTGGCGATTCCCTTGCCGGGGCAGTCCCGCTTTTCCGCAGTGACCCGCCAGGGGATGGTGGCCGCTGGCGTGGCGCTGGGGCTGTCGGCCAGCATGTGTGAGCGGGAGATTACTTCTATGGCCGACCGGATTGTGGCGGATATGGACGGCGTGATGGCCGGCATTATTTTGCAAAACCAGTCTTTGCCGCCAGCGTCCAACGTGGTCCATGGCGGTGAGCTGCAGTTGGTGCGCGCGATCCGGTTTGTTGTGATTGCCGAAATGGTGCGCAGGCTCTCTCCGTAGTTCCACGGTTGTTGACGCCGACGCATTTTTGAGCCTCCCGCCGGGATTCCATTGGTCCAGCACCGTGCGCCAATATCGGCGCAGCCTAGGGGTTTGTGGACCATTGGGGGGATCAGTTCGTCATCGGGACCTGGCTCAATACTGCATCGGCAGCAACAGTGAGCCGCCCATGCCATTACTTGTCCCACTCAAACTTCAGGTAGTTCTTGGTTTTCGCCGCAAGGGCCAGGACTTCGGCCATCGGTGAGGGCTTCTTGAACTTCAAATCGTCCAGGTTCAGCAGCGCATCAACCCGTGTCTTGTGGACGAGTTTGTTCACTTTTAGCACCGTTTTTTTCTCGCCATGCAGGTTGGCTGCCGTTGCGCTGGCGGTAATGGTCAGGTGGTCTCCCGCCCTGGGGTCGCACCAGGCGATGCACTGGAATTGATCTGAGGCCCCATGCCGAAAATCCTCGCAACGCAAGGTGGCCTTCAAAGTCCGCTTGGGTGGTTCAATCCGTTCCATTTGGTACCGGTCCACTGGAGGGGCGGGTCTGGGCAGCGCCGATGCCACAGGGGGCAGGGTGCCATTTTGCGGATACGGTGGAGACGGTCCGCGCGGAGACGTGAGTACGAATTTGTCGTTGATCCAGCCACCTTCCACCGTGATTGTGAGCACAAACGCTTCGGCTCTGACCTGTCCAGCGTTGGCAAACCGGATGGTGACCGGAATCTGTCCAAAAGAAAGCTCCAGCTTGCGTTCGTACCTGGAAACGAAGCCCGGGACGGTCTCCTTCTGGTACCGCTCGAATTGCTGTGTGTACACATCCGTCCCGGACGGCAGCAGGTCCATGGAACCTGGGTCCACTTCCTTCATCGGATGCATGCCGAGAATTTTGCTTTCAATGCCATGGCGCTCGCATGCGTCGAGTTCGTCAATCCAATGCACCTCCACCGGTTGTGGGGCTTCGCATTCGATGGAAAGCTCAAGGGCGGGTTCATTGTTTTCCAGCTCGGCAATGCGTTTCGTCAGCCGCACGACTTCTTCCTCGGCCGGGCACCTCTCCTGGGGCCTGAGCCAGGCATCACTGGCATGAAACGCACGGATTCCATGGCTGCGGGCCAGGCCAAGGGGGCGGATATCGTGGCTGACCACCACCATCCGGGTGCTGTCGACCGCTTGACAGTGCAGGGCCTCGGCAACGAGGCGGGCGTCTGACTCTGCTTTGTCTAAATCGGGAAAATCTTTCCAGTCAATTTTCTTGCAATTACCCAGGCGCAGTTCAACGCGGGGGCTGGCTTCGCGAACCACGACCGACTGACCGGACAGCGCCGCCGGGCTGACCATGCGGTTGAAACGCCTGGCGTGCTCTGCCAGGCGGGCATGGTGTTGCATGCCATCGACTTCTTTGAGCACCGTGGGGGTCAGCAGGACCACCATCGGCCCGACAGGGTCCAGCTCATCCCAGGGAAGGTGTTCAAGTGCCTGGCATTCCAGCGCAACATTGGCATCAATGACCGCTACCGTATTGAACGTGACCGCTGGAATAGATTTTTCGGCCATTGTCAGGCTCCATCAAAGACTTTATTTTGCACCGTCAAGACCATTGCTTGATTTGGCATGGTGGGAGTTTACGGCGTCGGGCCAGCAGCGCGTTTGGCGTCCGCTTAAGATGGCGATGCAGCCGGGGGATGCCGGATCTTCGACGCTGCAAGAAATTATGACAAGGGAAAACCATGGCCGCCATGACGCCGCAACCGCTTTTCCGCCCGCACAACATCACACCGTCGCGGCAGCAGACAGAGCTGCAAACCAGCAGCAGTCCATCGATCATCGTGGACGCCAATGCCGGGGCGGCCAAAACCACCAGTCTGGCGCTCAAGGTCGCCGAGGTGCTGGAGATGCAGCGGCAAAAAACTGGGCACTATGCGCCCAAAAAGATCCTGACGCTGACCTACACCGAGGTTGCGGGGCTGGCGTTTCGGCGCGCGCTGGAAAAAATCGGCGTTGCCCCCGACCTCGTCAAGCAACTCTGGATCAACACCTTCGACGAATTTGCGCTGTACATGCTGACGGATCTGGAGGGCAGCCGCGCCAAGGTGGTCAAGACGCCAGAAACGCTCAAAAAACCCATTGCGCAGTGCCTGGACGATGTGCGTGAACGCGCCCTGCACCGGCGGGATCCCCACCTTCGGCTCCCCGGTTATGAGGACGGTGGCTTCTACGAACACTTTATCCACGAGAGCTTGCGCATCAAGGGCAAGATGGTGCTGCCCCTGGCGCGCTGGCTGGACGAGCGCGTCGACACCCTGCTGGCGGAAAACACCGGCGAGGACTACACGGTGCTCAAAGTCCTGGAGCGCTTTGAGCGTTTGCGCCGCCCCTCCGAGGAAGAGCCGCCGCTGTTTCGCGCACCGGGAGACGCCACCTACGACCTGGCCAGCACGGTGGGCGATATGTCGGTGGACATGCCCCAAGCCATGTTCTCCCGCTGGCCCGGCGGTCTGCATTTGCTCTGCGTCGATGAGTTCCACGACATGAACGCGGCGATGTTCACCATCCTGAGGCGTTTGTTGGAAAGCAACCCGCAGACCGTCTTTTGCGGGGTGGGAGACCCCGACCAGGTGCTGCACCAGAAGGCGGGCGCCGAGCCCCAATTCATGGACCCTGCCTACTTTGCGCAGGAGACGGGACGCCCGGCCACCGTCATGCATTTGCCGGGTTCGTACCGGTTTTCGGCCAGCCTGGCCGAATTGGCGGGCAACCTGGCCTCCAAACACTACGCCTCCCTGGCCCAGCGCGAGACCCAGGTGCATCCATTTTTCTATGCGGCGCCGCTGGAGTGCGCCCAGAAGATCGTGGAAGACGCTGCCGTGTGGCAACGCCAAGGCCGGCCGATGAACCAGTTTGTCGTCTTGCTGCGCCATCCACACCAGTCGGTGTTGATTGAAAACTTCCTGCTGGAGCAGGCCATCCCCTACCGTACCTACCCCTTTCCCACCTACCTGCACCGCCCGGAGGTGCTGATGGTGCGGGCGTTGCTGGCGGCGTCCCGCCCGGAGTTCGGGCTGGTGGCCAGCCCCAGCGCCCGCCAGCGCATGGTGAAAGCGGTGGTCGACCTGGCAGGCGTGCAGCTGGATTTTGCGGAGAACGAAACCGAGTCCCAGGACGAACGTCTGCGGTTTGCCGTCCAGGAGATCCTGGACGACCAAAGCCTGCTGGTCACTTTTCTCAAGCGGCAGGTGATTGCCAAGGCGGACCCCGCCATCCGCCGCCGCCTGGAGGCAGCCATGGCGGTGGCAGCCACCCATACGGGCGACACCCTGCTGGACGAAATGTTCCTGGCGCTGGACATGCCCGGCCTGGCCGCCCACCGCTGGGTGGAGCGCCAACGCTGCACCGATGCCGTGGCGCACCTGGAAGGCTTGAAGCAGGCCGCGAAGATTTTTGACAGCGCCGCGGCCTTTTTCCGCCACATCAATGCGCTGGAGCTGTCCTACGAAAAGCTGGGTGAGGCCAAAGCGCAAAAAACCTCGCTCATCCTCAGCGACATCCCTTCCGTCAAGGGCCTGGAATTCGAGCGCGTGACCATTCCTTTCATCGAACGCGGGGAATTCCCGGCGGACGACGGCGGAACGCTGGACGATGAGCGCAACCTGATGTACGTGGCCATGACCCGCTGCAGCTTTGAGCTGACGCTGATGTTCAGCCAAAAACGGCCCAGCGCCTTTGAAGACGCGATGCTGCACTGAATTTATGCGTGAAAAATTCCGTTAACCCCCTTTCCACCTCCTTTCAACCCCCTTGCACATACCCATGCTCGACATTGCACGCATCAAGGCCATCAGCCTGGACCTGGACGACACCTTGTGGCCTATCTGGCCCACCATCCACCGGGCG
>MESI01000047.1:413-29721 GCA_001770935.1 Burkholderiales bacterium RIFCSPLOWO2_12_FULL_61_40 | reverse complement strand
GGTGATTTCGGCCTGGCGGTGCTGGTGTTCGGCATCGAGCTTGGCGAGTTTGGCGCGGATGTCTTGCCATTCGGATTGCAGCTGGGATTGGATTGCCGGGGTATTGGGTGCCAAATCGGCCTCCAGCCCCCGTAAAACGGGCGCAGGCAGCTCCTGTTTTGATAGCGACTGCAGCAAGGCCTGGGTGCGCGCCATCTCGGAGGCTGCGGCCTGGCGCTGCTCCTGCACATTGGCCAGGTCGGCACTGGTCATGGTCGGGTCCAGTTCAATCAGCACCTGGCCTGCTTGGACTTTGTCGCCGTCTTTGACCAGCACCGCTTTGACCACGCTGGCTTCCAGCGGCTGGATGACCTTGGTGCGGTCAGACACGATGATGCGCCCCGGTGCCACGGCCACGATATCGACCTCGCCGACGATGGACCAGAGCAGTGCCAGCACAAACAAGCCCATGAGCAGGTAAGCAAAGCGCCGGGGCGCGGGGTGCACGGGGGTGTCTTGCAGGGAGAGTGCCGCCGGTAAAAAGGCCATTTCATCGGCCAGGCGGGCGGGGCCTGCAAGTTCTGCGCGGTGGGTCCAGGCGGCAGAGAAGACGGCGCGGTAGCGGGAAAGAAGTTCCAGGATCGGGTGCGGAGGTTTTGGGACGGGTGCAGCCCCTTCGACGGGCTCAGGGCGAACGGCATGGTTGCTCATACGTTTTCTCCCTTTGCGACGCCTTCGGTGGGTTTGCCGCCATCCTGCATGCGCCACAGGTAGGCGTACATGCCGTCGGGCTTGTTCACCAGCGCATCGTGCGGCCCGCTTTCAATGATCTGGCCTTTGTCCATGACGATGATGCGGTGGGCGTGGCGCACGGCGGAGAGGCGGTGGGCGATGATGAGCACGGTGCGGCCTTTGCAGATGTACTGCATGTTCTTCTGGATGATGGCTTCACTTTCGTAGTCCAGCGCGCTGGTGGCTTCGTCCAAAATAAGGATGCGCGGGTTGGTGAACAAGGCGCGGGCGATGGCGATTCTTTGGCGCTGGCCGCCGCTCAAGGAGCCGCCTTGTTCACCGACCAGGGTGTCATAGCCTTCAGGCAGTTCGCTGATGAATTCGTGGGCGCCTGCGAGCTGGGCCACGCGCATGACGGCTTCAATCGGGGCGGCGGGGTCGGTGATGGCGATGTTTTCGCGCACGGAGCGGTTAAAGAGCAGGTTTTCCTGCAGGACGACGCCGACCTGGCGGCGTAATTGCGCGGCGTCGATCAGGCTGATGTCGATACCGTCCACCAGCAATCTGCCGCCTTCAGGGCTGTACAGGCGTTGCACCAGTTTGGTGAGGGTGCTTTTGCCGGAGCCGGAGCGCCCGACGATGCCGATGACTTCGCCGGGGCGCACGTCCAGGCTGAGGGCGTGCAGCACCGGCGGGCTTTCGGGGCGGTAGCGGAAGGTGATTTTGTCGAGGGTGATCTGGCCTTTGAGCGCGGGGAGCTGCGCGGTGCTGGTGGGGGGCACTTCGGTGCGGGTGTTGAGGATGTCGCCCAGCCTAGCCACGGAAATGCCAGTCTGTTGAAACTCGGTCCAGAGTTCCGCCATGCGCATGATGGGTTGCGAGACGCGTTGGGCAAACATATTGAAGGCGACGAACTGGCCCACGGTCAAATCGTTGTTCATCACCAGATGGGCGCCGTACCACAGGGTGGCGGCGTTGACGAGTTTGCCGATGAGGTTGACGCCTTCGTGGGCTACGCTGGCCAGGTTCTGGGTTTTAAAACTGGCGGAGACGTAGGCTGCCAGCTGGTTGTCCCAGCGTTTGCAAAAGGCGGGCTCCAGGGCGGTGGCTTTCACGGTCTGGATGCCGGTGACGGTTTCGACCAGCATGGACTGGTTCTCGGCGCCGCGGGCGAACTTGACGTCCAGCCGGGCGCGCAGGAGGGGGACTACGGACAGGCTCAGGCCGAAGTACAGGGGCAGGCTGACCAATACGATCAGGGTCAATGGCACGCTGTAGAAGAGCATGACGGCGATGAAGACCACGGAGAAGAAGACGTCGAGCAGAACCGTCAGGGCGTTGCCGGTGAGAAAGCTGCGGATGTTTTCCAGCTCACGCACACGGGCCACCGAGTCGCCGACCCGGCGGGCCTGGAAGTAGGCCAGGGGGAGTTGCACCAGGTGGCGAAACAAGCGGGCGCCGAGTTCGACGTCGATGCGGCTGGTGGTGTGGCTGAAGACGTAGGCGCGCAGCGCATTGAGGATGGACTCGAAGACGACGACGATGACCAGGCCGATGACCAATACGTCCAGGGTGGTGACGCCATGGTGCGTCAATACCTTGTCCATTACCACCTGAAAGAACAGCGGAGACACCAGGCCGAAGAGTTGCAGCATGAAGCTGATAAGCAAGACTTCGCCCAGCAGCTTGCGGTATTTGACCAGGGCGGGGATGAACCAGCTGAAGTCGAATTTAGCCAGGGCGCCGGCCAGCGTGGCGCGGCTGGTGAGCAAGATGAGTTCACCCGTCCAGTGCTGGGCGAAGACTTCGATGGGTTCGATGGTGGTGCGTCCCTTGGCACCGTCCGACAACAAGACGCGTTGGCCGTCGCTTTGCGCCAGGATGACCAGGCGCAAACTTCCGTCGTCACTGCCATCAGGTGCACGCATCAGGGCCAGCGCGGGCAAAGGGGTCAGGCCTAAACGTTCTACCGTGGTGGTGGAGCGTTTGGCTTTGAGGCCCAGGTGCTGGGCGGCGCGCAGGATGTCGTTGGGGGTGAGGGTGTCGCTGGTGGACAGGCCCAGCTGGTGGGCCAGGGTGGCGGGGTCGGCTGCGATCTGATGGAAGCGGGCGACGGTGCACAGGGCGGATAGGGGGGCCAGGGTGTCGCCTGGGTTTGACGGATGGGCTCCACTGCCTTGGGGGTCGGATGCGTTGGAATAATTGTGTGTGCTGGTGCTGTTGGGCACCAGCATCCCTGTGGCTGCTGTCAATGCTCTATCTCCCTGGAATCGCTTTATCGTTATCAGTGGCAACGGTGTTGCACTGCGAGGAAGGCGCATCGTAGGAGCCGTTTCCTCTCCCGTCTATCCCCCATTCGGGTGAGATGGGACAAATATTTTGAATACGGGGGCCATAATTTGTGCTGGATCAATAGGGCACACGGAACACCGACCTTGAATTCGTCAGGAAACAAGGGGCGTGTTTGGCGCAAAATGGAGCATGAGCACAGAACCCAGCCCTGACATCCCGCCCACTGGCGCGCCGCACCTGCCTATCAGTGGCGCACCGCTGGCGGACAATGCGCGCACGCTGCTGGAGTTTCAGGCGCTGATGGCGAATGCGCCGGTGGCAATCGGATTCTCGCAAAACCGGCATATCACCCGCTACAACCGCAAATTTGCCGAACTCTTCGGCTTTACGGGGGACGAAGGCATCGGCCAGCCCACCTTGACGCTGTACCCCTCGCCAGACGCCATGGAAGAGGTCAGCCGTCAAGCGTTTCCCCTGCTGTCCACCGGGGGAACCTATGCTGCCGAAATGCGTTTCCGCCACCAGGACAACAGCCTGTTTTGGGGGGATGCGGTCGCCTACCTGGTCGATCCCAAAAATCCATCCGAAGGCACCATCTGGATCATCAGCGACATCAGCGCCCGCAAGGCCGCCGAAGAAGAACGTCGGCTGACCTTGCTGGAGCTGGAAGCGGTGTTTGCCAATGCGGCGGTCGGTTTGGCCTACTCCCACGGACAGGTGTTCCAGCGCTGCAACACCCGCTGCGCCGAAATTCTGGGCTATGCCCCCGATGAACTGGCAGGACGCCCAACGGTCACGGTCTTTCCGTCCCAGGCCGACTATGATGCCCTGGGTCTGGCGGCTGGCCCCTTGCTGGGCAGCGGCCATCCCTTTGAAACCGAAGCCTGCTTCAAGCGCAAGGACGGCAGCCTGGTCTGGTGCCAGGTCTACGCCAAAGCGCTGGACCCCACCGACGCAGGGCGGGGAACGGTCTGGATCGTGGTGGACATTGAGTCCACCCGGCGTGCCAGTGAGCGGCTGGAAGAGTCTTTGCACGAACTGGAAGCCTTCATCAGCAACGCCTCGGTGGGCATTCTGTTCACACGGGACCGGCACATCACCCGCTATAACCCGCGCTTTGGCGACATGTTCGGCTACGCCGAAGGGCAAGCCGTCGGCCAGCCGGCACGCATGTTGTACCGCTCACAGGAAGAATACGACGCCCTGAGCCAGCAGGCCTTTCCCTTGCTTTCGCACAGCCGTCCGCTGCAAACCGAGCTGTACATGCAGCACCGCAATGGCGAGGCCCTGTGGGTGAATCTGATTGGTTATGTGGCCAACCCCAAGCAGCCCAGCCAGGGCACGATCTGGATTCTGGAAGACCGCACCATGCACCGACGCGCCGAAGAGGTGCTGCGCGAAAGCAAGGTGCAATCGGAAAAACTGGCAGCTCTGGGGGCCTTGGTGGCTGGGGTGGCCCATGAACTCAACACCCCGATTGGCAATGCCCTGACGGTGGCCAGCGCGCTGGAAGACAAGGCGCGCGAATTCGCGCTTTCCACGCAAAGCGGCTTGCGCCGCTCGACCCTGGACCAGTTCATTGCCGAAACACAATTTGCCTCCAGCCTGTTGGTGCGCACCCTGGGCCGTGCCGGGGACCTGGTCAACAACTTCAAGCAAGTGGCTGTGGACCAAGCCAGTTCGCCGCGCCGGGTGTTTGCGTTGCACGCCGTGGTGAGCGAAGCCTTGCTGATGCTGGAGTCAGCCGTCCTCGACTCCGGTTGCCAGGTCAGCGCAGACATCGACCACCACCTGGTGCTGGACAGCTACCCCGAGCCCTTGGGCAAGGTACTGATCAGCCTGGTCAACAACGCCATGCTCCACGGTTTTGGGCCCGGCCAAACGGGGGCGATTGAGGTCAAGGCCAGCGCCGTGGGTGAACACGAAGTGGAAATCACCGTGCGCGACAGTGGGCGTGGCATTGACCCTCACCACCTCGGTCGCATTTTTGACCCGTTTTTCACCACCCGCCTGGGCCAAGGTGGCTCGGGACTGGGTTTGCACATTGTGCACAACCTCGTGACGGGCGTGCTGGGCGGGCGCATAGAGGCCCACAGTGCGCTGGGGGCAGGGGCCGAATTTCGCCTGCGCCTGCCAGTCACGCCGCCATCGCTGAACCCGACACAATAAGTTACGACGTTGCGTGCGGCCAGCACCAGCAAGCCCAGTGTCAGAACGTTTCCCAATCGTCGTCCCCACCGGCGGGCGTGGCCTTGGCGGTCACCTTGGGTGCCGGTTTGGGCAACTGTGCGGGTGCCGCCATGGGCGAGGCGGGCGCTTTGGGTTTGGCGGAGGCGGAGGCGCGGGCTGCCGCCCCTTTGGAGGTGCCTGTGGCCCGACGCTCGGTGCCGCTGAAAGGGGTGCTTTTGGGAATGCTGGATCGCACCTGCGCCCTGGACGCGGTCACCGCATGAAAATTGCTTCCCAGATTGAATACGGCCACCGTTTGCACCAGCTCCTGGGCCTGGGACTTGAGGCTGCTGGCCGCTGCGGCCATTTCTTCCACCAAGGCCGCATTTTGCTGCGTGGTCTGGTCCATCTGGGTGACGGCCTCACCCACTTGGGAGACCCCCATGGACTGCTCGTTGCTGGCGGCGCTGATTTCGCCCATGATGTCCGTCACCCGGCGGATGGAGCTCACCACTTCGGTCATGGTGACGCCGGCCTGGTCGACCAGAATGGTGCCGTGCTCGACGCGCTCCACGCTGGCGTTGATGAGGCTCTTGATCTCTTTGGCCGCATCGGCCGAGCGGCTGGCCAGGGAGCGCACCTCGGAGGCCACCACCGCAAAACCGCGGCCTTGCTCCCCGGCGCGCGCCGCTTCCACCGCGGCATTCAAGGCCAGGATATTGGTTTGGAAGGCGATGCCGTCGATCACGCCGATGATGTCGGAAATCTTGCGCGAGGACGCGTTGATGTCCTTCATGGTTTCCACCACCTGGCCCACCACTTCACCGCCCTTGACCGCCACCGTGGAGGCGCTCATGGCCAGCTGGTTGGCCTGGCGGGCGCTGTCGGCATTTTGTTTGACGGTGGCGCCCAGCTCTTCCATGCTGGCTGCGGTTTGCTCCAGCGCGCTGGCTTGTTGTTCGGTGCGTGCGCTCAGGTCGTGGTTGCCCTGGGCAATTTCGGCGCTGGCCGTGGCCACGCCCTCGGAGCCCTGGCGCACCCCGGCCACGACGGCCGACAGACTGGCGCGCATGGTTTCCATGGCGTGTAACAGTTGGGCGGGCTCATCCGTGCCTTGCACTTTCAACTCCGTGGCCAAATTGCCCTGGGCAAAGCCCTTGGCGGCGTCCACCGCAAAGGCAATCGGCTTGGTGATCTGGCGTGTAATCCACAGGCCCAAGCCTACCGCCAGGCCTATGGACAAGAGCACCATCACCACCACACCGGTGCGCGAGCCGGTGTAGGTGGACTGGGCGCTGGCGCGGGCCAGATCCACGCCTTTCATGTTCAGCACCATCATGGCATCCGTGGCTTTGAACAGGGCCTTGAACGCCGACTGGGACTCCCCGTTCAGGTAGGCGGTGCTGGCTTGTGCCTCGGCCGGGCCGACATTCGACAAGGCCAACAGCTTGGTATTGGCGTCGTAATAGCGGGTCAGGCTTTTGGCATAGGTGGCCCAGGCCTCCTTTTCAGGCGCGTTGTCGAGCAAGGCTTCAAACTTGCCCCCCACTTCCGTCAACGTTTTTTTGGCAACGATGATGCGGTCTTCCTCCGGGCTTTTCTCCTCTCCCAGCACCGCCATCACGTGTTGCAATTCGGCCCGGCGAAAGGCGTTGAGCTGGTCTTGCAGCTCGCCCAGGTATTCAATGCTGGGCAGCCAGTGGCCCGCCATGTCTTCGGTATTGGCGTTGATTCTGGACAGTTGCAGCAAAGCAAATCCGCCCGCTACGGCGGTAACAACCACCAGAACCAGAAAAATGATGCCCAGCTTGACGCTGATCTTGAAATTGGAAAAATTCATGCTTTTCGTCCCCAAACTGGCTGGCACTGTGCCGTTATTTGCCGATATGTCCACCCCCCTGATCAGGCATTGGCCGGATGGCGGCGACCTGCGCCCGATCCGATCCTTTTCTTCTGGTAGGCGGATGATGCCATCAATCAGCCCCCGATCAAGCGCTGTCGGTCACTCGAAGCACTTAAGCAAGGGTTTTCGATGACTTCACGCCCCGTGGCATTTCTTGTATTTCTTGCCACTACCGCAGGAACACAGGTCATTGCGGCCGGGCGTGGCTTGCTTGCGCAGGGTTTCCACCCGCGGACCGATGCTGCGCCAGATCTCGCGCAGGTCGTACACCGCCCACACGGCATCCACAAAGGTGTTCAGGCGGGCCAGGCTCATGGTGGGGGGCGCGTCATCGCTGAAGGGGGACATTTCGGGCTCACCCTCGTCGTCTTCGGTCAGGGCGACCACCGCCTGCAAAGCGGCATCCAGCCGCTTTGCCGCGTCTTTGTCACGCGGTGCGGCCCATTCTTCGGGCCAGCTTTCCACGGCGAACATGAAGCCCAAGGCCCAGACCCGGGCAAACGCGGGGACCTCATCGCCGGCCATGGCGGCGCGCTCCTCTTCGGGCAAGGCCGCAATGGCGCCGCGCACGTCCATCACCTCGGGCTGGTACGCGGCTTCGTCGTCCAGCGCCTTGATTTCGGTGTCCAGCGCCGTGACCACTTCGTGCCAGCGCTTGTCCCACAGCTGCAGGAAACGTTCGCGCTGGGCGGCGTCGGCAAATGAGCCTTCACTGGGCCCGTCTTCGCTCACGTCCAGCAGCACCTCGATGTATTCGGACGCGGGAATCGGACGGCGGCAGCACACCAGTGCCGCCATGAAACCCTCGCAAAACTCCCACTGTGGCGTTTCGTCAAAGCGGGTGCGCATCTCGTCCAGGATGGCGTCAATTTCATCGAACTCCTCGGGACTCATTTCGTGCAAAGCCAGCGCCTCGGTGAGGTCAGCGGCGGGTTGGGAGGGGTCTTGGGTCATGGGCGGGGCCTGGTAGAAATGGGGAATACCCGTATTTTGCCGTGTCCGGTGCTCAGGGCGGCAAGTTTTGCAGCGCACCGGGCTCTTGTGTTTTGCAGTGATCCGCACATAATGGACCATCGAATGCGGCTCCCCCAAAAGTCCACCCGAGGGCAACACCATGGCCAGGATTGTCGAACCACAGCGTCTAGACCTTCACGGCGGCAATGCAGGGCGGCAAGCCGTGCGGCGCGTTGTCTCCCTTTGTCTCTTTTGCGTGCTGAGCGCGGTGGGTGCCTTCAGCTGGGCGCTCAGTCCCGGCGCCTACCGATGTGTGAGCTTCAATGCGGGCGGCGCCGGTGGACGCTGCCCCTCGGCACCGCCGATCGAAATCCGGGCCGATGGCTCCTATACCGAGTCCTCCACCACCGGCCGCTACACACTCAAAGACGGGCAGATCGTCTTTTCAGAATCCCGCATTCGCGGCCCCGGGCAACTCATCGGCGACAACGCCTTCCGTTTCCAGTACAGCTACAACGGTCTGGCGCATACCTCCACCTACCAATGTTTTCGCTGCACCGGGGCAGTGGCATCCTCAGAACCCGCCAGCGGCGGCGCAGCCACACAGGTAGGTGTGACTCTGCTTATAGAATTTTCAGAATCGGTGGCGGGCGCTACCGGTTTTGTGATTGTTCCGCGTGAATCGGCGTCACGGTTCAAGCACTATGCCGCGCTGCCAGCCGGCGCGGTGAGTGGCTTGGTCGTCGATGTCTCGCAGTCGCTGCTGCGGCTGGAAACCAACCGGAACAACCGCTTGGTGGTGAACCGTCCGTACGTGGTATTCCTGGTCTACCCCGCCGAAACCGTGGCGGTGGCTGCGTTCCATCTGCCTTCCACAAAAACCGACTACGAAGGGCGGCTGACGGGCGGCATCTACCGCGGCGGTCTGCCACAGGCTTCCAGCGTTGCACCGCCCCCGGCCAACGACCCGCCGCCCTCTGCGGTGGGCGGCGGCTTTCCTGCAGGACCGACCGCTTATCCAGCCCCGCCGGGCTCGCCCATGCAAGGGTCGCCCGCACCGGACGCGTCCGCAGATCCGGCCCAAGCGCTGGAAGGGTTTGCACGGACCCTCAAGAACATTGGGGATCTGTTCAACGCATTGGGACAGCAGGGACAGGCGCTACCGGTCGGCGCGTCCGGGCCCAGCAGCGACCCTGCCCCCGTTCCCGGCAGCTACACAACGCCGTCGGCCTACCCGACCGCTCCCACAGAACCAAGCAGCAGCTATCCACCGCCATCGGCTTACCCGGATCCCCTCGCCGGGGCACCCGGCGGCTACCCACCGTCGGCGCCAACCACATCCGCACCACCCCCAAAATGCCACCCGAACATTCCCAAATATTCGCAACCGGACTGTGTGGAATAGGCCGCCCCAGACATTCAACAACCAGGAGGACAACATGAAATTTGCATTTTTGAAATTGCTTTTCGGGGTGCTGTGCTGGTTTACCGCGGTGAATGCGTCCGCCGCAACCATGGCGTTTTCGCCATCCAGTGCAACTCCGGGCCAAAGTGTGACGATAAGGGGCAATGCACAGCCCAACTCCTACATGAGCTTTTACCTATGGCAAGGCAAATGGGTCCATATGGGGGTCGCCAAAGTCAATGGCAGAGGGCAATACCAGCATGGCATCGTGATTCCTGTCAACCAGCTGCCGGGCTCCACCACGTTGACCGGGGGCTGTGACCGCCCCTGCGGCAATGGCTGGATGCAGGCACGGCTTGCGGTCACCCCGCCCTCTGGCTCTGCCACGCCAGGCAATCTGGGTGCCAGAGCGGGCGCGAACGAACTGGTGGTGAATTCCTACCTGGTCGCTTTTGGCCGGCGCCCTTCGAATGACGAACTCAATTACTGGATGTCGCAACCGGCAAACGCCCCCATGCTGGCCACCGTGGAGTCGCTGGCGGCCGCCCATCTGGGCTGGTTGAAAACTGCCCCGGCGGAACAGCGTGAAACCGCGCGCCGTGCGCTGGGAGAAGCCTTCAAGGGCGCTGCCTGGTGGGATCAAGAGGCGCTCATCAAAAATGCCGTGGTGGACATGATGGCGGGGCGTGAGGGAGGCGGCTACCGCGGGCTGTTGACCTACCTGCGCCAGCCTGAGGTCAATCGGTACTACGCCAATCTGGCAGGCAATGTGGCGGATGCGCAGCGCGCACAACAAGAAGCACAGCGTGCGCAACAGGAAGCACAGCGCGCGCAGCAAGAGGCGCAAAGAAGGGCGGAGGCCGAAAGGGCACGGACCACCTGGGCCGCCAAATTCCTCAACAAAAGAGGCAAACCCGAGCGTTGTTTTGGGGGTATCGGACCGGGTTGCGACGGTGCGCCCTTGGCCGGTACCCAGGCCCAGTCCAATGGGACCACCCGGGCCCATGTCGCCGTCGGGTCCATCCTGCATGACAACTGCTGCGTACGCAATCCAGACGGATTCATGTGTGGCGGCAACCAAAACAATATTGCCGATCCGGGACAACTCGTGGGCATGAACGATGGACTGGCCTGTGCCAAAGAATGGCGCAAGGCGGTTTACAACACCCGCGACAACAGGAAGTGGCTGTTCGACTTTGGCCCCTATGCGGATGCCGACCTCAGCGAGCGCTACGGGGATGACATCACGCCGACCGGCGGTCGGCAGACACGCATGTCCGATGGTGCCGGTCGGTTTAACTACATCTATGACGGGGGAGAGACACCGTCCTCCCGCAGGTTGTGTGCCCCGGCCGGTGTCAACCTGGACAAGGACGACGTCCAGTTCTGCTGCTCGGGCCAATTCTCGCGCCAATGGGCCGCCCCTGGCGTCGGCGATTGGGGAGTGTGCCGCTAAGCGAACAAAGCAGATGCTATCTATTTGATAGCTTCTTGCGCAAGCACACCAAGGACTAGAAGCCTTTTTCGCATACAAAGTACGGCGTGATCCTTGCTCAACAGCCGGGCCTGGTGGGCCACCGCGAGGTCGATGAACTTTTGGTCGTCCGGGTCTTTGCAGGTGACGCTGGCTTTGCCGGCCACCGCCATGACCTGCACCTGGGCGTCAAAGCGGCCCAACACGTCTTCGGCCCCGCGCCCGTGCAATTGCAGGCGGCGCTGAATCTGCGGATAGGCCAGCACGCGCTCCAGCTCGTTGCGCATGGGGGGCGTGGCAATCCAGCGCAGTGCGCCCGATAGCAGCCGGTCCGACAGCGGCTGGGTGGCGGGGTCGCTGAAGACGAACAGGTCCAGAACGATGTTGGTGTCCAGAACAATCAAGCGCGGGGCTCCCGCATGGCGCCTTTGACCATGCTGAACTTGAACATGCGGCACTCGATCGGGCCGTTCCACATGGGCACGCGGCGCGACTCCTTCAGGCGCATTTTGCCGGGCAGCTTGAGGTCGGGGGTGAGCACCCAGGCGGTCCAGCCGGCGTAGTTTTTCTTCCAGTGGCTGGCCAACTGGCTGAAGAACTCGCCGCCGTCCTCGGTGTGGGCCAGTTCGCGGGCACCAAAACGACCGACTTGCTCAGCGTCTGCGCCCATGCGGCCCGCCCCGGCCACGCCACCCACCTCGATACGCTCGCCGTAAGGCGGGTTGAGCAGCATCACACCGCCCCCCTCGATCGGGGGCATGCGCTGCAGGGCGTCGCCGCCACGGAACTCGATCACATCGGCCACCCCGGCGCGTTCGGCGTTGCGCTGGGCAAAGTCCACCATGCGGTGCGAGACATCGCTGCCATAAATCAGCGCCTTCTGGCCCGGCTCGGGTTTGACCACCGCTGCGGCGGCGTCCTGTTTCAAGGCAGCCCACTCCTGGCTTCTGAAAGGCAGGTATTTTTCAAATGCAAAACGCCGGCCCGCACCGGCCGCGATGTTGCAGGCAATCTGCGCCGCCTCGATCACCACGGTGCCGCTGCCGCAGCAGGGGTCGTACAGCGGCATCAGGTCCTCGTCGCCCGAGGCCCATCCGCTGGCGGCAATCATGGCGGCGGCCAGGGTTTCTTTCAGGGGCGCGTCGCCCTTGTCCTCGCGCCAGCCGCGCTTGAACAGCGGTTCGCCCGAGGTGTCGATGTACAAGGAGCAGGCGTCGGTGGTGAGGTGGGCGTAGATGCGCACATCGGGCCACTGGGTGTTCACATCGGGGCGCACACCGCCGGATTTCTCGCGGAAGCGGTCGCACACCGCGTCCTTGACCTTGAGCGCGGCAAAGTTCAGGGACGTCAGCGGGCTGTGCTGCGCGGTCACTTCCACCTTGATGCTCTCGCGGGGCGTGAACCAACGCTCCCAGGCCACCTCGCAGGCCGCGCGGTACAGGTCCTGCTCGCTGCGGTACTCGGTGTACGACACCAGCACCAGCACCCGCTGGGCCAGGCGGCTGTAGAGGTTGAGCAGCATGGCGTGCGCAAACGAGGTGCGCACCGCCACGCCCCCGCGCTGCTTGGTGATGCAACCCGGTGGCAAGCCCGTGATCTGCAAGATCTCGGGCGCCAGGTAGTCTTCCACGCCAGCGGCGCAGGGCAAAAACAATTGAAGTTGGTTCATGGCAATATCCTTGCGGCCCACAACGGGCCTGGAGCGAAGGCGCTACAGCGCTTTTCGCAATGACGCCGGGGCAATTTTCAGCCCCTCGCGGTATTTGGCTACGGTGCGCCGGGCGCACTCAATGCCCTGCTCCTTGAGCATGTCTGAAATCTGGTTGTCGCTCAAGGGTTTTTTCGTGCTTTCCGCCGCGATGAATTGCTTGATGAGCGCCCGCACCGCGGTGCTGGAGGCGTTGCCGCCCGACTCGGTGCCCAGGCCCGAACCAAAGAAATACTTCAGCTCGAAGGTGCCAAAGGGCGTGGCCATGTATTTGGCGGTGGTGACGCGGCTGATGGTGGACTCGTGCAGGCCCAGTTCGTCGGCAATCTCGCGCAGCACCAGCGGGCGCATGGCCATCTCGCCGTGGCTGAAAAAACCTTTTTGCCGCTCCACGATGGCGGTGCTGACGCGCAAAATGGTGTCAAAGCGCTGCTGGATGTTCTTGATGAACCAGCGCGCCTCCTGCAGGCGCTGCTGCAGGGCGGCGTGGCCCGCGCCGTCCTTGCCGCCCCGGTGGTTGCGCAGCACGTTGGCGTAGATGTCGTGCACGCGCAGCCGGGGCATGACGTCGGCGTTGAGCTGCACCCGGAACTTCGGGTTCGCGCTGCCGGGCTTGCTGATTTGCAACACGATCACGTCGGGCACCACGATGTTGCGCTCCACGTCCACGAAACGGCGCCCCGGCTTGGGCTCCAGGCGCCCAATCAGGGCAATGGCTTCGCGCACCTGGGCGTCGGTGCCGTCGCACAGCTGCACCAGGCGCTTGATGTCCCGGCGGGCCAGCAAGTCCATCGGCTGGCTACAGATGCGCAAGGCCACCGCCAGCACCGCACAGGTTTCGGGTGATACGCGCACTGTGGCGCCGTGGGCATCGCTCACAAGCGCCTTGAGTTGCAGGCGCAGGCACTCACCCAAGTCCCGTGCCCCCACCCCCACGGGCTCCAGGCTGTGCAACAGCCCCAGCGCCACCGTAAAGTGGTGCAGCATGTCCTCCAGTTGCTCCTCATCCTGGGCACCCAGGCTGCGTGCCAGGTCTTCCAGCGGGTCTTCCAGGTAGCCATCGTCGTTGAGGGATTCGATCAAAAACCGCAGGGCGGCACAGTCAGCATCCCCCAGACGCAAGCCCAGGGCCTGGCGGTGCAGATAACTCTGCAAAGACTCCTGGGAGCGGGCCAGCTCGGTGGCGTCTTTGTCCTCCTCACCGCCCAGGTTGTTGGTGCTGGCCTTGGCTTCACCGCCCCACTCGCCATCGTCGGGCGCCATTTCGGTGGTGCCGTCGCCGTCCCAGCTCACACCATCATCGGCCGACAAGGGCGTGGCTTCATCGTCATTTTTGCCTTCAGCCCCCGTAGAAGCTGCGTAGTCAGCTATGGTATTAGGAGCAAACTCTGCTTCGCGCTCGGCCCCACTGACCGGCGTATCGGCCTGCGCCAGACCAAAATCCTCGCGCACCGCTTCGTCCTGGGTCAGTTCCAGAAAGGGGTTCTCGTCGAGCATCTGCTCGACTTCCTGGCCGAGTTCCAGCGTGGACAACTGCAGCAAACGGATCGATTGCTGCAGTTGGGGGGTGAGCGCCAGGTGTTGCGAGACGCGAAGTGAAAGCCCTTGTTTCATGCGCGCACCGGGCTACATCTTGAAGTGTTCGCCGAGGTACACGCGGCGCACATCGGCGTTGTTCACGATCTCGGAAGGGGTGCCCTGCGCCAGCACGCGGCCATCGCTGATGATGTAGGCGTGGTCGCAAATGCCCAGGGTTTCGCGCACATTGTGGTCGGTGATCAAAACCCCGATGCCCCGGGCCTTGAGGAAATTGATGATCCGCTGGATCTCGATCACTGCAATCGGGTCGATGCCGGCAAACGGCTCGTCCAGCAAAATAAAACGGGGCCGGGTGGCCAGGGCGCGGGCAATCTCAACCCGGCGGCGCTCCCCGCCCGACAGCGCCAAAGACGCCGACTCCCGCAAATGCTCCACCCGCAGTTCCTGCAGCAGCGCGGTCAGGCGCGCCTCGATTTCCGGGCGCTTCAGCGGGTGGCCGCGCTCGTCGCGCTGCAATTCCAGCACGGCGCGCACGTTGTCTTCCACATTGAGTTTGCGGAAGATGGAGGCCTCCTGCGGCAAGTAACCCAAGCCCAGCCGCGCACGGCGGTGGATAGGCATGTGCTCGATGGACTGGCCGTCGATCGTGATGTCCCCCGCGCTGGCGCGCAGCAGGCCCACGATCATGTAAAACGAGGTGGTCTTGCCAGCGCCATTGGGCCCCAGCAGCCCCACCACTTCCCCGGTACGCACCGCCAGGGACACGTCTTTGACGACTTGGCGCTTGCCGTAGGACTTCTGTAAATGGCGGGCTTCCAGACAGCCCACGGAGTCCACCAGCCCGGCAGGGGTGGCCGCAGCGACAGGGTGCTCCGCCGTCGCGTTCACTGCGTCGCCCCCAGGGTGGTGGTCGCGCGCAAGGCCGGGCTGGGCTGCCCCGCCGAGGGAGCGGACGCAGCACCTTCGGGCTTGGGCGTCAGCATGGCCCGCACCCGTCCCACAGGTGCGCCGGGCATGCCTTTGAGGGCGCTGCCGCCATCCACGCTGAACAACTCCGTGGTGTTTTCGTAGACGATGAGTCCCCCGGTGATTTCATCGGCCAAGGTGACGCCACGGTAGCGGCGCAGCTGGGCTTTTTTGAGGAATTTCACGGTATCGGCCTTGCCGTCGTACTCGATGGTTTCGGCCTCGCCCTCAATGAACTCGTCCAATCCTTCGCGCTTTTGCCGGAAAAAGGCCAGCTTGTCACGGGCGCCAACGACCACGCCAAATTGGTTGCCCGCCGGGTCTTGCCGCACCTCAATTTGCGCCCCCCGGATCTGGATGGTGCCCTTGGTCACCACCACATTGCCCGTGAAGATACTGACCTTTTGGAGGTCGTCATAGCGCAAGGCGTCAGCCTCGATGTTCATGGGCTTGCTGCGGTCGGCCTTTTCGGCCATGGCCGGGCCAAAGGCACCTGCAAGTACCCCCCACAGGAGCAAGGAAAGCAAAGGAATTTTCATAAAGGCACGAAACTTGCTGAATAAGCGTTTCGGCCATTGTACCGAGGCGTGCCGGAAGTTCCGGCCGCCCAGCCTCTAAGTTCTGATCGTCCCCGTCGGCGTTGATCTTTGTCACCCCCTCCCGCCACACCGAAGCGGCGCACGCCGCCTAACACTCAGCGCTTGGCGCGAACCTCGGCCACCAGCGACTCCACCACCTGCAAAGCGCGCTCCATGCTGCCCGCCATGGAACCGTCCGTATAGAAGCGCCCTGCTAGCCCCAAGGCGGGGACACCTTCCACCTTGTATTCGTTTTGCAACTTGGAAGCGCGTCCTGATTTGGTCACCACCGAGAAGGAGTTGTACTGTTCCACAAATTTGGCCTTGTCCACGCCCTGCTTGCCGACCCACTCCGTGATCGCTTCGCCTTTGGATAAATTGAGTTTTTCCACATGGATGGCGGCAAACACCTTGGCGTGCAGCTTCTCGACCAGGCCCATGGCGTCCAGCGCATAGAACAAACGCTGCTGGGGCACAAAGTCATCGCGAAAAGCAACAGGCACGCGGCGAAACGCGATGTCCTTGGGAAGTTTTTTGACCCAGGCCTCCATGGTGGGTTCAAAGGCGTTGCAATGCGGGCAGTTGTACCAAAAAAACTCCACCACTTCCACCTTGCCAGCGGGTGCCTCGACCGAGGCACGCGGGTCCAGCACCTGGTAATCCGTACCGGCCACGGGCTTTTTCGCCTGTGCATGGGCCAAAGGCGAAACCAAGGCGGATGACAACAATCCGGCCCCTAGCGCAGCCTGGGAAAACTCACGACGTTTCATAGATCAATACTCCAAATAAGGTATTTGCGACCGCGCGGCGCGGCAAAAGTTCCGGCAGATAAGGAAATGCCTCAGCGCTGCACCCGCACCAAGGCGGTCGCCATGCCCGCCTTGTCCAGCTTTTCCTTGGCCCGCTCAGCGTCTTCTTTTTTATCGAATGGACCCACACGCACGCGGTGCACCGTCTTGCCCGACTGCTCACGCTCCGATATCTTGGTCTCGATGCCACTGAGCGACAGCTTCGCGCGGTGGCTTTCGGCGTCTGCCTGGTTATTGAAAGCCCCCACTTGCACAAAATAGGAGAACACGCCGACATCTGCAGGGGATGCCTTGGCTTTGGCCTTGGCCAGATCGCCCAGCGGGTCTGCGGAGACTGCGGGTTTGAGCTCGCCCTTGGCATCGGGTTTGACATCCGCTTTCGCGTCTGGCTTGCCATCTGGCGCCGGTTTGGCTACGGGATACTCATCGGCGGGCGCGGCGGGCGGCGTCACCTTGGCGGGGTTTTTGCCATACAAGGCGGCGTTGGGGTCCCAGTCCTTGTTTTTCCTGGCTTCCGCAGCGTCTTGCTCAGCGCTACGGCTTTGGCCCTTGTTCATGAAGGGGACCGGCACCTTGGTGACATACACCGCCACCGCCAATGCACCTGCCAGGCCGACCACCACGCCAATGATGAAGCCCAGAATGGTGCCGCCGCGCTGTTGTTTCATGCTGTCTGCTCTCATGGTACTCACTACATTTTTTGTGGCGCGCTCACCCCGAGCACGGCCAGGCCATTGTGCAACACCTGCGCCGTGGCCGCGACCAGCGCCAGACGTGCACGTTTGACCGTGACATCATCCACCAGAATGCGCTCCGCATCGTAGTAGCTGTGGTAGCAGGCCGCAAGCTCGCGCAGATAAAAGGTGACATCGTGCGGCGCAAAACCTTCTGCGGCAGCGGTGAGCATCTCGGGGTACTTGGCCAGCAAGAGCATGAGTGCCATGGCCTGCGGGCTTTGCAGCGGTGTCAGGTCGGCCTGGCCCAGACTCGCCACGTCGCCGCCGTCTTTTTCTGCCCAAGCGGCCAGCACCGAGCAGATGCGGGCGTGGGCGTATTGCACGTAGTACACCGGGTTGTCGTTGTTTTTGGTGATGGCCAAATCCACGTCGAAGGTGTATTCGGTGTCGGGCTTGCGGCTCAGCAGGAAGAAGCGCACGGCGTCCTTGCTGGTCCATTCGATCAAATCGCGCAAGGTGACGTAGCTGCCCGCGCGCTTGGAGATCTTGACCTCTTCGCCGCCCCGCACCACACGCACCATGGTGTGCAGCACATAGTCGGGGTAGCCCTGGGGAATACCCACCCCGGCCGCTTGCAGACCGGCGCGCACGCGGGCGATGGTGCCGTGGTGGTCGGTGCCCTGGATGTTGATGACTTTCTCAAAGCCTCGCTCCCACTTGCTGATGTGGTAGGCCACATCGGGCACAAAGTAGGTGTAGCTGCCATCTTTTTTGCGCATGACGCGGTCTTTGTCGTCGCCGTACTCGGTGGATTTGAGCCACAGCGCGCCGTCTTGCTCATAGGTCTTGCCCGCTGCCTGCAGGCGACCGACTGCGTCTTCCACCCGGCCGCTGGTGTACAGGCTGCTTTCGAGGTAGTAGTTGTCGAACTTGACCGCGAAGGCCTGCAAGTCCAGGTCCTGCTCGCGGCGCAGGTAGGCCACGGCAAACTCCCGCATGCCGTCCAGATCGTCCGACTGGCCCGAGGCCGTGAACTCCCGGTCGTCGGATTTGACGGTCTTTCCCGCCAGAAAGTCGGCCGCAATATCGGCAATGTATTCGCCGTTGTAAAACGCCTTGCTGGCCGGGTTGTCTGGGTCGGTGGGCCAGCAGGTGTCACCGGGCTTGAAGCCTTGGGCGCGCAAATGGGTGCTGGTAGCGAGCGTCCCAATCTGCACCCCGGCGTCGTTGTAATAGAACTCGCGGTACACATCCCAGCCCTGCGTCTGGAACAGATTGCAAATGGCATCCCCCAGAGCCGCCTGGCGGCCATGGCCGACGTGCAGGGGGCCGGTGGGGTTGGCCGATACAAATTCCACCAGCATGCGCTTGCCCGAGGTGGCCTGCGTACCAAACCGCGCAGCCTGTGACAAAACCTCGCGCACGATCTGCTGCTTGGCCTCGGGTTTGAGCTTGATGTTGATGAAACCGGGGCCGGCAATGTCAATCGCTTCGACCCAGCGCTGGAACGCGGCAGCGGCCAGCAGCGCGGCGCGCAGGTTTTCAGCCAATTGGCGAGGATTGAGTTTGAGCGGTTTGGCCAGCTGCATGGCAGCCGTGGTGGCCAAATCACCATGGGCGGCCACCTTGGGCGACTCAAACGCCGCTTTGGCCCCCGCGCCGGGTGATAAGGATTCCAGGGCGTGCGCCAAGGCTTCGAGCAGTTCAATTTTTACGGACAACATGCCGGGTATTTTACGGTCAGGGGGTACGGGTCATCCACATTGCCATTTGGCGCGTTGTATGCTGGAATCCGGCGGTGGATTTGTTCGCAACGGCGGCGGTGCCGCCACTCAACCTTTAGGACACCTGATGAAAAAATTGCTATCCCTTGTGGCTCTGGGCCTGTCTCTCGCGTTGGGCGTGGCCCACGCGGCCGATGAAAAGGTAAAAACACCGCAACAGATGAAAATGGGCACCTGCAACGCAGATGCCAAAGCCAAGGAGTTGAAGGGCGACGAGCGCAAAGCTTTTATGAAAGAGTGCCTGAGCGCCAAGCCCGCTGCGGCGGCTGTTGCAGCGGCCGTCGAAGGCAAGGCAGCCCGACAGTCCAAAATGAAAATGTGCAACGACTCCGCCAAAGACATGAAGGGCGCCGACCGCAAGAATCACATGAAAGAGTGCCTGAGCGCCAAATAAGCCAGTTACTCACCCCAGGCGCTTATTCTCAGCGTCCGCACCCAGCCCGACTGCACTGCAGATCGGGCTTTTTTATGGGGGAACGGAATTACAGGCTGACCACCAAGCCCGCGAACAACGCAAACCCCACCCAGTGGTTGACGCGAAAGGCCTTGAAGCAACCCTCGCGCGAACGGCTTCGGATCAACGTGGCATGCCAGACCACCTGGGCTGCCGCGCCCGCCACCCCCAGCCACCAGCCCACGGAGTGCCCCAGCGGCGCGGCCACCCAGGACCAGACGGCCAGGTACACAAGGTAAAACCCCAGCACGGCGGGCACGTCCCAGCGGCCCAGGGTGATGGCGGAGGTTTTCATGCCGATGCGCAAATCGTCATCCCTATCGACCATGGCGTATTCGGTGTCGTAGGCCAGCACCCAGAACAGGTTGCCCACCAGCAGCGCCCAGGCCTGCCAGGGCACGTCTTGCTGCACGGCGGCAAAAGCCATGGGGATACCAAAGCTGAAGGCCACACCCAGCACCGCCTGCGGCATGGACACATGGCGTTTGGCAAAGGGGTACACCAGCGTGACCGCCAACGCGGCAATGGACCAGAGCACCGTCACCGTGTTGGTGGTCAGCACCAGCGCAAACGCCAGCAGCGCCAGCACGGCGCCAACCGCCAGCGCTTCACGCGGAGAAATAGCGCCCCGGGTGACGGGCCGCTGCGCCGTGCGCTTGACGTGGCGGTCAAACTCGCGGTCGGCCACATCGTTGATGCAGCACCCGGCGCTGCGCATGAGGATGGTGCCCAGCGTAAACACCACCAGCAGATGCCAGCCCGGAAAGCCCCCTGCGGCCAGCCACAGCGCGCTCAGCGACGGCCACAGCAACAGCAGCCAGCCAGCAGGGCGGTTCCAGCGAATCAGATCCAGGTACAGGGGCAGGCGTGGGGCGACAGAATTCATGGTCAAACAGGGCTCAAGCCCCCGTAGATAGTGCGCAAGCAGCTACTATTTTAATAGCAAAAGTAATTCCAGTTACAAACCCAGCTGGCGCAGGTCCAGCCGCCCCTGGTGCAGCGGTGGGCACCACAGGTACGCGCCCGACACCGGCCGCGAGAAACCAAACAAGGCATCGACCACACCGTCGTCCTGCCCGGCCATGCGGCGCATCTGCGCCTCGAAGGCGTCCAGCGTGGCGCCAAACGCCACAAAAAACAGACCGCACTGCTGGGATTGCGCCCAGGGCATGGAACGGCGCAGCACAAAGGCTTCGGGGCTGAAGCTTTCTTGCGCAGTGCGTTTGACGTGGGCGGACTCTGGGGCGTCGTCCAACTCTTCGTTGTCACTGCGGCGTCGGCCGATGGCGTGGTCTTGGGTTTGCGTGTCCATCGCGCCAAAGACATCCATATCGTGCACCCATTGCTGCACGGCGGCAAAACTCGAACCGGCCAAGCCCGGCGGCCCTTCGGGCACCAGGGCGGCGGCAGTGGCGGCGTCCCCCTGCGGGTTCTCGGTGCCGTCCTCAAACCCGGTCAGGTCGCGGCCATGCTCGGCTTGGGGGTCGCCATGGCGAAACGCGTCCAGCACGCCGGTCAACTGCAAACCGGACGCCACCGCGTGCTCCAGCGCGAGGGATTGCAGCACCAGCTCACCCCGGTCGGCTCCGCGCAGCCAGCACCACAGGGCCATGGGTGTGCGGGGAACCGGCACACCGGGAGTAGAGAAATCCGGCATCTCCCGCAGACCGGGCACCCGTGCGCCCAGCGCCTGGACCAGCGATGCGCCCATGCCTACGACCACGGCCTGTCCGTCCACCAGTGCGCTCAGGCAGCGCAGGCTCTCGGCCAACGCCGCGGGGGTGGCATGGGTAAGCAATGAAAAAAACAGATAGCGCCCTTGGGCGGGTAAGGGCTCCAGAATGCCGGGTTGTGCGTGGTGTTGCATGGTTTTCAAGAAAGGCGGTTGACACCGGGCAACTCGCACGCGTAGATCGCGTTGCGCAGCGCGGCAATGGCTTCGTAACGGGTAAAACTGCGCCGCCAGGCCAGGACAACACGCCGCGTCGGTGGCGGCACCCCATCGCCATCTTGCAGCGGCAGGTACTTGATATAGGCATCCTCCGCGCGGCGTTTTTTGGACTCCAGCGCTTCCCGCGGCACACTCAGGCGCGGCACCAGGGTAATACCCATGCCGGCAGCCACCATGTGCTTGATGGTCTCCAGGGACGAGCCTTCAAAACTCTTGCGGATACCCTCGGCATCGCTGGAGAAGCGCGCAAACTCCGGGCACACCTCCAGCACATGGTCGCGAAAGCAGTGGCCGCTGCCCAAAAGCAGCATGTTCTCGCGCTTGAGCTGCTCCGTGGTCACGCTGTCCTGCGCGGCCAGCGCATGGGTCATGGGCACGGCCGCAAAAAAAGGTTCCTCGTACAAAGGCGCCACCGCCAGCCCGGCATCGGGAAAAGGTTCGGCCAAAATGGCGCAGTCCAGCTCGCCGGTGCGCAGCATTTCCATCAGCTTGACGGTGAAGTTTTCCTGCAGCATGAGCGGCATTTGCGGGGTGCGCTGGATCACCTGGCGCACCAGATCCGGCAGCAAATAGGGCGCGATGGTGTAGATCACACCCAGCCGCAAAGAACCCGCCAGGGGGTCTTTGCCCCGCTTGGCAATGTCTTTGATATTGGCCGCCTGCTCCAGCACACTTTGCGCCTGGCGCACGATCTCTTCACCCAGCGGCGTGACGGTGACTTCGCTGGCGCTGCGCTCAAACAGCTTGACGTCCAGTTCCTGCTCCAGCTTCTTGACGGCCACCGACAGGGTGGGCTGCGACACGTAACACGCATCCGCCGCCTTGCCGAAGTGCTTTTCGCGGGCCACGGCAACGATGTATTTGAGTTCGGTGAGGGTCATGGCGCTATTGTCCTACCAGACGGGGGAAATGGGTTGCACGCTCAGGCCTTCAGATACTCCGCCTTCCCGCCCAGCCAGCGCTGCACATGTTTGTCGGCCAGGGCCGGGTGCTGGTCCAGCAGCTTGGGCGCCTCGGCGCGGGCCCACTCCAGCAATGCGCCATCCAGGGCCAGATTGGCAAAACGCAGCATGGCTTCGCCCGACTGGCGTGCGCCCAGAAATTCACCGGGACCGCGGATTTCCAGATCCCGGCGGGCAATCTCGAAGCCGTCGTTGGTTTCGGCCATGGCCTTGAGGCGCTCGCGGGCGGCTTCGCTCAGGCGCGGGGCGTCGCCTGTGGCGTACAGCAGCACGCAGGCGGAGGCCGCGGCGCCGCGCCCGACCCGCCCGCGCAGCTGGTGCAACTGGCTCAGGCCAAAACGCTCGGCATGGTCGATCACCATCAGCGAGGCGTTGGGCACGTCCACCCCCACCTCGATCACCGTGGTGCTGACCAGCACCGCCATCTGCCCTTGCACAAACGCGGCCATCACCGCCTTTTTTTCGTCGCTGGGCATGCGCGAGTGCAGCAGGCCCACCTGTGCGGCCTCGCCCGAAGGGATGGGCGTGCCCTGCAAGGCCGCACTGAGTTCGGCATGGGTTTCGGTGGCGTTGCTCAGGTCCAGCGCTTCGCTTTCTTCGATCAGCGGGCACACCCAGTAAACCTGGCGGCCCTGGGCAATTTGGGCGCGGATGCGTTCGATCACCTCGTGGCGGCGCGCCTCGTTCACCACTTTGGTGACGATGGGGGTGCGCCCTGGCGGCAACTCGTCCAGCGTGGAAACGTCCAGGTCGGCGTAATAACTCATGGCCAGGGTGCGCGGAATGGGGGTGGCCGTCATCATCAGCAGATGCGGCTCCATGCCCTCGTGGCGCAGTTTGCGGCGCAAGGCCAGGCGCTGCGCCACGCCAAAGCGGTGCTGCTCGTCGATGACGGCCAGCGCCAGATTCTTGAAATGCACCTTTTCCTGGATGACCGCATGGGTGCCCACCACCAGCCTGGCTTCGCCGCTTTCGATCATCTCCAGCATGCGCCGACGCTCTTTGGCCTTCTGGTTGCCGGTGAGCCAGGCGGTGGTGATGCCCAGGGGCTCCAACCAACCCAGCAGCTTGCGGAAGTGCTGTTCGGCCAAAATTTCGGTAGGCGCCATCAAGGCGCACTGCCAGCCCGCATCCATACATATGGTGGCGGCCAGGGCGGCCACCACGGTCTTGCCCGCGCCCACGTCGCCTTGCAGCAGGCGGTGCATGGGAACGTGGCGGGCCATGTCGCGGGCGATTTCGGCGCTGACCCGTCGCTGTGCCTGGGTCAAGGCAAAGGGCAATGCCGCCAGCAGCCGGTCGTGCAAGGTACCCCCATGCACCTCGGCCAGCACCGGCGCGCGCAAGGCAGCCCGCGCCCGGCGCGACTGCAGTTGCGAAAGCTGCTGCGCCAGCAACTCCTCGGCCTTGAGGCGTTGCCAGGCCGGATGGCTGTGGTCCTGCAGGGTGTCCAGCGAGACATCGGGCGTGGGGTGGTGCAAAAATTGCAGCGCCGCCCGCAGGGTCCACAGCACATGCGGGTTGAATTGGGCCAAATCACCGGGCTCGAAGGTGTCCGACAGGTCGGCCCGCGCCAGACCGGCCAGCACGGCTTTGCGCAATACGGGCTGGGGCAGGCCCGCCACCGTGGGGTAGACCGGCGTAAGTGCGGTGGGCAGCGGGCCACCAGCGGCGCGAAAGGCCGGGTGCAGCATGGTCCAGCCCAGAAACCCGCCTTTAATTTCCCCGCGCGCACGGATACGGTTGCCCACCTCCAGCGCCTTTTGCTGCGAGGGATAGAAACTGAAAAAACGCAGCGTGCAGGTGTCCGTTCCGTCGTTCACCGTCACGATGAGCTGGCGGCGCGGCCGGTAGCTCACCTCACAGGCGATCACCGCACCTTCGATCTGGATCGCATCCCCCTCACGGGCTTCGTCCAGCTTGGTGATGCGGGTCTCGTCCTCGTACCGCAGGGGCAAATGCAAAGCCAGATCGATATCGCGCACCAGTCCGAGCTTGTCCAGTGCCTTGTCGGTAGCCGACAGGGGCGCAGGTTTGGGCTTTGCGGAGAGTGCGGCGGTCATGGGGAGATTGTGACTCAGCCCAAGGACGCAGCAAAGCGACTTTAAGGCTCCCGAATCGCCTCACCCAAGCCTTTGGTGAGCGGCCAGGCCAGGTAGGAAATGATGGAGCGTTTGCCCACCACGATTTCGGCGCTCAAGGTCATCCCAGGGAGCAGGCGTGCACTGTCAGCCATATTTTTCAATTTCACGTCTGACAGGGTGAGCCGGGACTGGTAATAGGCGTCGGCACCGGATTTGGCGGATGGGTCGCGCCGAAACGCGTCTTCACTGATGGTGCGGACCTTCGCATCAATGGTTCCGTGTTTCTGGTAGGGAAAGGCATCCAGTTTCAGGTGAACGGGATGGTTCAATTTGATGTAACCCACGTCGACCGAGTCAATATTCACCTCCGCCTCCAGCGTCACGTTCAGTGGCACCAGGGTGAAAAAGGTTTCGGCCTCTTTCACAATCGAGCCCGGTGACAATTTCGCAATATCCAAAACCACGGCGTCAACCGGGGCCACCAAGGTGACCAGTTTGTGGCGCTTGTCTGCTTTTTGCAGTTGCTCGTTCAAAGCGTCGCGCTCCCGGGACAAGGACAACAGGTCCTCCATGGTTTTTTGCCGCCAACCACGCTCAAAAACCTGTCTTTCCGCCTCAAAAGCGCTGAGTTCTCGCTTGATCTCTTGCTCGCGGCTGGCCACCAGCTCCAGGTCGCGTTCTACCTCTTTGCTTCTTTGTTGCGCTTCCAGCAACTGCAGCGGTGCACCGTATTTTTGTGCCACCATTTTTTCCTGCATCGCCTCAATCTCCTTGAGCGAACGCAGTCGCGATGCGACACGTTGCTGGTCATGGCGGTTGGTGGCAAGGGCGGCGCGAAGCTTGGCCGCCGTTTCGGCCATCTTGGCCTGCTGCGCAGAATAATTGGCTTTCCTTTCTGAAAGCAAGCTGGCCTGCAACTGGTCATCTGCGGTGACCACTGGTTTACCTTGTCCTGCAACACCGGCAAGCTCTTGTTCCAGGCCTTGCGTCTGCGTTTCCAGACTGCTCAAGCGCAGACGCAACTGGGTTTCATCCGCCTGGATAAAGGTGGCGTCCAGCACGGCCAGGGTGTCACCCTTTTTAACCACTTGCCCGGCCCGAACATCCACACTTTGAATGATGGAGGTTTCCAGAGGCTGCACCACCACATTGGGCAAGGGATTCACCAGGCGCCCTGATGCGACCACCACCAGATCCACCTCGGAAAGACTCGCCCAGAGGGCAAATGACGCAAAAGCCAGCAGCAGCACATGCATGGTGACCTGGGCAAAACGAGGAACCGGGCTGCGCTCGATCTCGTCTGCATCGGGCAGGTACTCGATGACCGTTTTTCCTTTGGACTTTTTGCTCCCCAAGATGGAAAGCAATCGCCTCATAAATGGCTTGTTTGCTGGTTCCATAGGTGTTGGTAGGTTTCGCATCGGGTCAGCAATTCTGCATGGCGTCCGCTGTCCATGAGTTTTCCGTGCTGCATTACCAGAATAGCATTCGCATTGACCAAGGTGGACAGGCGGTGTGAAATCATGATAACGGTGCGTCCGACGGCAATACGCGACAGGTTGCTGATAAAAATGGCCTCGCTTTCGGGGTCCAGCGCACTGGCGGCCTCGTCCAGAATCAAAATACGCGGCTTGGTCAACAAGGTGCGGGCGATGGACAGCCTTTGCTTTTGGCCGCCCGACAAATTGGAGGCGTTTTCTTCCAGCAAGGTGTTGTAGCCCTGGGGCAAGCGTTCAATGAACTCGGCGGCACCCGAGGCTTCCGCGGAAGCGACGATTTCCTCAAACGTGGACTCGGGTTTGGCTGCGGCAATGTTCTCCCGCACCGTGCCACGGAACAGAAAGTTCTCCTGCAGCACCACGCCGATCTGGCGGCGCAGGTGGGAGAGTTCAATTTCACGCGCATCCGTCCGGTCAAAACGGACGATCCCTTCCTGGACGCCATACAGGCCTTGAATGAGTTTGGTCAAGGTGGTCTTGCCCGAGCCACTGCGCCCCACGATCCCGACGACTGATCCCGCAGGAATTGTCAGGCTCGCCCGGTCCAACGCAGCCACCTTCGAGCCGGGATAGCGGAAGGTGACATCCTCAAAGGACACCTCCCCAACCAACTCCGGCCGCAATCCTCCGGCATTGGCACGACCTTCCGAGGGATGGTTCATCACTTCGCCCAGGTATTTGACCGACAGCGCCGTTTCCTGGTACTCATTGACCAGCGCAACAATGGCAATCAAGGGCGCCACCACCCGCCCCGTGATCATCTGAAAACCGATCAGGGCGCCCACGCTCAAGGTCTGGTCAAACACCTCTTGCGCCCCCACCACGATGATGACCACGGGCAGCAGCTTGCCCAGAAAGTCAGTGATCGCGTTGCCCGTGATGGATATTTTTCCCACCCGATAATGCATATTGATCGACTGTGCCGAACGCTGGTCCCAGAGGCGGCGCTGCGCGGGTTCGATGGCCAGTGCCTTGACCGTGCGCATGCCGTGGATGGTCTCCACCATCATGGACTGGCGCTCGCCCTCGGCCCGGTACAAATCATTGAGACGGCGCTGAAAAGTCGGAACCATGCCAATGACCACGCCAGCAATCAACAGGGTGAAAACCAAGGTGATAAGCGCCAACTTGACCGAGTAGGTGAACAGAATGGGCAAGAAAATCAGCAAAGATGTGGCTTCCAGCGCGGTAAAGAACATACGTCCGGTCAAGAAGGCGCGGATTTTCTCCACCTGTTGCATGTGCCGGGTGATCACCCCTGCCGTGGTGGTCTCGAAATAGTCGATCGGCAAGGACAAGAGGTGTGCAAACGTGCGGCGCGTGAGCCGCATGTCGATTTTGTTGGATGCAGAAAGCGTCAGGATCTGGCGCAAAAATCCAAACAGGGCATCGAACACCAACGCAATCACAATGCCGACCCCCAGCACCCAGAGTGTGGACAGGCTTTGGTGCACCAAAACCTTGTCAATGACCAGCTGGAAGAATATGGGGGAGGCCAGTGCCAAAAAGTGCATGGCAATGGCGGCGACCGCAATATCGCGCAAGGCGGCTTTTTGTTTGAGAATTTCCGGAATGAACCAGCGGAAACCAAAAGGCTGATTCTGTTCTGGCAGCGCATACAGGCGCTTCATCAAGAACACATCCCCTTTCCAGCGGCCGCAGAATTTCTCACGGTCCAGCAGCAGCACCTCGGTGGGGTCATCGGCCATCGGATTCAGGATAGCCACTTGGCCGTCATCTTTGGGCGTTGCCGCCATCACGATGACACAATTGCCGTCGCTCATGCGGGCAATAAGCGGAAATACACCGCCTTGCGCCTGCAAGCCTTCCCAGGTGAACTTGTCCGCTTTCGCTTTCAGTCCAATGTCGGCCGCAATGCGCAATACAGTGGCGGTTGCGGGCTCCTCTGCAACCAGGGCGTAATCTTCAATCAGACGCTCTGGATTGACCGGCAGTCGATGGTGCTGGGCAAGTGCCGCTAAGCACTGAATTGTCGAATGAGGAAAGCGTTCTGCCATGGTTGAAATTCCCATAAAGGGAATGGCAATTTCAACATGGTCCCCCGAGGAGCAATTGGCCCATTAGGCACCCATTCGCCCCTCAATTTCAACCTTGACTGCCCTCGTTTACTTCCCACCGCTGGCCAGGAAGCCATTGCCCGCAGGGTCCTGGATGCCCGGCAGGTTCAACGACTTGCCAGACACCGCCGCTGTGCCCGATGTGCCCAGCATGTTGCCGTTGGCATCAAACTGGCGCATCACATCGGCCATACCCACCGCCGCCAGCGCACCCGCCGTGGCGCTTGCCGCCACCCCGCCCGAGGTACCCAGTTTGACACCTGCCCCCAGCATGTCGTCTGCCGCACCCGATCCCCCAAACGAGCCGATGGCCTGCGCCAAACTGCTCACCCGTGTGCGCAGGTCGGATTTAGGCTCCGCATTCAATGGCGCCTTTTGGTCCGGCGTCCATGTTTGCGGGCCCATGGCTGACAGTGTTTCTGCGGGTGCAGTGTCCTCCTCTACCCCCGCCGGGGTGCTTGCCAATGCAGCAATCGCGTTGTCCAGTGCCGCTTGGTTATCCACCACAGCGTTTTCGCTGCTCGCAACCCGATCGGTCACAAACCACACGTCGGCCGCCGCATGGGTGGCTCCATCCGAGGTTTCGTAGCTTGAGGTCAGGCCCACCAGGTTGCCGTTGTCCGTTCCCGTTCCCACCGTGGCTTGGGTGCTGATCTTGGTGATGCCCAGCGAGGCCAGTGTCTTGATTTCGCCGTCCCCGCTCACGCCATCGGAGTTGCTGTCCACCCAGACCCGCAGTTCATCAAAGACCGCGTCTTCGTCACTGATCATGCCGTCCTGGTTGCTGTCGAGCTCTCTTAGCGCCATGTAGCCGTCTGCCGCCTTGTCTCCGCTGGCCAGCTTGGTCGATGATCCAAACAGCTCTGCGCCGTCGTTGATCTGTCCATCGTGGTTTCTGTCCAGCACCAGCAAGCCGTCGCCGCTGCTGACCCAACCCGTTTTCACACTGTCGCCATCGGCAAACAGGTCAAACTTCACTCCCGAGCCCACACCCAGCGTCTTCACTCCGTCTCCGTTCAGGTCCAGAATGATTGGGGTGCCCAAGGTTAAATGCGGACTTTGAACGGTGGTCAATGCGCCCACTTGCGTAGACGTCAAGGCCTCAACCTGATATGTGGATAGAGCAGCAACCTGATTCGTCGTCAACGCAGCGACGCTCGTAGTAGTCAGTGCAACTACCTGCGTAGTGGTCAAGGCTCTCACATCACTCGTTTCAAAGGCCGCGACTTGGGCCGTGGTCAGCGCCGCCATGCTGGCTGTGGTCAGCGCCTTCACCTGCGTGCTGGTCAGCGCCACCACCTGCGCGGTCGT
>MESI01000047.1:0-401 GCA_001770935.1 Burkholderiales bacterium RIFCSPLOWO2_12_FULL_61_40 | reverse complement strand
TGCTTAGCGCCGCAATGCCTGCGGAGCTCACGGCGGCAATGCCTGCTGTGGTCAGCGCCGCAACTCCGGCGGTGGTCAGCGCCGCGACCTGGGTGGTCTTGAGGCCGGCAATGTCGCCGGTCTCAAGCGCCGCGACTTGTGCCGTCGTCAGCGCCGCCATACTGGCCGTACTGAGCGCCGTCACCTGCGCGCTGGTCAGCGCCACCACCTGCGCGGTCGTCAGCGCCGCCACTCCGGCGGTGGTCAGTGCCGCAACCTGGGTGCTCTTGAGGGCGGCAACGTCACCAGTCTCCATCGCCGCAACTTGGGCCGTGGTCAGCGCCGCCATGCTGGCTGTGGTCAGCGCCTTCACCTGCGTGCTGGTCAGCGCCACCACCTGCGCGGTCGTCAATGCGGCCACA
>MESI01000046.1 GCA_001770935.1 Burkholderiales bacterium RIFCSPLOWO2_12_FULL_61_40 | reverse complement strand
TCAAACCGTAGACAGAACGCGGAACCGAATTTAATGCCGCTTTCATTGGGAAAACGCGGCCTTTTTTAGGAAGAACTTCAGGTTAGCGCCGCCGCGCCGACTTCACCCCGTTCAACTCGCCCACAATGCCCAGCACCTTGGACAGGCGGCCGGACTCGGCCACTTCCACGGTAAAGGTCATCCAGGCCGTGCCTTTGACGGACTGGGTTTGCACGCCGATGACGTTCATTTTTTCCTTGGCGAACACCTCGGAGATGTCACGCAGCAGTCCCTGGCGGTCGTTGGCCTGCACCGAGACGTCCACCGGGTAAACGGCAGCATCGCGGCCGGAGCTGCCGGCGCCCCATTCCACGTCGATGACCCGGTCGCCGCTGCGCTGCACCATGTTGCGCAGGTTGGAGCAGTCGGCGCGGTGCACGCTCACGCCTCTGCCCCGGGTGACAAAGCCGCTGATGAGGTCGGGCGGCGCGGGTTTGCAGCATTTGGCCAACTGGGTCATCAGCGAATCCACGCCCACCACCAGCACGCCGCCCTTGGCCGAGTGGCTGGGCAGGCGCGGTTTTTTGAGGTGCAAGACCTCCTCTTGGGGCGCCACGGGTTCGGGCGGGCGCAGCACAATTTCGATGTTGCGCAGCGAAAACTCGTCCTTGCCCACCACCTCAAACAACTCGTCTGACGAGTTAAAGCCCAGTTGCGAGGCCAGATCGTCCAGCTTGATGGCGGTTTTGCCTTCGCGCTGCATCAGTTTTTCCACGGCCTCACGGCCCTTGGCCACGGTTTCGCCCATGGCCAGGGCGTTGAACCAGGCGCGCACCTTGGCGCGCGCGCGGTGGCTGGACAGAAATCCCAGCTCGGGGTTAAGCCAGTCGCGGGACGGCCCGCCCTCCTTGGCCGTGATGACCTCCACGGTTTGCCCGTTCTTGAGCGGTGTGTTCAGCGGCACCATGGCGCCGTCCACGCGGGCACCCCGGCAGCGGTGGCCCAGGTTGGTGTGCACGCTGTAGGCAAAGTCCACGGCCGTGGCGCCCTGGGGCAACTCGATCACCGCAGCCTCCGGGGTCAGCACGTAGATGCGGTCGTCAAACACGCCGGCGCCCTGCTCGCCCGACAGATCGCGCTCCCAGGCCAGCAACTGGCGCAGCACGGCGATCTTGGCATCGTAGGCGCCGGTGGCGGTCACGCCCCCGCCGTAGCCTTTGGCTCCGGCTTCCTTGTAGGCCCAGTGGGCGGCCACACCATGTTCGGCGTGGTCGTGCATGGCCTGGGTGCGGACCTGCACCTCAATGGGTTGGCCCGAGGCGTCACGCACCACGGTGTGCAAGGACTGGTAGCCGTTGGCCTTGGGCCGGGCGATGTAGTCGTCAAACTCGTTGGTGATGGGTGAAAACCGGCTGTGCACCCAGCCCAAGGCCGCGTAACAATCGGGCACGGTGGGCACCACAATGCGCAGCGCCCGGATATCGTACACCTGCTCAAAGCCCAGGGACTTGCCCCGCATCTTCTTGACAATGCTGTAGATGTGCTTGGGCCGCCCCTGCACGGTGGCGGCAATGCCCTGCGTCGCCAGGTCGCTGGCCAACTCCTGGCGCAATTTTTCAACAGAGGCTTCGCGCTCTATGCGTTTTTCGTCCAGCAGTTTGGCCACCTGCTTGTAGGTGTCGGGCTCCAGAAAGCGGAAGGACAGGTCCTCCATCTCCCACTTGATTTCCCAAATGCCCAGCCGGTTGGCCAGGGGCGCAAAGACGTGCAAGGCCTCGTTGGCCAAACCCGCAGGCACCGGCAGCTTGCTGGCCGCAAAGTGGCGCAGGGTTTGCAACCGGGAGGCCAGCCGCAGCATCACCACCCGCAGATCGCGCGAAAACGCCAGCAGCATCTTGCGCACGCTTTCGGTCTGCGTGGCCGCCGTTTGCGCCATGGGCGCGGCGGCCCGGCTGGCCGCCGTTTGGGCGATACGCGCCATGCGCTGCACCCGCACCAGCTTGGTGGTCTCCAACGCCAGGTCGGCAAAGTTGTCGCCAAACGCCTTGGCAATCACCTCATGGGGCTTGTTCAGGTGGTCGCAGGCGTACACCAGGTAGGCGGCGGCCTGCATGGCTTCTGAGCCGCCTATGGTCCTGAGAATGGCAGCCACGGCATCGGCATGGGCCAGGATGTTCTCGCCGGTGTCCAGCGTCTCGCAAGCCAGAAGCGGCTCGGCAAACGCCCGGGCGCGCGCCAGTGCTCCGGCCTGCTCGGGCAAGCTCTGGGCCGTGGCAGCAATGACGGGGAGCGGCGACCCGGCGGCGTGTTCTGCGTAAAGGCTTTTCATTCAGATCTCAAAAAATGTCCCGCTGCACTCAAGCGAGCAAGAAGGAGGCCACGGCCTCCACCTGGTCTGCAGCAATCAGCGTCGGGGCGTGGCCCACGCCGGCAAACTCCAGCAAACGGGCGTGGGGGCCACGCTCGGTCATTTGCTGGGCGGTTTGCGGGGAAAGTAAATCGGATTGCACACCGCGCAGCAGCAGGGTCTGCGCCGTGAGGCTGTCATACAGCTGCCACAGCGCGGCCTGCCCCTGCGCGGCGGCCTCTTGGGTGATGGTGCGAAACGGCACGGCAATCGCCGGGTCGTAGTGCAGGCGCACCCCGGCGCGGGCGTCGGGCAAGGGTTTGACCATGTGCCGGGACAGCTCCAACCATTGGGCCGGTGTGTGCGGGCCAAAGCTGGTGGAAATGGCCCACATGGCATCGGCCGCCTGCTGCAAGGACCCGAATGGCACCATATGCCCCAGGTAGGTGCCAATGCGGGCCAGCGCCTCCCATTGGATGACCGGCCCCACATCGTTGAGCACCAGCCGACGCACCGACGCACCTACCGCAGCGGCGTGGGCACACACGGCCATGCCGATCAGCCCGCCCATGCTGGTGCCCACCCAGTCCAGCGTCTGGGGCTTCAGATGCGCCAGCAAAGTCAGCATGTCATTGGCATAGGTGGGCAGTTGGTAGCCCTGCGGGTTGGCCAGCCAGTCGCTTTGGCCGCGCCCCACCACATCGGGGCAAATCACCCGAATGGCAGCACCCGATTGCGCGGCCTGGGCCACCAGCGCCTGCGCCAGCACATCGAAGTCACGCGCCTGGCGGGACAGGCCATGCACACAGACCACGGTGTGTGCCGCCTGGCCATCGCCCCACTGCCAGTACGCCATGCGGTGGCCGGGGCCGTCGTCAACGCAAGGTAGGTAATTCAGCGTAGGTTCAGACATGGTGAAATCAGCGGTGTGGTGGCGGTTTGATAATGGCACCATCCTAATTGAATCATTCCCAACTTTTGAAAGAACCCCCATGTTAAAAGGCAAAACAGCGCTTGTTACCGGATCCACCAGCGGCATTGGCTTAGGCATTGCCAAGGCACTTGCAGCGCAGGGCGCCAACATTGTGCTCAACGGGTTTGGTGATGTGGAGGGCCCCATGGCCGAGGTCCAGGCCCTGGGCGTGCAGGTGAGCTACCACGGCGCCGACATGAGCAAACCCGCCGAGATTGAGGCCATGGTGGCGCACGCCGCCCAGACCTTTGGCGGTGTGGATATTCTGGTCAACAACGCAGGCATCCAGCATGTGGCGCGTATTGAAAACTTCCCCGTGGAGCGCTGGGACGCCATCATCGCCATCAACATGAGCAGTGCCTTCCATGCCACCCGCTTGGCGCTACCGGCCATGCTGGCCAAGAACTGGGGCCGCATCATCAACGTGGCGTCCATCCACGGTTTGGTGGGGTCGGCAGAAAAATCGGCCTATGTGGCGGCCAAACACGGCGTGGTGGGCCTGACCAAGGTCACCGCGCTGGAAAACGCCACCACCGGCGTGACCTGCAATGCCATCTGCCCCGGCTGGGTGCTGACCCCGCTGGTGCAAAAGCAGGTGGACGCCAAGGCCGCGGCGCAGAACATTTCCAACGCAGAAGCCACCAAACTGCTGCTGGGAGAAAAAGAGCCCTCCATGCAATTCACCACTCCCGAAGAGCTGGGCGCGCTGGCCGTGTTTTTCTGCTCGCCCGCTGGCAACAATGTGCGCGGCGTGGCCTGGAACATGGACGGCGGCTGGACCGCGCAGTAAGGTGCCGGATCAACTGGACTGCTTGAACGCCATCACCGCCTGGTTGCGCAGGGTGCGCAACAGGGCGAGTTCTTTCTCGTCCAGGTTCAGCGCGCCCAGAGCGGCCTTGTCGGCATAAATCAGGCCAAAGGGCGCGCCCTTGATTTGCAGTGGCAGCAGCAAAAAGGTGGGGGCATTGATGCCCTTGCGGTACCACTCGGGCAGACGCTGCGCAATGCGGGTCTCGGTCGCATCGCTGATCATGGTGTCCACACCTTTGGTACACACCACGGAAAACAGGTCTGGAACACCGGCTTTGAGGTGCGTCTTGAAGCCTTTGACAAACTGCTCCACACCGTTGCCCAGGCCAAACCGCCCCGTCATGGTTTCGGTCTTGGCGTCACGCATGCAAAAAATGATGCGGTCAAACTCCAGCGCGCGGTACATGGTTTCCAGAATCATGCGCAACACGTCAACCAGCTTGAAATCTTCCACCATGGCGTTGGTGATGTCCTGGATACCGGCGGCCAGGGTGTCTTCCACCCTTCTTGTTTTGACCGGAGCGACGGCCCCGGTTTCCAGGGCAACCGCTTGCGTGGCCTGCAGCTCAAAACGGCTCAGGCCCGCATCGGTCTGCCCGTGCTGGGCCGGCTCTTGCACCCCATCGGGCATTTTCAGCAGCTTGGCGGCGGCTGAGCCGGGTTTGACGTGGATATCCATCGCATGGGCCAGCTCGATCAGCTTTTGCCGGGCTTCAGTGGTGGCCGCAATCACATCTTTGGCATTGCTGCCCACGCAGTGGGCGTATTTGTGGGTGACTTGGGAGATGTGTGCATCCACGTCCTTGGGGTCGGAGTGCAACAGCACATCCGCAATCTCGTTGGAGACCAGCGCAATCCAGCGAATACGTTCGCCAGCGTCGGATGGGGCCCTGCTGGGGGGCGTCCCCACGGGTTTGCGCATGCACCGCTGTATATCCTGGGGCAGTCCCCAGGCTTTGGCAACGCCAATACCCAGTTCTTCATAGGTCAAACCGAGCACGCTGGCCGATGCTGCGGCCTCGGTCACCGTTTCACGCGGAGATGCCATCAGGCTGCGCACCTGGTCGGCTTCTTCCGGGAAATAAAACTGCACCAAAAGACGCCCCAGGTTCTGGAACATGGCGCCAATAAAGGCCTCTTCGCTCTCGCGCGGAATCGGGCACATCTCTCCACCGATGGAGCCGGCCATCAGCGAACGCAGGAATTCCTCTTTGAGCAAGGCGGCATGCTTCTTGTCCTGCATGTGCTCCAGCAGCACCAGGCTCAATGCCATGTTGCGGATGCCGTTGAACCCCACCAGGTTCACGGCACGCGACACCGTGCTGATGTTGCCGCCCCTGGCGTAGTGCGCACTGTTCACCAGGCGCAACAACTTGTTCGTCAGGGCCACATCTTTCAGGATTTCATTGGTGACGCTGTTGACGCTTTCGGTCTCGGAGGTGGCCAACCTCTGGATGCGCACCACCGAGTCGGAGAGCGCAGGAAAGTCGGTTTTGTGCCGCATGCGGCGCAGCAAAAACTCCAGCGTGCCACCTTTTCCGCCTCCAGCCCCAGCCACTGGCTCCGCCGGACTGGCCACGGGTTTGGCCCATTGCTCCAATTCGTTCAAAAAAGTGCGTGCGCTGGCAAAGCGTTGTTTAGGGTCTTTGGCCAGTGACCGGGTCAGGATGGAGCGCAAACGGTCGTCCACCTCGGTGCTCAAAGTCTCCGGCAGCGCCAACTGCTCATGCACCACGCGGTACGTCGCACGGTAGGGGTCGCGCTCGTCGATCAGCGGCTTTCCCAGCAACAACTCCGCCAGCACCAAGCCGGCCGAGAAAATATCCATGGAGAGGGAGGGCTCCTCGCCATTGGCGGCTTCGGGGGACATGTAGCCCACCGTTCCGCCACCCATGGCGTCAGACCCGGGGCCATGGCGGGTCTTGATACGCGCGGCAATACCGAAGTCCATCACCCTGGCACGACCGGCGGCATCCACCAAAATATTGGACGGTTTCAAGTCGCGGTGCACCACACCCGCGTTGTGGGCGACGGCCACCGCGTCCAGCACATCCATCATCAGGGCGACGGCTTCGGGTGGCGGCAAGGCACCGCGTTGCTGGATCAGCTGGTTCAGCGTCTGGCCCGCGATGTACTCGAACACCAGATAGGGCTGGCGGTCTTGAATGTCGGCCTCGTACACCGGAACAATATTGGGGTGTGCGACCCGGCTGACGCTGCGGGCCTCTTGCAGCCACTGGGCCACCGCCTGGTCGTCCGACCCATCGCCAATGCGCATGACCTTGATCGCCACCTCGCGTTCCATACGGGGATCGAATGCCAGCCACACCGTGGACTGGGCGCCCTGGCCCAGCACTTTGCGCAATTCAAACCGCCCCAAAGTACCCGACGCACGCAGTCCACCGGTGGACGGGGACAGGCGACTGTTTGAAAACGATGGCAACTCAGACATGGCTTGCGGCAGTGTGTTTTAGAAAATATTCGGAAAATTGCGCACTGGGCACAGGCTTGCTGAACAAATAGCCTTGAAACCGATGGCAATCATTTTGCACCAGGAACGCACGCTGCCCCTCGGTTTCAACGCCTTCCGCAATGACCGTGAAATGCAGGCTTTTGCCCAGGCCAATCACCATGCAGGCAATGGCCGCGTCATTGGGGTCCGTCAGCACATCGCGGACAAAGGACTGGTCAATTTTCAGCTGGTCCAGCGGCAGGCGTTTGAGGTAGTTCAAGGAGGAGTAACCGGTGCCAAAATCGTCCAATGAAAAGCCCACGCCCAAGGCCTTGAGCTTCTCCATTTTCAGGATGATGTCCTCCATGTCATGCGCCAGGGAGCTTTCGGTCAGCTCCAGTTTGAGTTGCTGCGCCCGCACCCCGGTGCGGTCCATCACCGATTGCACCTGTTGCACAAAATCCGGCTGGCGGAACTGCTGAACACTCACATTCACCGAAAGCGTCAGTTCTGCCATGCCCGCCTGGCCGGACCACACCACCAATTGGGTGCAGGCCGTACCCAGCACCCAGGAGCCAAGCGGCAAAATCAACCCCGTTTGCTCCGCCAGGGGAATGAACTCGTCAGGCGGAACCAGGCCCAAGGTGGGGTGGCGCCAGCGCAACAGAGCCTCGGCGCCGGTGACCTGCCCCTGCGAAGTCACCTGGGGCTGGTACACCAAAAAAAACTCGCCGCGCACCAGCCCCTTGCGCAGGTCAACCTCCAACGAGGAGTGTTCGGCCAGGTCGGCAATCATGATGTGCATCAGGGAATACACACCAATCGCGGAAAACGTGTTGTTAACCCAGGTTCCGCCCATACGCATGCTGTCTGGCAGTGCGTAGGCCGAGTCAATACCCATGTTGGTGCTGGCGAGCACCACAAACGCAACAAAGCAGGCGCCGGTCACCGCGTAGCGCAGCAGGACGTGGTCATTGCGCAAAAACAGCAAGGAAGCAACCGCAAGCACCAGCATGAAGTGGTGGGTGGAGCGCGGCACCTGCGCAGTGGGCACGTCCAGCAGCAAGGACATGGCGACGATCAGCACAAACATGCTGCCGACCAGCAAGAAAAAGGCCATTCGGGTGCGCTTGCGGTGGGCCAGCACCGCAATGCTGATTCCGACTCCCAACATCACGGCATCTGCCGCCACAATGGCCCAGGCACCCTTCAAAATGAAGAACAGTCCCCAGCCCACGCCCAGCACCACCAACAAGGCAGCGCCCACCCACAGCATCAAGCGCACGCGGCGCTTATGCAATTCGCCCAGCGTGCTTCTGGGGGGCGGGCCGGAGGGCGTCAGCACGTCAATGCGCGCCGCTGGGCAAGCCCACGCCAGGCTGTGCCCAAAGCGTCAACGGAAATCGGTTTTTACCCATGCGCGGCCCCCAAATGTTTCGCTTGAAACATTATGACCATCCGGCGCTATTTCAGTTGGACTGACCCCGAAACGTTGACCACCACGGCGGACTTGCCCGCCTCCATCGGTACCGGCGCATCGGCGGCCATCGCTTTCATCTCCATCGCCACCATGCGGGGACGGGGAATGTACCCCTGGTCGTTGGCGTGGACGGACACGTCACGCAGGGTGTAAGCGCCAAAACCGAAGCTGTGCGCAATTTCCGAGGCCTTGGTTTTGAAACGGTCGATGGCCAGGGCCTGGGCCTCGGTCTCGGTCTTGTTGCGCAGGTCGCGGCTCAGGCTGAATGCCGCGTGGTTGATCGTCAAGGTTTGGATCTTGCCGGCCGTGGTGCCAATACGCCCGAAGTCCTTGCCCTCCAGCACCAACTCTGCCGAGCCGACCCAGCCATTGATCCTGCCGTCACGCCCATACCGGGGTTGCAGGCCAAAAGCGCCGGTGCGCACCTCCATGGAACCGGATTGCGCTGCCTTTTTGGCCTCTGTCAGGGCCGTGTCCAGCGCCAGGCGGAGCTGGGACTGCACCGCTGCCGGGTCACTCCCCTCTTTGGAGGTGCCCAAGGTCAGGGTCAACAAATCCTGCTGCACGTCCACCGAACCGCTGGATGCCAACTGCACCACATTGCGCGGCTCCGCGGCCACCGATACTTGGGCAAAAGTGCCTCCAGCCCACGTCAATACTGCGCAAGCAGCTACTATTTTGATAGCGAATTTCACTCTTCACTCCCATGGTTAGTGATATGCCCATCTTAAGGGGACTGGTGCAGGGCCTCGCGGCGTTGCTGGCGCAGTTGCTGGCGCAGCTCTTCGCGTTCTTGCGGGCTCAGCTGCCGCCCCACCACGGCCCCGGCTTCAGCGCGCGCGGCACCGCTGGGGCGCGACTGCACCGCCGCGCGCAAGGCCGCCCGGCGTTGCTGCGCCGCCTGCTCACTCTGTTGCGCAAGCACGGTAACGCCGCAAAGCGACAAGACCAGACAAAGGACAATCGGTTTCGACATGGAGATTCAAACGGGTTTCGGCCAATAGCGGTTCACATACTATGGGGAGGGTCTCCCCATGGGTGTGTACATTTTTGTAACATTGTGTCAATTGCGCCCTATTCTGACCGACGCGGCCTGGGTAGGCCGCGCAAAATCGTGTCCGTTACCCATTTGACCGAACTATGCAAAACCTGACACCCCGCCCCTACAAAATCCTGGTGGTTGATGACGACACCCGCATCCGGGATCTGCTCAGGCGCTACCTCTCGCAAGAGGGCTTTGATGTGGTGCTGGCCGAAGACGGCAAGTCGCTCACCCGGGTCATGCAGCGCGAAACCGCTGACCTGATTGTGCTGGACCTGATGATGCCGGGTGAGGATGGCCTGTCCATCTGCCGGCGCCTGCGCGCCGCCAACGACCTCACGCCCATCATCATGCTCACCGCCAAGGGGGAGGACATTGACCGGATCGTCGGCCTGGAGGTGGGCGCGGACGACTATTTGAGCAAACCGTTCAATCCGCGCGAGTTGCTGGCCCGCATCCATGCGGTGCTGCGCCGCCGCCCGGTCCCTGAGGCTCCCGGTGCCCCCTCTGCCGACAACGAAGTCTCCCGGTTCGGGCCATTCACCTTTGACCTGGGTGCCCGCACCCTGCACAAAAACGGCGAGCAGCTCACACTCACCACGGGTGAATTCGCCATGCTCAAGGCCCTGGTACGCCATCCCCGGGTGCCTTTGTCGCGGGAAAAGCTGGCGCAGCTCTCCCGGGGGCGCGAATTTGAAGCGTTTGACCGCAGCCTGGACGTGCAGGTGTCCCGCCTGCGCAAGCTGATCGAAACCGACCCCACCTCCCCCCGCCACATCCAGACCGTGTGGGGCGTTGGTTATGTATTTGTGCCCGACGATGGCAACTGATGTGAGGTCTGCGCGATTGGCTGAAACATCCATCCATGACTTCAATGTCAGCGCATCGGCCCCGCTGGAGGTGCCGGAGCGCGAGGAAGCACCCCGTAGATTTGCCGGATTGAGCCTCTTCTGGCGCACCTTTTTCCTGCTCGCCTTGCTGCTTTTGGGCAGCATCCTGGCCTGGTTGCAAACGCTGCGCCAGCTGGAAGTGGGACCCCGTGCAGTGCAAACGGCGCAGCAACTGGCGTCCCAGGTCAATCTGAGCCGCGCGGCACTGGTGCATGCCGATGCCATCGCCCGCGTATCCCTGCTCAAAACCATGAGCCTCGAAGAGGGTTTGCGCATCATTCCGAGGGAAGCCGACGACCGCTTTGCCCCCCTGGAGCCCGACGCCTTCAGCCGCCGAATCTCGCAGGAATTGACCAAACGCCTGGGGCGTGGCACGGTCATCACCCACCAGGTCAATGACCAGGAAGGGTTATGGATCAGTTTTGACATCGACGGCGACGACTACTGGCTGCTGACCGACCAGGAACGCTTCAAGCCCGCCGGGGGCAAGACCTGGGGCATCTGGCTGGCGGTGGCCACCGCCCTGTCGCTGGCCGGCGCTGCGCTGATTGCCGGCTTGATCAACCGCCCGCTCAAACAACTGTCCTTTGCCACCCACCGGGTGCACCAGGGCGACTTCACGGCCAGCCACCTGGATGAAACCGTGCAGACCAGCGAAATACGCGAGGTCAACATCGGCTTCAACCGCATGGCGGACCGGCTGGCCAAGATCGAACAAGACCGGGCCGTGATGTTGGCTGGCATTTCGCACGACCTGCGCACCCCCTTGGCGCGCCTGCGGCTGGAAACCGAGCTGAGCGTGGCCGACCTGGACGCGCGTGCCCACATGGCCGCCGACATCGGCCAGCTGGACGCCATCATCGACAAATTCCTGGACTACGCCCGCCCGGACAAGGTCAGCCTGGCCTCGGTCGTGCTGGACGATGTGGTGGAGGCCTGTGTGTACTCCCTGAAAAACCAGCCCGATGTGCTCATCAAGGTTCGGATGGATGCGGACCTGCTGGTGCAGGCCGACGAAGTGGAGTTGGGCCGGGTCTTCTCCAACCTGCTGGAAAATGCCCGCCGTTATGGCAAATCGGTCACCACCGGAATGGCACGCATCGACATTTCCGCCATCGCCCGCGAGAAATGGGTGCTGATCAAAATCCGCGACCACGGCATGGGCGTGGCGCCAGAACAATTGGCCAACCTCACCAAGCCCTTTTACCGGGGCGAGGCCGCCCGCACCGCCGCCAACGGGGCGGGTTTGGGCCTGGCCATTGTGGAGAAAACCATACAGCGCATGGGGGGCGGATTCACACTCACCAACTCATCGACGGGCGGCCTGTGCGCCAACATCAAGTTGAAACGGGCCACCCGCGCCTGATCACAGGCTGGCGGCCAGCACCGCACCTTCCCGAATCGCCCGCTTGGCGTCCAGCTCCGAGGCCAGCGCGGCGCCGCCAATGCGGTGGAATGTGGGAGTACCCGGCAGCGCCTGCGCGGCCGCATCGGGCATCAGCTCTGCCAAAGGCTCCTGCCCGGCGCACAGCACAATGTGGTCCACCTCCAGCACGCGGTCCACACCGTTCACCCGGATGTGCAACCCGGCATCGTCAATGCGGGTGTATTCCACTTCGGAGAGCATTTCCACCCCGTTGCGCTGCAGCACCGCCCGGTGCACCCAACCCGAGGTCTTGCCCAAGCCCGCACCGGGCTTGCCCGCCTTGCGCTGCAGCAAAAACAGTTGCCGGTAGGGTTGCGCGGGTGCCGCTGGCACCAGGCCCCCGTTGGACTGCGCCTGCAAGTCCACACCCCACTCCTGGCACCAGTGCGCCAGCGGCACGGGCAGAGCCACCGCCGGGTCGTGCAGCAAAAACTCACCCACATCAAAACCGATGCCACCCGCACCAATGATGGCGACCCGCTTGCCGATTGTTACCTTGCGTTGCAAAACATCCAGGTAAGTCACCACCTTGGCATGGTCCACGCCGGGAATAGACGGCCTGCGCGGCACAATACCGGTGGCCAAAATGACCTCGTCAAACGACTTGGCCGTGAGTTGCGCGCGTGTCACCCGCTGCTTGAGCCGGATCTTGACGCCCGCCTGCTCCAGCCGCCGCGTGAAATAGCGCAGGGTCTGCACAAACTCTTCCTTGCCCGGCACCTGCATCGCCACCTTGAACTGGCCGCCCAGGCTCTCGCTGCTGTCAAACAGCGTCACCGCATGGCCGCACTCGGCGGCTACTGCGGCGGCCGACATGCCCGCAGGCCCGGCCCCCACCACCGCCACCCGCTTCTTTTGGGTGGTTTGGCGGTACACCAGCTCGGTCTCAAAACCCGCACGCGGGTTGACCAGGCAACTGGCACGCTGGTTGGCAAAGGTGTGGTCCAGGCAGGCCTGGTTGCAGCCGATGCAGGTGTTGATCTCGTCCACCCGCCCGCTGGCCACCTTGTTCACCCACTGCGGGTCCGCCAAAAAGGGCCGCGCCATGGACACCATGTCGACCCCGCCACTGGCAATCAAGGCCTCCGCCTCGTCCGGCATGTTGATGCGGTTGGACGCCGCCACGGGGACGGACACCGCCTGGCGCAAACGCGCCGCCACGCTGGCAAAGGCCGCACGCGGCACCGAGGTGACGATGGTGGGAATACGCGCCTCATGCCAGCCAATGCCGGTGTTAAAGAGCGTCACACCCACTTTTTCCAGCGCCTGGGCCACCGCAACCACCTCGTCCCAGCTGTTGCCGCCCTCTACCAGGTCCAGCACCGAGTGGCGGTACATGAGGATGAAATTGGGCCCCACCTTGGCACGCACCTGCCGCACGATTTCCACGGGCAAACGCATGCGATTTTCAATCGAACCACCCCAGCGATCGGTGCGCTGGTTGGTGCGGGCGCATAAAAACTGGTTCAGCAAATAACCTTCGCTGCCCATGATTTCCACCCCGTCATAACCCGCCTTGCGCGCCAGTTCGGCGCAGCGCACGTAAGCGCGGATGGTGGCCTGAATGCCACGCTCGCTCAAGGCCTTGGGTTTGAAGAGGGAAATGGGGGATTTTTTGGCGGACGCCGACACCACAAAGGGCTGGTAGCCGTAGCGCCCCGAGTGCAGTATCTGCATCAGAATCTTGCCGCCCTCCTCGTGCACCGCATCTGTCACCTGGCGGTGGTTGCGTACGTCAAAAATCGAGTTCAGCGTGCCGCCAAAAGGCAGCAACCAGCCTTGCCGGTTGGGCGAAATGCCGCCGGTCACGATCAGGCCCACACCACCCTTGGCCCGCTCGCGGAAATAGGCGGCCAGCTTGGGGTAGTTGTAAAACCGGTCTTCCAGACCGGTGTGCATGGAGCCCATGATCACGCGGTTTTTGAGCGTGGTAAAGCCCAGGTCCAGTGGCTGGAGCAAATGCGGGTGTGCGGTGCCTGGCGTCATGCAGGCCCCACCAGCAACACCACCGCCCGTGCTTCCATGGCCAGGCCTTCGCCCACCGGCCCCATTTTTTCGGCCGTCTTGGCCTTCACATTGACCTGGTCCACCGCCACCCCCAGCACTTGGGAGATGCGGATGCGCATGGCCAGCTTGTGCGGCGCCAGCTTGGGGGCCTGGGCGATCACGGTGCTGTCCACATTGCCTATTTCATAGCCCTTGGCGCGCACGCGCCGGGCCGCTTCGGCCAGCAGCACCGCCGAGTCGGCACCTTTGAACTGCGCATCGGTGTCGGGAAACAGTGTGCCAATGTCACCCATGGCCGCCGCGCCCAAGAGCGCATCGGTGATGGCATGCAACAGTGCATCCGCGTCCGAGTGGCCCAGCAAACCCTTGCTGTGGGGGATTTCCACCCCGCCCAAGATGAGCTTGCGCCCCTCTACCAAAGCGTGGATGTCCCAGCCTTCGCCGATTCGAATATTCATGGTTGCCTGGTCTCCTGGTGGACTTCAAAGATTAATTTGGACAGCATGGTAGGGGTTCCCGCACGGAAATCTGCATGGGGTGTTGGGGAGGCAGGCCTAGATTCGCTCTCAATTATTGATCAAAAGTGCCTCCAGACCCCGTAGTACGGGCGCAAGCAGCTATCAAAACAGTAGCAAATGCAGGTTCATTTTGTTCGTCACTAAAATCGCCCGATGACAAAACACACCACCATTGCCACCCACAACGGCAGCTTTCACGCAGACGACGTCTTTGGCGTTGGCGTCCTGATGGGCGTATTCCCCTCGCACACCTTGCTCCGTACACGCCAAAACGAACGTATTGCAGCGGCTGACTTTGCCGTCGATGTCGGTGGCCTCTGGGAGGCAGAAACCGGGCGCTTTGACCACCACCAGCGCAGCTTCGCGGGCGCCCGGCCCGCTCGCGTGGTGGATGGTGTGGAAACGCCTGGTGTGGGTTATGCCAGCGCTGGCTTGGTCTGGTCTGCATATGGCGGAGCCTATGTGCAGGCTTTGGCAAGCGCCAGCGGATTCGACCTGGATGCACAGGCCGTGGCGGAGATCGCCGCTTCCATCGACAGGTCTTTGGTGCAGTACCTGGACATCGTCGACACCGGCCAGGGGGATGTTGCCCCGGGGATTTTTGGGTTGTCGTCCTTGATCGCGCAGCTCAATACCAACTGGATGGAGGAACACGGACTGGATATGGAGGCCAAGGCCCAGCTCCAGGAAAGCCGTTTTCTCGAAGCCATTGGCATCACACGGCGATTTTTGGACCGCGCCATTGTCAAAAAGATCTCCCAAATCCGCTCACGGGACATCGTCCGCCAGGCCCCCAGGTTGCTCAATGGCCAGGTGCTCCACCTCCAAGAGGGGGGTATGCCCTGGACGCGCGTGGTGGTGGACGAAATGCCCGAGGTCTTGTTCGTCATCTACCCGGATTCGGATGGAAACCAGTACCAGCTCAAGACCGTGCCCGTGGAGTCCGGATCATTCACAGCCAAGCGGGACTTGCCCAAGGGTTGGGCCGGGCTGCGGGATCAGGAACTGGCGGCGGTGACGGGGGTGCCAGACAGCGTGTTTTGCCACATGAACCTGTTTATCGGTGGCGCGCAAAGTTTGGAGGGCGCCATCCGCCTGGCCGAGTTGGCGCTGGCGGCTTGATGCCCCCCTGAGCAGGCTTAGCTGCCGCTTTTTCCATCAAGATTTCCCTCGCAATACGGCAAGAGTGCCTTGGCCGCCTCCATGCGCAGGTGCAGCGCAATGGACGGGTCGCCCATCACGTCAAGCAAAAAGCGCTTGGGGTCCAGGCTCTTCCCAATCGGTGCGGGTCCTGCCACTGCATGGTGCTCTGGGTTCCCAACGTTCTTCTCTGTGATGGATGCCATGGCGGCTTGAAAGGCCGCAGGCTGGGTGCAGGCAAGGCGTGACAACACAGTGGCCTGGGCCTCTGGACTGGGGCGCACATCGAGCCAAGGCTCTTCCGAGAAGATGGCCGCCAAGTCCGGGGCCACAAACGCAGACCATCGGCCCGTGCCCTGCTGCAGCGTGGGCACCAGGGGGGCGTGCTGGATTTTTCCTGGCGCCGATACATCCACAGCGGGCATCGTGCCTACGCGTTGGGGCGCGACCCTGCCCAAATAGCGCAAACGCAAGGCTTCCAGAAAGGCCTGCGCTTGGGCGGCCGGCACCGGCTCGCCAAGGGAGAACCACAGTTGGTAGCCGTCGATGCCGTTGACCGCAATCGCAGGCGCAGGCAGCTCCAGGTCGGTCTGCACCCCTTGCCACACGGTCGACAGTGCATTCCAGTCGGCGGGCCGGGCCAGCGCCAGCACCAGGGCGCGCACACGCCCATCGGGCGCCACCAAGCCCGGCGCTTCCTTGTCAGGGTCGGTTCCGCCGGGGGCGCCACAGAGGTAAAGGCGGTTCAATTCCGCGTGCAAGGTATTCATCATGAAATAGAGTTTGGCCCCCGCGCCCCCAACACCGCCTGCGCCAGCGCAAAGTCCTGCGGGTAGGTCACCTTGAAGTTTTGCGCGCTGCCTTCCACCAGGAGCGGCGCCTGCCCCGCCAGCTCCATGGCGCTGGACTCGTCCGTGACCGCATCGCCCGCCGCCTTCAGTGCGTCCATCAGGGCGCCAATGCGAAACATCTGCGGGGTTTGGGCCAGCCACTTGTCGGCGCGCTCCACGGTTTGGGCCACGCGGCCGCCCGCTTCGCGTTTGAGGGTGTCGGGCAGTTTGAGGGCCAGCAGGCCGCCCACGGGGTCGCTGCTGCAGGCGTCGATCAGAGCGTCGATCTGAGTCGGGGTGATCAGGCAGCGGGCGGCGTCGTGCACCAGCACCCAGTCAGCAAGGGCGGCGCCGCGCTCCAGCAGGGCATTTAGACCATTAAAAACACTGCTAGCCCGCGTGGAACCTCCGCAGGTAGCTATTAAAACAGGAGCAACTGTGGCGGGCGCCGTGTCAAAGAAGGTATCGCCTGCGGACACCACCACCAGCACCCCCGCCAAACGCGGCACCGCTCCAAAAGCCGCCAGGGTGTGCAGCACCATGGGCTGGCCGGCCACGTGTTGGTACTGTTTGGGGCCGTTGGCGCCGGAACGTGAACCGGTGCCGGCACAGGGAATCAGTGCCCACAAACGGGGGGCGGGCGGCGCGGCAGCGGTGGAAAGTGGGGAATTGGGGGTGTCTGGGTTCATGGTGGTGTGCCGCATTCTAAAATCGAAGCCCACCCGTCTTACCCGCTCCCATGGATTTACCCAAACTTCGCCTCGGCAACCGTTTCACCCTGCCCCGCCCCACAGGTTCTGCCGACGCCATGCTGTTGGCCCAACTGGGGGAGCGGGAAAAATCCAGCGGCAAACCCATGGCCGTGGTCACCGCCAACGCGACCGACGCGCAGCGGCTGATCGAAGAGATCGCTTTTTTTGCACCCGACCTGCGCTGCGCGCTGTTTCCCGATTGGGAAACCCTGCCCTACGACACGTTTTCACCGCACCAGGACCTGATCAGCGAACGCCTGGCCACGCTGTGGCGCATCCAGCAGCGCAACAAGGAAAACGGGGCCGACGTGGTGATCGTGCCGGCCACCACGGCCCTGTACCGCTTGGCGCCGCCCAGCTTTCTGGCCGGCTACACCTTCCATTTCAAGGTCAAACAGCAACTGGACGAGGCCCGGCTCAAGGCCCAGCTCACGCTGGCGGGCTATAGCCATGTGACGCAGGTGGTGAGCCCCGGTGAATACGCGGTGCGCGGCGGGCTGATTGACCTGTTCCCCATGGGCAGCCTGGTGCCGTACCGGGTGGACTTGTTTGACAACGAGATCGACAGCATCCGCACCTTCGACCCCGACAGCCAGCGCAGTCTGTACCCCGTGCCCGAGGTGCGGCTGCTGCCGGGCCGCGAGTTCCCCATGGACGACGACGCGCGCGCCAAGTTCCGCAGCCGCTGGCGCGAGCTGCTGGAGGGCGACCCGACCCGCAGCCGCATCTACAAGGACATGGGCAACGGCGTGGCCACGGCCGGTATCGAGTACTACCTGCCGCTGTTTTTTGACGACACCGCCACCGTGTTCGACTACGTGGGGGCGGACGCCACCGTGGTGCTGCATGGCGACCTGGAAAGTGCCTTCCAGCACTTCTGGCAGGACACCAAGGAGCGCTACCGCCTGGTGCAGGGCGACCCCGAGCGCCCCGCGCTGCCGCCCGAGTCGCTGTTTTTAAGCACCGAGCAGTTTTATGCGCGCGCCAATGCGCATGCGCAGCTGGCGATCAAGGCGCAGACCGAAGGCTCTGCCTTCACCGAGTTCGACACCCTGCCCGATTTGACCGTGGTGCGCGGTTCCGAAGACCCCCTGCAAAAGCTCAAGGTCCATGCGCGCAACACGCAGCACCGCCTGCTGATCCTCGCCGAGAGCGACGGCCGCCGCGAGAGCCTGCTGGACTTTTTGCGCGCCTCGCAGGTCAACCCGCCGGCTTTTGACTCCCTGCTGGAGTTTCAGACCAGCGACGAGAAAATCGGCATTGCCACGGCCGCGCTGACCACGGGCTTCGCCTGGCTGGAAACTGCCGGTTCGCGTGGCGGCGGCATCGACTTCGTAACAGAGACCGAGCTGTTTGCCGCCGGCCCCACCACGCGCCGACGCAAGAAGCAGGAGCAGGTCAGCGATGTGGAAGCGCTGATCAAGGACCTGAGCGAACTCAACATCGGCGACCCGGTGGTGCACTCCGCCCACGGCATTGGCCGCTACCGGGGCCTGATCCATCTGGATCTGGGCAACAAACAGGCCAACGGCGAGCCCGAAATGCAGGAATTCTTGCACCTGGAGTACGCCGACCAGGCCACGCTGTACGTGCCGGTGAGCCAGTTGCAGCTCATCAGCCGCTACACCGGCGTGAGTGCCGACGAAGCGCCTTTGCACAAACTGGGCAGCGGCGCCTGGGACAAAGCCAAACGCAAGGCGGCCGAACAGGTGCGCGACAGCGCTGCCGAGCTGCTCAACATCTACGCCCGCCGGGCGGCGCGCGAAGGCCATGCCTTCCGCTACTCGCCCAACGACTACGAAACCTTTGCCAACGACTTCGGTTTTGAAGAAACCGCCGACCAGGCCGCCGCCATCCACGCCGTCATCCAGGACATGATCAGCCCGCGCCCCATGGACCGGCTGGTCTGCGGCGACGTGGGTTTTGGCAAGACCGAGGTGGCCCTGCGCGCCGCCTTCATCGCCATCACCGGCGGCAAGCAGGTGGCCTTTTTGGCGCCCACCACGCTTTTGGCCGAGCAGCACTACCAGACGCTGGTGGACCGTTTCAGCAAATGGCCCGTGAAAGTGGCGGAGATGAGCCGCTTTCGCTCCGCCAAAGAGATCACCGCAGCGCTCAAGGGCGTGGCCGACGGCACCATCGACATCGTGGTGGGCACGCACAAGCTGCTGAGCGAATCGACCAAGTTCCACGACCTGGGCCTGCTCATCATTGACGAGGAACACCGCTTTGGCGTGCGCCACAAGGAGCAGATGAAGGCGCTGCGCGCCGAGGTCGATGTACTCACGCTCACCGCCACACCCATTCCCCGTACCCTGGGCATGGCGCTGGAGGGCCTGCGCGACCTGAGCGTGATTGCCACCGCGCCGCAGCGCCGCCTGGCCATCAAGACCTTTGTGCGGACGGAGGGCAATGGCGTGATCCGCGAGGCCGTGCTGCGCGAACTCAAGCGCGGCGGCCAGGTCTACTTTCTGCACAACGAGGTGGAAACGATTGAAAACCGCCGCGCCAAGCTCGAAGAACTGCTGCCCGAAGCCCGCATCGCTGTGGCCCATGGGCAGATGCCCGAGCGCCAGCTGGAAACGGTGATGCGCGACTTCATCGCCCAGCGCTACAACCTGCTGCTGTGCTCCACCATCATCGAGACCGGCATTGACGTGCCCACGGCCAACACCATTGTCATGAGCCGCGCCGACAAGTTCGGCCTGGCGCAGTTGCACCAGTTGCGCGGGCGCGTGGGCCGCAGCCACCACCAGGCCTATGCCTACCTGATGGTGCCCGACCTGGAAGGCCTGACCAAACAAGCCACCCAGCGCCTGGACGCCATCCAGGCCATGGAAGAACTGGGCAGCGGCTTTTACCTGGCCATGCACGACCTGGAGATTCGCGGTGCCGGCGAGGTGCTGGGTGAAAACCAGAGCGGCAACATGCTGGAGGTGGGTTTTCAGTTGTACAACGAGATGCTGTCGGAGGCGGTGCGCTGCCTCAAGGCGGGCAAGGAGCCCGACCTGCTCAGCCCGCTCAACGTCACCACCGACATCAACCTGCACGCCCCTGCCCTGCTTCCCGACGACTACTGCGGCGACGTGCACATGCGCCTGTCCTTCTACAAAAAGCTGGCCACCGCCAAAAACACCGACCAGATCGACGCGCTGCTGGAAGAAATTGTGGACCGCTTTGGCAAGCTGCCCGCCCAGGCCCAAACCCTCATCGACGTGCACCGCCTACGCGTTCTCAGCCAGCCCTACGGCGTGGTGAAGGTGGACGCGGCACCGGGCGTGATCACCATCACCTTCAAGAAAAACCCGCCCATCGACCCCATGCGGATCATCGAGATGATCCAGAAAAACAAACACATCAAACTGGCCGGCAACGAGAAGCTGCGCATAGAACGCACCCTGCCTGACGCCAAAGACCGGGCGCAGATGGTGCGCGATGTGCTGCGCAATTTGGGGAAACCGGTGGTGGACGCAGTGGCTGCGGCAAAGTAACCGCCCGCAAGCGGCAACTTTGCAGGCAGGATTGCGGCACTTTTGCAGTTAATTTGTGAGCTGCCTGCTCAATATATGCGCGTGCTAGAAGCACAAATCATTGTGAAAAATGGCTTTTCGCCAGTAAACCAAAGTGTCAATTTTTTGGCTGAAGAAGGGGTGGTCTGCAGCGGGAGCGGACTTCCGCTGGACCCTGTTTTTCAGGATTGAAGACGCAGACTAGTCGGTAATTTTTCTTCTCCATTCCGGTCATGGCCAGACTCTGATTTCTTGGCAGCGGACATTCCCTGGCGATTGAGAATTTACGATTGTGTGGCGATAATTTTCTTGTCAACGGTGATTGTCGGCACGGGCAACTTGGTCGGGTCACGGAACCGGACCGGTCACACGATCAGATCGATTGCGAGATTGGTCAAGGCTGGATGCAGCCGCTAAGATTTAGAGCTCGACTGACCGCTTGCCCCAGAAACCTCCGACAAAGCCAGGACCACAGTCCCGACAGGCAACAGCTTGAATGATGGATACCCAAGCAGCACCCAGTCGCTGGATACCGTGCAACAACCCGGCGTCGCTGCGGTGGCCGCCGCCACACCAGTTGTATCGTTGCAATGCGCAACGCTCAGACGTTCGCGCGTGCACTCGGCTACATGGCCGCCGTTCCGGGTGGAGAAAGCCTTTATTCGAGGCCGTCGTGCGCCTGCGGGCCGTTCGTCAAGCTGCGGTGGTTGGTGGCCGAACCGCAGTTAGGCGCACCAACTGACAAAAGGCGCATTTGGCAGTGCACAGACCTCATGTGTTGACATATTTCAATTTTTAATTGACAAACTTGTTTACAATCTTGCCGTATTAGCTCATTTAATTGACGACTTAGCCAATGTCCCTCCTTGTCCCTGATTTAGTTGAATTCGCTGATGCAGCTCTTGCCGCTGACTACACCCGCCTGCGCCGAGTAGGCCAGCGCCTATCAAAAGCCATTGAAGTAGAAGACCCCGAAGGTGCTCGCAGATTTCGTTTGGTTTTGAACAAGAAGGGGGTCCCGCTTCAGGCATCTGGCTTTACCGAGATGCTCCCGGTGGACAACAAGTCAAGGCTGCCGCTGATCGAAGAACAGCCTTGGCCTGATGCACCGCTTTTCTTAGACAGTGCAGGAAATGAGCAATTCGCCGCTTTTCTCGTGGACATTAAGAACCACGACAAATTGGCTGCAGCTGGCATTGCATCCAAGCATTCCCTGATGCTCGCAGGCCCGCCTGGTACCGGAAAGACCCTGCTAGCCGGTCACGTGGCCGCCCAGCTTGGCCGAAAACTTTATGTGGTTCGGTTGGATTCCCTCATTTCTTCCCTTCTAGGGGATACCGCGAAAAACATCAGAAGTGTTTTCGACTTTGTCGCGGGGAAAAATGCTGTGCTTTTCCTAGACGAACTCGATGCTGTTGCAAAGATGAGGGATGACCGCGCTGAACTCGGGGAATTGAAACGAGTTGTCAATACTGTTATTCAGGGCATCGATTCGTTGGATGCTTCAGCCGTCGTTATTGCAGCCACCAATCATGCTCAAATGCTTGATAGCGCCATATGGCGACGGTTCCATTACAAAATCATGTTTACCCTTCCAGACCTAGATCTGCGCACGGAACTTTGGTCACATTTTTTGCAAATCGGTCCCGACCAAGCTTTAGTGTGCCGCGTACTCAGTGCTTTATCCGAGGGGCAGTCAGGCGCTGATATCGAACAGAGGGCTTTTGCAGCGCGAAGGCGGGCAGCACTTAATTCGCTACCGATTGACGCAGTGGCGATAGCCGAATCCATGACCCTAGAAAATCATAAAATTTCGGGCACAGTCCATGGAAACACCAATGAGGTTCGGCGACGGATCACTCGCGAGCTTGTGTCTAACCACAATATTTCCCAAGCGGATGTCGGTAGATTCTTAGGCATTAGTCGCCAAGCAGTCTCTACATACTTGAAGGTTTCCTAATGCCTACAGAAGCTCGCCCCGTACTGAATCCTGTACTTTCATTCAAGCGCGACCCTCGGCTCGTTGGTGTCACAGGCCGATCAGCGGAAGAAAGCCAGATTGTTGTCCAGCGACTCGAGGACCAGAAGGTAAAGCTTTCTGGGCAGATTTTAGGTTTGGAAAATCAGACAACGCGGCAACATGCGGGCAAGCTACTGGTTGCAATCAGGATGTTCGATGATTCTTTGGCTCCGACCTACGAGCCGGAGTCAATTTTCAGAGAGCCGCTCGGGTCGGAGCTTGTTGCACCGATTGAAGGCGGTTATCTCGCTCAAGTTGATCGACGCGCATTAACAAATCTCTCGAAAATTGTCCGAAAAGGTGCGACAACAGACGTTCGAGTCACAGTTTCACGGATTAAAGAAATTACGACACAGACAGAATCAGACGTGTTACGAGGGCGGACCGTTCAGTCACTCTGGGAACGTGCGATTCATGAGGATAGGGGGCGTGTTTTCACGCTGTGGTTAGCTCCTTACAGGGAGAACATGGCCCGATCGGAGGTTGCGACCCAGATCGGAGAGTTCGCGGAGGCCCAGGATATCTATTCTCTGGCGGATCTTGTGTCCATTACGCGGGAGCAGGGATCCGACGCCGACCAGCTGTTAGCGGCTGTGTAAATGCGCGTAAATCTGGCGGAGTTTGAAACTGGTGACGCACGAAAGCAAAGGGGCCGATCGG
>MESI01000045.1 GCA_001770935.1 Burkholderiales bacterium RIFCSPLOWO2_12_FULL_61_40 | reverse complement strand
TCTTTATTTGCTTCACCGTGATCAGCGAAGCCTTGAATTATGACACACTTTTTAAGAATCTGTCAAACTCTACGAAAAACTTTTTCGCTTTCATCAATGGAGGAGCCTCCATCCCATGCGCCCTGGTGCCCAAGGCCGATCGCTACGAGCCGGTGCTCACCGACACTATGCGTGCCTTTGCCCACCACTATGGCTGCTCGGTGCTGCCGGGCTTGTGTATAACGAAATGGGTTGGACGAAGCCGCTACGCGGAGTAGTCCTCCCCCGTCCCGGCACGAAATAACCATCCCCCGGCAAAGCCGGAGGTATTCAAATTGTGAGCCGCTCAAAGCGGCTAAACGGGGTCGCTAACGCGGCCCCAACTCTTGGCGCCACCGAAACGGTGGCAACTTATCTCCACAGCCCAAGCTGTTCCAACCTTTCATCCTCTTTCTCCTGGTTTTGGATGTAGTTGCGGATCACCGCCTCATCTCGACCTACGGTCGAAACAAAATACCCCCGCGCCCAGAAGCTTTGCCCTGTAAAGTTTCTCTTTCGCTCTCCATACACCCGGGCCAGGTGTATCGCGCTTTTCCCCTTGATATAGCCCACCACGTTGCACACCGCGTACTTCGGCGGTATCGCGATCATCATGTGAACGTGATCAGCCATCAGGCGGCCCTCTTCAATCCGACTCTCCTTGTGCTGCGCCAGCGTGCGAAACACCTCTCCAAGATGCACCCGCAACTGCCCATACAGCACTTTTCTTCGACCCTTCGGTATGAACACGACGTGGTACTTGCAGTCCCATTTCGTGTGGTTTAGGCTCTCTATGTTGTCCATCCAGTTTCTCCTTTCGTTTGCTTGGCGGCTCACGATTGGTAGTTTCTGCGATGGACACCCATACCGACGCATAAGTCAAACTCCTACTGATAGGGGTAGGAAAGGACACCGTCCTCCCCTCCCTCCGAACCGTGCGTGCGGTTCTCCCGCACACGGCTCTCCAGTTAGTGGTTTCCTCATCGGGATTGGCTCGCTCGTTGTTGGGCTGATGTCATGGTGAACAGTCCCAAGTTTGCGAAGTACGCATTTGGCCAGCGTCGGTGATCTTCATGGCAGCGTCCCATTCCCGGTCTCTTTTCCTGCTTGCGCAGTATCGAGCGCAACCGCCGACGAATGAATCCGTCCAGGTTTGTGAATGTGCTTAGGTGGGCGTGTTTGAAATATCCAAACCAGCCTCTGAGCATCGGGGTCAGGTCTTCAATGATGGTGCGCATGCTGTCGCCTCTGGTGCGACGGGTCTTCTGGCGCACCTTGTCCTTGAAGCCTTTGAGACTCTTGTCTCGTACCCAGCGCCGTCCTGCCTCGAAGCGGTAGCCCAGAAACTCAAAGCCTTGCCCGTCCACCAAACAATCCCCCACGTGGGTTTTGTCCGGATGCAGTGTCAGGCCGTTTTCTTCTACCCAGGCTTGGACTTCTTCCAGTGCCGCTTGCGCTTGTGACGCGGTTTGACACAGGATGACGAAGTCGTCGGCGTAGCGCACCATGCGGTAGCCCAACTCTGACATCTTTACGTCCAGGGGGTGCAGATACAGATTGGCCAGTAGCGGGCTGATGACAGCTCCTTGTGGGGTGCCCGCCGTGGGTGTCCATCTTTCCAAGTCCCGAACGATGTCTTGTTGCAGCCAACTCGCCAGCAGTTGCAGCAGGCGGCCGTCGCTGATGTGTTCTTCGATTCTTGCTGTTAGCAGGTCGTGCGGGATGCTGTCGAAGTAGCCTTTAAGGTCAGCGTCCACCACATGGGTGTAGCCGTCCTTGAGATATTTATCGACTTCCCTCAGCGCGTCTTTGCAGCCTTTGCCGGGTCGAAATCCGTAGCTCGTGGGTAAGTGAGTGTGAACACCCAACTCGATGGACCAATAACCAAGTTTGGTAATGGACGTTTAGGCGAGGGTTGCAAACAAAACGGCGTCGGTATTGCTACAGACGCCGCTTTTTTTGTAGCCGATCAATGATCAGAAAGGCTCGTCAGAGTTGAGCCATGGTTTGTCGGGGTTGACATGGCGTTTGGCCTGCTTGGTGTAATGGCGATAAATCCGCTCACCATAGCGACTCAAGAAGTTGGCGGCAATCACCTCCAAAAACTCGTGGATCTCAACTGCCGATTCATCCGACAGCGTGCGGGTCTCGGCGCGATCGCACATAGGGCATGGATACCTGTGCTTGGTCTTCTTCATGGTCAACGTCCTGCGATTGCCCGGCGCTGGGTCGGCTTGGCTGGCGGCGCAAAGACCTCCAGGTACAGCTTCTCATCGAGCAGGGGCAAATCCTTTTGCGCCGCACAGGCCAGCAGTTCCGCCGCCATCGTCGTCAGAACCCGATAGTTGCCAGCCGCATGGTCACACAAGGTATGGCGCAACTGTTGCGTCATCAAGCTGGCATTGCCCGCCCCGGCCAGCAAATGCTCCAGGCAGGCCAGCAACTCATCGCGACTGGCAAACTCGGTGGCCAAGCGGGTACGGATGCGACTACCCAAGGGAATCAACTCCTCGCGGCGCAGTTTCTCAATCAAGCGAGCGTCCCCCGCCATCACGATACACAACAAGGACTGCGAATCAAAGCTAGCACTCGCCAATAGACGCAACTCCGACAACACTTGCGCCGTCATCTCCTGCGCCTCATCGACCAACAGCACCGCCCGACAGCGGCTGGACTCCATGTGGGCCAGCCAACGCGCCCGCAAAGCCTTGAAGCCGCCCCAACGGTTGCTGGGTCGCAGCGGCACACCAAAGACATCCCCGAGTTCACGGTAGAAGTCCGCCAGATTGCTCTGCGGGTGGTTGATGGCGCCCACCGTCACATCGGGCAGCTTCTTCAACCGCTCGGCCAGCACGCGCAGCACAATGCTCTTGCCGCTGCCCGGCTCGCCATGCACCATGGCAAAGCCGCCCTCGCGAATCTGCGCATGCTCAATGCGCCAACAAAAACCCTCGATCTTCTGCGGCACATAGATCGCGTCCACGGGCAACTCGGGCGAGAAGGGATTGAACTTGAGCCCGTACAGGGCCAGTAACTTGTGATTCATGGACAGACCTCATCGGTGGTGGTTGGGGTTGGGGTTGCTGGGGGGGGGACACAAGTGGGCAAATAGGCTGGCGGCACGCCGGTGGCGGCGTAATCGGCCAGAAACTGCGTCATCAAAGCAGGCAGGCCCTTGGGTGTCAGAGGAGACAGGTCAACGGCAGCCGGGCTCAATCGGCGACGCTGGCCATTGGCGTTGGCTCCCCTGTCCAATGGTCTGACTGGACACAGGATGGCGCCGGTGCGCGCATCCACCAGACAGACCCGTGACAGATCCCAGCGCGCGTAGCGCAAAGAAACAAGCTGCAAATGCCGGTAGCGCGACGGTATTTCAAAGCGTGCCCCGCCCAGACTGACGGTGCCGTCCGAGCGGCGCTGTGTGCGCTTTACCTCAATGTGAAAGGCATCCGTCAGCGCCGCACTGCTTGGGCAGGGCCGAGCGACATTGGGGCCGGCCAAATAGTGATCCAGTGGCGTGGCATCAATCTCGCAGTGCCGTGTGCGGTGGTACTCCTGCTCCGTCCAAGCCTGGGTCGCCAGATTGAGGGCGTCCAGTGTCAGGGTTTGTTCGCCTTCGAGCAGGGCCATCAAGCGACCTTCAACCCGACCCCAAAAGGACTCCTGTTTCGCGTTTTGGTACGGCGAATACGGCAGCGTCGTCTGGTGCACGATACCCAAGGCAGCCAAGCCGGTGGTGGTTTCTTCGGCCAGCATGGCCGCGCCGTTGTCGGTCATCAGCGCGCGCGGCAGGCCGCGCTTCATGAAGGCCTGGCACAGGGCGTGGATCAGGCTTTGCGCCGTCTCATCCAGATACCACTGCAAGTGGCACACCAGACGGGAGCGGTCATCGATGACGCACAGGATCATCGGTGTTACCCACTCCCCCAAACGGGTGAGCACCTTGCGCGAGCCGTGATGGAAGTCCAGATGCCACAGGGCATTGACATGATCGACCTCATAGCTGCGCACTTCCAGGCGCTCCAGTCGGTCGCGCGCAGCCAATGCACCGGCCGTGGCGCGTTTAGGCTGGGCCTGGCGGAACATGCCCTGGGCCAAGAGGTAGCGGCGCACGGTTTGGTAGGAAGAGACCGGAGATGAAGATGAAGATGAAGATGAAGTAGCGGCTGCGCCGCCACTGCGAGCGAAGGCTGCGCGCAGGTTGTCAAAGTGCAGTTGCGCCGTCCAGCCTGGGTGCTCGCGGTATTGCTGGGTCAAGGTGTCGATCACGGTCTGCGACAGGCTGGGGAAGCGTTTGACGCCACCGCGCAGACTATTGCGCAGGGCCGCCACGGGGTCATCGGCCTTGCGGGCCGCGTTAGTGGCAGCGCTCCAGCGTGGAGTGACCAAAGCTGACATCCATCCCAGATGTTGGATGGCGCCAGGTTTTGCTGGCAAGCAGGCCCAGGGCAGTTTGCAGCTCGCCTGGGTCGGGTGGTGCGCCCAGCAAGGGGCCGATGATTGAGAAGCGCAGGCGCGCCCAACGGTCGCGCTGACTGGGATCTTTGATGGGTTTCAAATTTACTCCAAATACTGCGACACCGGCGGCATCGCTTGTGGGAGTGAAGGCTACGAATCTTGGGTCAGTTTGACTATTGGCATCCTCTGCGGGAAGTGAGCGAACCTCAAGGAGCGTGGTCAGGGCTGCACGCTCAAGGGGCGCAAAAAGGCCAGCAGTCGCATCGCCACCTCGGCAGCGGGACCTGTAAAACGCTCGATCAGGCTGGTGGGCAAATGGCGGGGGTCAACCGGGGGCATGAAACGCGCGCAGGCACCAGCCCACAGGGGCGTGGCGGGAAAGAGTTGGAGCCACCAATGGCGCCAACGGGCAATGGTGCGAGCGGGCACACCCAGTGCGTCAGCCAGTTGCACCGCCGACGCACTCAGCGTGGTGCGTCGCTCGGACATCAGCACCACGATCAAGCCCAGGTAGAGGCGTCGCCCCAGGAAGCGTACCGACACCGCAGTCGTTCGCTTGCGGCACTGGCTGCAGCAAAAACTAAAGCGTGTCTCATAGTCAGGTCGTAACTCTGGCGGACAGCCGCGTGGCTTGCGCGGGTAGTCGGCTTTGTGCAGGACCGCCCCGCATGAACAAGGCTGGGACTGCACGTGTGCCGCCTCGTGCATGTCAATTTGCAATAGGAGTGAGAAGAATTTGGGGTTTTGCAGTAAGGCGTGGCACACTTTGATGGTCTCGTTCTTGGTCGAAAGAGACTCTCCCACAAGGACCGCTTGTTCAAAGTCCTTGAGGGAGATTTTTTACGTTCCCTCACGCTACTTGATCAAATCAGCGGGGAATACCATCACGAATGCTGGACGTACTCATAAGAATTCTTTCTCAAGGATCGGCTCTATCACCCGTTTGACCGCCGTTTGCACGATTCGGTCTTTGACGGTGGGGATGCCCAAGGGTCGCGTTTTACCGCCTGCTTTGGGTATTTCTACCCGCCGCACCGCTTGGGGCCTGTACTTTCCTTGTTCAAGGTCTTTTTCCAGTTCGCTCAAATACACCAGTTCATTGGCTGCAAAGCTTTCGATGCTTTGCCCGTCTATGCCTGCGGCTCCCTTGTTGGCTTGGACTTGTTGCCAAGCCGCTTGCAGGGTGCTTGGGCGATAGACTTTGTCGATCAGACTGAACCATTTGCTTCCCTTGACGCCGTTACCCAGCGCCGCCAACATACGCTCCGTCCAGATAGCTCGATCCACCCACGCCCATTGGGTTGGGGCAGATTCAGTTTGTTTAGCCTTTTCTGGCACTGTCACTGATTCGCTCATGCTTGTCGCTCTTTCTGTACTTTGCGTCTCCACTTTCCTACCACCCTTGGCTGGTGCGGTTTTCCTGCTCCGCACTTGCCGGTCTGCCGTCTGCTCGGGTTAGGCACGAGGGGGCGAGCCCCCGGTTATCCAGACTTTCGTCTGCGCAGCGTTTCCGCTTCGTATTGGCCTTTTCTGCTCTTACAGCCCTTCGCTACTACGATGGTTCTGACTCCTGCTGCCCGTCACCTCAGGCTGCAGGTCTCCCCGCTTATCTCGCCACACCTTCCTGGCATTGCGCCTCCAGCCACGTTGTGTGCTCCGGTATCGCTTTACACGCCATCACCAGCGTACCGGACGTATTTCGGACTTCGCCTTGAGAGAGCAGGCTCGTCGCCACACACCGCCGAATCGAGTTCGTCATCCTGCGCACTGCCAGTTCGCCCTCCAGTTGCTCTCCACCCCGCCTCGCAGCGACGCAGTTACCTGTGGGTATTTCACGCCCGCTCGGTGGTGCATTACGTCTTGCATCCATCGCGCGCAGCCCAGGTGGTGGTAGACGAGCTCCAGGGTGTCAAGAGTGGCGTCATCAGT
>MESI01000044.1 GCA_001770935.1 Burkholderiales bacterium RIFCSPLOWO2_12_FULL_61_40 | reverse complement strand
CATACCTGAGGCAGGAGCCGTATGCGGGAATTCCGCACGTACGGATCTGCGCGGGGGGCAGAGGGTAACCTTTGTTCCTACCGCAACTAGAAACAATAGCATCAAGACGTGTTGGCTCACTTCGGTCGCGCGGACGCCAGGGGCGCTAGCCGTTTGGGCCAGGACAATTGGCGGAATTCCCGTTGCAGTAGCCCCAAGGCCGGCGGTTTGTCCTTGCCATGGGCCGCGTAGCGCCAGGCTTCCAGGCGCAAAAGCCAGTCGTGCACCGAGCTCAAGCCGGCGTCGGTGGCTGGCGAGCGGGCTTTCAGCAGCGCCGCCATCTGGCGCGGTGGCGTGTTGGGCGGCAGCGCCAGCCCGGCGTTTTGCAGGCGCAAGGTGGCGCGGTGGTACAGCCGCAGCCAGGGGTCCTGGCGGTGGCGCTCCCACAGGGCCCACGCCGCGCCCACCAAGCTGGCCAGCACCACGATGGCGATCAGCACATAGCTCAGGTCCTCCCAACTGGGGGACTCAAATCCCAGGTTGCGCAGCATGTCGAGCTGCTTGGCCTGCGAATAGTTCAGCACCCACTGGTTCCAGCGGTTGTTGGTGGCCTCCCACAGGGCGCGCAGGTTGAGTGCAAAGGCAGGGCTTACGGTGACCAGCGCCTGGGTGAACGCACTGCTGGGTGACTCCAGGCGCTGCAGGCTGCCGGTGCGCCCTGGCGCCACGGCGGAGGTGGGGTCCACCCGCACCCATCCCTGGCCCGCCACCCAAACCTCGGCCCAGGCGTGGGCATCGCTTTGGCGCACGGTCCAGAACCCGTCCACACCGTTGAGTTCACCCCCTTGGTAGCCGGTGACCACCCGCGCCGGCACGTTCAGCGCCCGCATCAGCAGCACAAAGGACGAGGCAATGTGCTCGCAAAAACCCTCTTTGCGGTCAAACCAGAACTCGTCAGCGGTGTGGCTGCCATACACGCCGGGCTCCAGGGTGTATTGGTAACCGCCGGTGCGCAGGCGCTCCATCACCGCGTTGACCAGGGTGCTGGTATCGGCCCGGGCCAGCCTGGGGTCGCGCCGCATTTCCAGCGCCAACTGCGCTGTGCGTGGATTGAAACCGAAGGGCAAGCGAAGGTAGTCGACCAAAGTCAAGGCGCTCGCTTCGCGCAGTGGGCCATGGCGAAAAACCGGGTAGCTTTCGGCGCGGTAGCGCACCAGATCGGCCATCGGGCGCTCGACCACCCACTGCAAATCGGGTGTCATGGTGGGGGTGTAGCCTTTGAGGTCTGGGCGCTCGGGCGTGGCATCCAGTACCAGCAGCCAGGGGCGGTTGTTGGCTTCCAGGGTCACCTGGTATTTGACCGGGGGGCCTTGCACCTGCAGGTCGGTGGCGGTTTGCACCAGTGGGGGAAAACCCATGTACAGCGGCCGCCATTCGCGCCCGTCAAAGGTGGACAGCACGGGGCCGCGAAAGTACATATTGCGCTGCTCGGGCGCGGCGCCATCAAATCTGATGCGCATGGCAATGCTGCTGTCCAGCGCCAGTTTGGCGATGGTGCCCACCTGCATGTTGGCCGAAAGCCCGCTGCGTCCGCTCATGGCGTCCGACGGCACACCCCACAGCGGCGCCAGCCGGGGGAACAGCACAAACAGCACCGCCATGATGGGGGCACCCAATAGCGCCATCCATCCCGCGGTTTTTGCGGCTTGCAGGAGCGGCGGGCGGCCCACAGGCATGTGGCTGTTGACCAGCGCGGTGAGCAAGCCCAGGAGCCCGACCAGCATGCTGGCCGCCGTAAGCAGGCTTTGCGAGAAAAAGAAGTTGCTGAGCAGGGTGAAAAAGCCCAGAAAGAAGATTACAAAGGCGTCGCGCCGTGCCCGCATTTCCAAGGTCTTGAGGGCCAGCAGCACCACAATGAAGGTGACACCGGCGTCGCGGCCCATCAGGGTGCGGTGGGTGTAGAGCGTGGCCGCAATCGCCAGCAGAAGCAGGCCCATGAGCCACCAGCGCGAGGGCAGGGGGGCCGAGCGCAGCGCGATCACGCCGCGCCACAGCAACAAAAGGGCCGCCATGGCACTGCACCATACCGGCAGTTCGCCCACCAGTGGCGCGATGATCCAGGCAATGACCGCCAACAAAAAGAGCGTGTCACGCGCTTCACGGGGAAGCGTACTGAGTGGTTGCAGCATGGGATGGGACATTTCAGTGCACGGCAAGCGCCTGCAGGCAGGCACGTTTGTGGGCTTCGCCGCTGCCGGGCGCAATCTCCTGGCCGCCCAGGCGCAGGCCATACATCAGCCCCTGCTTTTCGGCCAGCAAGACCCAGGCGCACAGCCGGGAGAGCTTGGGCTCCAGCGCGTTGGACAGCCCGGCGCCGGTGTGGGCGAGGTCCAGCCACAGCTCAAAGCGTTGCACTTGCTGGGCATCCCGGCTGACGAGTTCATCGGCCTTGGCGGCTTTTTTCCAGACCACCAGTTTGAGCGGATCACCCCGGCGGTAGGCGCGCACGCCGTCAAACTCTCCGGTACTTTGCCGCTGTACGCTGGCGGCCCCGCCCGCGCGGGGTTCACCCGGTGGCAGAGGCGGCGGGTGGGCTTCAGGTGCGGGGTACACCAGCACCTTGGCGGCGGGGCGCCATATCGTCCACACCCGAAACGTGCCCAGCGGAAAACGGGTCTCGGCGGTGAGGGCTGGCACGGGGTGCAGGCCGCGCCGCTCCGGCTGGAAGGCGATTTGTACCTTGGTACTGCCAAGGGCGGGTACATCGGTCCAGCTCCAGTGCCCAGACCCCAGCACCGCCAGGCCAATGCCATGGCGCACCGAACGCCGCTCGCTGACGATATTGATATTAATCGTGGCGCTAGCCCCCGCAAACTGTGCGTCGGGCGCTACCAAATTCATAGTAAGCCCACGCAGCGTGCCGTGGCACACATGCATGCCGACCATGGCGCTTCCGGTGAGCAAGAAGGTCAGCACATAGCCCAGATTAAGCTGGTAGTTGATGCTGGAGACCAGCAGCACGCCCAGGGTCAGGGCCAGCATCCAACCTGGACCGGTGGGGAGAATGTAGACGTTGCGCTGGGTCAGGGTGGTGCTGTCGCGCAGGGGCAGGCGTGATTGCCACCACGTCTGAAATCGGCTGCGGACATGGGCCACGGGATGCAGCAGCGGGTTGGGTTGTGCGTGGGTGGCTTGCATGCACTGCCCGTGCTCAAGGCAGCGGCACGGCGGCCAGCATGGCCCGCACCTGCTCCACCGCTCCCCGTCCGGAATCGCCTACCGGTATCAGTCGGTGGGCAATGGTTTGGGGCAGCACCGCCTGCACATCATCGGGCGCCACGTAGTTGCGCCCGCTCAGCAGGGCCTGCGCCTTGGCGGCGCGCACCACGGCAATGCCGGCGCGTGGACTCAGGCCCTGCAAAAACCATTGGCCCGAGCGGGTGGCGGCAATCAGGTCCTGCACATAGTCCAGCAAAGGGTCGGCCGCATGCACATCCAATACACATTGCTGGAGCAGCTGCAATTCGTGCAGTGACAGCAAGCTGGGTAGACCCTCCACCATGGCGCGCCGGTCGCTTCCCACCAGCAATGCGCGTTCTGCGGCACGGTCGGGGTAACCCAGGGAGATGCGCATCAAGAACCGGTCCATCTGTGACTCCGGCAGGGCGTAGGTGCCCACCTGGTCCAGCGGATTCTGGGTGGCAATCACAAAAAATGGTTGGGGCAGCGGACGGGTTTCACCCTCGACCGTGACCTGCTTTTCCTCCATGGCTTCCAGCAGCGCGCTTTGGGTTTTGGGGCTGGCGCGGTTGATTTCATCGGCCAGCAGCACCTGCGCAAAAATGGGTCCGGCATGGAAGATAAAAGCCTCCTTGCCACGCTCGTAAATCGACACGCCGGACAGGTCGCTGGGCATCAGGTCCGAGGTAAATTGCACCCGTGAAAATTGCAGGCCAAAGGTGCGTGCCAGGGCGTGTGCCAAGGTCGTTTTTCCAACGCCCGGTACGTCGTCAATCAGCAGGTGCCCGCCTGCCAACAGGCAGGCTACGCAGTCCTGGATTTGTAAGGCCTTGCCGACAATGACCGTGTTAAGCTGTTGAAGCAGAGATTTGAGCTTTTGTTGTGCGTCCATGCCGCAACGTTACCCTAAAAATAGAAACGTGAGTGCTTAGGTGAATTCGACCGGATACTTTACCCACAGCGATTGCCACAAACATGAAATGGGCCCAGGGCACCCTGAATGCCCGGAACGCCTGGATGCCATCGAAGACCGCCTTTTGGCAAGCGGCGTGGGCGCCGCGCTGGACCACCGTGAAGCGCCTGTGGCGCCTATCACGGACATCGAATTGGCCCATGGACGTATGCATGTGGCGGCGTTGCGGGGGCTCACAGACGGATTGCGTGAAGAAATCAATGCGGGCGGCCCCACGCATGCCCAGATCGATCCGGATACGTCCATCAATGTTTACACCTGGGATGCCGCCTTGCGTGCAGCCGGCGCCGCCTTGGCGGCCACGGACGCCGTGCTGGCCGGTGAGATGGAAAATGCGTTTTGCGCCATTCGCCCACCGGGACACCATGCCTGCCGCGACAAAGCCATGGGCTTTTGTTTCTTCAATAACGTGGCCATCGCGGCGCTGTACGCGCTGGAGCGCCACGGTCTGAAACGCGTGGCCATTGTGGACTTTGATGTGCACCACGGCAATGGCACCGAGGATATTGTGAAAGGCGACCAGCGCATCCTGATGGTGAGTTTTTTCCAGCACCCGTTTTATCCCGAAGGCGGCTCCGTATCCAACGCCAGCAACCTGGTCAACGTGCCGGTGCCCGCGTATACCAAAGGCGCTGAAGTGCGGGCTTTGATTGATACCCACTGGATTCCGCGCCTGGAAGCCTACCGGCCGGAAATGATTTTTATCAGCGCAGGATTTGATGCCCACCGGGATGACGATATGGGCCAGATGGGTTTGGTGGAGAGTGACTACGCCTGGATTACCGAGCGCATCAAAAACGTGGCCCGCCGCCATTCCAAGGGGCGCATCGTGTCCTGCCTGGAAGGGGGGTATGACCTCAATGCCCTGGCACGCAGCGTGGAAGCGCATGTGCGTGTTTTGGCTGACCTTTGATAGCATTCGGTGATGGCAACTTTCCCCAGACTTCCCAGCCCCAAGCCTATAGACGATTTTGAGGGCTGGATGGCGGCTTTCACCCAGCCCACCGTGGTGGTGGAAATGGTGGTTTTGGCCGTGTGTGTGGCGCTGTCCTGGGCACTGGTGGGTTTTCTGCGCAAAGCCTTGAACTTGAAAGGGGAGCGCTCCATCTGGTTTGGCACCCGGGTGGTGGATGGGGTGTTGTTTCCGCTGGCCTTGTTGTGCTTGGCCTATGCAGCCCGCGCGGTGCTGGAGAACGATGTGCCTGTGGCTATTTTCAAGGTGGCCATCCCGGTGCTGTTCTCGCTGGTGGCCATTCGGGTGGGGGTCAAGGTGCTGCAGGCGGCCTTTACCGAGGCGCCTTGGGTGCGGGCGCTGGAGCACACCATTTCCTGGATCGCCTGGGCCGCCATGGTGCTGTGGGTGAGCGGTTTGCTGCCCGTCATCCTCAATGAGTTGGACCAAATCACCTGGAAGATCGGTGCAAGCACGCTGTCGGTGCGCAACCTGATTGAAGGGCTGCTCACGGCGGGGGTGGTGTTGATCATCACTTTGTGGATTTCTTCTGCCATTGAGACACGTTTGCTGCGCTCGGCCACCGGCGGAGAGTTGTCGCTGCGCAAGGCGGTGAGCAATGCGAGCCGGGCGCTGCTGATGTTTGTGGGCTTGATTCTGGCACTCTCTACGGTGGGCATTGACCTGACGGCTTTGTCGGTGTTGGGCGGTGCCGTCGGCGTGGGTATTGGTTTTGGCTTGCAAAAGCTGGCCGCGAACTACGTAAGTGGTTTTGTCATCTTGGCGGAGCGCAGCATGCGCATTGGCGATTTCGTACGGGTCGATGGTTTTGAAGGGTTTATTACCCACATCAATGCGCGCTGCACCCTCGTCCGCGCGCAGGATGGCCGTGAATCCATCGTTCCCAATGAAATGCTCATCACGAGTCGGGTTGAGAATTTGTCCTTGGCTGATTCGCTGCTCAACCAGCGTACCTCGGTGTCGGTTGCTTACGACTCCGACCCGGAGCAGGTCATACAGCTTCTGTTGAATGCGGTTTTGGACCAAAAGCGTGTGCTGCGCGATCCCATGCCAACGGTGAACCTGACTGCGTTTGGTGCAGATGGGCTGGAGTTCTCGGTGATCTATTGGATCGATGACATTGAAAATGGGCAGGGCAATCTGCGTTCGTTGGTCAATCTGGCCATTTTGAAAGCGCTGCGGGACAACAATATCGAGATTCCTTACCCCCAAAGGGTCGTGCACACCCGGTCGTAGGGCCGGTTTTCCAGCGGCAAAGCCTTTTTAGGCTAAGCACTTTCAACTTCGAGTGCGCATATGGCTTGCAATGGTGGGCGGAACTGCGGCTATAATTCGAAAAAAAGCACGATCGTTCTATTTTGAGTTTTTTGCAGAGATGTCGCGCAGGTTTGGCTTGTGCAGGATATCGCCGCATAGAATCGAACAGTTGACGTGTACGTCAAGTAAATAGCCCCATTTGTAACCCTCTGGAGTCGAAGCAATGAAAGTCCTGGTCGCAGTCAAGCGTGTGGTGGACTACAACGTGAAGGTCCGCGTGAAGTCGGACAACACCGGTGTAGATATCGCCAACGTCAAAATGAGCATGAACCCTTTTGACGAAATCGCCATTGAAGAGGCGGTGCGTTTAAAGGAAAAGGGTGTGGTCACCGAGGTGATCGCCGTGTCCTGCGGCGTCACGCAGTGCCAGGAAACCCTGCGCACCGCCATGGCCATTGGCGCCGACCGCGGCATTCTGGTGGAAACCGCAGAAGAGCTGCAGCCCCTGGCAGTGGCCAAGCTGCTCAAGGCCCTGGTCGACAAAGAGCAACCCGGCCTGGTGATTCTGGGCAAACAGGCCATTGACGACGACTGCAACCAGACCGGCCAGATGTTGGCCGCTTTGGCCGACCTGCCACAAGCCACCTTTGCCAGCAAAGTTGAAGTGGTCGACGGCAAAGCCCAGGTCACCCGCGAAGTGGACGGCGGCCTGGAGACCCTGGCGGTGTCCCTGCCTGCCATCATCACCACCGACTTGCGTTTGAACGAGCCCCGCTATGTGACTTTGCCGAACATCATGAAGGCGAAGAAGAAACAACTCGACACCTTCAAGCCTGAAGACCTCGGTGTGAATGTCGCTCCCCGTATCAAGACCCTCAAGGTCACCGAACCACCCAAGCGCAGCGCCGGTATCAAGGTTCCTGATGTGGCCACGTTGGTCGCCAAACTCAAAAACGAAGCCAAGGTGATCGCATGACCGCACTCGTAATTGCCGAACACGACAACGCATCCATCAAGGGTGCCACCCTCAACACCGTGACCGCTGCCGCCCAGTGCGGTGGTGACGTGCATGTGCTGGTGGCGGGCG
>MESI01000043.1 GCA_001770935.1 Burkholderiales bacterium RIFCSPLOWO2_12_FULL_61_40 | reverse complement strand
TTCGCGCCATTACAACATTGCGATTTCAAGAGCGAAGATCGTTGATTTCATTGGGTGTCACCGCAGTTGGGGGTAAACAACTGGGGAACCCAGGAGGATGCGGCCGACAAGAAATGCGATGCACAGAGCGGGACCGGCGTACGAGGCTACGATTGTCCGGAGGACAACCCGGGCAATCCAAGCGGCGACAATTCCGACCCGGAGCATCCCGACGGGGATGACAGTCCGAGCGCACCGGACACTCCCGGCGGCTTGGGCGACGCCTTTGGCGATCCCTTCGACGACGCCTTCGGCTGGCGCGAGCCGCCCCGGATAGACCCGCTCGCCCTCGACCTTGATGGTGACGGCATCGAAACCGTGGGCGTCACGGCGGCAAGTCAAATCCTCTTCGACCATAACGGGGATGGCATCAGAAGCGGCACCGGCTGGGTCAAAAGCGACGACGCCCTGCTGGTCCTCGACAAAGACGGCAATGGCACCATCGACAACGGCAACGAACTCTTCGGCGTCGACACCACCCTCGCCAACGGCCGCAAGGCCACCGACGGCTTTGCTGCACTGGCCGACCTCGACAGCAACCATGACGGCCAGTTCAACAACCTGGACGCCCAATACGGCAATGTCCAGATCTGGCGCGACCTCGACCAGGACGGCGTCTCCGATGCCGGTGAATTACAAACCCTCGAAGCCGTCGGCATCGCCAGCATCAGCCTGAGCAGCACGGCAGGCCTCGTCGGCCTCGTCGGCGGGCTGCAAACCGCCACCGCCACCTACACCCGCGCCGACGGCAGCACCGGCAAGGCGGCCAACCTCAATCTGAACCACAACCCCCTCTACCGTGAATTTGCGCAAAAAATCGCGTTGACCGCAGAAGCCGCCCAACTCCCCGACATGCGCGGGGCCGGCGCGGTGCGCGACCTGCGTGAAGCAGCCAGCCTCTCCGCCACTCTGGCCGCTGACGTGGCCGGGCTGAAGGGCGAGATGTCCCGCACCGAAATGCATGCCCATCTCGATACATTGCTCCAGGACTGGGCAGCCACCTCCGATTTCAAGACTTCCCGGCAACTTGCCGCCGACATGGGGCTCAACCTCGTCTTTCAAACCAATGCGCTGTCGAACGCCGAACTCCAGGCCTTGGGACTCGACGCCGACGGCGAAGTCGACATACCCTGGGCGCTAAGCAAGGTGCTCGTCACGCCTGACCGCTTCAACACCGTCAAGGCCGCCACCGAGCGGCTGGGTACGATGATGGACGTTCTGGAGAAATTCAACGGCCGGACCTTCATCACCTTCCCGGAAGACGGCGCGCTACGCATGGGCAACGGCCGTACGGTAGGCGAGCGGCTGATCGACATGTCCCTGCACATGACCGATGGCGGCGGTACGCAACGTTTCGCCCTGCCAACTCTGTCGACCGCGCAAATCACTTTGCTCCAGCAAAGCTACGATGCGTTGAAGGAGTCTGTGTATGCCGGTCTTGCCTTGCGTACCCGGTTGAGCGGCTACCTGGAGGCAATCGATCTCAAGTTCGACGCCAACGGAATCCACCTCGACTACACGGCCATGGACGCCAGGCTTGATGCTGCCTTCAATGGCGACCCGGCGCGAGCCATGGTGGATTGCCTCGAACTCCGAAAATACGCGGCACAACTTGAAAACCTCGATTGGCAGCCAACGGAAAAGCTCATCGGGTGGGCCCATGAATCAGAAGCCAACGGCACTATCAACAATCTTCGTATGGAAGTGAATAAGGCTTTCGCGAACAGTGCAGGCGGTGTCTCCGGCATTCAACTGGGCTCATCGACCACCGACTCGATGTCTGCCCGTGTGGGCGGCGATATTCTGATGGGTGCGGGTGGAAACGATGTACTTTATGGCAGCATCGGCAACGACATTCTCGACGGTGGCGCCGACAACGATACGCTGAAAGGCGGTGCGGGCACCGACACTTATCTCTTCGGCCCCGGCAGCGGTGCCGACATCCTGAACAACTACCACACCGACGCCAGCCTCGACACCATCCGCCTGGGGGCCGGTGTGAGCCTGACCGACATCACCCTTTCCGGTACCGGCAACGACTTGCTGCTGCGCCTGGCGGACGGTTCGGAGATGCGCGTACAGAGCTGGTTTGCTGCGTCGAGCAGGGGCAGTTATCAGGGCCTGCAGATCGCAACCGAAGACGGCGCCACCATCCACCTGACCGACCTGATCAAGGCGCAGACGGCCTTTACATGGGCGACGGGTGAGGTAGCCGACAGCATCCAGGGCATAGCCGGTGGCGACATCATCCTGGGGCGGGGCGGCAATGACACGCTGTACGGCAACAACGGCGCAGACCGGATCGACGGCGGCGAGGGAGACGACACCCTTTGGGGCGGTACGGACAACGATGTTCTGCGGGGCGAGGCAGGCAACGATATCCTCTATGGCGACAGCGGTAACGATACGCTGGAAGGTGGTTTGGGCAACGATATGCTCTACGCCGGCGACGGCGACGACACCTTGCTGGGCGGTAACGGCAACGACTCCTTGAATGGCGACATCGGCAACGACACCCTGGCCGGAGGTGACGGCAACGACACACTGAGTGGTGGCTACGGCAACGACACACTGGATGGCGGTGTCGGCAACGACACCCTGAATGGCGGCAATGGCACCGACACCTATCTGTTTGGTCTGGGCAGCGGTGCCGACATCCTGAACAACTACCACACCGACGCCAGCCTCGACACCATCCGCCTGGGGGCCGGTGTGAGCCTGACCGACATCACCCTCTCCGGTACCGGCAACGACCTGCTGCTGCGCCTGGCGGACGGTTCGGAATTGCGCGTACAGAGCTGGTTTGCGGCGTCGCGCAGGGGCAGTTATCAGGGCCTGCAGATCGCAACCGAAGACGGCGCCACCATCCACCTGACCGACCTGATCAAGGCGCAGACGGCCTTTACGTGGACGACGGGCGAGGCGGCCGACATCATTCAGGGCACGGCGGGCGGCGACATCATCCTGGGTCGGGGCGGCAATGACACGTTGAACGGCAATGATGGTGCCGATTGGATAGAGGGTGGCGACGGCAACGACACGCTGCAAGGCGGCGCCGGCAACGACACCTACCTGTTCGGCCGCAACGGTGGCGCTGACCGTATCAACGAGTACGACAGTACGCTGGGCAACACCGATACACTCTCCTTTGGCGCCGACATCGCCGCCGACCAGATCTGGCTGCGCAGGGTCGGCAACGACCTGGAGCTGAGCCTGATCGGCACCACCGACACCATGACGGTGGGCAACTGGTACGCCAATGGCGCCCACCACGTCGAACAGTTCAAGACCGACACAGGTCGCACACTGCTTGACAGCCAGGTCCATGCGCTGGTGTCGGCAATGGCGGCCTTTGCGCCGCCTGCCATCCACCAGACCTCTCTGGCGCCCGACTACCAGACCGCGCTGGCACCGGTGATTGCGGCCAATTGGCTGTAGACAGTTTCGCCAGTGGAGATTTGCGTGGCATCAATCCTGCGCTGGCCTGGACGGATAGACTTGGGCTTTCACCCAAGGACGCCCCATGAATATTCTTCTCGCCGTTGACGGCAGCCCGTTTAGCAAAAAAATGCTGGCCTACCTGAGCACCCATGAAAGCCTGCTGAACAAGGACAACGACTACACCGTCTTCACCGCACAACCCGCCCTGCCCCCGCGGGCGCGCGCTGCGGTGGGCAAGGAGATTGTGGAGGCGTACTACGCCGAAGAATGCGAGAAGGTGCTGGCCCCTGTTGCCAAATTCCTGTTGCGCCATGGCGTTGACGCCAAGAGCAGCTGGAAGGTGGGACCGGCCGGCGCCTCCATTGCCAAATTTGCGGAACAGGGCAAATTTGATCTGGTGGTGATGGGCTCACACGGGCACGGCGCGTTGGCCAACCTGGTGATGGGCTCGGTCGCCACCCAGGTGCTGGCGCACTGCAAAGTGCCGGTGCTGCTGGTGCGCTAAACCTGCGCAGCGCGGGCGCTTTTGGACCTTTTTGCGGCGGGCGTGGCGGTGGCGGCCTTTCCCAAGGACTGCGCCGCCGCGCTGGACAGGGCCGCAGTCAGGCGGTCAATCACCTCGGAATGCAAATTCCAGCAATGCCAGTACAGGTTCACCGGCAAGGTCACGTCAGGGGCCAGGTTGACCAGTTCGCCGCTGGCCAGCAGGCTGCGCACTTCCAGTTCGGGCAGCACACTGGCGCCCCACCCGGCCAGCACGGCGCGAACCTGTCCTTCGGAACTGGGCACAAAACGCTGGTTCAGTTTCACCCGGCGCAAGCCCAAAGCGCGGCCGACAAACTCGGTCTGCAAATCGTCCTTGCGGTTGAAGGCAATAAACGGTATCTGGCGGAAGTTGTGCGGGGTCAGCCCCTGCGGGCAGTGCGCCTGGGCATAAGATGGGGTGGCCACCACCACATACTGCATGGCGCCCAGGGGCAACACCTTGCAGCCGCGCAAGGCCTGTTTGAGGGTGGTGACACAGCCCAGCACCTGCCCTTCGCGCAGCCACTCGTGGGTGAAATCCTGGTCGTCGGTGATAATTTCCAGCGGCAGGCCGCCGTGGACCAGTGCGTCCAGCGCGGACAGGGCCCAGGTGGCGATGCTGTCGGCGTTGATGGCGATGGACACGCGCTCTTCTTCGGTGGGCGCGCCGGCGCTGGGGGTGAAGTCCTGTAAATCGGTTTCCAGATCGGCGCGCAGCAGGCGCATCTGCATGGCGTGTTTGATCAGCAAACGCCCGGCCGAGGTGGGTTTGACCGGGCGGCTGCGCACCAGCAGCACGGTGCCGACCTGGGCTTCCAGCGCCCTGAGGCGCTGCGACACGGCCGACTGGGTGATGGACAGGCGCACGGCGGCGCGCTCAAAGCCGCCTTCTTCCACAATCGAGGCGAGGCACTCCAGGGCGTCGGCATCAAAAATTCGCATCCTCACATTATTAACAAAACTTATCATTTTGCAAAGCATTTCATTTTGCTGTTACTACTGTGCCGATTGAACGACACTCCCCCGCATGAAAATACTTGTTTTAGGCGCCGGAATCATCGGCGTGAGCACCGCGTGGCACCTGTTGGAGCGCGGCCATGAGGTCACCGTGGTGGAGCGCCAGCCCGACGCCGCCATGGAAACCAGCTTTGCCAATGCGGCACAAATCTCGGTCAGCTACTGCGAACCCTGGGCCAACCGCGATGCGCCACTCAAGGCGCTGAAGTGGATGTTCAGCAAAGAAGCCCCGCTGCTGTTCCGCCCGCAAAATCCCTTGGGCGCGGGCTGGCTGCAGTACGCCTGGGGCCTGGAGTTTCTGGCCAACTGCAATGACCAGGCGTTTGAACGCAATGTGCAGCAACTGGTGGCCCTGGGCGCCTACAGCCACACCGCCCTGAAAGACCTGGTGGCCAGCACCGGCATCGAATACCAGCGCCTGGAGCGCGGCATTGCCCACTACTACACCGACCAGAAATCCTTCGACACCGCCGGTGACGCGGCCGCGCTGATGCGCAAATACGGCGTGGCCCGCCAGGTGGTCGCCAAGGACGAGTTGCTGCGCATTGAACCGGCGCTGCGGCAATTTGCCGACTCCATTGTGGGCGGCACCTACACGCCCAGCGACGAGTCGGGCGATGCGCGGGTGTTCACCCAGGAACTGGCCAAGCGCTGCAAGGCGCGCGGCGCGCAGTTCCTCTACGGCCACAGCATCGAAGGCCTGGAGGTGAGCGGAGGCGCTATCAATTCCGTAGCTGTTCGCGCAGGTACCACCTGGGCTTGCGGCATAGAACATGCTGGAAAACTGCTGTCCCTCCAAGCCGACCAGGTGATCGCCGCCTGCGGTTCCTACACCGCGCCCTTGCTGCGCAGCGTGGGCGTCAAGCTGCCGATCTACCCCGGCAAAGGCTACAGCGCCACCTTCCAGATCCTCAAACCCGAACTGGCGCCCCAGGTCTCCACCATCGACGACGAAAAGAAAATCGCCATCAGCCGCCTGGGCGACCAGCTGCGCGTGGCGGGCACCATCGAAGTGGGCGGCTACGACCTGACGCTGGACTCGTCCGTGGCACGGGCGCGCTGCCACATGCTGTCGCGGCGCATCGAACAGGTCTACCCCGGCATGTGCGACACCCGCACCGTGGAGCAAGGCGGCGAGCCCAACTACTGGACCGGGCTGCGCCCCGCCACGCCCACCAACATTCCCTACATTGGGAAAACCCGGGTCAAAGGCCTGTGGGTCAACGCCGGGCATGGCACCCTGGGCTGGACCCACGGCGCGGGTTCGGGCAAGGCCATTGCCGAGCTGATCAGCGGCCAGAAGCCCGAGATGCAGTTCGGCTTCCACGGGGCGTAATTCCATTTCCATATCAACGCGATCTATCGTTGCCCCTCCTTGTCGTGCTAAAGCACTGCCTGCGTCGGTGCGCCTCATCTCGCATTGATCTGAAAACGGAATAAGCGCAAGGCGAGGCGCTCTCTGGAGCGCCTGGAGAATTGGTTACATTTTTCTGCCTTGTTTGCGCTTTAGTCGGGCTGTTCGCCATTCACAATCTCCAGCAACAAGGAGATTCCATGGCTTTGCAATACCAGCTCAAAGAGGGCAACTACCATTTGTATGACCTGAGTACCCCGGCCAGCAAGGTGACCGGGGAGCACCGCCTGCGCCTGAAGACGGACACGGTGGCCATCGCGTTCGACGCCAGCACCGGCGTGCTGCACGAACACGGCAGCCCCTTGCGCATCCACTCCTGGGCCACCACCGCACGCCGACGGCTGCGGGCGGCCGGGGCGCTGGCCAGTGCCAATGACATCGTGGTGGTGTCCGGCCCGCTGCCGGTGGATGAGATCAACAAATGCCTGCAGATCAAAGGTTACTGCCGCGGCATGTTCAGCCGCCTGTCCACCCTGCCGCACGGCAAGCTGATCGGGCGCGCGCACTAGCCACTTTTGCTATTGTTTTAGTAGCTGCCTGCGCTTACTTCACGGGGGCTGCAGTCACTTTTTGCCCGCAATGTCGTGCTGATTTGCGCAGGAATGCGCCGGGGCCGCAGGGTGGCTGCATCCACGCAGCCGATGCGAAAGTGCCCCTCCACCAAGAGCGTGTCGCCGCGCCACACCTGCTGCGCCAGTTGCAGCGAGGCCTGGCCGCGCTCGACCATGCGCACGCTGACCGTGAGCAGGTCGTCCAGCCTGGCCGGTAGCAGATAACGGATATTGGCCTCGGCCACCACAAAAATAGCGCCCGTGTCGGCCTGCAAACTGCGCTGCTCCACGCCCAGGGCGCGCAGCCATTCGGTGCGGGCGCGCTCAAAAAACTTGAGGTAGTTGGCGTAATAGACCACACCGCCCGCGTCGGTGTCTTCGTAGTAGATGCGGATGGGGAAGAGGTTGTGAAGCGCAGGCACGGCAGTCCGTCAAGGTGGAAAAGGACGCCAGTATGGCGCAGGTGCCCATTCCGTTTTCAGATCAATAAGAGATGAGGCGCACCGACGCAGGCAGTGCTTTAGCACGACAAGGAGGGGCAACGACATATCGCATTGGTATGGAAATGGAATCAGACCTTTTGGTGCGCCGCCGCCAGGCACGCTTCAAACGCCCGCGTCACCCGCGAGGCCTGCGGCGAACGCCGCACGATGCTGAAAAAGCTGCAAGGGTAGCGAAACAGCTCGGGGCGGATGGGCCGCATGCGGGCGGTGCGCATGAAGGCTTCGGCGTAGTGGTCGGGCAAAAAGCCCAGGTACTGGCCCGACAAAATCAGCGTGGCGATGGACTCCTGGTCGTAGCCCGTGGCCTTGCGCGCCAGGCGCACCTGCTGGCTGATCTCCATATTGGGCGAGTGGTAGCCCAGGCCGGCGAAGGGGTGGGCGCGCAAATCGTCCCAGGCCAGGTTCGCCAGGTCGGCCCGGAACAGCGGGTGCTGGGCGCCGCAGTACAAGAGCATGGTTTCGTCAAACAGGCTCTGGTAGAGCAGTGTTTCGGAGCTGCGGTGCCCCGGGATCACGCCCACCTGGAACTGGCCGTCGATCACGCCGCGCTCAATCGCGTTGATGGGCGCAACATGCAAATGCAGCTCCACCTCGGGCGCCTGGGCCGAGAACCGGGCGATGGCCTCGCCGATGTGGGCCTGCGGGTTGCTGGCGGTTTTGTCAAACACCGCCAGGTGCAACTGCCCGCCCATGCGGCGGTGGATTTCGTCCACGCTGGCGCGAAAGGCATCGGCTCCGGCCAGCAGGCGCAGGGTTTCCTGGTAGATCTGCGTGCCCTCGGTGGTCAGGGCAAAACCGGCGCGGCCCCGACGGCACAGGGTCAGGCCCAGCCGCGTTTCCAGGTCCTTGACATGGCGGCTGACGGTGGAGGTGCCGATGTTGAGCTCCAGCTCGGCCGCCGCCATGCCCCCGCACTCCACCACGCTTTTGAACACCCGCAGCAGGCGAATGTCCATATCGCTCAGTTGCCCCAGGGCGGCACGGCTGTTTACTTGCATAAAGTGTTAACCAAATAGTGATACATAGTCATTTATAAGAGTAACAGAAGGCCTAAGAATGCGGGAGCCCATCCATAACACCAGGAGACCCCCGTGAACCTCAACGACGCCCAAGCCTTGGCCGCCCCGCGTACCGATGCCGCCTGGCTCGACGCCCACTGGATGCCCTTCACCGGCAACCGAGATTTCAAAGCCCACCCGCGCATGATCGTGGGCGCCAAGGGCTGCTACTACACCGACCAGCACGGCAAGCAGATTTTTGACGGCCTCTCGGGCCTGTGGTGCAGTGGCTTAGGGCATGGCCGCCAGGAAATCACCGACGCCGCCATGCGCCAGCTCGCCACGCTGGACTACTCGCCCGCCTTCCAGTTCGGCCACGCGCAGTCCTTTGCCCTGGCCAACAAGCTCAAGGAACTCACCCCCGCCGGGCTGGACTATGTGTTTTTCACCGGCTCGGGCTCCGAGTCCGCAGACACCTCGCTGAAGATGGCGCGGGCCTACTGGCGCGCCAAAGGTCAGGCCAGCAAAACCCTGCTGATTGGCCGCGAAAAGGGCTACCACGGCGTCAACTTTGGCGGCATCTCGGTGGGCGGCATTGGCGGCAACCGCAAAACCTTTGGCCAAGGTATTGCCGCCGACCACCTGCCCCACACCCAGCCCGCGCCCGGCTCCTTCTTCCGTGGCATGCCCGAAAAGGGCGCCGAGCTGGCCGACGACCTGCTGCGCCTGATTGCGCTGCACGACGCCAGCAACATCGCGGCGGTGATTGTGGAGCCCTTCTCGGGCTCCGCCGGGGTGGTGATTCCGCCCCAGGGCTACCTGGCCCGGCTGCGCGAGATCTGCACGGCCAACAACATCCTGCTGATATTTGACGAAGTGATCACCGGCTTTGGCCGCGCGGGCGCCTGGACCGGCGCCGAGGCCTTTGGCGTGACGCCCGACATCATGAACGTAGCCAAACAGATCACCAACGGCTCCCAGCCCCTGGGCGCGGTGCTGGTCAAAAAGGACATCTACGACACCTTCATGGCGCAAGGCGGCCCGGACTATATGCTGGAGTTCGCCCACGGCTACACCTACTCCGCCCACCCCGTGGCCTGCGCCGTGGGCCTGGCCACGCTGGACCTGCTGGAAAAAGAAAACATGCTGGACAAGGTCAAGGCTCTGGCGCCCTACTTTGAAAACGCGGTGCATGGCCTCCAAGGCGCCAAGCACATCACCGACATCCGCAACTTCGGCCTGGCCGCCGGCTTCACCATCGCCGCGCTACCTGGCGAGCCCGCACGGCGCCCCTACGAGATCGCCATGGCCATGCTGGCCAAGGGCTTTTATGTGCGTTACGGCGGCGACACCATCCAGTTGGCGCCGCCCTTTATCAGCACCCCGGCGCAGATCGACAGCCTGGTCAGCGCCCTGGGCGAGACCATCAACGAAACGGCCTAAGCGTTGCAAACGCCACGGTCGCCACGCCCATGCACATTGCCATTCTGACCTTCGACGGGTTCAATGAACTCGATTCGCTGATTGCCTACGGCATGCTCAGCCGCATTCGTCTGCTGGGCGATGCCCAGTGGCGCGTGAGCATTGCCAGCCCGACACCGCGCGTGACCTCGATGAACGGGCTGACGCTGGACGCCCACATCGGCCTACCGGAGGCCTGCAGCGCCGACGCGGTGGTGATTGGCAGCGGCATGAAGACGCGCGATGTGGCACAGGACGCGCACATCATGGGCCAGCTCCAACTCGACCCGAAGCGCCAACACATTGCGGCGCAGTGCTCGGGTACGTTCCTGCTGGCCAAGCTGGGGCTGACCGGGCAACTCAGCGCCTGCACCGACAACACCAGCAAGCCCTGGGTTCAGGCAGCCGGTGTGCAGGTTGTCAACCAGCCTTTTGTAGCCCACGGAAACATCGCCACGGCGGGCGGCTGCCTGTCTGCGCAATACCTCTGCGCCTGGTTACTCACCCGGCTCAAAGGCGAGGCCGAGGCGCGGGAAGTGCTGCACTACTTTGCGCCTGTCGGTGAGAAGGAGGCCTATATGGAACGTGCCATGGGGCATGTCCTGGCCTACCCAAACGAAGCCCTCTAAGTCTCCAAACAGTCACTCTTTCCCACTTCTCCGTTCAAAAAAAACCATGTCCACACTCCCTCTCATTGGCCATCTGATTGATGGCAAGCCCGCCACCGGCGGCAGCCGCAGCCAAAGCGTGTTCAACCCCGCCACCGGCCGGGCCGAAAAAACCCTGCAACTGGCCGACAAGGCCACGGTGGAACAAGCCATCGCCAGCGCCCAGGCGGCCTTCCCGGCCTGGCGCAATACGCCACCGCTGAAACGCGCGCGGGTCATGGGCAACCTGAAGGTGCTGCTGGAACAACACGCCGACGAACTCTGCGCCCTGATCACCGCCGAGCACGGCAAGGTGCTGAGCGACGCCCTGGGCGAACTGCAGCGCGGCATCGAAAACGTGGAATACGCCAGTTATGCGCCCGAGCTGCTCAAGGGTGAACACAGCAAAAACGTGGGCCCCGCCATCGACTCCTGGAGCGAATTCCAGCCCCTGGGCGTGGCCGCCGGCATCACGCCCTTCAACTTCCCGGCCATGGTTCCGCTGTGGATGTGGCCCATGGCCGTGGCCTGCGGCAACACCTTTGTTCTCAAGCCTTCCGAGCGCGACCCGTCCAGCACCCTGCGCATTGCCGAACTGGCGCTGCAAGCGGGTCTGCCGCCCGGCGTGCTCAACGTCGTCAACGGCGACAAGGAGGCAGTGGACACGCTGCTGACCGACCCGCGCGTGAAGGCTGTGAGTTTTGTCGGCTCTACGCCCATTGCCGAATACATCTACGCCGAAGGCTGCAAACACGGCAAACGCGTGCAAGCCCTGGGCGGCGCCAAAAACCACGCCGTGCTCATGCCCGACGCCGACATTGGCAACGCCGTCAGCGCCCTGATGGGGGCCGCCTTCGGCTCCTGCGGCGAGCGTTGTATGGCCATCCCGCTGGTGGTGGCCGTGGGCGACGCCACCGCCGACGCCGTGATCGCCGGCCTGAAAACCGAGATGGCCAAGATGCAGGTCGGCCCCGGCACTGCGCCCGGCATGGACATGGGCCCGCTGGTGACCCGGGCGCACTTCGAGAAGGTGCGCGCCTATGTGGACCAGGGCGTGAAGGAAGGCGCCACCCTGCTGGTGGACGGCCGCGCCCTGCAGGTCAGCGGCCATGAAGACGGCTACTTTCTGGGCCCCTGCCTGTTTGACAACGTCAAGCCCGGCATGGTGGTCTACCAGGAAGAAATCTTTGGCCCGGTGCTGGGCGTGGTGCGCGTCAACACCCTGCAGGAGGCCATGGACCTGATCGACGCCCACGAGTACGGCAACGGCACCTGCATCTTCACCCGCGACGGCGAGGCCGCCCGCTACTTCACCGACAACATCCAGGTCGGCATGGTCGGCGTCAACGTGCCCCTGCCCGTGCCCGTGGCCTACCACTCGTTTGGCGGCTGGAAGCGCTCCTTGTTTGGTGACCTGCACGCCTACGGGCCGGATGCGGTGCGGTTTTATACCAAGCGCAAGACCATTACCCAGCGCTGGCCCAGCGCGGGGGTAAGGGAGGGGGCGGTGTTTAGTTTTCCGAGTAGCAAGTAAACCGGCTCAACACAAAAAAACCTCGTCTGAAATCAGGCGAGGTTTTTTCTTGTCTAAATTTTTCGATACAAGACACCAAAGATATCAATAAAATCAACAGCTTAGCTAAACTTCTTTACTTCAAAGCGCCGCTAATCTTGTCTAATTTAACTCTTATTTAGACAAGAACCACGCCGCCGACGCACGCGGACCGACCGGATATACCAACCCGGATTTGCGCATGCTCTGCACCAAGTTCCTTATCTTGTTTGCCTTCTGGATTGCCGTCAACACATTGGGCAATTTGGGGAGCAGAAGCTCATCCAAGTCCGATCGTGTCGCCTTGCCATACTTCTTGATGTAGTCGAGAACCAATTGCTTGTAATACTGATCGTCCAAGCCCCGGTTATGGATGTAGCGCGCCTTCTGGCCTGTCGCATCCGCCACTTTTGCAGAAATGAAATATTTGGGCGCACGCCCTTCAATCAACTGCAACTCTCGCAACTCTTTCGCCTGAACGGCGGTTAGGCGTTGGCCCTTTTGCACTCGGTCTAAAAGCAAAACTGGACCCAACTCCAAATCCGATCGTGCCATCAACGCGCGTGCAAATTTCGGATCAAGAATTTGCCCTTGCAGCACCAACTCCACGCGGGGGTGCCCTTGTGGCGAGGCATCAAACGAGTAGTCAGGTAGCGGGAAAAAGCGTTGCCGTTGGGTAACAAACATACGGCGAATACCACTGCCTGCTTGTTCGATCATGCGTAGCCGGATCATTCCATCAATCAGCCATTGGTTGCGATAGTGCTCGGGCGGGGATTGATGCTCCAGCATCCATTCCACACTTTGGGGAATGAATTGTCCCAAGTTGGTCAATACCAAGCGCTCCGGGTGCTCCACCAGATTGATCTTGCCGCCCAGCAGATAGTCCTGGTGCGCCACGCAGTTATGCAGGGCCTCACGCACTACCCAGGCGTCGTATTGCGGCACTGGCGTCGGAAACAATGTGCCATCAGGCATGTGATCCAGCGTCACGTTGCGAACGCGGGCAAACGCACGCTCGGTGGCCAGCAAAAACGGCATGCCAAACGGGTGCGATGTCACCGTACCGTTGTGTGCATCGCGAAGTATCCAGCTGATCTTGGCATCCACAGGAGCCAGAAAATGCGCGGACTCGTCTTTGCCCAACAGCAATAAAGCCGAACGGGTGACACGCCCTTGCTTGGTTACGTGGGCTTTGTTGAGCAAGGTGGCAATACTCCATTGCCCAACTTCGGCACGGATGCCATCGTGACGTTGGACATCGGGCTCCCCACGTATCAAAAACTCGGTGTAGCGCAAACGAGCGGCTGTTAATGCTTCGGCATCCAGGTCGTCCAAAGTTGCACCCGGTACCACCTCACCGGTCCAATCTTCCTTCACACCCAATTGCGCCCACAGCCGCGCCTCTTTGTCTGCGTGCTCGGACAGCTTCACCTTGTGGCTGTCGATGCGGATATAGCGCACATGCTGAAATGCCACCGGCGCACTGCGGACGGGATGAATTTCGAGCATGACCACACGGCCATCCGGGTGCTGCACCTCATGAAACTCAAAATCCGCCCGAGGCTGCGTCATCACCTGCAACCACATGATCAAGGACTGATTGCTGCCCGGCTTGTCCGACTTGGCCTTTTGCGAGAAAGGATCAAAGTGCGTGCCTTTAACCCGGAGTGAAGCGTCTTCCACACCCCACACGAGCCAAGCACGGTCATGTCCACAAAGTGCGGCGGTATTGGCCAGCGCAGATATGTACTGGCCAATATCCTCGGGGTTTTCGAAATTGGACTTGAACTCCACCGTGCCTTGCTCGCGCGGCAACTGCAACAAAGATAACAAGGTGTTCAGCATGGGGGTAGTGTCCATCAAGAAAGCTGCGCCACCAACGCCTCGGCCAGATGGGCCTGGGTGGATTGGCTGACGCTCAAGCGCTGGCGCAGCTCAAAGCACAGGCGGCGCAGCTGGGCTACGCGGGTGACGATGCGGGATTGTTCGGCGAGGGGTGGGAGCGGAATCGGCAATCCAAATATCTTGGGCGATTCCAACTTACAGGTGCCGTGCGAAGACCGATCAATCAGGGCAAGAATCTCTGGCTTCATTCCCCGACAAAGCAATGCGAGAAATGACAGAACCTCCGGCTCAAACGGCGTCAGCGCTTTCATATCCTGATTGATCGTGACTGGCGCCAACGTCTCCGCAACGGGAAATGAGTGCGCGAGGATCATCCCTCTAACGACCATCAACAAACTGCCGGAAGGTATGAGTGAAAGACTTCCTCGCACCGCTGCATCCGACACATGGTCTTGCGCATCGGCGATGTGCGGCACTTTCATATCTTTAGGGCTGACCCAAGGGATAGAACCCTCCCAGTTCTGCGGAATTGCCTTACTCGGAGTCGCGCCGCCAGAAATAGCGCACACATCAGGGAAGCGAGCCCAACTCCACCCCTGCGGCAACGCAAACGGCTGTTCGTCGTCCGAAATCGGCGGCAGGGGTTTGTCGCGTTTGATCTTGCCCCCAGCGATGAGCTTGTCTTTTTCTGCGCGGATTTTCTTCAGCAGAACGCTTGCGGGTTCGTCTTGCGGGTCTTGGGGGACGAGCAGGCCGCGCACTGCGAGTTGGAGGATGGTTTGCTCCAGGGCGTCCACGGCTTGGGGGCGGTCCAGCAGCAGGTCGAAGTGGGTGGCTATACGGTGCCAGTTGTTGGCCAGCTGCGCGGGCGTTTCGCTGTCGGTGAGTGTGGCCAGCAGGGTGCTGACGAGCTGGGCATGTTGCGCGGCTTCGAGCAGCCCTTTGGATTCGAGCGCGTCGCACAGGCGCATGAGTTCTTCGACGCGGGTGACGATGCGGGATTGTTCGGCGAGGGGTGGGAGACCAATAACCGTAGCAACAACTTTCTCGCGCGAGATGTTGGGCTGTGCGCCGCCAGCGCCGATGCTGATGAAATATGGCTTCAACGCCTTCATAAGCAACAGCAAATAAATGTTAGACAAGCCCACGAATGGCGTGCAAGCGCAGACTGCTTGGTTGGTCGTGGCGACTACAGAAAGGATTGCGGTTTTGCCAATGGTCGCGCCGTACATGGCGATTAACACATCACCGATTTGATTCAATCGGAGCGAGCATTCTCGTAGCGCGGCGTCAGTGACCGTTTCTTCAGACTCGGAAATGAAGTCAGCGGTCAACTCACCGGACTTAAACCAGGGGATTCCGCCGCCGTAGTAATTGCTGTTTGAGCGAGAGGGCGTGGCACCAGCACCCCAGTCGCCAAGATTGCCAAGGCGTTCCCACTCCCAGTTAGTCGGCAAGACGAACCCGCACTCGCTTTCATCTATGGGGTCCAGTAACTTGGAGCGTCGGATTTTCTTGCCCGCAATCAGCCGGTCTTTCTCCGCCCGAATCTTCTTCAGCAGTTCGCTCGCCGGTTCATCGTTGGGGTCCTGGGGCACCAACTTGCCTTGCACCGCCAGCGTCAAAATCAGCTCGCGCAAGCGCGCCACGCCGCCGGGGGCGGTGGCCAATAGGTTCAAATTTGATAGCAGCATGCGCACATTCAACGGGGGCTGGCAAGCGATTTCGCCAATATTTCCTTGAGCTCGTCGCGCAGGGTCTGCGTCTCGCCCTGCAATCGCGCGTAAGTGGCCAGGAGGTGGTCCGGGTCGTGGTCCACCACGTCGCCCACGTGGGGGTTCCTCTGGTCCAGGTTGTAGCCCGCCGCCTTGATCTGCTCAATGCTGACCTTCCAGGCGCGCTCGTTTTCCTGCCGAGAAGCAAAGCCATCGGCCTCACTGCCCCACCAGGCTTTTTCAGCGTCGAATTCTTCGATGCGGATAGGTTTGGTCTTGTTGTAGTTCTTCACGCCCGCTGGGTACGGGTGCTCGTAGTACCAGACGTCTTGGGTGGGCGTGCCTTTGGTGAAGAACAGCAGGTTGGTCTTGATGCCGGTGTAGGGCGCAAACACGCCGTTGGGCAGGCGCACGATGGTGTGCAGGTTGCACTCCGCCAGCAGTTGCTCTTTGATGCGGGTTTTGACGCCTTCGCCAAACAGGGTGCCGTCGGGCAAGACCAGGGCGGCGCGGCCGTGGGCTTTGAGGATGTGTTTGATGAGCACCAGAAACAGGTCCGCCGTTTCCTTGGTGCGCACGTCGCTGGGGAAGCCCTGTTCGATGCCCGGCTCTTCCACGCCGCCAAAGGGCGGGTTGGTGAGGACCACGTCCACGCGGTCGGCTTGCGTGACTTCGCGCAGCGGGCGGGCCAGGGTGTTGCCGTGGGTAATGAGGCTGGGCACTTCCACACCGTGCAGCATGAGGTTGGTGACGCAGAGCATATGGGGCAATTGCTTTTTTTCCACGCCGGTGATGCTGGCCTGCAGCGTGGCTTCTTGCTCGGCGTTGTGCACCTGTTTGCGCAGGTGCTCGATAGCGCAGACCAGAAAGCCCCCGGTGCCGGTGGCAGGGTCCAGCACTTTTTCGCCCAACAGGGGGTTGACCATGTCGACCATGAACTGGGTGACGGCGCGGGGCGTATAGAACTCGCCCGCGTTGCCGGCGCTTTGCAGGTCTTTGAGGATTTTTTCGTAGAGGTCGTTGAACTGGTGGCGCTCGCTCTGGCGGTTGAAGTCGATGGCGTTGAGTTTGTTGATGACCTGGCGCAGCAGGTGGCCGCTTTTCATGTAGTTGTAGGCGTCTTCAAACACGCCGCGCACCACATAGCCGCGCGGGTTGCGCTGGGCGTCGCCGCGCAGGTTTTTCAGCGCGGTGAAGAGGTCGTTGTTCACAAAGCCCAGCAGGGTGTCGCCGGTGATGCCTTCGGCATTGGCGGCCCAGTTGCGCCAGCGCAGGGGTTCGGGGATGGGGCTGGTGTAGCTGTCGCGGGTGAGCTCCATTTCTTCTTCCAGTGCGTCAAACACTTTGAGGAACAAGAGCCAGGTGAGCTGGGAGATGCGTTGGGCGTCGCCATCGACGCCGCTGTCTTGGCGCATCACGTCCTGGATGGACTTGATGACGCTGGATAGGTTGGACATGCTGGTTGTAGGTTTTATGAAGAAAATAGGGCTCTAGCCCTTATGGAATTTGCGCAAGCAGCTATGAATTATGTAGCGCCTGTGGCATGCAGCTCGCGTTCCAGGGTGCGCCGTCACTATTTACCGTGGTGCGCGGTCGTAGCCCTGCAGGTCAATATCTAGCGTCCAGATCAGCACCCGGCTCATTGGGTATTTTTTGCATAGATGCCCCCATTCATGCTGGATCGACAAGTCGCCCATTCCGACTTTCTTCGACGCACTATCGGGAAACTGCACCAGCCACGCGGACAAATCCTCATGACTCGGGAAATTCAAGGGTTTCCAGGGCGCCTCATCATTCAAGGCAGCGCGAACGGCTCCCGCAAAACGTTCAGCGGCCGAGCGACGTGCCCCGCCATCACTGATGCGCGCGATGTCGTTGCCTGTCTCAATGATGGCAGCCAAGGGAATAAACAGGTGATCTCCGTCGTCAATACGCGCAGCAAGTTCATCAATAACAGCATCACGCTGCTGATTACGTCCTGGAACGTCGACCACATTGAGCAGGATCGAGGTGTCAACCAAGACAATGGCGCTCATTGCGGCCCCCCATGCTCAGTCGCTTTCAACGAGGCAAGCCAAGCCTTGGCCTTTTCTTTGCGGGCTTGTGAACCTGGATGGGTTTTGACAAAGCGCTCCAGCGCACCTGTCGTCATCAAATGGCCCAGGGTGTCCTGAATCAAGAGTTCCGGCGCATCTGGCAAGCTACCCAAACGCACCAAACGACTGTCCCCAAGCACGGGGTCGCGGTAACAAAAAACCACATCCGGCACCGCCTTGTCGGGGAGTGCATCAAGCATGGCCGGGTTGTGGGTGGACAACAAAACCCGCAGCTTGCGCCGCTCGGCCACCGTCTGGATACGCTCCAACAAGTGCCGGGCGCGGCTCGGGTGCACACCGTTGTCGATTTCTTCAATCACCACCAAACTGCCTTCAGGCGCCGATAGCATCGCCGCCGCAATAGCCAAAACGCGCAAGGTGCCGTCGGAGAGCAAGGCCGACTCGTATTCACGCCGGACCCCACCAAAACTCTCCACAAGCTGAACCATCACATCGTTTCGCGGCCCTTTCAGAAACGAAAGCCCCTGGATGTCTTGCTCGGGCAAACTTTGGATGAAGGACAGTATTTCTTGGCGTTCTGCGGTCAGATCAGGAATCTGAACCTCTGTTTGGATGTCCACACTCTTGTTGTTCTTTATCTCCTCCATGACATGGTTGAATTCGGCATGCCCTCCTCCATACCAAAGCCTGAACAAGACACTAGACAAATTGGCACCGTCGCCGCCCAGCCGCTTGTCAGCCAAAAAGCTGAAGTCACGCATCTTCGCAGGAGCGGGGTCTAGAAACAGGATGTTGGAAAGAACGTCTTGATACCGCTTGCAAGCCCTGGGAATCTGCTGCTGCGCACTCTTGTGGTTGGCATGGAAACTGGCTGGACTGTCTAGCTGCGCGAACACCGCCATTTGGTCACTGACGGGTATGTGGGGCTTGTTGCCCCCTTTCGAAAAATTGTTGTAAGCAACACCCGCCTCCGTGCTATGCCCTTTTGACGCTTGGTCCATGTCGTACAAAGGAATGCCATTGCCTGAGCCCATTCGTTCCGCAACGATGTGTAAATCGTCGCCGCGCAATTCCAGTTCCATATCCAGCACATTGGCGCCTGGTATTGCATCCATTGAGCAACCCAAAGTGAACTTGGTTTCGCCCTTCTGAAAAATATCTGGAACACGGCCTCGGACAACTTTGTCGGCTTGGTTCACCGCGTGTTGTATTGCGCTCAACTTATTCCCCTGCGCCAGCCATGAAAGCAGACGCAACCCCTCCAGCGCATTGCTTTTCCCCGCAGCGTTGGCGCCGATCAGCACCGTGAGCGATGCCAATGGCAAAACAGCGTCCTGTTTAAAGCTTTTGAAATTTTTGAGGTGAAACGAGGTAAGCATGCTGCCTCCTGGTTGTGAGGGAAATTCGTTGTACGAAGAATACTAGCCCACCCATTAACGCCTATGACGCGGGATAGGTCGGACATGTTTATTGTAGGTTTTATGAAGTAAAAATGGCTCTAGCCCTTATGGAATGTGCGCAAGCAGCTACGAATTAGATAGCACTTATCGAGTAAAGCTCGCGCTCCAACGTTTGCAGGGCACTCAGGTATTGGGGGCGACCACCAAAACTTTTGATGATTTCGCCAGGGCGGCCAATGTCGGTGAAGGGCTGAACGTTGAAAACCGTGTCGGCCTCAATGGTGGCGATGCCCTCGTCGGCGTATTTGTCCAGCAGCGCGTCGATGACTTTGCGGGCCACCGGGCCGTATTGGGTGAAGACGTTGCGCTTTTTGACCCGGCTGGCGCGTTCGCGCCGGGTAAGGGCAGGCATGTTGTACGCCACGTGCAGCAGCAAGTCGAACGGGTCCAGGTTGGTAAGGCCGGTGCTTGCGAGCTCTTCGGCCAAGGCCTCGATAAGGACACCCTGACCTTCCAACTCTTGCAACAGCGCGGCTTTGCGGTCGGCGTCATTCCAGGCTTGCAGAAACTTGTCCAGCGAGTCGTAGTGCTTGGTGAGGTTGATGCGGGTGTAGTCGCGCAGGCTTTCGGTAATCAACTTGCCCTGGGCGTTGAGGTACTGCACGCGCTCGCGGGCCACGGCGACGGTGACCATGCCGCCGATGACGTATTTTTTGGGTTCTTCACCGTCCGGGGCGAAGGGGCCAAAAGGGGGCAGTTGGCCTGAACCGGCTTCGACGGGCCCAACTTGAACGGTTGGGGGAAAGCCGGGCGGTGAATCTGAGGGCGAGTCTGGCGGTGCGATGGGCTCGCCTGGCCTGGGCTCATAAATCTGCACCGGCTCGCCGTCAAAGTCTTTGTCGGCAAACAGCTCGGTGGCGCGCTTGAAGTCGAGGATGGTGAACCAGGTCTTGCCCAGGTCTTCGCGCAGGCGGGTGCCCCGGCCGATGATCTGCTTGAACAGCGTCATGGACTTGATGTTCTGGTCCAGCACGATGAGTTTGCAGGTCTGCGCGTCCACGCCGGTGCTCATGAGCTTGGAGGTGGTGGCGATCACCGGGTACATCTTCTCGGGGTCAATGAAGTTGTCCAGCTCGCGCTTGCCCTCGGGGTTGTCGCCGGTGATCTGCACCACGTATTTGGGGTGGCTGGCGCAAATGTCTGCATTGGCGTTGGCGAGGACTTGGCGCATGCGGGCGGCGTGGTCAATGTCTTCGCAAAAAACGATGGTCTTGGCGTAGCGGTCGGTGGCCTTGAGGTAGTCGGTGATGCGCTGGGCCACCGCCTCATCGCGCTTTTCCAGCACCAGCTTGCGGTTCATGTCGGTGCCGGTGTAGATGCGGTCTTCGATCAGCTTGCCGTGCTTGTCGGTCATGCCTGCGGTGGGGCGCCAGCCGAAAGCGTCTTTGTCCAGGTCCACCCGGATGACTTTGTAGGGCGCCAGGTAGCCGTCTTCAATGCCTTGCTTGAGGCTGTAGGTGTAGAGGGGCGCGCCAAAGTAGTCGCTGTTGGAGATGTCTTTGGTCTCCTTGGGCGTGGCGGTCAGGCCGACCTGGGTGGCACTGGCGAAGTAGGTGAGGATTTCGCGCCAGGCGGAGTCTTCGTCGGCACTGCCCCGGTGGCATTCGTCCACCACGATCAAGTCAAAGAAATCGGGGCTGAACTGCTTGTAGATGTTTTGCTCTTCTTCCGTGCCGCTAACCGCCTGGTAAAGCGACAGGTAAATTTCGTAGCTTTTGTCCACCAGCTTGGTGGTTTTGTTGACCGCCAGTTCCACGTCTTCCACCGTGATCTTGCCCTGGGCGTCCACCCGCTCCACGCCTTTGGCGTTGGGGCTTAGCTTGGCCATGGCGCCCTTGAAGGGGCGAAAGTCGTTGACCATGGTTTGGTCGATCAGGATATTGCGATCGGCCAAAAACAGGATGCGCTTCTGCCCGCTGGGCTTGTCCGCGCGCCAGGGAGACTTCCACAGGCGGTGGATGATCTGGAACGCGGTGTAGGTCTTGCCAGTGCCGGTGGCCATGACCAGCAGCACGCGGTTCTGTCCGGCAGCAATGGCCTCCACCGTGCGGTTGATGGCGTTGAGCTGGTAGTAGCGCGGGGACTTGGCGGGGGCGTAGTCAAACTCGGCCACGCGCTGCACTTCAGGCGTCCAGCCTTTCCAGGCGCAGTAGCGTGCCCATAGCTCTTGCGGCGAGGGGAACTGGTCGAGGGTGAGGTTCTGTTCCAGCACGCCGGTGGCCAGCGTGGCATCGCGGAACACAAAGCCATCGCCATTGCTGGAAAAGCTGAAAGGCACGTCCAGCAACTCTGCATACTGGATGGCCTGCTGCATGCCTGCGCTCATGGACAGGCGGGATTTCTTGGCTTCGACGATGGCCAAGGGAATGTTGGGCTTGAGAAACAGCGCAAAGTCTGCGTGCAAGACGGTGAACTGGTCACGTTTGGCAGTTTTGCCGCTCACCACCACCCGCCCGGCCCGCAGGGGGTATTGCGCGTAAATCTGGTCCATGCTGTGCCACCCGGCCTGCACGATGGCGGGGCGGATGTATTTATCGCAGAGGTCGCTCTCGGAGAGGTGTGTTTTGTTCATGACAGTCCCTGACCGAACATAACCCAGAAATCAGGTACAGCGACGCAACGCCTGAAGAATGCAGCTGGGGGGCTCCTAGAATGGGCGCAGGCCGGGCGCCACGCAAGTGTGCTGCCGCATCATCCGAACGCTAAACAGCCCCATGACCGCCCTCCTGATCGCCGCCTGCCTCCTCTTAATCGTCATCACCATCACGCTGTGGCGGCGACAAATTGCGCTGCGCCGTGAGGCCTACATCCGGAACTTCACCTTGCCGCAGGGTCTTTTCGACAAGCTGCGCCAGCGGCACCCCCATCTCACGCTCAAGGAATGCCAACTGGTCGCCCATGGCTTGCGCCAGTTCTTTCTGGCACACCTGAAGATCCGACGCCAGTATGTGTCCATGCCTTCGCAGGCGGTGGATGACTTGTGGCACGAGTTCATCCTCTACACGCGGAACTGCCAGGCCTTCTGCCAGAAGGCCTTCGGGCGCTTCTTTCACCACACACCCGCCGTGGCGCTGGGTGGCGCGCGGCAAAGCCATGCCGGGCTGCGGCGCTGCTGGTGGCAGGTGTGCCCACGCGCATGCCGCTGCTGTTTGCGCTGGATGCCAAGCTCAACATTCCAGGGGGGTCGTTATGTGGTGGGGGTGGCGACTGACACTCAGTACAGCTTGCGGCCCCAGGGCCGGAGTTTTGCTCCTGATTCAGGAGCATCTTACGCATACTCCATGCGGTCTACAACCCTCTTTCATCCACAAATCGGTAGATAAAATACGGCCATGGCAAACGCCCACCCCCCACCCCACCCGACCCAAAGAGGCAGCAAACCGGTACACCACCTTGAATTGCGGGTGCAGGAGCTGGGGCAGTTGTTCAACTCGATGGACCCCACGCCTTTTCTCAACAAGGACCTGGACCGCGAGGCCGAAGCGTTTATCGAGGCCTGGGCCGTGCGGTTTCCGCCGGGCATGAAAGCGTATATCACCGTCCATTTGGCGCAATTGCCGGCCGAGGGTGACCCCAGCGCCTTGGTGGCCGAGGCCATCCACAACCATTTCAACTACAAGGCGGAGCGCGTGCGCCATGAACTCAGGCAGCTTCTGAGGCAAGGCCGCTTGAGTCTGCTGATCGGCATGGTGTTCGTCGCGGTATGCCTGGGGGCGGCCGAAGCCATCGGGCAGATGGGCACGGGCGTGGCATTCACCATCGCCCGCGAAAGCCTGACCATTGTCGGCTGGGTGGCCATGTGGCGGCCGCTGCAGATATTTCTGTACGACTGGTGGCCCATTCTGGGCCGGGCGCGCCTCTACAAGGACCTGGGAGGTGCGCATGTTCGTGTCGTACACAGTGGCTGAACGCGGAGCCCTCGGGCGTTAGCCACGGCCGGTTTGGCAGGGTGCTGCGGGGTTTCTCAACAATACATTTGTACAAATGTAGTAAACTTCCGCCACTGGCATTGGAATACCTGGGCGCTGCACGCACACCTGGGACAGGTACTTTTATGCGACGGAATCTCTTCATCGGCATACCGGTCAGGAGAGTCCGGGAGTTGAATCCACCAAACCAAGGCACGTCAAAGTACCCAGGGGCCAATGCCTGAACCATGGGCGCCTTCGCATCGGCTCCATTTTCAGCACCGATCCATCTTTCCGAAATAACCACTGCATGTGACCATGTTTCGCCAGCTTTTAACCAATACCTCCCCTCAGGACTGGCTGTTTGCCGTGCTGGCCGCCACGGCGTTCGTGGTAAGTCTCATGTTGGCCCGCAAAGTGGTCCTGCACCGGCTAACCCATATTGCAAAAAACACCGACACATGGGTGGATGACTTGCTCGTCGATATCCTTCTTTCCACCAGAATTTTGCTCGTGGCGGGCACAAGCCTCTACGTTGCGACGCATTTCCTCGCGCTTCCTGCGGCAATGGGGAAGCTGGCGGATCGGGCCTTTATCTGTTTGCTCATTCTGCAAACCGGCTTCTGGGTCAACCGGGGCTTCGCCTTTTGGCTGAATCGCCGGTTCTCCAATGGTGATGCGGCGGACGAAGGTGCGCGCGCCATGACCCGGTCTCTGCTCTCATTTTTGGGGCGTGTCGTACTGTGGGTCGTGGTGGCACTGCTCTTGCTCGACAACATGGGGCTCAATGTGACCGCGCTGGTTGCCAGTCTGGGCATTGGCGGCATTGCGGTGGCATTGGCGGTTCAAAGCATTCTTGGCGACCTGTTTGCATCCCTTTCGATTGCCATCGACCAGCCCTTCGTCATTGGGGACTTCATCATCATTGATGACCTGATGGGAACGGTTGAACATGTGGGGTTGAAAACCACGCGCATCCGCAGCCTGGGCGGGGAGCAAATCATTTTCTCCAACAATGATTTGCTCAAAAGCCGTATCCGAAACTACAAGCGCATGCAGGAGCGCCGCGCAGTCTTTTCATTCGGGGTCACTTACGACACACCTGCCGCCACACTTGAACTGATTCCGCAGCTTGTCCGGCAGGCTATCGAAACCCAGGACAAAGTCCGGTTCGACCGCGCGCACTTTAAAAATTTTGGTGCGTCCTCGCTTGACTATGAGGTTGTGTACTACGTGCTGGAGCCTGATTACAACGTTTACATGAACACGCAGCAGGCCGTGAACCTGCGCTTGGTCAAGCTCTTCACAGAACACAACATCGCATTTGCGTTCCCGACCCAGACGCTGCATTTTGTCGGAAAGATTCCACCCTGACGCAACCTCGCACCGCGCTTTTCGGCGAATGACATCCCGAAAGGAACTTCTCATGCAAGCAACCGAAAAAGGAGATGCCATGCACTCACGGATAGACCTCGTTCTGGCAACCGATCTGGATGGAACTTTTTTGCATCCAGATACCAACGGGACCATGCCCCCCCTGTACAAGGTCATACGGGACAACCGCGACAAGATCGTTCTCATCTTTGTAACGGGGCGCGGCTATGAAAGCATTCTGTCGCTGCTTGATGACCCCTCCTTTCCCATGCCGGACTACATCATTGCCGACGTCGGCGCGACCGTTTTGAAAAGGCAGGCAGAGACTTTCATCCCCGTCATGCCGCTTCAAAATGAAATTGCGGAAAAGTGGCCGGGACGCGAGGCCGTCTTGAATAGTGTCAACAGCATTGCCGGTCTCCAGTTGCAGGAGGTGCCGCAAGAACGCCGCTGTTCGTTCTTCTACGGAAATGAAACTGCCTTGGCGGACGTGAAAGTCATTGCCGAATCGCTGGACCTGGCCATTTTGACTTCGGCCGGAAGATACCTTGACTTTCTGCCCGCGGGGGTCTCCAAGGGCCATAGCCTGACGCAGCTTCTCCAGGCGGAAGATTTACCGAAGGAGAAGGTTTTGGTCGCGGGAGACACTTTGAATGACCTGTCCCTGATGCAGGCCGGCTACCGGGGCGTGGTGGTTAGCAACGGAGAACCGGCACTCAAAAACGCCATCAAGGAACAAACCCCTGCGCAGGAGATTTATCTGGCCCAAACCGAGGGCCCCTGTGGCATTCTGGAAGCCATTCATTACCATGGATTCCACACCAACTTTGACACCGGAGATGCTCGGAAGCAAGCACCTCAGGGCTCGGCCGACCTGGTGATCGTGTACCACCGCCAGCCATTTGATGAAATCAGGCAGGGGCATCGCTATGTGCGCGAGCAACCCAAGAGCCCCAATGGCATCTTGCCCACCCTGCTGGGGCTCTTTGCGGAAGGCAAAAAAGGGGCCTGGGTAGCCTGGTCGCAACAGGACAGCCGCGACCCGGAGGGGTTTGAGGTGAATGTCGCCGTTGACAAGGAAAGATACCCCCATCTGGTGGCCTCGCGAGTTGCGCTGACCGCGGATGATGTCAACATCTTCTACAAGCAATTTTCCAAGGAAGCGTTTTGGCCGATTATTTTTTCCTTCCCCGAAAGAGTCTCTTTCGTTGAGGAGCACTGGCTCCACTTCTGTGAAGTCAACCGCTTGTTCGCCCAAAGAACTGCGGCAGTGGCGGCACTGGGGGCCACGGTATGGATCCATGACTACAACCTGTGGATGACGCCTGCCTACCTTCGCGACCTGCGGCCTGACCTCAAAATAGCATTTTTTCACCACACGGCCTTTCCCGGCGCAGACGTTTTCAATATTCTTCCATGGAAGGGGCAAATTGTCGCCAGCCTGTTGAAGTGCGACTATGTCGGTTTTCACATCCCCCGCTACGTGGAAAATTTCATCGATGTGGTGCGCTCCAATGTAGCCACGCAAATTTTGGAAAAGGAGTGCTGTGCCCCCACATATTTGACCTACGGTTGCGCACTGGGAGTCGACGAAATGCCCCGCGCTATCCAGACGCCGTACGGCGTACTGAAGGTCGGCGCACATCCGGTCGGAATTGACAACACCAAAATAAAGACCATTGCCAATCAGAGCGCCACCCACAAACTGATCAGCAGCCTGCTGGAGGAAGCCAATGGCCGAAAAATCATCCTCTCCGTGGAACGGCTTGACTATGTCAAAGGCCCCATCGAAAAGATGCTCGCCTATGAAAAGTTTCTGGAAAAATATCCCGAATGGCATGACAAATTGATCATGCTCAACATCGTGACTCCTGCTGCGCCCGGTATGGAGATATACGAAAAAACCCGGGAAAACCTGGACCAGGTGGTGGGGCGAATCAATGGCCGCTTTTCCCGCATGGGATGGACACCCGTGCGCTATTTTTACCGCTCCATTCCTTTCGAAGAATTGGTGTCCTTTTACGTTGCGGCAGACATTGCCTGGATCACGCCCTTGCGGGATGGCCTGAACCTGGTGTGCAAGGAATACATCTCGGCAAAAGCCGCTTCCAGCACCTTGGGCGTGCTGGTGCTTTCGGAGTTTGCAGGCGCCGCCGTGGAACTCAAGGGGGCGGTGCTGACCAACCCCTACGATGAAAACAGCATGATCCAAAGCCTGCTCGCCGCATTGCGTCTGGACGCGCATGAAAGCGCCTTCCGCATGCAGGCCCTGATTCAGCGGGTGCAGGAATATGATGTCCAGGCCTGGGGCAGGGACTTTTTGAAATTCAGAGGTGTCTGACTGCCCGACTGCCCCACACTGCTGAAAGCTCCAGAAATATTGCATTCACAGGCCCCACTTTTTCGAAAGGCATATTCATGGCGATTGGTTGGCTGACAGTCCTGAAGATGGTCCCCTGGACCGATGTCATCAGCAATGCCCCGGTGATCGCCGACGGTGCGAAGAAGCTGTGGAAGGCGGCTGCAAAAAAAACGCCGTCGCCCGCTCCCGCCACCCAAGAGGGCGCCGCCATACTGTTGCCGGAGTCCGGCGCCACGGCTGTGCTGCAGGCGCAACTGGCGTCGGTGGAAGCTACGGTGGCCACTTTGCACCAGCAAATGCTGGCGTCATCCGAACTGATCACGGCCCTGGCCGATCAAAATGCGCAACTGATCAAGCGCATGGAGGTCATGCGCATCAGGTTATGGTGCCTGGTCGGCGCCACGGCCGCCCTGTGCGTCCTGGTTGTCGTCAACCTGAACTTGCTACCCGTCGGGTGACGGCATCCAGCGAACGGATCACAGCGCCCAGCGCAACCCAGCCCACACCACCCCCAGGGTGCTGAGCGTGACCGGTACACCGATCACGGCGTGCTGCCTCCAGCCAATGGCAATGCCGCTCTTGCGCGCCAGGTCCACCACGATCAGGTTGGCGATCGACCCGACCAGCAGCAGATTGCCAGCAAACGTGGTGACCAGTGCCAGCGTGGCACCCGCATTGGCGCCTTGGCCCAGGTGCGGCAACAGCAGCATGACCGCGGGCACGTTGGACACCAGGTTGGACAGCGCAACACCGACCACCATCAACAGCCCAGGATCGGCCAAGTGCACGCCCTGGTTTGCGAGCCAAACCACCGCTTGCGCGGCCAGCCCGGTGGTTTCGAACGCGTGGTTGACCACGAACAGGCCGATAAACAGCAGCAAGAGCTGCCAATCCACAAAGCCCATGACGTGCGCCGAATGCAAGCGCCGGCTCAGCAGCAGCACGGCCGCACCCACCAGGGCGGACACGTCGCGTGGCCAGTCGGTGAACAGGAAAATCATGAGCAGCGCGCCGGCCACCAGCAGGCCCTTGGCGCTCTGAAAAGCATCAAACACGGGGTCCTCGTCGCGTGGCAACTCTGGCGGCGGCCCTGGCAGGGGGCCAGCCCCAGCGCCTGGACCGTAAGCCAGCCAGAGCCACAGCAGCGCCAGGCTCACACCCACGGGCACCAGCGCCTGGCGCAGGTAAGCACCAAAAGGCATGTGCAGCACCGAACCAATCAGCATGTTCTGCGGGTTGCCGATGAGCGTGGCGGCAGAGCCGATGTTCGCCGCACAGGCCAGGCCCACCAGAAAGGGCACGGGGTTGAGCCCGCGTTGCAGGCACAAACGCGCCACCACCGGGGTCATGGCCAGGCAAATAATGTCATTGGAAAACACCGCAGACAGCGCCCCGGCCACCACGATCAGCGCCGCCAGCAAGCCCCTGCGCGACAGCGGCATGGCGCCCACCCGGCGCGTCACGGCCGTGTAAAAACCACCCAGGCGCATCTGCGCGGACACCACCATGAAGGCAAACAGCATCACGATGGTGGGCAGGTCCACGGTGCGCGCCGCGTCTTCCACAGACAGCCCGGTGAGCGCGATCACCGCAATGGCGCCCAGCAGCGCCACACCCGAACGGTCCAGCTTCAGGCGCGGCAAGCCACCCAGAAACATCCCCAGGTAAACGGTGGCGAATACCAGGACGATGCCCCAGTCCATGGCGTCGTGCCCCAGCACATGGACAAGCGGCAGGTCAGGCAAATTCACGCAAAGCCTCTCGGAATTTCAGGCAATCGCCCAAAGGGTGCGGCCAATCGCCACCGCCAAAATGACGCAAAACCCCAGCAGGCCCACCCCCAGGTATTCACGAAAACCAAAGTGCACGGTCTGCCCCCCTACATCGCGCAACGCAGCGCGCTCGGCCAGGCTTTGCATCAGCGGCCCAGCGGTGGCAGCCGTCAGAAACAGGCTGCTGCCCGCACACACCGCCAGCGCCAACCCGACGTACACGGGTTCAGGCGCAAATTGCAGCGCCAGCACATCGGCCACCTCCAGCAGCGCGGCCATGCTCGGCCCCGCAGAAAACAGCCCCGTCAGCAATGCCGCAGCCACCAGGAACAACACCAGTTGCCCTTCGGGCGCAATGGGTACGGTTTGCAGCAGTGCCGCCAGGTGGGTGAACAGCCCCGTCTCCCGCACCACGCCCACCATGAGGAACAGCGCCAGCAAAAACAGCACCGCTTCCACATCCACGGCGTGCTTGATCGCCGCCTCGCCCTGCACGGGCCTTGCGATCAAGGCCACGCCTGCCCCCAGCCAGGCCACCAGTTCCGGCCCAATGCCCCAGGCCGCCGGGATCACCAGCCAGCCCACGATCATGCCCGCCAATGCGCCCAGGCAGGGGGCCAGCAGAAGCCAGTCCAGCCGCACCCCACGGTACAGCCGCGACAGCGTCGCCAGCGTCAAACGCCGCCCCAACGGCGTTGTAGGTACATCATGTGCAGGCCGCCGGGCCAGCACCAGCAGCAAAAACACCCCCATGGCAACCAGTGTCGGCGGGGCGGCATCATACAAGTAGCGTTCAAAACTCATGGTGCCGCGACCCAGCAACAGCACGGCGGGAAAGTCCCCAATCGGGGTCGCGGCCCCCCCCAGGTTGCACGACACCAGTATCACGCCCAGTGACCAGACCGCGAACCGTTGGGACACACCCGACAGCGAAAATACCGTCAGCAGCACCGGCAAAATAACGAACAGGGCTGTCAGGTTGTTCACCACGGACGACACCGCGTAGGTACCCAGCGCGCTGAGCACCAGCAGCGCCAGGGGATGCGCCCCCGCCAGGCGCACCAGCGCAACCGAGGCCAAACCAAAAAGCTGGGTATCGGCCAAGCGCTGGGTAAACAGTCCCAAGGCCACCAGAATGAGCAGTACGTTCCAGGGCACCCCGGCGAATATCGCCCCCACACTGGCCACACCCCACCAGGCCGCGCCCGCACATGAAAAAGCCGCCCCGGCCAGTACGATCATCAGCCGGTAGGACGGCAACACGGCCTGGGCTACCAGCGTGAACACCAGAGTGAGTGCAAAACCAAGCTGTGCGTTCATTCCATCGGCCTCATATCGGTCAAGGTCTGCGCATCCGCAGCCACCAGCCAGCGGGGGTAAATTTCCATCGGAACATCCAGAATGCGCCAACCGAGCAGGCTGCGAAACTGCAGCCGAACGTCCGGCCCGGCGGCGCGCAACCAGGTCGGCAAGACAAAAATCTGACTGGCAGCGGCGCCGTACACAAAGGTCAGCAACACCGAGCGCGGCCCCGCCCACGCCTGGAAATTCTCCAGCGACAAGCCTTCCACACGCCCGCCGTGGTTGGCCAATACACGCTCCCAGTTGGCCAGCGGGTCCCCTGCCAACACCAGACCCACGCGCACCTGTGCAGGCAAAACTGCCAACAGGGCATCCACCCAGGCGGATTCATAACCCACCAGCACCAACCGCGAGGCGCCGCTGATCTGCGGTAGCACGGCGTTCACATCCATGCGGGGTTCACGCGCGCCAGCCAGCCAGCCGGCGCACACCGCGTCCAACACGGGCCAGGCACGCCCCATGGTGTCGCGCAGGGCGGCCACCGCGGCAGCACCCTCTTGCAGCGTGCCAGTGGCAGCGGTCTCCTGAACAAACAACCATGCGGCAGAGGCCATGCCCAATTCGCTTGCGGCCAGGCGAAACGCCTGCTGCTGCAATGCGCTCATGCGGCGCCACCGGGCCTGCGGGCCAGCAGGCTTTCGATCAACGCCACCATGACCACATTGGCCAGCGCATGCTGCGGCGGCCCATCGGTCAGGCAGTCAACCATGGCATCGAGCTGCTGCGCGTCGCCACCGGCGAGTTCACGCAAGGCGTTCAGCGGCAAGGCCACAGGGTACGCCCCCTCTGCCACCGATTCGACCAGATGCGGCGGCAGGCGCATGGGCACCGGCGCACCACCGTGCGTGGGCTGCGCCCCACCCCGTGCCTCCAGCGCCCGGCCCAGCAGCGCCAGCAAAATGTAGTTGGACCCGCGGTGGTGAATGGGCCCTTCACCGATCAGACAACGCACCACAAAAGTGCGGTCATCCGCATCGGGCACCAGCGGGGCCAACCAGCCATCAAGCTGGTCAGCGTTCACAAACCCAAGAATGCGCGAAGCCGGAATACCGTCCCGACGCGGTGGTGAGTGGTGTGGAGGGTGGCGGTGGTGCGGTGGCATGGCATTTATCCTGGCGCGCGGCAATGCGCGAAAACACAACGGGAACTCTGGCGGGGGTTGGCATCCAACATGCCCGCCATGATAGTAGGTGGCGCAGGGTGTGCAGCGATCGGGCCACACGGGCACCTGCCTTGAGAATGGTCAAGCGCACCGGCCCAAACTGATCAAGCATAGGCCATGCGTATTCCACACAGTGCGCCGCATTGGCTTTGAATGCGCAGGAAGAAGGCAAACATGGCGATGGATTCAAAATCAGCGCGTGCTCAGGAGGTTTCGTGAAATGGGCGCTGACGCTGCTGGGTGTGGCCGCGGCCTTGCTTGCGTTGGCGCAGGACCGTGCCTCCACAGCACAGTTGGCCAACGCGGTAACCCGTGTGTCTGCCGTGCCTGTGCTGCACGTCAAGGGACCGATTGGCCCGGCCACTGCAGACTACATTGCCCGCGGCCTGCAAAAGGCCGCGGAAGAAGGCGCGCCGCTGGTGGTATTGCAGATCGACACGCCCGGCGGGCTGGACACGTCAACCCGCCAGATCGTCAAAGCCATCCTCGCATCGGCCGTCCCGGTCGCGGCATGGGTGGCGCCCAGCGGCGCACGGGCCGCCAGCGCGGGCGCCTACATCGTGTATGCCAGCCATGTGGCCGCCATGGCGCCGGGCACCAACCTAGGCGCGGCAACCCCGGTCCAGATCGGAGGCCTGCCCGGCACACCGGCCCCGCCGAAACCCGCACCGGCCAGCCCCCGTCCCGCGGCACAAGGCAAGGCGAGTGCCCCCAAAGACAACACAGAAACAACTCCGTCGGCCTCGGACGCCATGGGCCGCAAGATCGTGCAGGACGCGGCCGCCTACCTGCGCGCACTGGCCCAAATGCGGGGGCGCAACGCGGCGTGGGCCGATCGTGCCGTGCGAGACGGCGCCAGCCTGTCCGCCGAAGAAGCGCAGGCCCAAAGGGTGATCGATTTCATCGCCGCCGATGTGGGCCAGCTTCTGAAGCGGGCCCACGGCCGCACGGTACAGATGCAAGGAGGTGTTCCACACCAGGTGGACAGCCAAGGCAGGCGCACGGTGGTGAGCGCCCCGGACTGGCGCACCCGGGTACTCGCCGTGCTGACCGACCCGGCCATGGCGTATCTATTGCTGCTGCTGGGCCTGTATGGCATCTACTTCGAGCTGGTGTCCCCCGGCTTTGGCGTGCCCGGCGTGGCGGGGTCGATATCGCTGCTGCTGGGCCTGTATGCATTGCAGATGTTGCCGGTGAGTTATGCCGGGGTGGCGCTGATCGTGCTGGGCTTTGTGATGCTGGTGGCCGAGGCGTGGCTGCCCAGTTTTGGCGCCTTGGGCATCGGTGGCACCCTGGCCTTTGTCATCGGCTCCATCATGCTGATGGACACCGACACGCCGGGTTTTGGCATTCCCCCCCTGCTGATCGCCAGCGTGGCCGCGCTCAACATCCTGCTCGCAGTGCTGGTATTTCGGTTGGCCTTGAAAGCCCGCAAACGCCCGGTGGTCAGCGGTTCGGAGGAATTGCCCGGAATGCGCGGCGAGATTGTGCAGACCGGCGCCGATGGCGTCTGGATGCGCCTGGCCGGTGAACTCTGGCGCGTGCGCTCGGACGCCCCGCTCACGCGGGGCCAGCGTGTGCGCGTAACGCGGCGCGAAGGCCTGGTTCTCCACGCCGAGCCCATGGAGCCTGCGTCCACGGATGTGGCCGCTGTCAACGGGTCGCAAGCGGAACTTCAGGCCCCTAACCATTGAACAAGGAGGTACCTATGATGTGGGGAATCGGTTACAGCTTCATTCCAGTTGTGTTGGTCATGCTGGTGGTGGCATCGGTGCGCATCCTGCGCGAGTACGAGCGCGGTGTGGTGTTCCAGCTGGGGCGTTTCTGGAAAGTCAAGGGACCGGGCTTGATCATTCTGATTCCGGGGGTCCAGCAAATGGTGCGCGTCGATCTGCGCACCATGGTCATGGATGTGCCCGAGCAGGACGTGATCACGCGCGACAACGTTTCGGTCAAGGTCAATGCGGTGGTGTACGCCCGGGTGATTGATCCGCAACTGGCCATCATCCAGGTGGAGAACTACACGCTGGCCACGTCGCAGCTGGCCCAGACCACCCTGCGCGCCATCCTGGGCAAACACGAGCTGGACCAGCTACTGGCCGAGCGCGACCAGATCAACCAGGACCTGCAAAAGATACTGGACGTGCAAACGGACGCCTGGGGCATCAAAGTGGCCAATGTCGAGATCAAGCATGTGGATCTGAACGAAACCATGGTCCGTGCCATTGCCAAGCAGGCCGAAGCCGAGCGCGAGCGGCGTGCCAAGGTCATTCACGCCGAAGGCGAACTCCAGGCGTCCACCAAACTGCTGGAAGCTGCCCATGTGCTGGCTCGTGCGCCACAGGCCATGCAGTTGCGCTACCTGCAAACGCTGACCGCGATTGCAGGGGAAAAAAGCTCCACCATTGTGTTCCCCATGCCCATCGACCTGATCGCTTCGGTGCTGAACCGCCTGTCGGGACCGCCCGGCGGCGAGTAGGAGGGTGTGACGGTGCCCGGTCGGCACGCTGCTACAGCTTGCCGTACTGGGTGCCGCCAATCATGATGCCGCCGTCCAGCGGTGCCAGATCGGATTGGTATTCTTGCTCACCGATATGGACGGCGGGCAAGGATTTCCCGCTTTGCAGTGCTTCCATGAATGCCTTGGCTTCGTCTTCGGAAACCGCCTGGTAGGTCTGGCGCGCCAATGCGCTGGTCCGGCCATTGAAGCCCGGCGCTGGCTCCGCTTTGCGAACAGGTGCCGCACCCGCCAGGTCGGTGACGCGGGAGTAGCGCTCAAACTGGCTTTCGGTTTCACTGACGCGCCAGTAGATTCCGTCAATCAACACGCCAAAACGTTTGTAGGCGTTGGCCCGCATCAACTGCTCAAAAGCGGAAAAACTCCGGGTTCTGTTGTCCCTGCCCGTGACGAAGGACTTGGCCACATCAATCATGGCGACAAAGCGGTGGTGCCGTTCGTCCGCAGGAACCACCTTGAACTTGTACATGTTGGAAACCACTTCCATGGACAGGAAGGTTTCCCGGATGGACTGGTACAGCATTTCCTGGCGAAAGGCCTTGCGGTCCTCCAGCGTCATGCGTTTGGCGGGCGCTGGCGGCACATCAACCGGGGCAGCGGGTTTGCTTTTTTTGGATTTGAAGAAAGAAAACATGGTGCCTTTGGTCTGAACCGGAATTCTAAGCAGGCCGCTTGTTTGGAGGCTTGCAAAAAATTGGCTTGATGCCAATGGGCGGTGAATTGGTCTCTCAGGTGCAGTTTTTGTTGTTTTTTCCCACAGCGGGCATGGCTCTTTCCATCCAGCATTAGCCGCTTGAATGAAGCGGCTAACGCACTGATCTTTGTTTTCTTGTGACGCGCCTTGCCACACACTGTGCACTTCTACAACAACGAAACCGGAGAACAGCATGCGTATCGGATTACCCAAAGAAATCAAGAACCACGAATACCGCGTGGGCCTCACCCCCGCCAGCGTGCGCGAGCTCACCTCGCGCGGCCACCAGGTCCTGGTGCAAACCGGCGCAGGCGCCGCCATTGGCCTGAGCGACGAGCAGTACATCGCTGCGGGCGCCACCTTGGCCGCCGATGCCGCCCAGGTGTTTGCCCAGTCCGACATGGTGGTCAAGGTCAAAGAGCCGCAGCCGCAAGAGTGCGCCATGCTGCGCCCCGGCCAGATTTTGTACACCTACCTGCACCTCGCACCCGATCCTGAGCAGACCGCTGCCCTGGTCAAGTCTGGCGCCGTGTGTATTGCCTACGAAACCATCACCGGCCCAGGCGGCGGCTTGCCCCTGCTGGCCCCCATGAGCGAAGTGGCTGGCCGCATGGCCGTGCAGGCGGCGGCGGCGCACCTGGAAAAATCCAAAGGCGGCATGGGCGTGTTGCTGGGCGGCGTGCCCGGTGTGCCTGCCGCCCATGTGGTGGTTTTGGGCGCGGGCGTGGTGGGCACCCACGCACTGCAGATGGCGGTGGGCATGGGCGCACGGGTGACCGTGCTGGACAAAAACGTGGACCGGCTGCGCCAACTCGACCTGGTGTTTGGCAACCGCATCAACACGGTGTACTCGACCACGCAAAGCGTGGAAGAAGCCGTGCTGGATGCCGATGTCGTGGTGGGCGGTGTGTTGATTCCTGGCGCTGCAGCACCCAAGCTGGTGACACGCGACATGATCTCGCGCATGAAAAAAGGCGCTGTGGTGGTGGACGTCGCCATTGACCAGGGCGGCTGCTTTGAAACCTCACACGCCACCACCCATGCCGAACCCACTTACATGGTGGACGGCGTAGTGCACTACTGCGTGGCCAACATGCCCGGAGCGGTTGCCCGTACCTCCACCTTTGCGCTGAACAACGCCACCATTGGCCACGCCGTGGCGCTGGCGGACAAGGGCTGGAAGCAAGCCATCAAAGACAACGCGCACTTGAAGAACGGCCTGAACGTTGCCAACGGCCAGGTCACTTACGAAGCGGTAGCCAAGGACCTGGGCTACAACTATGTGAACGCTGACACCTTGCTGGGCTGAAGTCCGGCCAACGGGGCGCTCAAACCAAGGGGATGGACTTGGCGCCCTCGCTGACGGTTTTCGGCAAACGCACCGTCAGCACCCCATTTTTGAAACTCGCCTGGGCCTTGTCGGCGTTCACGCTGCTCGGCAAGGCAATGGTGCGCTCAAACGCCCCGTAGGCGCGTTCCATGACGTGGTAGGTGCTGTCGTGGGTTTCGCGCTCCATGCGCTTTTCCCCATTCAGATACAACATATTGCCTTCGACGCGGATGCGGCAATCGTCTTTGTCCAAACCGGGCAGCTCAACCCGCACCACCACTTCCTCGCCCGTCTCTTCCAGTTCCCCCGCCAACAGGCCCCAACGTGGAAACGTGACCAGCGCACCGCCCTCTTTCTGCTCCTCGTCTTTGTGGCGGGTGAAGTGGGTCAAGGCATCGCTGCTGTGGCTCAGCAATTCGCGCCAACCGTCCGAGAGGTTTTCCCACGCGCGCGTGATCTCGCGGCCGATGGTTTTGCTGGTCTGTTTCAGGGAACTGAGCATGGTGGTGGTTCCTGCAAAAAAGTGGATGGGGGTCCGTTCGCCGTAGCCGATGAACCTGCAAACTTTAAGACCCCGGCGCTGGCCTCGATTGACATTTCACAAACGCGCCTGCCATTGCGTTTCTACAGTGGGGTTTTACTTTTGATGCAGGAGGTTTTTATGAATCCACTGAGTACAACCCCCATGTCCACCCCGCTGTCAACACGGTTTGACCGCTTCGAAGAGATGTTCCGCCGCATGATGCGTCCCTTGGCCATGGACAACGACTGGGCGGGCGACATCCGTGTGGACGTGATCGAGAACGACAAGGAATACCAGGTCCGCGCTGCCGTACCCGGTGTCAAGAAGGACGACATCCAGGTCAGCATTGACCGCAACTGCATTTCCATCAGCACCGACGCCAAACCCGAAAAAGAGGCAAAGTCCGGCAATGGCTACCGCACGCTGGTCAATGAGGTCTACCAGGGCCATGCTTCGCGCGAAATGTCCCTCTTGCACGAAGTGGACGACAAGGCCGCCGTGGCCAAAGTGGAAGACGGCATCCTGACGCTGACACTGCCCAAGCGCAAGGACGCGCACAGCAAGGTGCTGCGCATCCAGTAGGTGCAGCCACCGCCGCACGCTGTGCTTACAGTTTGGCCGCCAGGGCTCTGATTTCCTTCGCCAAGGAATAAAGAGGCACTAGCCGCCACGCCATCACGGCGCCAGCGGCGGCCATCAGCCAGTAGCTCGTCCCCTCGCCCAAAAAGACCAGCAGCAGGAATGCGGCAAGCACGACGAAGCCCAGAACCTGTGCGCTGAACCACCCGGCATTGACCTCTCTCCGTTCTGCCTGGATATCCAGCAGTGACAACATCTGGAGGGCCACCCGTTCAACGCGGCTGGCCGACTTCCTCAAGGTTTGCCAGTCCGCATCCGCGCGTCCCGAGGCTTTGATTTTGCCAATCACCTCGAAGTAGTGGTCCAGTGCCGTGCGCAGCTCCACCGACGCATGGGGTCGCATCACCCCCGTGCGCCGGGCTGCGGTGCGAACCGCAAGGAGGGCAGCGGAGATCTCCTGTTTGGTCGTTTGGTAATCCTGCATTTGCGTTTCGCGGTGCCGCGCATCGGCCTGGATTTGGCGATCCGCCACCTTTTTGGCGTCCGGCAACAAAGCCTCCAGCACCAGCACGGTGGCGGCATCCATGGTGCGCAGGTCGCCCAATTCAGCGAGCCAGGGGCAATACACCATGGGCGTCGCAAGCTCTGCGGTCAATCGCTGGCGCAGGCGCTGCGACCACGCGGGGTCAAACGCCATCGCCAGCAGCCGCGCGTGCATACCCGCCAGGGACGGGCACACGGCATCGTCCTTGCCATAAACCACCTGGTCAAAATTGACAAATTCATCGGGACCACGCGCAGGGGCTTTTCCCCGGATCAATGCATGGCCCACGTCCCAGGCACGCGCAAATTGTTCACACGCCGCACCCCATTTCTGCACAATGCTGGCCGCCACCGCATTTCCCGCGCTGGCGTAGGTTTCCAGCACGCGGTGCTGGTAAAGCGTGTGCAACCATTGCGCCGCGTCGGCGTCTCCTTTCAGTGCCTGGTTGGCATGGGAAAGGATGGCGGGCAGTTCAATCGTTTCTCCCCGCCAAACCGGTGGAATACCGGGCGCCAGATGCAGAATCAATTTGAGCAATTGCACATCCACTGGCACCTGAGTTTCATAGCGCAGCTCCAGCAGCAGACGCACGGTGTTCTGGTCCTTCTGTACCTCGCGAAACCAGGTCTGCAATTGGCCATTGGCCATGTCAGCCACCCCCTCGCGCCAATTGCGGCTCAGCGCCACGGCGAGCTGTTCTTTGCTATGGCAAATATCCCGGCCCAGGTGGTAGGGCGCATGGAAGCTGGCCCCCACGCCCTGTTCAACTGGCTCGGGCAGGCTGGGATCGTCGGCGCGCCAGCGGGTGATTTCATCCATACCCCAGCGCTGCTGGGGGTCGCGCAACAGCAAGCCGCGCAGCAAGGTGCGAAGCTTGCGGTCGGCGATGCCGGCAAGGTCCATGCTGCGGGTGGTCAGGTGGTGCAGGATGACGGCCTCCGACAATCCCGCAAACGGATGCTGGCCCAGCGCCCCTTCCAGAATGACCATGCCGAGCGCCCAATAGTCCGCCTTGCCATCGATCACGCCGGACAGACTTTCGGGTGGGGCATAGGGCAGCGTGCGCGCGGTGCCCGTAAAGCGCTGGGTGGCCTCCAGCACGGAGGAAATGCCAAAATCGGTCAACACCAGGTCCAGCGGCTGCACGCTGCGCACCAAAATGTTTTCCGGCTTCAGATCGCGGTGGATCAGGCCGACCGCATGGACGCCTGCAATGGCCAGGGACAACTCGTGCACCCAGTCCCGCAGCAGTGCATCGGCCAAGGGTCCCGCTTGCAGGCACTGGCGCAAGGAGCCCAGCGCACAGTATTCCATCAACTCGTAGGCATACCCTTCCGAGACGCCAAACTCCAACACCTCCAGCCGATGGTGGGGGTCTATGCGGCCGATGCGCTGCTGGACCTCGGGCCGGGGCTGGATGCCATGGCGGTAGATTTTTGCCACGTGGGCCGGACCACCGCCGTGCGCTTCGACCAACAGCAATTCGGCTTCCGCACCCTGGGTGGGCAGAGGACGCAGGATGCGATAACGCGCCTTCAGTTTGACAGGCAGGGTCAGCAGGCTTTGCACCGGGCCGGTGGATGCCTGTAGTGCAAGTGCTCCACCGTTCAAGGGGCGGTTGCAATACAGGCAGCTGGTGCTGCCCGCCGGATTGGTTTGTGCGCAGTCTTCAAAGGGGCAGGTGATGCAGGTATCGTCGTCTGGCACGTCCGGCTGGGGTGCAAGCGCCTGCTCCACCGTGTGTTTGCCAACCAAATCCACCCCGACCAGCAAAGCACCGCAGCCGCAGCGCATGACCTGCGGTGCATGCTCGCTCTCGCAAGACGGGCAGCGGCGAACGTAATCAGTGTCAGCGTCCATTTACTGCCGCCAGCTCACCTGCGCAAACGCGACGCCGCGCTCGGTACACGCCGCCTCCAACGCCGCCATGTCACCGCGTGCCGGAATGCCCACATACCAGACACGCTCCCCATCGACCATGGCCTGAATCCGTTTACCGCCGCTGTCCGCGCCAGCGTCCACATAGTCGGCCAAACGTCTGCGGCCGCGCTCCGACAGCAGCACCAGAGGCTGGTTGGCCGAGCCGCGCCACAAATGGGTCAGTGGTTGGTGGTCGAGGTAGGGTTCGGGAATCAGCGCATCGAGTTTGCCCAACAGCCTGGCATGCTTTTTTTGCAGCCGCGCCAGGGGGTAACCGCTGTAGCACAAGATGTCAAAATCTGCGTTTTCAGCGGCACGCCAGTCCCGCAGTGCGTCCAGCAACACGGCCAGTGCCTGCGGCTGGTCAAAGGGTTCGCCACCCGAAATCGTGACGCCATCGAACACGCCACCCGTCGTTTGGCGGCACCAGCTGAGAAGCCGCGCCACCGTCATCTCGCGACCGGGGTCGCGTGCCCAGGTGTCTTGGGACACACAGCCTTTACAGCCGATGCTGCAGCCCTGCAGCCACAGGCCAATGCGCCGCCCCGGCCCCAGCACCGTGACGGGGAAATGCGCTTTGTTGATGGCGATTTTCATGCGCTCTGCAGCGTCAGCGTCACGACCCGGTCCACCTCGGTCAAACCGGTGATGGCGAGGCGCTGCTTGCCCTCCAGGTCGTGTGCAAACAGGGCGCGCGACAAGGGGTTGATGAAGGCCGACTCCAGTTGGTTGCCGATGCCGCGTCCGCCATGGCTCAGGTCGCGTGTGCAGCGTTCCAGCAAGGCACTGCGCACGGCCACCGGCATGGAGAGTTGCACTTTGAACTCCTCCTTCAGGCGACGGGCGATATTGCGCAGCATGCCGTCAAAAATACGCTCGGCCACCTCGGTGCTGATGAAATTGAACACCACGATGTTGTCGCCGATGCGGTTCAACAGCTCGGGGCGCGAGAGCTTGAATTTGAAATAGTTGGCAATGGATTCGCGCACCGTGGACTCGACTTTTTCATACGGGTCGCCGGGCTGCACACTTTGCACACGCTGGCCCTGCGCGTCTTCTCCGAAAATGCCCAGGTTGGAGGTGAACACCAAAATGGTTTCCGAAAAATACGCGGTGTCGCCACGCCCATCGGTCAGGCGGCCGTCTTCCAGAATCTGCAGAAACTTGTCGAGGATGCGCGGGTGGGCCTTTTCGATTTCGTCGAACAGCACCACCGAAAACGGTTTCTCCCGCACCGCGTTGGTCAGCTCGCCCCCGGCGTCAAAGCCGATATAACCCGGTGGCGCGCCCAGCAAACGTGCACTGCTGTGCTCTTCGGCAAATTCACTCATGTCGAAACGCAGGTAGGCGCGTTCGTCGCCAAACACCAATTGCGTCAGGGTCTTGGCCAACTCGGTTTTTCCCACGCCCGTGGGACCGGCAAAAAACAACACGCCACGCGGACGGCTGCCGCCCGAGCGGGCTTGCGCACCGGTCAGCCCCATCACAGAGCGCTTGAGGATGTCCAGCGTTTTAACCACGGCCGGATGCTGCCCTTTGACACGGTCCTCGATAAAGGCTTGCGCATCACGGATTTTCTCGCGCAGGTAGTCCTTGCGCCAAGGGTTGTCGAGCGCGCCCACCTTGTAGCAGCGCATCGCATCGTCAATGTCCGGCAGGCCCAGGTGCTGGCGGTCGGCCAACTCGGTGATGTCGGACAGCGCCGTCAACGGCATGCCTTCTGTGCCCTCGGTGAAATTTTTGACGAATTGCTCGCGCGCGACTGCGCTGGCCTCGGCATAGCCCACAAACAGGGGAGCCAACTGCTGGGCGGCGGCTTGCCGGGTTTCAAAATCAGGCTTGCCGATGGTGAGGCTGGCGACACGCTCGCTGTCCAGGGTGAACCACGACGGCAGGTCTTGTGGGCGGTTGGCCAGCCACACCACCGGATTGAATTGCGGCGCACCACCGCCTTCACGCGGCACCACCGGCGCGGCCTGCAAGGACATTTTTTCGGCGGCCACAAAAAAGCGGTGCTCCGCCTCACTCAGGTGCTCGGCCTGGCGCGTCATGCGCGAGGCGAAATCGAGCACCAGTGCACACCGCGCCTCACGCTCCGCCGTCACCTTTTTCATCACCCCGGTCAGCGACTCCAGGCTCATGACCTGGTAGCCGTTGGAGAGTTTGAGGTCGAACAGCCGTGTGGCCAGTTCACGCGGTACGGGCTCGTCCGGGTAGACCCGCAGGCCATCGGCCGGGTCTACCACCAGCAAGAAACGGTAGTCGCTGGCTTTAAGTGTTTCCCACAGCGCACGCACCAGCGGCACCAGCGCGGGGCCGCCCGCCAGCGGGGTGATGAAACGGTCACGGATGCTGCCCGAAATGACGAACTGCGAACGGATCGGCAGCAGGCGCTCCAGGTCGAGCAGCCAACGGGCTACGGGATGGGTCATGGCAGTTTCTTCGTCAAGGGTTGTGCACGCACGGGACTGGACTCCTCTTCAGAGAACTTCGGCAATTTGGCGGCATCCACCAGTTGCACAGGCACTGCCCCGGCTTCCAGCCGCCGCGTCACTTGCAGGTGAATGCCCCGCACTTCCAGTGCCTGCAACAAGGCAGGGAACTCGGCGCACCAGCGGTCCTCGGCCAGGTGGTCCAGCACGCTGCGTTCATTTTCGCCCTGGGCCACGGCGCGCACCACATTGAAGTTGGCCGATTCGGCTTGGGCATCCACCCGCATGCGCACCATGTAGTTGCCCCAGCCTGGGCGGCGGAAATGCAGCACCCCGCCTTCCACAAACAAGGTGTCGGACACTTCCTCGACCTGGTAACCCAGGTCCTTGAGCGATTGCAGGACCACCACGGAGGCCGCCTCTTGCACTTGCTGCTTTTGCACGGCGTCGATGTGCGCCTGGACTTGTGCGCGCAGTTCGGTGGCCAGCAGGTGGGCACGCTCACCCGGCGGAGTCTGGTCCAGTTCCAGCGCAATCTTCTGCAGATGCGCCGGTGCCATCCCCAAGTGGGCGATGCGCGCCAGCAGGCGTTGCGCAAGCTGTTGCGGCACGGCCGCGCCGACGGCGGCCTGCATGGAAAACTCGGGCATGTCGGCGAACTCTGCGGACTGGCGGGCGGCTTCGGTGAGCAAGAGGGTGCGCAGCTGCTCTGCCAATGCGTGCAGGGCACGCACATACGCCGCCATGGCAATGCGGTCTGCCGTTTCTGGCCGCAGTGGCCGCGTGGCCTGGACTTGCTTTGCAATGCCCAACTTCTCGGCCACGGTCTGGATTTGGACAAATGCCGCCTCGGCGGTGCTGGCCTCTTCATCCAGGGCTTGGCGCCCGGTGGCTTCAGACGCACCTTGCATCTGGTGCAGGGCATCCCTTTGGTCCTGGTGGCTTTGCTGCAAATCTTCCGCACGGGCGTAGCCTTCCTGGACCGCCAGGGCGGCGCGCACGGCCGCCGCCGCGAGCAGAACTGCAACCGGATGGGCCGTGAAGATGACTGTGGTGGGACCGCTCATGGTGTCGGCAGGAAATGAGGTGGTGTGGTGTGCTGGAACTTGCAGCTTTGCAAAACGCCACTTTACATGGAACGGTGACTCCGTCAAATCGCCAAGCAGCATCGAGGGTGCGCCTAATGGACTTTCTCGGTTCATGGTTCATTGCACCTGATGTCCGTCGTGCGGGTGTATTTCATAGTTTCCCTTGGCAAATAGGAAAAACATGAAAGACGTTGAAAATTGCCAAATACGCAATAATTAAAGCCTTGTTTTCCCAATAAAGGGCTTTATGGACCGGTTGATGTCGATGCGGGTGTTTCAGCGGGTGATCGACGAGGGCGGCTTTGCCGCTGCGGCACGGGCGCTGGACATGTCGCCCGCCGTGGTGACGCGCCTGGTGGCCGATCTGGAGGAGCACCTGGGCGCCCGTTTGCTGCACCGCAGTACGCGCCGCCTGTCGCTGAGCGAGGCGGGGGAGATGTACCTGCGCCGGGTGCGCGCCATATTGCAAGACATCGACGAAGCCCATGACATGGCCAGCTCCCATACGCACGAGCTGGCCGGTGTGCTGCGCCTGATGGCACAACCGATACTTGCCACCCATGTGCTGGCCCCGCTGGTGGCAGGCTTTCGGCAGCTCTATCCCAAAATCATGCTCGACATTGAAGTGGCGTCCTTTCAGGAGCCACCGGTTGAGGACTATGACATCACCCTGCTGGCTACGGATGCCAATTTCGATGGCGATGTGATTGCGCGCAAGGTTGTGTCTTCCGAAGCGATCTTGGTGGCCTCCCCCGCCTACCTGAAGCGCAAGGGCACACCGATGGAGCCTGCAGAACTCGCGCAGCACGATTGCCTGCGCTTGCGGGCCACCGGTTTTCGCCCGCGCGCATTGCGCCTGACGCAGGCCGGGCGTCCCGATGCGCATTGGGATCTGGAGGTGAAGCCGGTTTTGTGCGCCAACCACATCGACACCCTGCTGCGCGCCGCCCTGGACGGCGCAGGCATCACCGCCACAGCGGTGGAGCTGGTGGCGCCCTACCTGGCCAGTGGCGACCTGGTGCGGGTGTTGCGGCCCTGGATTACCGGGCAGTTCACCATTTACGCCGCACTGCCGAGCCGCAAATTCCTGCCCCGGCGCACCCAGGTGTTCCTGGAGTACCTGACGGAACAAACCCGCTTGCAAGCGTCCCGGGCGCTGAGCGCCTAGCAAACGCTTTTTGCGGGCACCGGGGACGGGGCGGGTGTGCCCGGCAGGGGATAATCGCAGGCTCATGGCACTAATTACCCTACTTGACGCCCAGCTGGCATTCGGGCACGTCCCCCTGCTCGACCACGCTGGTTTTTCCCTTGAAACCGCCGAGCGCGTAGGCCTGATCGGCCGCAACGGCGCCGGCAAATCCTCCATGCTCAAAATTCTGGGCGGCATGGAAAAACCCGACGACGGCACACTGCAGGTGCAAAACAACACCCGCATTTCTTACGTGGCACAAGAACCCGTGCTGGACGCGGACGCTACTATTTTTGTAGCTGTCAGCGCAGGACTGGCGCGGGTTATCGGCCTGATTGAAGAGTATTGCCTGGGCCACGGCGACCTGGACGCGATGCAAAGCGAGATCGAATCCCTGGACGGCTGGAACTGGGAGCAGCGCGTCAACGAAACCCTGCACCGCCTGCACCTGGACCCGCAAGCCATTGTCAGCACCCTGTCGGGCGGCACCAAAAAACGCGTGGCGCTGGCGCAGGCCCTGGTGGCCCAGCCCGACGTGCTGCTGCTGGACGAGCCGACCAACCACCTGGACCTCGATTCCATCGAATGGCTCGAAGGCCTGCTGGTCGAATTCAAGGGCTCCATCATCACCATCACCCACGACCGCTCCTTTCTGGACAACGTGGCCACCCGCATCGTGGAGCTGGACCGCGGCAAGCTGATGAGCTACCCCGGCAACTTCGCCGCCTACCTGGTGCAAAAAGAAGAACAGCTGGCGCAAGAGGCCATCATCAACGCCAAGGCCGACAAGCTGCTGGCACAAGAAGAGGTGTGGATCCGCAAGGGCGTGGAAGCCCGGCGCACCCGCGCCACCGCCCGCATCGTGCGCCTGGACAGCTTGCGCGCCGCACATGCCGCCCGGCGCAATGCGGTGGGCAGTGTGAACATGGACGTGAGCAGCGGCAACGCCAGCGGCAAGCTGGTGTCCGAGATGGTGCACGTCACCAAAACCTTTGAAGATAGTGCCCCCACGCTCCCCGAGGGGGCTGGCCCCGCCTTGGGGCGGCCCGGCGGCGGGTCCGGTCGCGCCATCGTGCGCGACTTCAGCGCCACCATCCTGCGCGGCGACAAGATCGGCCTGCTGGGCCCCAATGGCGCGGGCAAAACCACGCTGCTCAAACTCATCCTGGGCGAGCTGCAGCCCGATCCGGCCCCCGCCAACGCACCGCCGCCCGAACCCGGCCACAGCCCCTGGGGCACGGTGCGCCTGGGCGCCAATGTCACCGTAGCCTACTTCGACCAGATGCGCAACGCGCTGGACCTGGACGCCACGCTGGAAGACTTCATCAGCCCCGGCTCCGAGTGGATCGAGATCGGCAACCAGAAGAAACACGTCAAGAGCTACCTGGGCGACTTCCTGTTCTCGCCCGCGCGCGCCAACTCACCCGTGCGCTCTTTGAGCGGGGGCGAGCGCAACCGCCTGCTGCTGGCGCGCCTGTTTGCCCGCCCCGCCAATGTGCTGGTGCTGGACGAGCCCACCAACGACCTGGACATCGACACCCTGGAGCTGCTGGAAGACCTGCTGCAAAACTACGACGGCACGGTGTTCCTGGTCAGCCACGACCGGACCTTCCTGGACAACGTGGTCACCAGCACCATTGCCTACGAGGGCAACGCGAAATGGCGCGAGTACGAAGGCGGTGTGAGCGACTGGCTGATCCAGACCAAACGCGCCAGCGACATTGCCGCATCCCAGGGCAAAACCACGGCCAAGCCCTTTAATTACGAGCGTGAGCAGCTATCAAAACAGGAGCAAGCGGTGGCCGCAGTGAGCGCCACCACCCCGGCGGTGCCCCCACCTGCCAAGGGCCGCAAGCTCAGCTTCAAGGAGCAGCGTGAGCTGGACGGACTGCCCGCGCACATCGCCGCGCTGGAAGCCGAACAACAGGCCATCCAGGAAACCCTGGCCGACGGGCAGCTGTACAGCAGCGACAACGCCCGCGCCCTGCAACTGGCCAGCCGCAATGCACAAATCGACGACGCCTTGATGGTTGCGCTGGAGCGCTGGGAAGCGCTGGGTCACCCCGGCTAGGGGCGGTGCTGACGGCCCCTGTTTCGCGGTCGCCAAGGTGCCTGGGCAGCCCCGAAGCGGGCGCCTGAGCTCTCGCTGACAGGGCTGCCGCGCCCGCACTTTGCCAGCCCGGAAAGCGTAGTACCATGCGTTGCGCCAGCCCGACCGGCGGCGTTCCATCCACGGAGACCACTGCATGGCGTTGAAGGACCTCGCATTGCCCTTTGCCAAAGCCCGGCGCGCCCTCGCACTGGGCGTGTTGACCCTGGCGCTGCCGTGCGCTTCTGGCGCGCAGGAATACTTTGACCGCTACGGCCTGTCTCCTGACTCCCCGGCCGTGGACTTGGGTGTGCAGCCCCTTGGCTACCCCTCGGGCGTGATCAGCAGTGTCATGCAACGTGATCGCCTGTTGAAAAAAGCACTGGCCGCGGCCAAACTGCCGCTGCACACCCATCCGTTTCGCCGCGGGGCCGACATGGTCGGTTTGCTGGGCGAGCGGCGGCTGGAGGCCGGGCTGTTGGGCGACATGCCCACCCTGCTGGCGGCCTCCAGCGGCAGTGTGTGGATCGTCGGCCTGGTCAAACAGTCACCCACCGCCGTCGTCGCCAAGGGCGATACGCAGGTTGCGGGGCTGGCGGGCAAACGCATCGGCTACGTTGACGCCTCCAGTGCCCACCTCACCTTGTTGCAGGGGCTGACTTCGGCGGGCATTGGTGAATCCCAGGTCACGCTGGTGCCGCTCGGCGTGGCCGACATGCCAGACGCGCTGCAACGCAATGACATCGACGCCTTTGCCGGTTGGGAGCCCGCCACGACCATCGCACTGGGCAAAAGTGACAGAAACCACATCGTTTTCAAAGGGCTGACGACCGATTATTTTGTGATCGAACAGAGCTTTGAAAAGCGGCACCCCCAAGCGGCGCGCCAGATAGTGGCCGGGTTCCTGCGTGCAATCGAATGGATGCGGCGCTCCCCTGCCCATCTCCAACAAGCCGCGCGCTGGGCCATGGCCGATACCCAGGCTTTTTCCGGCAAACCGGCCGCCCTGTCTCCCGCGCAGATTGCCGGTATTACCCGCCGTGAGATTTTGGAGGTGCCTTCCGCGCCCACCGTTCTCATGCGCCCCGGCGCACCGCCCCTCAAACAAGAGTTCGACTTTTTAATGCAGATGGGAAAATTGCCGGCCAGTGGCGCCTGGAGCGCGGTGCAGGCGGCGTTTGCCTATGACGGGCTGGCGCGGGTTCTGGCCGAAGCGCAGGCGTTTCAGCTGCGCAACTTCGACTACGAGAATTAGCCTCAGTGCAGGGCCAGCACCCTTCCTTTGCCAACCGGGTCACCGGGTACTTCGGCGCGCTTTTCCTGGCGGCGATGGGCTTCGTGTTTTATGGCTGGTATTTCGGTCTGCCCCAGTTGGGTATCCCCGGTGCCAGCAACCAACGGCTGATGGAAGCCAGCCGCATTCTGGAGGCCAGGGCGGATCACCAGGATGGTTTGATCACCGAGGGCCTGAAAGAACGGCGTGGCGACGTGCTGGTGGTGGCGGAAAACAAGTTGCTGGCGGAGCAGTTGTCGCATGGCAATGCATCGGTTCAAAAAAGTCTGCTGCGCGTATTTGACCGCTTGCAGCGGGCCTACCCCGGTGGGTATGCCCGCCTGAGGCTGGTAGACCCCACCAGCCAGTTGGTCCGCGCCAGCAGTGAACCAGGCGACGTTGGGCAGCTGTTTGAAGACCCCGCTTTGATTGAGCGCGCGGTGCAGCCCGGGGCCGCCGAGTTGATAGAGCCCTTGGCGGAACCGGGTGCGCCGACGTCACTTGCCATAGTGCGGCAAATGCACGCGCCCGACAAGAACGGCTACCCCAATGGAAAACTGGTGGGCATTGTGGTAGCCACCATTGAACTCGGCCCGTTGGTGGGCGAGGGTTTCCAGGACGAGGACTTAGGCATGCATGGGCACAACACCACCTTGCTCTTTGACGCGGCAGGACAGAACATCGCCCGCTTTCCCCGTGTGGGTGCGGGGGAGGAGCGGTTCCGGCTCGCCCCCCAGGTGTCCAGTGGATTTGAAGGCACCCTGCTACAAACCGATACCCACGGCACCGATGTGCTGGTGGTGTACCGCCATGTGGTGCTCAGCGGTTCGCAGGGCTGGACCCTGGTGCACTTTGCCAGCAAGGACAACGCCCTGGGCGAGTTGCAGGAGAGCGCCAACTCGCTGATGGTGATGGGCCTGCTGCTCACCCTGGTGTCTTTGGCGTTCATCCGCGTGGCGGCCCGCCACCTCACCCGCCCCCTGCATTTGCTGGCGCAAAGCGCGCGGCAACTGGGCGCCGGTGACTTGTTTGTGCGGGTGCTGGAGCGCCCGGATGAAAGCCTCGAAATCCACGCGCTGTCCGAGGCGTTCAATGGCATGGCCGGGGACATCCAGAAGGCCCACCGCACCCTGGAAGACCAGGTTCAGGTCCGCACGGCCGAGCTGGCCAGTGCGCGCGACCGGGCGCAGGGTTATCTGGACATCGCCGGCATCATGCTGCTGGCCCTGGACTTGCAGGGGCGCATTGCCATGGTGAACCGACAGGGTTGCATATTGCTGGAGAAGACGGAAGCGGAGCTGATCGGCCTGGATTGGTTCGACCATTTCATTCTCCCCCAGGACCGCCAGGCCACGCGCACCGTGTTCGGCCGGGTGATCCGTGGCGAGCTGCGCCTGACGGCGCACCATGAGAACGAAATCATCACGGCCACCGGCAAGCGGCTGTTGCTGGCCTGGAACAATGCCACCCTGCGCGACGCATCCGGCGCCATCACGGGTAGCCTGTCCTCCGCCGAAGACGTGACCGAGCGCCGCCGTGCCGAGGCCGAGCTGCGCATTGCCGCCATCGCCTTCGAGTCGCAGGAAGGCATGTATGTGGCCGACGGCGCCTGGACCATTTTGCGGGTGAACCAGGCGTTCACCGCGATGACAGGCTACAGCGCCCAGGAGGCCGTGGGCCAGATACCGCACAGCCTGCTGAACTCCGGCCGCCACGACAGCGCGTTTTACGAACGCATGCACCAGGGTGTCCTGTCCCACGGCACCTGGCAGGGCGAAGTCTGGGACCGGCGCAAGAATGGCGATATCTTCCCGGTCTGGCTGATCATCACGGCGGTCAAAACCGACGCAGGCGTGCTCACCCACTACGTAGCCACACTCTCGGACATCACCCAGCGCAAGGCGGCCGAGGACCAGATCCGCAACCTGGCTTTTTATGACCCCCTGACCCAGCTGCCCAACCGCCGGCTGCTGATGGAGCGCCTGGAAAAAGCCCTGGCCACCGGCACCCGCCACCTGCGCAAGGGCGCGCTGCTGTTCATCGACCTGGACAACTTCAAGACCCTCAACGACACCCTGGGCCACGACATGGGCGACCTGCTGCTGCAACAGGTCGCCAAGCGTCTGAGCACCTGCGTGCGTGAATACGACACCGTGGCCCGCCTGGGCGGCGACGAGTTCGTGGTGATGCTGGAAGACCTGAGCGAAAGCGCGCTGGAAGCCGCCACCCAGGCCGAAACCGTGGGCGAAAAAATTCTGCGAACGCTCAACCAGGTCTACCTGCTCGCCAGCCATGAACACCACAGCACCCCGAGCATCGGCGTGACCCTGTTCGGAGAGCAGCACGAGGGCATCGACGAACCGCTCAAGCGCGCCGATCTGGCCATGTACCAGGCCAAGGCGGCCGGGCGCAACACCCTGCGTTTTTTCGACCCCCAAATGCAGGCCGTGGTCGCCGCGCGGGCCGCGCTGGAAGCCGGCCTGCGCGAGGCCTTGGTACGCGGCCAGTTCCTCCTGCACTACCAGGTGCAGGTGGCCACCGGCCCCGGCTCGGAGCACCGGCGCATGACCGGCGCCGAAGTGCTGGTGCGCTGGAAGCACCCCGCACGCGGCATGGTGTCGCCCGCCGAGTTCATCCCGCTGGCCGAGGAAACCGGGCTGATTTTGCCCTTGGGCCAATGGGTGCTGGAAACCGCCTGCGCCCAGCTGGCCCAATGGGCCCACACCCCTGCCCTGGCGCACCTCACCATCGCCGTCAATGTGAGCGCCCGCCAGTTCCACCAGTTTGATTTTGTGCAGCAGGTGCACAAGGTGCTGGACGCCACGGGCGCCAACCCGCAGCGGCTCAAGCTGGAATTGACCGAGGGGCTGCTGGTTTCCAACATCGAAGACGTCATTGCCAAGATGGGTTCGCTCAAGTCCCTGGGCGTGGGATTTTCGCTGGACGACTTTGGCACCGGTTACTCCTCGCTTTCGTACCTCAAACGCCTGCCGCTGGACCAGCTCAAGATCGACCAGAGTTTTGTGCGGGATATTCTGGTCGACCCCAACGACGCCGCCATTGCACACATGGTGGTGGTGCTGGCCAACAGCCTGGGGCTGGCGGTCATTGCCGAAGGCGTGGAAACCGAGGCGCAAAAGGCCTTTCTGGCAAGCCAGGGCTGCCACGCCTACCAGGGCTACCTGTTCAGCCGGCCTTTACCCCTGGCCGAATTCGAGGCTTTTGTCACGCAAGGCCAAGCCCCCGGATAAACCCTAGTTACGCGGTGGCACGCGGGTGGCTAGCATTCACCATGAAACTTGACTAAACGGTCAGTTTTTACGGATTGTGTGCTTTTACCCACCCTGACAGGAGTTGCCCGCGTGTCCACCACCCACCCCGATATCCGCCCTGCGCGCCTTGCCGCTGGCGACTATGCCAAGGCTTTTGCCGAGGCGTCTCCCCGTTTCACACAGGCACAAAGCCTGTTGGAAGCCGAGCGTTGCCTCTACTGTTTTGACGCCCCCTGCGCCACCGCGTGCCCCACCAGCATCGACGTGCCCTCCTTCATCAAACGCATTGCCGACGCGAACCTGCGCGGCGCGGCCCGCACCATTCTGGAGTCCAACCCGCTGGGCGGCATGTGCGCGCGGGTCTGCCCCACCGAGAACCTGTGCGAGTCCGTGTGTGTCAAAAACACCCAGGAAGGCAAACCCGTGGCCATTGGCCGCCTGCAGCGCCATGCGGTGGACGCACTGATGGAAAGCGCCCAGCCCCAGCTCTTCACCCGCGCCGCCGCCACCGGCAAAAAGGTGGCCGTGGTCGGTGCCGGCCCTGCCGGACTGGCCTGCGCCCACACGCTGGCGCGCCAGGGACATGACGTGGTGGTGTTCGACGCCCGGCCCAAAGCCGGTGGCCTCAACGAATATGGCCTGGCCAGCTACAAAACGCCGGACCACTTCGCCCAGCGCGAGGTGCAGTGGCTGCTGGACATCGGTGGCATCGAGGTCCGCACCGGCTGGAAGCTGGAGACGGTGGCCCAACTGGAGACCCTGCGCCAGGACTTTGACGCCGTTTTCTTGGGGCTCGGCCTGTCCAGCACGCAAAAACTGGGGCTGGCTGGGGAAGACCTGGCCGGGGTACAGGACGCGGTGGACTTCATCGCCACCCTGCGCCAGACGGAAGACCTGTCCACCCTGCCCATCGGGCGACGCGTGATCGTCATTGGCGGCGGCATGACGGCGGTGGACGCCGCCGTGCAGGCCAAGCTGCTGGGCGCCAAGGTGGTGCACATGGTCTACCGCCGGGGGCCGCAGGACATGTCGGCATCGCAGGCCGAGCAGGACTGGGCGCGTACCCACGGCGTGGTGCTGCACCACTGGCTGGCGCCAGTGGAGATTTTGGGGCAGGACGGCCATGTCAGCGCCGTGCGTTTTGCCGACCAGGCCATGGTGGATGGCAAGTTGCAGGCTACCGGCCGCGAACTCAGCTGGGAAGCCGACATGGTGTTCAAGGCCATCGGCCAGACCCTGGGCAACCCGGTGCTGGGCGCGTGCGGGCTGGCGCTGGAGGGCGGGCGCATCGCCACCGACGCGGCCGGAGCCACCAACCTGAGTGGCGTCTGGGCCGGAGGGGACTGCCGTGCCGGCGGGCTGGACCTGACCGTGGAGGCCGTGGAGCACGGCAAACAGTCGGCCCGGGCGATCCACGCCCAACTCACCCGCAGCTGAACCGCCGCTGCCCCCAACAATAGTGAAACCTTGCGGGACCGTCCGCAGTGACGCGAAGCGCACCAGCCCTGTCCCCAACTGATTAGGAAACACCATGGCCAATTTACACACCACCTTCGCCGGCATCCACAGCCCCAACCCCTTCTGGCTGGCCAGCGCGCCGCCCACCGACAAGGCCTACAACGTCAACCGCGCGTTTGAAGCGGGCTGGGGCGGCGTGGTCTGGAAGACCCTGGGCGAGGCCGGGCCGCCGGTGGTCAACGTCAACGGCCCGCGCTACGGCGCGCTGCTCTCGCCCGACAGGCGCCTGATGGGCTTCAACAACATCGAACTCATCACCGACCGCGACCTGGACCTCAACCTCAAGGAAATCACCGAGGTCAAACGCAACTGGCCGGACCGGGCCATGGTGGTCTCGCTGATGGTGCCTTGCGAAGAACAGTCGTGGAAGGCCATTCTGGCGCGCCTGGTGGACACCGGTGCCGACGGCATCGAGCTCAATTTTGGCTGCCCGCACGGCATGAGTGAACGCGGCATGGGCGCCGCCGTGGGCCAGGTGCCCGAGTACATCGAGATGGTCACCGCCTGGTGCAAGCAGTACAGCCAATTGCCCGTCATCGTCAAACTCACGCCCAACATCACCGATGTGCGCAAACCCGCCCAGGCGGCCAAACGCGGCGGCGCCGATGCGGTGAGCCTGATCAACACCATCAACTCCATCATGGGTGTGGACCCCTACACGCTGACCATGTCACCCAGCACCGGCGGCAAGGGCTCCCACGGCGGCTACTGCGGCCCGGCCGTGAAACCCATTGCGCTGAACATGGTGGCCGAGATCGCACGCGACCCGCTCACGCGTGGCCTGCCGATCAGCGGCATTGGCGGCATCGGCAACTGGCGCGACGCACTGGACTTCATCGCCCTGGGCTCGGGCACGGTGCAGGTGTGCACCGCCGCCATGGTCTACGGCTTCAAAATCGTGCAGGAGATGAGTGATGGCCTGTCCAACTACATGGACGAGATGGGCTTCACCAGCGTGGAGCAGATTGTGGGCAAGGCCATCCCCACGGTCAGCGACTGGCGTTACCTGAACCTGAACCACGTCAGCAAAGCCGTCATCGACCAGGACAGCTGCATCCAGTGCGGGCGCTGCCACATCGCCTGCGAGGACACCAGCCACCAGGCCATCACGTTCATGAAAGACGGCCAGCGCCACTTCGAGGTCAAGGAAGACGAATGCGTGGGCTGCAACCTGTGCGCCGTGGTCTGCCCGGTGCCGCAGTGCATCACCCTGCGCGATGTGGCTCCCGGCGAAAAAGACTTGCGCACCGGCCGACTTGTGAGCGATAAACATGCGGACTGGACCACCCACCCCAACAACCCGATGCGCGCCAGTACTTAGGCATCACACAGTATTTAGGCATCAAATCGACCTCTAGCCCCCGTATCCATTGCGCAAGCAGCTATCAATTTAGGAGTAACAGCATGAGCAGCATTCTGATCCAAGGCGGTACGGTGGTGAACGCCGACCGCGCCTTCCAAGCCGATGTCCTGACCCAGGACGGCAAGATCGTGGCCGTGGGCGAGAACCTGACGGCTCCGGCCGGTGCCACGGTGGTGGACGCGGGGGGCCAGTACGTCATGCCCGGCGGCATCGACCCGCACACCCACATGCAGCTGCCCTTCATGGGCACCACCACCATGGACAACTTCTACACCGGCACCGCAGCCGGCCTGGCCGGGGGCAACACCACCATCATCGACTTCGTCATCCCCAACCCGCAACAGCCCATCCTGGAGGCCTACAACACCTGGCGCGGCTGGGCCGAAAAGTCGGCCAGCGACTACAGCTTCCACGTCGCCATCACCTGGTGGGACGAAACCGTGCGGCGCGACATGGGCACGCTGGTGCAGCAAGAAGGCGTGAACAGCTTCAAGCACTTCATGGCCTACAAAAACGCCATCATGTGCGACGACGAAACCCTGGTGAACAGCTTCAAGCGCTGCCTGGAACTGGGCGCCATGCCCACCGTGCACGCCGAGAACGGCGAGCTGGTCTACCTGTTGCAAAAACAGGTGGCCGAAATGGGCATCATGGGCCCCGAAGGCCACCCGCTCTCGCGGCCCCCCATGGTCGAAGGCGAAGCCGCCAACCGCGCCATTGCCATTGCCGATGTGCTCAACGTGCCCATCTACGTGGTGCATGTGAGCTGCATCGAAGCGGCGGAGGCCATTGCCCGCGCGCGCGCGCGCGGCCAGCGTGTCTACGGCGAGGTGCTGGCCGGCCACCTGGTCATCGACGACAGCGTCTACCGCCACCCCGACTTCGCGACCGCCGCCGCCCATGTGATGAGCCCGCCGTTCCGCCCCAAGGGCAATCAGGAATTTTTGTGGCGCGGCCTGCAAAGCGGCAACCTGCACACCACGGCCACCGACCACTGCACCTTTTGCGCGGCGCAAAAGGCGGCCGGCAAGGACGACTTCAGCAAAATCCCCAACGGCTGCGGCGGCGTGGAAGAGCGCCTGGCGGTGATCTGGGACGCAGGGGTCAACACCGGGCGGCTCACGCCATCCGAGTTTGTCGCCATCACCTCCGCCAACACCGCCAAGCTGTTCAACATCTACCCGCAAAAAGGCAGCGTGTCGGTGGGTGCGGACGCCGACCTGGTGGTGTGGGACCCTAGCGGCACCAAAACCCTGTCGGCCAAGACGCAGCACAGCAAAGGCGACTTCAACATCTTCGAGGGCCGCACGGTCAAGGGCATCCCCAGCCACACCGTGAGCCAGGGCGCGCTGGTGTTTGTGCAGGGCGATCTGCGGGCCGTGCAGGGCAAGGGGCGTTACATCAAACGGGCGCCGTTCAGCGCCAACTTTGCGGCGGCCAAGTTGCGGGCTGAAACGCTGGCACCAACGGCGGTGGTGCGTTAACTGCCGCTTCTTCATGCACCCTATCGCAAACTTCCTTTCACGCGCAGGCTCGTGGCCTGCCGGAATGGGGAGTCTCGGGGGCCTCATCAGTCCCTGCTGGTCCAGCAAATCGGTCCCCGAGACTCCCCACCCCGGCGAGCAGCAGCGTGACGGATGGCGTGCATTTGAATACAGCACGCGTACCCACCCTCGGCGAGGGAGGGGAATGCCGGGGGCCGATTTTTGGCCAGCAGGACGGTATGAGGCCCCCGGCATTCCCCTCTCTCGCCGCGACAACAACAAAAGCTTTTAGGAGTTCACCATGACGACAGCCACCCACATCGAAAACATCCGCATCAACGGCGACCGCCTCTGGTCCTCCCTCATGGAGCTGGCAAAGATAGGCGCCACCCCCAAAGGCGGCGTCTGCCGCCTGACCCTCACCGACCTCGACAAACAAGGCCGTGACCTGGTGCTGGGCTGGGCACGCGAGGCCGACATGACCGTCACCATCGACAAAATCGGCAACGGCTTCATGCGCCGCGCCGGGCGCAACAACGCCCTGCCCCCCATCATGACCGGCAGCCACATCGACACCCAACCCACGGGCGGCAAGTTCGACGGCAACTACGGCGTGCTGGCCGGCATCGAAGTGGTGCGCACCCTCAACGACCACGGCATCACCACCGAAGCGCCCATCGAAGTCGCGTTCTGGACCAACGAAGAAGGCTCGCGCTTTGTGCCGGTCATGATGGGCTCGGGCGTGTTCGCCAAGGCCTTCACGCTGGAGCATGCGTATGCGGCGACGGACACCGAGGGCAAGACCGTGAAGGGCGAGCTGGAGCGCATCGGCTACATCGGCACGCAGGAACCCGGCGACCACCCCATAGGCGCCTACTTCGAGACCCACATCGAACAAGGCCCCGTGCTGGAAGACAACGACAAAACCATCGGCGTGGTCAGCGGCGTGCTGGGCATCCGCTGGTTCGACTGCACCGTCACCGGCATGGAAGCCCACGCCGGCCCCACCCCCATGGCGCTGCGCAAAGACGCCATGCAGGTCGCCACCCACATCATGCAAGAGACCGTGGCAGCCGCGCTGCGCCACGCGCCGCACGGCCGCGGCACCGTGGGCATGGTGCAGGTCTTCCCCAACAGCCGCAACGTGATTCCGGGACGCGTCAAATTCTCCATCGACCTGCGCAACGCCACCGACGCCCTGGTGGACCAGATGGCCGACGAGGTGAAAGCCTTTGCCGCCGACATGGCCCAGAAAACCGGGCTGGACGTGAAGATCGACCTGGTATCGAGCTACTCCGCGCAGGTTTTCCACAGCGACTGCGTGGACGCCGTCGCCCGCGCCGCGCAGAAACTGGGCTACTCCAACATGCCCGCCGTCTCAGGCGCCGGCCACGACGCCGTGTACATGGCCAAGCTGGCGCCCAGCGGCATGATTTTTATCCCCTGCAAGGACGGCATCAGCCACAACGAGATTGAGGATGCGAAGCCCGAGCACATCACGGCGGGGTGCAATGTGTTGTTGCATGCGATGCTGGAGCGGGCGGGGGTGGTTTGAGACAGATGCGGTATGAGGCGAATATGAAGGAAGATGACGATCCGGCTTTCTCGCGCCTATGTAGAAGCTAGCCGATGCTTATGCACAAGCATGCTGTCGGGTGATTTCACCTCTCAGTATTCGTCCAGTAGGGTCATCTTGCATTTGACCCGTCAGGGCATTGCGCTCTTTTTGAAAGCGGCTTTAGGCGCTGTGAAGAGGGTTTGGCAAAATTTGCCAAAGTCCCTAAAATTGTTCAAATGAGCACCATGAACATTTCCCTGCCCGACGGCCTCAAGGAATTCGTTGACACGCAAGTCGGTTCGCGTGGCTTCGGCACCAGCAGCGAGTACGTGCGCGAGCTGATCCGCAAGGACCAGGATCGGCAACAGTTACGTGGCCTGCTGCTGGCAGGCGCGCAGTCTGCCCCCACTGCGCCTGTCGATGCCAGCTACTTTGAAAGTCTGCGCAAGCGCATCAACGGTAAAAAATTCCAGTGAAGCCCAAAGCGCTGATTCAGCGCACGCTGGCACTGGGAGACGTTGACCAGTCCATAGCGCATTACCTGGAGCAAGACGCGCAGGATGCGGCGCTTGGTTTTGTGGATGCATTGGAGCATGCCTACGCCCACATCAGCAAGCATGCAGGCACAGGATCACCGCGCTACGCACATGAATTGGGCATACCGAATTTGCGCTCCTGGCCTTTGCGCAAGTACCCCTACCTGGTCTTCTATGTGGAGCGTGCCGACCACATTGACGTATGGCGGGTGCTCCACATGAAACGCGATATTCCCGCCTGGATGACAGACGACGAGGCTTAGTCCTAGCCCTCAGGCCGCCCTCGGAAATACATGCCCCGTCTCCATAAACGCCGTGCGATTCGGCATCCGGCCCTTGGAACTGGCCGCGTGGCAGAGCCACCATCGGGGTGGTGCGTAGGGGCTTTTTTGGTCAGACGGCGGCAGCCGCCACGAGATTGGGGATGCGATGCTGGAGCGGGCGGGGGTGGTTTGAAACTCAGGGCTTGCGCATTCGAAGCTCTTGAAAAAAATTCGGCAACCGCTTGCCGAAACTCGGCCTGCAAAGCAGCACTATGGGAACCGCTCCCCCCACCCTCCACGTAAACAAAGACATCGTTTTTGATTTTCACCACCGGGTCCCCCCGATTTCGCCGCGTGTCCACAACTCGCCTAAGCGATACTTTTCCAACCAGGGCGCCAAGTGTTCAGCATCCAATCTCTCGATGTGTGTCCCGTCCAGTTCCCGCTCACACACCAACACTGCGCCGGGGTTGTCTGAAAGTGCATCAATCAGACTGGGTGCGTGGGTAGTCACAATCCATTGGGCTCGGGAGCTGGCATCGATCAGCAACTTGGCCAGGGACGGCAGCATGTCGGGATGCAGCCCAAGTTCTGGCTCCTCCAGCCCCACCAATGGGGGCGGGGATGGATCGCACAACAAGGCAAGCATCGCCAGGTAGCGCAGCGTACCGTCGGACAAGCGCGTGGCAGGAATGACACCCTTGGTCTCGATCAAAGAGACTTGGGCCGTCCCCGAATCAATGCTGACATGAATGTCTTCTATACCGTCATACACAACGCGAAGCGCCTCGACCAGCCGCTTCCGAGCAGTGGCGTTCCCCTTCAAACGGTTGAGCACCAAACCTAGATTGGAACAATCCTGCTCCAGCTTGTCGTTAGGCAAATCTGTTTTTTGCGGCATCCTCGGTGCTGCATAGCGCCCAAAAGTCCACTCGCGATAAAGCCGAATCGCCTGAAATTACTCTGCGACCCAGGTTAGTTCTGGATACAGGTCCGCATCCCTCTTTTGGGCCAGGATGGACTGGTCGGGCTTGATCGTTTCGCGCAACAACTTGCGCTCCCCCAGTCCTTGCATATTCAATACCGGGCTCCCCTGATTCCAGCGGTAGTAGAAATTCGGCTGCTCCCTTCCTGAATCCGGTTTTTCGTTTTCCAGAAATTCATCGCTCACTTCAAAGCGGCTGCCCATTTCATTGAACGCGAGCCCGTATCGAAAATTTTTTCGGCCTTTATGGTTGCTGGCGATGACTGCTTCAATCCGAGCGTCTTGCATGGAACCTGGCTTACCGGTCTTGTGCAGCCAGTCTTGAATTCCGCCACCATCCCGTATCGGGCGCGTTAGCAAATCCGGCGCAGCCTGCAACAGCGACAGCGCTTCCAAAAAATTCGACTTGCCCGAACCGTTGGGACCGATCAACACATTCAAAGGGCCCAGTTCAACCGTCTCTGCATCTGGCCCATAGCTCAACAGGTTCGACACTCTCAGGCTTTTGATCAACATGGTTTTTCTCACAGACGGATTCAAGACGCACGCGCAGCGACGCTCCCTGTTGAGTTTAATGCCCGCCGTCTACATGGCCAAACGACGCGCCCCCAGCGGCATGAGGCAAATTGGCCTCTAGCGCCCGTACTCATTGCGCGAACAGCTATTGAATTAGGAGCAGATCAGCCTCCCTGCCGCTCTTTTCACCGACATTTTGGTGTCCCAACAGGGTAGGCCTACGCCTAGAATCGATCAACCGGCGCTGAGGCGCCTTTTTTCTGCCAGCCTGATCGTTTCACCCAGTCCATGTCCTCATCCAACTTCACCTACGACCCTCCCGCCAGCAAGCCGAGTCACGTCGTCAAGGAAGAGCAGATCGAGTACGGCTTCATTGGCAAGCTGCAGGGCCTCAAGTACGAGCACCGTGCCGACATTCGGGACCGCGCATCACTGGAGCGCAACTTCCGCGAGAAGTTCGAGGCCCTTAACCGTGTTCATCTCTCCGATGGAGAATTCGCCCGCCTGCTGGACGAAATCGTCACCCCCGATGTCTTCACCGCCGCCAAGACCCTGCGCAGCATCAACGCCTTCACCCGCGAAGACGGCACGCCGCTGAACTACACCCTGGTCAACATCAAAGACTGGTGCAAAAACACCTTCGAGGTCGTCAACCAGCTGCGCATCAACACCGACAACAGCCACCACCGTTATGACGTGCTCATCCTCATCAACGGCGTGCCATGTGTGCAAATCGAGCTCAAAACGCTGGGCATCAACCCGCGCCGCGCCATGGAGCAGATCGTTGACTACAAAAACGACCCCGGCAACGGCTACACCAAGACGCTGCTGAGCTTCTTGCAGCTCTTCATCGTCAGCAACCGCACCAACACCTACTACTTCGCCAACAACAACGCGCGGCACTTTGCGTTCAATGCGGACGAGCGCTTCCTACCCATCTACCAGTTTGCGGACGAGGCCAATAAGAAGATCACGCAGCTCGACGAGTTTGCTCAACGGTTCCTCGTCAAATGCACCTTGGGCCAAACCATCAGCCGCTACATGGTGCTGGTGGCCAGCGAACAAAAGCTGCTGATGATGCGGCCCTACCAGATGTATGCCGTCAAGCAAATTGTGGACTGCATCCACCAGAACTGCGGCAACGGCTACATCTGGCACACCACCGGCAGCGGCAAAACGCTCACATCCTTCAAAGCATCCACCTTGCTGAAGGACAACCCCGACGTGGAGAAATGCCTTTTTGTGGTGGACCGCAAAGACCTGGACCGCCAGACCCGCGAGGAGTTCAACCGCTTTCAGGAAGGCTGCGTCGAAGAAAACACCAACACCGCCGCGCTGGTGCGCCGCCTGCTGTCTGACGAACGTGCCGACAAAGTCATCGTCACCACCATCCAGAAGCTGGGCCTGGCGCTGGATGAGAACAGCAAGCGCAACAAACAGCAAAAGAAAGACGGCAAAGCCACCTACAAAGAGCAGCTGGCACCGTTGAGCAACAAGCGCATCGTTTTCATTTTTGACGAATGCCACCGCTCCCAATTCGGCGACAACCACACAGCCATCAAAGAGTTCTTCCCCAAGGCGCAGCTGTTTGGCTTTACCGGCACGCCCATTTTTGAGGCCAACGCCACGGCCAAGCAGTTTGAGGGCGAAGAGGGGCAGTTCCGCACCACGGAAGACCTGTTCCAAAAGCAGCTGCACGCCTACACCATCACCCACGCCATTGAAGACGCCAACGTGCTGCGCTTCCATGTGGACTACTTCAAGCCCGAGGGCAAGAACCCACCCAAGCCCGGCGAGGCCCTGGCCAAAAAGGCCGTGATAGAAGCCATCCTGTCCAAGCACGACACGGCCACCGCTGGGCGCAGGTTCAACGCCGTGCTGGCCACCGCCAGCATCAATGACGCCATCGAGTACCACAAGCTCTTTGCAGACCTTCAAAAAACCAAGCAAGAAGCCGACCCTGCCTTTGAGCCGCTCAACATCGCTGGCGTGTTCTCGCCGCCCGCCGAGGGTGATGCCGATGTCAAGCAAATTCAAGAAGACCTGCCCCAAGAAAAAGAAGACAACCAGGTAGACCCCGAGGGCAAAAAAGCCGCACTCAAAGCCATCCTGGTCAGCTACAACACCCGCTACGGCACCAACCACACCATCAGCGAGTTCGACCTGTACTACCAGGACGTGCAAAAGCGCATCAAAGACCAGCAGTGGCCCAATGCCGACTACCCCGCTGCCAAGAAGATCGACATCACCATCGTGGTGGACATGCTGCTCACCGGCTTTGACTCCAAGTACCTCAACACCCTGTACGTGGACAAAAACCTCAAGCACCATGGCTTAATACAGGCCTTCTCGCGCACCAACCGCGTACTGAATGGCACCAAGCCCTACGGCAACATCCTCGACTTCCGCCAGCAGCAAGGCAATGTGGACGCCGCCATTGCCCTGTTCTCGGGCGAGAAGTCGGGCGAAGAGGCCCGCAAGATCTGGCTGGTGGACAAGGCCCCTGTCGTCATCCAGAAGCTGGACGCCGCCGTCACCAAGCTGGCCGACTTCATGCAAAGCCAAGGCCTGGCCTGCACGCCCGACGCCGTGCACAGCCTCAAGGGCGACGAGGCCCGCGCCGCCTTCATTCAAAACTTCAAAGAAGTGCAGCGCCTCAAAACCCAGCTGGACCAATACACCGACCAGACCGAAGACAACGCCACCGCCATAGAGCACATCTTGCCCGCAGAAAACCTGCAAGGCTTTCGCGGCGCCTACCTGGAAACAGCCCAGCGTCTGAAGCAACAACAGGCCCAGCAGGACAAGGGGGGCGAGGCGAAAGGCGATGACTCGGCCGATGTGGGCCAGCTCGACTTCGAGTTCGTGCTCTTTGCCAGCGCAGTGATCGACTACGACTACATCATGGGCCTCATGTCCCGCTTTTCGCAGCAGGGGTCGGGCACCAAGCAGACCATGAGCCGCGAACAGCTTATTGGCCTTATCCAGGCCGATGCCAAGTTCATGAACGAGCGCGACGACATTGCTGCGTACATCAACACCCTGAAGGCAGGCGAGGGCCTGAGCGAGACCGCCATCCGCGAGGGCTACACCCGGTTCAAAAAGGAAAAGGACGCTGGCGAACTCGCCACCATCGCCACCCAACACCAGCTAACCCCCGCTGCCCTGCAAACCTTTGTGGACGGCATCTTGCAGCGCATGATTTTTGACGGCGAGGCCTTGAGCGACCTGATGGCCCCGCTGGACCTGGGGTGGAAAGCCCGCGCCCAAGCTGAACTGGCGCTGATGAAAGAGCTGGTACCGCTGCTGACCAAACGTGCGCAGGGGCGCGATATTTCTGGGCTGAATGCGTATGAGTCATAAAGCCCTGCTTGAGGCTGAACTGTTGCAGCGCATCGTCTTGGGCGAGCACAGCCGCCAGCAGTTCAAACGCACCTTCAACAGCCCCGATGCCTTGGCAGCCGAACTGGTGGCCTTTTCCAATAGTGGCGGCGGCACGCTGTTTATTGGCATCAACGACGATGGCTCGATTGCAGGGCTGGATGCTGCCGAAGTGCGCCGCCTGAATCAGATGCTGAGCAACGCCGCCAGCCAGCACCTGCGTCCGCCCGTGCACCCGCTAACGGAAAACGTACTCACCCACGCCGGGCTGGTAATCGTGGTGACCATTCCCGATGGCTTGGCCAAGCCTTACCTGGACCACCAAGGCAGCATCTGGGTCAAACAAGGTGCTGACAAACGCCACGTCACCGCACGAGAAGAAATGCAGCGCATGTTCCAGCGCGCCGGGCTGGTGTATGCCGACGTGGTGCCCGTGGCCGACACCACCAGCGCCGACCTGGATGAAGCTGCCTTTCGTCGTTACCTGGAACAGCGCTACGGAGCCAACCAACCAGACCCAGCGCAGCCACTGGACTCGGTGCTGCAAAACCTGGGCCTGGGCGACGGCCGCGAACTCACCCTGGCTGGTCTTATGCTATTTGGCCGCAACCAGCAGCGCTGGCGGCCCGCGTATTCCATCAAGGCCGTGGCCTTTTACGGCACCAGCATTGCCGACAGCCACTACCAGGACAGCCAGGACATCAGCGGCACCTTGCCCACCCAATACACCGAGGCGCTGGCCTTCATCAAACGCAACCTGCACCGCGTGCAGGGCGACCAGGGCTTTAATTCGCTGGGCCTGCTGGAAGTGCCCGAACTGACCCTGCAAGAGCTACTGGTGAACGCCCTCATCCACCGCGACTACTTCACCAGCGCCTCCATCCGCATCCTGGTGTTTCGCGACCGCATCGAAATCATCAGCCCCGGCCACCTGCCCGACAGCCTGAGCATTGCAGACATACGCCAAGGGAAAACCAACCGCCGCAACCCCACGCTGACCGAGCACGCCTTCAAGCTGCTGCCTTACCGTGGCCTGGGCAGCGGCATACCCCGTGCGCTGGAAGAGTGGCCGCAGATTGAACTCATCGACGATGTTCGCGGCAATCAGTTCACCGCCCAAGTGTGGCGGCCGAATGCTCAGCAGGACGGCGTGGCCGACCCAGTCACCACGCAAGTCGAGGCCCCAGTCGAGGCCCCAGTCATGGCCCCAGTCAAGGCCCCGGTGCCCCAGACGGAAACCGAACGAAAAATAATGGCCTCGCTCGCCTCACTGCCACTGGGCCGCAGTGCCCTATTGAACGCTCTTGGCTATGGGCAACCAACCGGCAACTACAAGGCCGCCATGGCCAGACTGTTACAAGCAGAGCTAATCGAACCCACCATCCCCGACAAACCCAACAGCCGTCTGCAGCAATACCGCTTGACTGAAAAAGGAAAGGCATTGTTGAAATGAGTGTGCCCATGCCTGAAACCCACCGCATCGAATACAAGCGTGAACTCACGCCAGACCTCGACCTGGAGAAAGAAGTCATCGCCTTTCTCAACACCCCCGAGGGCGGGTTTATTTACCTGGGCATAGACAAAACGGGCGCGCGCGTGGGCGTGGCCGATGTAGATGGCGACATGCTCAAAGTGAAAGACCGCATCAAACACAACATCAGTCCCTCCGCCATGGGCTTGTTTGATCTGGTGGAAGAGGAGCAGCCCCCAGGCGTTCACTGCATCAAAATCATCGTGGCCAGTGGCAGCGAAAAGCCTTACGCCAAAAAGAAATACGGCCTCAGCGAAAAAGGCTGCTTCCTGCGCATAGGCACTGCTGCCGAGCCCATGCCTGTGGCCATGGTCGAAAAACTCTTTGCCACCCGCACCCGCAATTCCATTGGCAAAATCAAATCGCACCGACAAGCCTTGAGCTTCGAGCAGCTGCGCATTTATTACGATGAAAAGCGCAAGCCGCTGAACAGGCAGTTCAAAACCAACCTGGAGCTGACCACCGAAGACGGGGCGCTCAACTACGCCGCCTACTTGCTGGCCGATGAAAACGGCACGTCCATCAAAGTGGCCAAATACCGGGGCAAAGACCGTGTGCACCTCATCGAGAGCAACGAATACGGCTACTGCTCCCTCATCAAAGCCACCAAAAGCGTGCTCGATAAGCTCGATTTGGAAAACAAAACTGCCAGCACCATCACCGCCAAAGAGCGGATCGACGTGCGCCTGTGGAGCCCCATCGCCCTGCGCGAGGCGGTGATTAACGCCATCGTCCACAACGACTACACCCGCGAGGTGCCGCCCAAGTTCGAGATATTTGCCGACCGCATCGAACTCACCTCTGCCTGCGCACTGCCCGAAGGCCTGACCCAAGCCGAGTTTTTTGAGGGCTACTCCATACCGCGCAACAAAGAGCTGATGCGCGTATTTAGAGACCTGGACATGGTGGAACACCTCGGCTCGGGCCTGCCCCGCATCACCGAATTTTTTGGACCGGAGTGCTTTCGCTTTACGGAGAACTTCTTGCGCATCACGTTTCCCGCCAGCAGGCCGGTGCATGCGGATGAGGAGATGGCACCAGTCAGTGAGCAAGTAAGCGACCCAGTCACCGACCCAGTCACCGACCCAGTCGCCCGGCTTCTGCAAACCTTGCTGAATGGGCCGCTGGCGCCTTCAGACATTCAGCAGAGGCTTGCACTCAAACACCGCCCCACCTTCAAAGCCAACTACCTGCACCCGGCCCTGGAAAAGGGGTGGATCGAGCCAACCCTGCCCGACAAACCCAGCAGCCGCCTGCAGCAATACCGCCTGACGGATAAAGGCCGGAGCGTATTGAAATGAGTGAAGACAAAAAGTTAGTGCCCAAGCTGCGGTTTTCGGAGTTTCGGGAGGCTGAACCTTGGCGACCGATTTCGCTTAGGGAGGCTTCTATCCCCGTGGCTGAACGTGTTGGGGAAAGGAAACTGACTCCCGTGAGCATTTCTGCTGGCATTGGGTTTGTTCCACAAGCGGAAAAATTCGGCAGAGATATTTCAGGCAATCAATATCAGCTCTACACGCTGGCAAGGGATGGCGATTTTGTCTACAACAAAGGCAACTCTCTCAAGTTCCCGGAAGGTTGCATTTATCTCTTGCAGGGATGGGGACAGGTTGCCGCCCCAAGTGTCTTCATTTGTTTTCGACTCAAAGCAGGCTATTCGAATGGCTTCTTTCAAAACTGCTTTGAGTCGAATGCGCACGGGAAGCAGCTTAAAAAACACATTACCAGCGGTGCGCGAAGCAATGGCCTCTTGAATATCAGCAAAGAGGCCTTCTTTGGCGTGGCGATCCCAACACCAAACTCAGCTGAACAACAAAAAATCGCCGATTGCCTGAGTTCGTTGGACGAACTGATCGCCGCGCAAGCCCGCAAAGTGGACACGCTCAAGACCCATAAAAAAGGGCTGATGCAGCAGCTTTTCCCCCGCGAAGGTGAAACTCAACCGCGTCTTCGGTTTCCTGAGTTCCGTGATGTGGGGGAATGGAAAAAATATTCCCTGAAAGACGTGTTTTCAATTTTTCAAGGCTTCGCGTTTTCAAGCAACGATAGTGTCGAAAACGGAGTGCGATGGTTAAAAATTGCCGATGTGGGTATCCAGCAGATGAGTCACAGCACCCCGTCTCATCTGCCTTTTCAATTCAAGAAGCAATTTGAAAAATTCTCGGTATCGGAGGGCGATTATGTTATTGCCTTGACGCGTCCAATATTAAGTGGCCAGCTAAAGATGGCGCAAGTTGATCAGACCTTTGCCGGAGCCTTATTGAAGCAGCGAGTTGGCAAATTGGTGACAACGCACCACATGCCGTTTGTCTACTTTTTGCTTCAATGTCAGCAAACGATAGGTGATATTGAGAAAAGTATTTCTGGGGCTGAGCCACCAAATTTATCAGCGCAACAGATCGAAAATATCAAGACATTCATTCCAAATGAGCTTGAACAGATTCGCATCGCTGAATGCATCACATCTATCAATGACCTCATCACCTGTGCAACCCAAGAACTCGAAACCCACAAGACCCACAAAAAAGGGCTGATGCAGCAGCTTTTCCCACAAAATGCCAGCGAGGAAGCAGTATGAAAGTAGAAGACTTCAAGTCGGGCATCTGGCAACCCCAATACCAATACAAGAGTTTCCAGCCTGTCCCGGTCAATGTGGAATGGAGTTGGGAAAATCCGCAAATCAACACCATGCTGGAGCGCGCCAACAAAGTGCTCGGTGAGTTGAATGCGTTTTCTCTGATCGTCCCCGATATTGATCTGTTCATTCAAATGCACATTACCAAGGAAGCCCAAACTTCCAGTCGCATTGAAGGGATGCAAACCGCTTTTGACGAAGCGGTGATGCCCGAAGAGCACATTGCCATTGAAAAGCGTGACGATTGGCGCGAGGTGCGCAACTATGTGAATGCCATGAATGGGGCGGTTGCGGAGTTAAAGCGGTTGCCACTCTCCAACCGCCTGCTCAAACAAACGCACGCCATACTGATGAGTGGTGTGCGGGGAAAAACGAAGCAACCCGGCGAATTTCGCGTCAGTCAGAACTGGATTGGGGGCTCTGGCCTTTCCGATGCGGCTTTCATTCCACCGCACCAGAACAGTGTCCCCGATCTGATGGGTGACCTGGAAAAGTTTTGGCACAACGAGAACATTCATGTTCCGCATTTAATCAGGGCTGCTATCAGTCACTACCAATTTGAAACCATTCATCCCTTCTTGGATGGGAATGGACGTATTGGGCGGTTGATGATTCCGCTCTACCTGATCAGTCATGGGCTATTGGAAAAGCCTTCGCTGTATATGTCCGACTTTTTTGAACGCAACCGTGCCAGTTATTACGATGCGTTGATGAAGGTTCGCATAGGCAATGACTTAACCCATTGGTTGCTCTTTTTCTTGAATGGGGTGGAGCAGACCGCCATCAAAGGGCGGGATGTGTTTCGTCAAGTTCTTCATCTGCGTGCTGAATTTGACAAGCTCGTCTTAACGATGGGTAAACGGGGGGAGCTGGCGAGCCGTTTGCTGACATTGATTTACCGCAAGCCTGTTCTGACGGCCAAAGATGTTCAAACGGAGCTGGGTATCAGCACCCCAACAGCCAATGCACTGGTGAAGGTGTTTCTGGAAAAGAACCTGCTCAAAGAGCTGACAGGGCAACAACGGGGGCGCGTCTATGTGTGCGAACCTTACATGAAGGCTTTCATTAGTTAAAGAAATCAGCTTAACTTTAACTAAAAACACTTCTTGGTTAAAGAAGCCGCGCCATCCACTCACGTACCATGACAGATCAGCCCCCAAAACCAGAAATCTTTAAGACCTACAAAAAATGGGCTGATGCAGCAGATTTTCCCTTCGGCGCAGGCGGCTGAGCCATGAGCGAGAAGTTGAAGATTCATCGCTTCACGGACATGCGCAGATTGGTCACCCGGCTGCGCGATGACCTGAATGGTGGCAATCAGGATTTTGTGCTGCTCTATGCCTATAACGGCACGGGTAAAACCCGTGTATCTATGGAGTTTAAGGATGCTGGCAAGCGGAAAAACAAGGGTAAACCTGACACGCTGTATTTCAATGCGTTCACCGAAGACTTGTTCTCTTGGGACAACGACCTAGCGAACGACAGCGAGCGGCGGCTGCATATCAACACAGATTCGGAGTTTTTCAAGGGTTTGAAGGACTTGGCTCTGGATGAGCGCATCGGCCACTACCTGGGCCGTTATGCCGACTTTCTGTTCGACATTGACTACGACCAATGGGCCATCAGCTTTCGCAAGGGTGAAGATGCGCGCCACATCAAGGTATCCCGTGGCGAGGAGAACATCTTCATTTGGTGTGTGTTCATGGCCATTTGTGAACGCGTGATCGACGGGCTGGAGACATATTCGTGGGTGAAGTACCTCTACATTGACGACCCCATAACCTCGCTGGACGACAACAATGCCATTGCTGTTGCCAGCGATTTGGCCAAGCTGCTGCGCAAGGCCAAGAGCAGAACCCGGCCTGAAGCCGTGGTGGCCGATGGGCCGGGCGAGGCCGAAAACCCGCCGCGCATGGTCCCCGCGCCCATCAAGGCGGTGATCTCGTCCCACCATTCCCTGTTCTTCAATGTGGTGTGCAATGAGCTGAAGAAAGACGCACACAAGAAGTACCTGCTGCAGCGCCCTGAGCGCGGCACCACCTACACGCTGCGCGCCACGGATGACACGCCGTTCTTTCACCATGTCTCGATGCTGGCAGAGCTGCAAAAGGCATCCCAGGGCGGCACGCTCTACACCTACCACTTCAACATGCTGCGCAGCATTCTGGAGAAGACAGCCACCTTTTTTGGGTGTGACGATTTCTCGGCCTGCATTCACGGGCTGGCGGATGCGGACCTGTTTTCCCGTGCACTCAATCTGCTGAGCCACGGCAAGTACGACATCTACCAGCCTTCGGAGATGGTGGACGACAACAAGAAGTTGTTCCGGCAAATTCTTGATGCTTTTTTGAGGCGCTACGAATTCGCGCTGCCCGACATCTTTGAGCGGCCCGCAAAAAGGGCTACTGCGACCCCTGCACTATGAACGACTTGATTCTTTACACCACCGAGGACGGAAAAAGCCAAATTCGGCTTCGGGCTGATCTGGGTACGGTGTGGCTGACACAGCTTGAAATGGCGGAGCTATTTGACGCCACCAAACAGAACATCTCTTTACACCTCAAAAATATCTTTGAGGACGGTGAACTGGATGCAGAGGCAGTTGTCAAGGAATCCTTGACAACTGCCGCAGACGGGAAACGCTACCAAACACAGCTCTACAACCTGGATGCCATTCTGGCCGTGGGCTACCGGGTGCGCTCGCCGCGTGGCGTGCAGTTCCGCCGCTGGGCCTCCACTGTGCTGAAGGAGTACCTGCTTAAGGGCTTCGTGATGGACGACGAGCGGCTGAAGAACCCGGATGGTCGCCCGGACTACTTCGACGAGATGCTGGCGCGCATCCGGGACATACGGGCCTCGGAAAAGCGCTTCTATCAGAAGGTGCGCGAGCTGTTTGCCCTTAGCAGCGACTACGACAAGACGGACCAGGCCACGCAGATCTTTTTTGCCACGGTGCAAAACCTGTTGCTCCACGCCGTGACGCAAAAGACGGCTGCCGAACTCATTACCGCCCGGGCCAATCGCGAAGACCTGAACTTTGGCCTGATGCACTGGAAGGGCGCCCAGGTGCGCAAGCAGGACATTCTGGTAGCTAAGAATTACCTGACCGAGGATGAAATAGACACCCTGAACCGGCTGGTGGTCATCTTCCTTGAAACGGCAGAGCTGCGCACCAAGAGCCGCCAGGAAATCCGCATGGCCTTTTGGAAGCAGAACGTGGATCAGATCATCAGCTCTAACGGATTCCCTGTGCTCACGCACGCAGGCGCAGTGAGCCATGCGCAAATGGAAGCAAAGACGAATACGCTTTACCAAGACTTCGACCAGCGTCGCAAGCAGCAGGAGGCACTGCAGGCCGACCAGCAAGACGAAGCCGACCTGAAAGCGCTGGAAAACACCATCAAACGCCGCCCGAAACAATGATCGAACACCGCAATAACCCTTTGGGGAAACCCGAAAAAGTAGCCAGCACTCTCGAAGGCTTTTCGCCTTTGCTGGACGCCCTGCGCCAACTCATTGGAGACTCTCGGCAACAGGTGCTGCGGGCGGTGGATACGGTGCAGGTGCAGACCTACTGGCAGGTCGGGCGGCACATCGTCGAATTTGAGCAGGGCGGCAAAAACAGGGCTGCGCACGGCAAGGCATTGCTGGCCACCTTGGCGCAGTCTCTGACCCGCGAGTTTGGCAAAGGCTTTGATGCATCGAACCTGCGGTACATGAGGCTTTTTTACCAGGCATTTCCAATTCGTGACGCATTGCGTCACGAATTGAGCTGGACGCATTACCGCCTGCTGCTGCGGGTGGACAGCGCCGAGGCGCGGCAGTGGTATGTGCAAGAGGTAGCAGCACAAAACTGGAGTACGCGCGCGCTGGAGCGGCAAATTGGCAGTCTGTATTTTGAGCGCCTACTGTTAAGCCAAGACAAGGCAGCCGTGACCGCCGAAGCGCAGACAAACCTGGGCGCACTGGAACAATCGCCACGCGCTTTTGTGCGTGACCCGGTGATGCTGGAGTTCTTGGGTCTGCCCGACACGGGCCGCCTGCTGGAAGCCAAGCTGGAGACTGCCTTGATGGACAAGCTGCAACAGTTTTTGATGGAGCTGGGCAAGGGCTTTGCCTTTGTGGCCCGCCAACAGCGCATCAGCACCGAAACGCAGGATTTCTACATCGACCTGGTGTTTTACAACTACCTGCTCAAGTGCTTTGTGCTGATCGACCTGAAAACCGGGCCACTCACGCACCAGGATGTCGGGCAGATGGACATGTATGTGCGCATGTACGACGATCTGCGCCGGGGCGAGGGCGACAACCCCACGGTTGGCATTTTGCTGTGCGGCAGCAAAGACAAGTCAGTGGTGCGCTACTCCGTGCTCAATGGCAGTGAACAGCTTTTTGCCAGCAAGTACCGTTTGGTGTTGCCCAGCGAAGAAGAGCTGCGGCTGGAACTGCAGCGTGACCGTGAAGAAATTGAAGCCCACCAAGACCTGCGTGGCGAAGGCAACGACGATAGCGAAACATGACCGAACAAAACCAAAAACAACTGGGCAAGACCCTCTGGGCCATTGCCGACCAACTGCGCGGGGCCATGGACGCGGACGATTTCCGCGACTACATGCTGTCCTTCCTGTTCCTGCGCTACCTGTCTGACAACTATGAGGCTGCGGCCAAGAAGGAGCTGGGTAGCGACTACCCCGATATCGCGGCAGATGTATTACAGAAAACCGGAGCGAGCACGCCTCTTCAAATCTGGTATGAGGAAAACCTGAGCGACGTGCCCGCTTTTGAAAAGCAGATGCGCCGTAAGGTGCATTACGTGATTGAGCCGCTGCACCTGTGGAGCAGCATTGCCAACATGGCGCGCACGCAGAACGCAGAAATGCTGAGCACGTTGCAGGCAGGCTTCAAGTACATTGAAACCGAGTCGTTTCAAAGCACGTTTTCGGGCCTGTTTTCAGAAATCGACTTGGCCTCGCCCAAGCTGGGTAAGACCTACACGGAGCGCAATGCCAAGCTCTGCACCATCATCCAGAAGATCGCCGATGGGCTGGCAGAGTTCTCCAGGGAAATGGACGCGTTGGGTGATGCCTATGAATACCTGATTGGCCAGTTTGCTGCGGGCTCCGGCAAGAAGGCGGGCGAGTTTTACACGCCGCAGCAAATCTCGGACATCCTCTCCACCATCGTCACACTGGATAGCCAAGAGCCCAAAACGGGGGTGAAACAGCGGCTCGACAGCGTGATGGACTTTGCCTGCGGATCGGGCTCGCTGCTGCTGAACGTGCGCAAGCGCATGGGGCAGCATGGCATTGGCAAGATTTACGGGCAAGAGAAGAACATCACCACCTACAACCTGGCGCGCATGAACATGCTGCTGCACGGGGTGAAGGACACCGAGTTTGAAATCTTCCACGGCGACACGCTGACCAACGACTGGGACATCCTGCGCGAGCTGAACCCGGCCAAAAAACCATCGTTTGATGCCATCGTGGCCAACCCGCCATTCAGCTATCGCTGGGACACTACTGACGCTCTGGCTGACGATGTGCGCTTCAAAAACCACGGCCTGGCGCCAAAGTCCGCCGCAGACTTTGCCTTTTTGCTGCACGGCTTTCATTTCTTGAAAGACGAGGGGGTGATGGCCATCATCCTGCCGCACGGCGTTCTCTTCCGTGGCGGTGCGGAAGAGCGTATCCGCACCAAGCTGTTGAAAGACGGCCACATCGACACCGTGATTGGGCTGCCATCCAACCTGTTCTATTCCACCGGCATCCCGGTCTGCATCTTGGTGCTGAAGAAGTGCAAGAAGCCGGACGACGTGCTGTTCATCAATGCGGCGGAGCACTTTGTCAAAGGCAAGCGCCAGAACCAGCTGACGGATGCGCACATTGCCAAGATCATCAAAACTTACCAATTCCGCGAGGAAGAGGCACGCTATTCACGCCGGGTGGGGATGGCAGAGATCGAGAAGAACGAGTTCAACCTGAACATCTCGCGCTACATCAGCACGGCGGTGGGTGAGGCAGAGATTGATTTGGCTGCCACGCATGGCGAATTGGTCGAAATTGAAAAGGCGATTGTGGCGGCTAAGCAAAAGCACAACGCCTTTTTGAAAGAGCTGGGGCTGAATCTGTTGCCGTGAGCGCCATGAACATTCCTGGACCCGAAAACCTCAAAGAGAACGTTGATCCAGAGGTCGGCTCACGGGGCTTTGGCCGCAGCCTCCAAGCCCTGCCCTGCCTTCCATACGAACTGTGCTTTTCTGGTGCGGGGGTGCATCTGGTAGCCTCTTGTCCCTATTCCCAATCGGAGAAATCCCCATGACCCTCAGCACCTGGTGGCTCTTTATCCTGATGACCTTCGTGGTCTCCGCCACGCCCGGCCCCAACATGCTTTTTGTCATGAGCACCAGTGCCCGCCACGGCGTGCGCGCAGCGGTGATTGCCATGGCGGGGTGCATGACGGCGTTGATTGCGATGATGGGTATTTCGGCGGCGGGCCTGGGGGCTTTGTTGCAGACCTTCCCCACCGTGTTCGAAGCGCTGCGCCTGGCCGGGGCGGCCTACCTGGCGTACCTGGGGGTGAAGTGCTGGCGCGCTCCGGTGCACGACCAAAATGACCAAGCGGGTGGCCCCACTTTGACCGCGTTGTCCGCGACCCCATCAGGTGCCATTTACCGGCAGGGCTTTTTGGTGGCCGCCAGCAACCCCAAAGCGATTTTGTTTGCGGCAGCTTTCTTTCCGCAGTTCATCGAACCGGGTCTGGCAAAGTGGCCGCAGTTCGCGATTCTGCTGACCACCTTCAGTGTCATCGAAGTGGGCTGGTATTTTGTGTACGCCATCAGCGGCCAGTCCCTGTCGGTCTACCTGCGGCGCGCCACGGTGATGCGGGCGTTCAACCGCCTTACGGGTGGCGTTTTTGTGGGCTTTGCGGCCGTGATGGCGGCGGCGCGGGAGTAATTGCCGAATGGCTTGCCAATCCAATTCGGGTACAAACACTGTTTTGCCATACGGCCCACATCCCCTATTTCGCCATGAGCACACTGCAAGCCGAGCTTGACCGCCTCTACCTTTCTACCGCCCCCAGCAGCTCCCACCCGCATGCGGGTGGGCCCGACCTGGTTGCTTCCGATGGGCGCGTGCGCGCCCTGGTTCTGGAGCTGGGCAGACCGGCCGACTGGAATGCCCTGTCTGCGCTGTGGCGCGGGGTGCAGGCGGATCTGGCCTTGCCCGCACCGGCGATTGCCGTCTCCGGCGTTGACGCGTACCAACTGTGGTTCTCTCTGGCGGAGCCGGTTTCCGTCGCTGCAGCGCAGGCCTTCCTGGAAGCATTGCGCCTGCGCTATCTGGGCACGGTGGCACCGGGGCGCATTGGCATGCTGCCTTGTGCGGACACTTCTGCGCCGGGAAAAACCCGCCACGCCCGGCTGGTACCGGCACGGCAGCCGGACACGGGCCTATGGTCCGCGTTTGTGGCCCCGGACCTGGCCGCCATCTTCGCGGAGGAGCCCTGGCTCGACCTGCCCCCCAGCCCCGATGCCCAGGCCCATGTGCTGTCACGCCTGGAATGCATCCAACCTGCGGTCTTTCAAGCCCTTTTGGAGCGGACCACACCGGTGGCCAGACCAGCGCCCTCGCCCATGGCCTGCGCCACAGGCGAGCGGGCGGTCCACCCAAACCAGCACACCGTGGCAGAGTCAGCATCGCAGGGACAATGTCTGGACCCCAAGCAGTTTTTGCTTGACGTGATGAACGATCCGGCGATTGCGCTGCCGCTGCGCATTGAGGCTGCCAAGGCTCTGTTGCCGTTTAGCGCAGTCCCGTGAAGGTATCCGTGCGCGGGTCACAGCCATGGCGAATGGCCTCGCTGTTGAAGTTGAACGGTTGACCCTCGCCAACCAGGATTTGCAGATGCGCCTTCACACAACAGAGCAACGGATCGAGCAACTCCGGCTGGAAAACGCAGGTCTACGGCGTTGTTATTCCGTTTTCAGATCAATGAGAGATTAGGCGCACCGACGCAGGCAGTGCTTTAGCACGACAAGGAGGGGCAACGACATATCGCATTGATATGGAAATGGAATTATCCCCCCACGCGGGCACGCCGCCATCCCAGGCCGCCCAGTGCCTGCGTCACCCAGGCGCCGCCGCCGCTGACCAGCACAATGCCCGCCAGCACCGGCACGGCGCCTGCCAGAAAGCTCATTTCCAGGGGCTCGTTCAGCAGCCAGGCGCCAAACACGATGCCAAACAGCGGCGTCATGAAGGAAAACACACCCAGGCGCGAGGCCAGGTACTTGCGCAGCAACCAGAACCACGCCAAAAAACTGGCAAACGACACCACCAGCGAATGAAAGGCCAGGCTGGCCCAGACCTGGGGGGTGAACTTGAAGCTGCTTTGGCCGGTGGCAAAGGCCGCGCCCAGCAGCAGCACAAAGGCGCACACCAGCTGGTACAGCAGGGTCTGGGTGGCCGGCGCTTTGGCCAGTGCCGAGCAGCGCACCACCATGGTGGTGGCGCCCCAGGCCATACCGGCCATCAGGCCCAGAAAATCACCCCACAGCATGTTGCCGGGCGCCGCCACGCGGGGCTGGCTGCGGCCAAAAAACGCCAGCGCGATCCCGGCAAAGGCCAGGCCGATGCCCAGCCACTGCACCGGCCCCAAACGCTCGGCGGGCAGTTTCCAGTGCAGGCCCAGTGCCGCAAAAATGGGCGCGGTGTACAAAAACACCACCATATGGGAGGCGCTGGTGTGGCGCAGGCCCTCGCCCACCAGCAAGAACTCCAGCGCGAACAGCAGGCCCACCACCAGGCCGGGGCGCCAGCTGCCGTCGGACCAGTTCAGGCGTTCACCCCGCGCCGCCATCAGCAGGCCCACCAGCACCGCCGCCACGCCCGAGCGCAGCGCGATTTGCAGGATGGGTGCGATCTCGGACGCTGTGGCCTTGAGCACGATCTGCTGCAGGCCCCAGACCAGGCAGAGCACCAGCATCAGTCCAATGGCCCGTGAATCCAGTGCTTTGCGTATGTCCATCGTGGGTCCTTGGGTGTGGGTGCGGGGAAAGAGGCCTTGATTATTCGATTGACTGCTTTCGTTGATATAGTGAAAAACTGACAAGCCATACGCCGGAGCCGACAAAGCCATGCCTATCCTGAGCCCGAAGCTGGAAATTCCGCTGTCCAGCCCGGATTTACCCGCGCCCATCATGTTTCGCAGTGCACAGGTGCCCGCCGAGGGGCTGTACCCGCAGCACCAGCACGCCTGGGGCGAGTTTGTGTATTCCTTCAGCGGCGTGATGGAGGTGAAGGTGGCCGGTCACCATTACCTGGCGCCACCGCAGTACGGTATTTGGCTGCCGCCCGACCTGGAGCATGTGGGGCTGAACCGCCAGGAAGCCTGCCACTGCTCGCTCTACATTGCGCCCCTGCAGTGCAGCGCCCTGCCCCGCAGCCCGTGCGCGCTGACGGTCAGCCCCCTGGTGCGCGCCTTGCTGGAGCATCTGCACCAGCAAGGCGCCGTGCAGCCAACCAGCCCGCAGGACGAGCGCCTGCTGCAGGTGCTGCTGGACCAACTGGCCCTGGCCCCCTGTGCGGGCAGCTACCTGCCCAGCTCGGACGACCCCGCGCTGGGCGCCGTGCTGCGCATGCTGCAGGCCCAGCCGGGCGACAACCGGCCGCTGCCGGAGCTGGCGCATGCCGCCCACACCACCGAGCGCACCCTGATGCGCCGCGCCCAGCGCGACTTAGGCATGTCGCTGGCCGAATGGCGCCTGCGCCTGCGGGTGGTGACGGCCATGCCCTTGCTGGAGGCGGGCCAGACGGTGGAGACCATCGCCCTGGACCTGGGCTACGGCAGCGCCTCGGCCTTCATCACCATGTTCAAACGCCTGGTGGGGGCCACGCCGGACGAGTTTCGCAAAGGGCGGTAGGTCTACACCCCACCCGGCTGCCACTGCCCCAACGCAAACACCGAATTCGGGACATGGGGGCGCAGCGGATCGGCCTTGGGCTTTTGGAACACGCCCTTTTTGGTGGCCATGCGCTCTTCCACCTGAAACCCCTTGGCGCGCTGCTCTGCGGCCAAACTGCGCAGGGTGATGGTTTTCATGTGTTTCACCAGGGCCGAATGCAAATCGTCCCACAGCCCCTGCGTCATGTCCTGCGCACTTTGCGAGGTTTCGCGCTGGCTCTCGGGCTTGCGATCATCGTCGCCGTCCTCAATCGCCCCAATGATGTCGGCCACCGTGATGCTGTCACCCCGAAAACCCAGGGTGTAGCCGCCACCGGGCCCGCGCGTGCTGTCCACCAGGCCTTGCTGGCGAAGCTTGGCAAACACCTGCTCCAGATAGGACAGCGAGATGCGGTGGCGCAGCGCAATCTCCACCAGGGGCACGGGCTGGGCGCTTTCGCGCAGCGCAAGATCAATCATGGCGGTGATGGCAAATCGGCCTCGGGTACTGAGTCGCACGGTGTTACTCCTTGACGTGTGGTGGTGCTTGTAAAAACCCAGACTGTAGAGAAGGCTATGCTTCGCGTAAATTCGTATTTTTTATAATTTCACTTCGAAAAAACCGCATGAACTTCAAACATCTGCATTATTTCTGGGTCACCGCCAAGGCCGGCGGTGTGATGCGCGCGGGTGAGCAGCTGCACACCACGCCGCAAACCCTGTCCGGCCAGATCAAGCAACTGGAGGACTGGCTGGGCCGCAAGCTGTTCCAGAAAAGCGGCCGCCATCTGGAACTGACCGAAGACGGCCGTCTGGCGTTGAGTTACGCCGACCAGATTTTCACGCTGGGTACTGAGCTGGAAACCGCAGTACGCCAGGCGCACGGCGGCCAGCGTGTGCTGGACTTCAAGGTGGGGGTGGCGGATTCGGTCACCAAGTCGGTGGCCTACCGGCTGCTGGAGCCCGCCTTGTCGGTGGCTGAGCCGGTGCGCCTGATCTGCAGCGAGGGCAAGTTCCCCGACCTGCTGGCGCAACTGGCCCTGCACCGGCTGGACCTGGTGATTGCCGACGAACCGATGTCGCGGCGCATCAGCGTCAAGGCCTTCAACCACCCGCTGGGCAGCACCGCCATGAGTTTCTTTTGTGCGCCCGGCCTGAAGAGTCAGCTCCAGGGCAGTTTCCCCGGCTGCCTGAACGGCGCGCCCCTGCTGATCCAGGGCGCGCAGGCCTCGGTGCGCCAGCAGCTGGAGGGTTGGCTCACCCGGCACCAGATCCACCCGCGCATCATTGGCGAGTTTGACGACGGCGCGCTGATGACCGCTTTTGGCCGCAAGGGGCGCGGTGTGTTCATGGGCCCCAGCGTGATGGAGGCCGAGACGGTGGCGCAGTTTGGCGTGGAGGTGATTGGCCGCAGCGACGAGCTGGTGGAGGAGTTTTTTGCCGTGTCGGTCGAGCGGCGCATCACCCACCCCTGTGTGGTGGCCATCACCACGGCAGCACGCGGGCAGTTGTTCGGTTAACCGCCGCCAAAGCCAGTTTTGAGGAAGCCGCGTTTCTACCGCTGTGCCGGACCACCTTCAGGATAAAACCGCAACCTCCGCAATGGCGTTGGCCATGTATTCGATTTTTTGCTGCATGTCAGCCTCGGTGTCGGCAAAACGCAGCGCAATGAGGGCAAACTCGTTTTCGACTTCCATGAACACATCCACCAGGTCGGGGTCGAAGTGGGCGCCACGTTCGCTGAAGATGATCTGCATGGCCCGGTCATGGGGCACGCCGCTCTTGTAGACCTTGCTGGTGATGAGGGCGTCGTACACGTCGGCCAGTGCAATGATGCGCGCCGACAGCGGAATGAGGGCCCCCGACAGGCCGCGTGGATAACCGCTGCCGTCCCATTTTTCCTGGTGCGACAAAGTCACGTCCTTGGCCATGGCCAACATGGGTGTGCTGCACCCCAGTTTTTTCTCGGCCCGCACCAGGGCGTCGTACCCCAGTTGGGTGTGGGTGCGCATGATGGCCAGCTCTTCCGCATCCAGGCGACCGGGCTTGAGCAGGATACGGTCGGGCACGCCCACTGTTCCCAGGTCGTACACCGGCACGCACTGGCACAGGGATTCGATATAGCCGGGGGTGAGCACCTGCGCAAACTCGGGGCGGGTTTGCATTTGCAGCGTGAGCGCACGCACATAGTGCTGCACCCGCAAAATATGGCTTTCGGTATCCGACTCGCGCAGTTCTGCCAGCGAGGCGAAGGCGAACAGCATGGCCTGGTGCGATTGCAGCTGCTGTGCAAGCGTGTCTTGCGGCGGTGGGGACGGGTTTTCCATGCTTGTTCTCCTCATGACAGCGCCAACGGTGTCTGGTAAAGCCACACCATTTTGCCACCGTGGCTGCGGTAGTGGGCGCTCGCGGTATGCTGCGGCACCTCAAATTCCAGGCTGACCAGCCAGGCGCCGGGCTGGAGTTCGCGCGCGGCCTTGTCCCACGCACGCGGCATGCTCTCCGGGCGCTGAAACAGGTACACCATGTCGTACACCGACCAGTCGGCCGCCCAGATATCACCCCGGCGAATCTGCGCCCAGGGGCAACGCAGGGCACAAATCCAGCGTAACGGCCAGCTCCATTCCAGGCCATACAGGCGGGCGTGGGGGTAGGCGCCATGCAGGGCCTGCAGGCCGTGGCCCAGGCCGCAACCGGCATCCAGCACCCTGGCGCCGACAGGCAGCAGGGCGTACTGCGGCAGCTCTGCCAGGGCATCGGACGGGGTGGGAAACAAAGGCGCATCGCGCCAGGCATTCAGGGGGTACACCAGCGCCAGCAGCGCCAGCGGCACCAGCCAGGCCCACGCGGGCAGAACCGCCAGGCCCAGTGTGGGCAGAGTCAAAAGCAGCGACAAGGGAAAGCCCGCAGCAATCAGACACCGACGCCACCAGGTGCTACCCCACACACTGAGGCCCACGCTGAGCGCACAGGCCAGGCCCATGGCGTAGGCCGCCGCCACGCCCTGCCCCAACAGCCCTTTGAATACGCCCCAGGCCAGGGCCCAGGCCAGGATGGCAGGCAAGGGCCAGGACTGAGGCCAGGGCAACTTCGGCATGTCTTCCCTGGGGCTAGCGGCTGGAGCCCGGCGAGAGGCGTTCGATCAGGCCATTGAGTTCGTCCAGCGAACCAAACTGGATGACCACCTCGCCCATCTCTTCCATGCGCCCATGGCGTTTGACGCGCTTTTTCACGTGGACATCGACCTGCGCCATGAGCAGGTCCGACAGCTCTTCTTCCACTCGCTTCAGGTCGCGTGATTTTTCGGCCTTGGGCTTGGCGCTGGTCAGCGTGAACTCGGCGCTGAGTTTTTTGACCAGGCTTTCGGCCTCGCGCACCGACATTTTCTTGGCGGCAATTTGGGACGACGCCGTGATCTGCGTGGCCCGGTCCAGCGCCAACAGGGCGCGGGCGTGGCCCATGTCCAGGTCGCCCGCCATCAGCATGGTCTGCACCGGGTCGGCCAGGTTCAGCAGGCGCAGCAAATTGCTGGTGGCACTGCGCGAGCGCCCCACGGCCTGCGCGGCGGTTTCATGGGTCAGGCCAAATTCCTTGATCAGGCGCTGCAGGCCCTGCGCTTCCTCCAGCGGATTGAGGTCTTCGCGCTGGATGTTTTCGATCAGCGCCATGGCGGCAGCGGCCTCGTTGGGCACGTCGCGCACCAGCACCGGCACGCTGTCCAGGCCCGCCAACTTGGCGGCACGGAAACGCCGCTCACCGGCAATGATCTCGTACTTGCCCTGGTTCACACCGTCCGTGAGGCGGCGCACCAAAATCGGCTGCATGATGCCCTGCATCTTGATGCTTTCAGCCAGCTCGTACAAAGCGCCCTCGTCCATGCGGGTGCGGGGCTGGTACATACCGGCCACCATCACGCCCAGCGCCAGGGTGCTGGGCAGGTTGGCGGTGTCGGCTTGCTGCTCCTCCGGTGTGCGGTCCTTCACTTTCGGACCCAGCAGCGCCTCCAGACCCATTCCCAAACCCTTGGGTTTTTTGGTAGCCATTATTTTTCGTCCTTCTCTTGCATCAGTTGCATCAAAATTTCGTGGCCTTGCGGCCAGTCGCCCAAACCCGATTCGGCGTTGAGGTGGCCCGCATGGCCGTAGTCCAGGAACTGCGCACCCCAGGCTCTGGCAAAAGCCTGTGCCCGTTCCAGGCTGCAGTAAGGGTCGTTGTGGCTGCCCAGCAAAACACTGGGGAAGGGCAAGGCTTGCATTGCCACGGGCGCCCAACTGGTGAGTACGGGACGCAGCTCTTCACGCTCGGGGTCGCCGGGTGCCACCAACAGCGCCGCCTTCACCAGGTGGGTGTTACGCGAGTGCGAGGCCCAGGCCGCAATCAGCATACAGCCCAGGCTGTGGGCCACCAGCACACTGGGGCCGCTTTGGCTGAGCAACACGTCTTCAAGCCGGGCAATCCAGTCGCCGCGCAAGGGGCGCATCCAGTCGTGCTGGTCCACGCGTTCATAGCCGTACAGCGCTTCCCAGCGGCTTTGCCAATGGGCGGCGCCCGAGTTTTGCCAGCCCGGCAGCACCAGGACCGGAGACGGGGTTATGGGCATGTTGTACTTTCGCTACCAATTTGATAGCTGCTTGCGCACAGAATATAAGGGCTAGCGTCCCATTTCATTCGCATATTTACCCCCATCACGGTGCCGCCTGAATGCGCGCCACCATCTCTTGCGCAAAGTTCACAAACGCCTGTGCCCCCTTAGACGATGGATCAAACACTACACCCGGCACACCGTAGCTGGGCGCCTCGGCCAGACGCACATTGCGCGGGATGACGGAGTTAAACACCTTGTCCCCAAAGTGGGCCTTGAGCTGCTCGCTCACCTGCTGCTGCAAGGTGATGCGCGGGTCGAACATGACACGCAACAGCCCAATGATTTGCAGATCGTCGTTGAGATTGGCCTTGACCTGCTTGATGGTGTTGACCAGGTCGGTAAGTCCTTCCAGCGCGAAGTACTCACACTGCATGGGCACGATCACGCCATGGGCGCAGCACAGGCCATTGAGGGTGAGCATGGACAGGGAGGGGGGGCAGTCGATCAGCACAAAGTCGTATTCCGCATCCACCGCCGCCAGCGCATTTTTCAGGCGCTTCTCGCGCCGCTCGACTTCCACCAGTTCCACCTCGGCCCCGGCCAGTTCGCGGTTGGCCCCCAGAATGTCGTAGCTGCAGCCGCCCTCCTTGAGCTTGTCGCTCTGCACCCGCGCTTCGGCCACCGAGGCGGATTCCAGCAGCACGTCATAGATGCTGAGTTCCAGCTTGCGCTTGTCCACGCCCGAACCCATGGTGGCATTGCCCTGCGGGTCCAGATCCACCATCAACACCCGCTGCCCGACTTTGGCCAAACCCGCCGCAAGGTTGACCGTGGTGGTGGTCTTGCCGACTCCACCTTTTTGATTGGCGACACAGAATATTTTGGCCATGGGGTACTTAGCTGAGAGTAAATAAAAACCGAAGGGGAAAAGAATGTTTCACGTGAAACGATGCAAGCCTGCCAGCGACTAACGCGACAAGGCCAACTTGGCGCCGAACCCGATCAGAAACAGACCGGCCAGTTTTTCCAGGGCGCGTGAAATCAGGGGGTTGGCCCGCAGGCGTTCGGCCAGAAAATGCGTCAACAGCACCGATGTCAAACCATAGGCAAAGGTGATGGCAGCGATGGTAGCGGCCATCACGGCGTAGGTCACCACACCCTGGTGTGTGGCGGGGTCCACGAACAAAGGGAAAAACGCCATGTAAAACACAATCGCCTTGGGATTGAGCACGGTGATCATCAGCGCCTGGCGCAGATAGTGGTGCGGCTGGATATGGAGGATGGGCGCAGCACCGGGTTTCGCCAACAACATCTTGCCACCCAGCCAAGCCAGGTAGGCGGCACCCAGCCATTGCACCGCAGTGAAAGCGGTCGGGTAGGCTGCGAGCAATGCCGCCACGCCCGCCACGGCCAGCCACAGCAGCACCTGGTCACCCAAGATCACCCCCAGGGTGGCAGCCAGACCACCGCGTATGCGCCCTTTGCTGGTGGAGGTAATCAAAGCCAGATTCCCCGGTCCGGGAATGAGCAGGAAAACAATGATGGCGGCAACAAAAGCGCCGTAGTCTGCTATGCCAAACATAGGAAATCCCTTGAAAATCTTTGCCGGTGGAAGGGGTGAGTTTACGTGGGAAAGTTTGCGATGCGTTTTTTGCGGTTTGCGTTTTTGCTATCGCCCGCTGGGTACCTGGGGTGCGTGCCACCGCTCATGCCCACGTCTGGTCCCGCGCGAGGATTTTCCTTCTGGGAACGCTAAATAATGGGGGTTGCGTTTCTTGCTATCGCCCGCAGGACGCCTGGGGTATGTGCCGCCGCTCATGTCCCCCGGCCTTCGGCCTCCTCCTTTACTTCGCTATGGCACACACCCCAGGCATCCTGCTTGAGGTCTTGCTCAGCCCGGTTTTCCCTTGCGTACGCCACGCCGTTCAGGCGGGTGCTGTGCTCTGCGCAGTGAGGTAAAGGAGGAGGCCGCAGGCCGGGGGACACGAACGGAGCAGAGTACAGCGCCCGCCTGATCCCCCACGAAGCAGGCAAAGAAAACTCAGTGTTTCCGCATCCAGACAATGCAGCACTTGTCACCCCTCTTGCACGCCGACACGCCACGCCGTTCAGGTGGGTGCTGTGCTCTGCGCAGTGAGGTAAAGGAGGAGGCCGCAGGCCGGGGGACACGAACGGAGCAGAGTACAGCGTCCGCCTGATCCCCCACGAAGCAGGCAAAGAAAACTCAGTGTTTCCGCATCCAGACAATGCAGCGCTCAGCATCCAACCCAGGCACCACCAACTGTTCCACGTGAAACACAGATACGGTAGCAGGCAAAGCGGCTATCTCGTCTGCAGGATGTTTGCCCTTCATCCCCATCCAAACCCCCTCCTCCGCCAAAGCCGCACCCGACCATTGCGTGAAATCCACCAGCGACGCAAAAGCCCGCGAACTCACCACCTGGTAGGTGTCGGTCAGATTTTCGACCCGTGCATGCACACCGCGCAGATTGGGCAGTTTCAACGCCACCGCCACCTGCTGAATAAAGGCCGCTTTCTTGCCCACAGTGTCCACACAATGCACCGTGATGTCGGGGCAGCAAATGGCAATCACCACACCCGGTAGCCCGGCCCCCGAACCCACATCCAACAGGCGCACCGCTGGCAGGGCAAGTGGTGCCAACCGCCGACGCAGCGGAACAATCACCGCCAAGCTATCCAGAAGATGGTGCGTCAGCATTTCTGCCGGGTCGCGCACCGCCGTCAGGTTGTACACCTTGGTCCATTTCTGGATCAGGTCCAGGTAGGCCAGCAAACCTGCTATCTGCGCGTCGTTTAACTCCAGGCCCGGCAGACCCGCAACGCCTTCGCGCAGCCCAGTTTCAAGTGTATGCATCAGGCAGACCCCTCCACGGTATCGGCATCCAGTTTTCCCGCAAATCCCCGAAAACCACCCTTCTTCAGGTGGATCAGCAACAGGGAAATACTGGCGGGCGTGATGCCGGACAAGCGCGAAGCCTGCCCCAGGGTTTCGGGGCGCAGCTTGCTCAAGCGCTGGCGCGCCTCGATGCTGAGGGCAGACACCTGCATATAGTCCAGGTCGGCAGGCAGGCGCAGGTTTTCGTAATGCGCCGCACGCTCGACCTCCCCTTTTTGGCGGTCGATATAACCGGAGTATTTGGCGGCAATTTCCACCTGTTCCACCACCGACGCCACAAAGGCATCGACCACTACCGGCGACGCATCATCCAACGGCGCACCGCGCATGCAGGCGTCCAGGTCCAGCGGGTCCAGTTCGGAGAAGGCATCCAACGCCACACCGGCCACCGGCAATTCCGGGTTGGCATACCGGCCACCGTCCAGCGACATCAATCCGGCGTAACCCACATTGGGGCGGCGCAACAGATCGGCCAGGTTGTATTCATGGTCGATGGCCTTGCCCAACACCCGCTCCGACTCCGCAGCCGCCAGGTTCTTGGGGCTCACCCAGATCGCCTTCAGGCGCTCTGTTTCACGTGAAACAGCATCGCGTTTGCGGCTGAAGGCATCCCAACGCGCATCGTCCACCAGGCCCAATTTGCGCCCGGTTTCCGTCAACCGGGCATCGGCATTGTCCTCACGCAGTTGCAGGCGGAACTCGGCCCGGCTGGTGAACATGCGGTAGGGCTCGGTCACCCCCTTGGTAATCAGGTCGTCCACCAGCACACCCAGGTAGGCTTCGTCCCGGCCCGGCACCCAGATGTCCTGGGTCCACGCCGTTTTGGCGCCCGCCTGCAGCGCCGCATTGATGCCGGCAAACAGGCCCTGCGCGGCGGCCTCCTCGTAGCCCGTGGTGCCGTTGATCTGCCCGGCAAAAAACAGGCCGCCAATGGCCTTGGTCTCGAAGCTGCTTTTGAGATGCTGCGGGTCGAAGTAGTCGTACTCGATGGCGTAGCCCGGACGCAAAATGTGCGCGTTCTCCAAGCCCGCCATGCTGCGCACCAGTGCGTACTGGATGTCAAACGGCAGGCTGGTGCTGATGCCGTTGGGGTAGTACTCGTGGGTGGTCAGGCCTTCGGGCTCCAGAAAAATCTGGTGGCTGTCCTTGTCGGCAAAGCGGTTGATCTTGTCTTCCACACTGGGGCAGTAGCGCGGGCCGACGCCTTCAATCTTGCCGGTGAACATGGGACTGCGGTCGAAGCCGCTGCGGATGATGTCGTGGGTGCGTTCATTGGTGTGGGTGATCCAGCAGGGCATTTGCTGCGGGTGCTGCTCCACCTTACCCATGAAACTGAACACCGGCATGGCCGGACTCATGCCACCGGGCACACCGTCGCCGGGTTGTTCCTGGCACTTGCTGAAGTCGATGGAGCGGCCGTCCAAGCGCGGGGGCGTGCCGGTTTTCAGGCGCCCCTGAGGCAGCTTGAGTTCTTTCAGGCGGGCGCTCAAACTCACGGCGGGCGGGTCCCCTGCCCGTCCGGCGGCGTAGTTGTTCAGGCCCACATGGATCTTGCCGTCCAAAAAGGTACCGGCCGTCAGCACCACGGTTTGCGAACGGAAACGGATGCCGACCTGGGTCACGGCGCCCACCACCCGGTCGCCCTCCACCATCAAGTCGTCCACCGCCTGCTGGAACAGCCACAGGTTGGGCTGGTTTTCCAGCATGCGCCGGATGGCTGCTTTGTACAGCACGCGGTCGGCCTGGGCGCGGGTGGCGCGCACGGCAGGTCCCTTGCTGGAGTTGAGAATGCGAAACTGGATGCCCCCTTCGTCCGTGGCCAGTGCCATGGCACCACCCAGGGCGTCCACCTCTTTGACCAGATGGCCCTTGCCAATGCCCCCGATCGAGGGGTTGCAACTCATCTGCCCCAGGGTCTCGATGTTGTGGCTCAGGAGCAGGGTTTTGCAACCCATGCGGGCGGCCGCCAGTGCAGCCTCGGTTCCGGCATGGCCGCCGCCAACGACGATAACGTCAAAATTTTGTGGGTAGAGCATGGGGCCGATTTTACCGGCCACCCCTGAATGCATAAAAGCTAGCCTTGTCCAATGAGGTATGAGCCTGAAGCCGCAATTTGAGGTGAATTGGTGAGTGGGTTGATCATCCTCAGAATGGTGATCAACATGAAGGAGTCGCAGCTACGCACGATTGAACAAATCGAGCAATTTCTCAAGGCCAGTTGCGAAGTTGCGTTTACGGACCACAGCGACGGCGTGGAGCGTTACGCGCTCATCCATGCGCCGATGAGGTCAAACGGGAATTCACAGATGAGAAGAATGGACTCTTGACAATTCTTCATGGCAATAACCAAAGTTCCAGTTGAACATTTCATATTTCCATGACTCTATTTGCTGAGTCTGTCTTGAACTGGCTGGATGATCTACCTGATGCCTCCTCTACTGCGAGACTGCCATTGGGTAGAAGGAATTCCCTTTTGTTTCCGACAAGAGTCAAGCAAGATGCCGAAATATGCAAAGTTGAAGGCCCCCCCCGAATTGGCTACTTCCGCCCGTAGGTGCTGTCGTGATCTGGTGCCACTGTCAAAAACCGCATGAAATCGCCGTCACGATACGCGGTGCAACGGCGGGACTGGGTGATTCTCAATGAGTAGATTGCGTCAATCCCCCGCGGTGGTTTGACGCTGACGATTTTTTCCCACTTCAAACCGTTGTCACGGTAAAGCTGGCCCCAGCTCAACTGCCGGATTTTCCGCAGGGTATCAATGGCAGCGTTGCGTTCCGGCTTTTGCAGGCCAAACAAGCGTTCTTGAAAAACCGGGTTGTTCAAGTCAAGGCGAATAGGGGTGTCGTTGGAACCCATCCGGTTCACTCGCTCTGGGCCGCAGCCGCCAGAAGAGTGTCCGTGTGAACGTCAGAGGCAGGATGTTGCTTTGACCATTCAAGAGCACGAGCCAAGTCGGAGGCCGCTTGCGCTTCATGCAGCCAGCGTTCGTTATCTGGAATGACCGTTGCCGTGCGGATCAGCCAAACGCCCGCTTCCTGTTCTTCGACCAAAACTTGACGGCCCGCAAATTGTTTGCCGAGCGAAATCTGTCCGTTGGCACCGACGACCTTGACTGTTGGGGGGGAAGTGATAGTTTGCATGGTGTTCTCATTAGAGTATTACCAAATTAGTGCAGCACTAAAAGAGTGTATTCCACTGTACCCAATTGTCAAGGCAGGCCGCAGCCTACCCCTACTCCAGTGTCTGCGCCACCATGGCCGCCACCGCGCTGGACATGTTGCGGGGGTTCAGTTGCACCTGCGGACTGCGCCGGGGAAAAACCCGGAACAACTCGTCGGCAAAGGCCTGGCCAATGACGTCCACGCCCTCAAAATCCAGGTCCACGGAATCGAACGACTCCAGCCGCGCGGCAATGCGTTTGGCTTGCCCGCGCGACTCCAGCTTTTCTCCCTCGGCATGGGCCAAACGCATGGCCACTTCGGTGCGTGAAAAACTCAAATCGTCGGCGCCCTTGGCATGGGCGACAAACACCTCTTCCAGCGTGCGCGGCGAGTTCAGCGACAAGGACATGAAGATGGCGGTGCCGGGGGCCTGTGCCGGGCTGGCCTTGAGCCAGCCGCCGCGCTTCCAGTCGTTGCGCTGGTAGGTCAGGCCGTTGGCGTACAGGTCAAACACCTCGAACAAGCGGGAGGTGAAAAACAGGCCCCGCCCGGTGTGGAAGTCGGGCTGGGTGGTGAGCTTGCCCTTGCTCAGCTCCAGCAGGGCCAGCTGCGGGTTGTCGATCTGAAACGCCGTGCGGATACGCTCCAGCACGCCGCAGCCGTCGTCGCGCATCAGCAAGTGCAGGTGGGTGCGGTTCTGGCGCATGGACACGGACACGCGGCTGCCGCCGCTGTGGTCCACCGCATTGTTCAGCAACTCGGTAAAAGCGTAGTGCGCCAGACGGGTGACGTTGGGCGACAAAGAAAAACAGGGCGCAAAGTCGCGCTCCCACGGGGTCTGTTCATCCAGCCCCGCCAGCGCATAACTGCGGCTGACATCGCGCCACAGGCCGGGCCGGTAGACCGGGCGGGAGGTGCCCTCGCGCACCAGCCAGCCCTCGTCAATCAACAAGCGCAGCCATTTGCCCATGGTGGAGTGGCTCACCCCGTGCTGCTCGGCCAGCATCGCGCAAAGGCGTTGCGGGTGGGCAACCGCTGCCGACGTGATGCCCGACTTGAGAACCTGCAACTGAACTTTCGCCATTCTTCACTCCACGCTATGAACGCTGACACACCGAAGGCAAGTGTGCCATGGACTGACACAAACGCGGAGACAGTCCGACGCAAAAAGTCTCTGAATTCAGGCCGAAGCGCCCCGCAGTTCCAAGGCCGCCATCGACACAATATCAATGCGGCAATAGCTCAGCTTCACCACACCCGCACGCACCAGATCCTTGAGCTCACGGGACATGGTCTGGCGGGTGATGCCCAGCATCATCGCCAGCGCCTCCTGGGACACCAACACACTGGCACGGGCCTTGGGCGCCATGGTGGCGTCCCCCCGTGTCAAGGCCAGCAAACGCCGCGCCACACGGGTCCGGGTGGAGCGCAGCATGGCGTCTTCCACCAGGCCGTACAAGGCACGCACCCGGCTGCACAGCAAACCCGCCATGCCACGGGCAAACGCATTGCGCCGCATCAGCCGCGCAAAGGCGGGCGGACTGATGACCAGCACATCGCTGTTGTGCATCGCCGTCGCATCATGGGGGCGCGCCAAGCCATCCAGCAGCGAGGCCTCGCCAAACCAGTTGCCCTGCTCCACCACCGACAAGATGCCTTCGCGTCCGTCTTCCCCCACGCTGGACACCTTGAACGCGCCCGCAAGCACGCCAAAAAATCCGGCTGCAGAATCGCCTTTGCGGTACAGCATTTCCCCTGCGTGCACATGGACCACGTCCGCTACGGCCAGCATCGCCCTGCGCTCGCTCAAAGGCAGCCCTGCGAACCAGGGGTTGTGCGACATGGTTTTGAGCATTTCACTTTTGGAGTACGGCATCCATTTCCACCCGGTAAATACCCTCGAATGTTAAATTTTTGACAGTTGTCAGTCAAGCGACGGGTTAACGTTCAGGACAATGAAGCACCGCATGGACGCTGCCATGGCATCTGCACCGCACATGCGTCCCCGCTGCTCCTCGTAGACCAACCAAAAGAGGTATCCCCCATGTCTGCCATCCCCCTGCATTCCGTGACGCCCATTGACGTGACCCGCACCGCGCTGAAAGAAACCCTCAAGCTGCAACGCTCCGCCTACCTCGCCCACCCCTACCCCAGCTTTGCCGAACGCAAGGCCGATTTGCTCGCCCTGAAAGCGTTCATCCGCGACAACCGCGATGCCATCGTGGACGCCATCAGCGCCGACTACGGCAACCGCTCCCGCCACGAGACCCTGTTTGCCGAAATCTTTGGCGTCATGGACGGTGTGGACCACACCCTCAAGCACCTCAAAAAATGGATGAAGCCCCAGCGCCGGGGCGTGGACTGGCGCAATTTCTTTGGCGCCCGCAACCGCGTCATTCCGCAACCCCTTGGGGTGGTGGGTTCCATCGTGCCCTGGAACTTTCCCATCAACCTCAGCTTCAATGGCCTGATTGCCACCTTTGCCGCCGGCAACCGCGCCATGGTCAAAATGTCGGAAAACTCCCGCCATCTGGCCAAGCTGCTCATCGACAAATGCCCGGCCTACTTCCCCCGCGAGAAACTGGCCTTTTTTGACGAAACCGGCGGCGTGGGCATCGAGTTTTCCCAGCTCAAATTCGACCACCTGCTGTTCACCGGCTCCGGCCAGACCGGGCGCGCCGTCATGGCTGCCGCAGCCACCAACCTGTGCCCGGTCACGCTGGAGCTGGGCGGCAAATCCCCCGCCATCATTTGCGACGACTTCCCCTTGCGCAAGGCCGCGGAACGCCTGCTCTTTGTGAAGTGTTTCAACGCGGGCCAGATCTGCACCACCGTCGACCACGTCTACGTGCCCAAGACCAAGATTGCGGACTTTGTCGCCATGGCCAAAGAGATTGTGGTGGCCCGCTACCCCCGGCTGGATTCGCCCGACTTCACCGCCATGATCGACGAACGCGCCTTTAACCGCGTGGTGGCCGCCATGGAAGAAGCCGAGCAGCGTGGTGCCAAGCTGGTGCAACTCATCCCCGGTAAAAAATGGGATGCCGCCACCCACAAGATTGCCCCGCACCTGGTGCTCAACGCCCCGGCGGACTGCAGCCTGCTGACCCGTGAAATCTTTGGCCCGGTGTTGCCGGTCATTGCGTTCAACGCCATCGAAGAACCCATAGAGACCATCAACGACGGACCGCGCCCCCTGGCGCTGTACCCCTTCAGCAACAACAAGCGCCTGGTACACGACCTGCTGCACAAGGTCATGTCGGGCGGCGTGAGTGTCAACGACGGCCTGTTCCACGTCGGCCAGCACGACCTGCCCTTTGGTGGCGTGGGTGACAGCGGCATGGGCCACTACCACGGCTACGAGGGTTTTGTCACCTTCTCCAAAATGCGCCCGGTGTTTTACCAGGCCCCCTTCAGCGCCGTGAAGTTTTTGTGGCCCCCCTATGGCAAGTTCGCCGACTGGTACCTCAATTTCCTCACCAAATAGGGCCTTGATGTATGGAACTGCAAGAATTTGACTACGTCGTGGTGGGGGGCGGCGCAGCCGGCTGCGTGGTGGCCAGCCGCTTGAGCGAAGACCCGGCGGTGTCCGTATGCCTGCTGGAAGCTGGCGGCCCTGACTCATCACCCTTTATCCACGCTCCCCTGGGCTTTGCTGCCACCGCGCCCGTGGGCGCCTTCAGCTGGTGCTACAACACCGTGCCCCAACCTGGGTTGAACGGCCGTAAAGGCTTTCAACCCCGCGGCAAAGTCATGGGCGGCAGCAGTTCCCTCAACGCCATGGTCTACACCCGCGGCAACCGCGAAGACTATGACCAATGGGCCGCGCTGGGCAATACCGGCTGGAGCTACCACGATGTGCTGCCCCTGTTCAAACGGTCCGAACACAGTGAGTGCATAGGCGCCAACAAATACCGGGGAGAAGGCGGCCCCTTGAACGTGAGCTACCTGCGCAGCCCCAGCGTGATCAACGACGCGTTTCTGGAGGCCTGCGCCACCCAGGGCGTGCCCCGCACGCCGGACTACAACGGTGCGACCCAGTTCGGCTGTTCCCCGGCCCAGGTCACCCAAAAAAATGGCGAGCGTTTCAGCGCCGCCAAGGCCTACATCACGCCCCACCTGAACCGCCCCAACCTGCGCGTCATCACCCGCGCGCACACCAGCCGTGTGCTGCTCGAAGGCAAACGCGCAGTGGGTGCACAGTACCTGCAAGGCGGCCAATCCACGCAGGTGCGCGCCCGCCGCGAAGTGATCTTGTCGGGCGGGGCCTATGGCTCGCCCCAGTTGCTCATGCTCTCAGGCATTGGCCCGGCCGCCCACTTGCAGCAGCACGGCATTCCTGTCGCCCACGATTTGCCCGGTGTGGGCCAGAACCTGCAAGACCACGTCACCACAGTCCTGATTTACCGCACCCGGCGCAAGGACGCCACCCTGGGCTTTTCACTGTCCGGCGCCTGGGCGATTGTTCGCTCGATTTTTGAGTGGCGCAAGAAGCGCACTGGCTGGGTCAGCACCAACGTGGCCGAATCGCAGGCCTTTTTGTACACCGACAAAACCGAAAAAGCCCCGGACATCCAGCTCGCGCTGTGCACCGGCATGGTGGACGACCACACCCGCAAACCGCACCTGGGCCACGGCTACACCTTGCACGTCACCCTGATGCGCCCCAAGAGCCGGGGCAGCGTCACCCTGGCCAGTGCCGACCCCAAGGCCGCGCCGCTGATCGACCCCGCCTACTTCCAAGACCCGCGCGACATGGCCACCCTGGTCAAGGGCGCGCAGATCGGCTACGACATCATGCAGTCGGCACCGCTGGCGCCCTACCGGGGCAAGATGCTGTACCCCCTGGAGCGCGACAACATCCCGGAAGTGGTGAATTTTTTGCGTCGGCACTCGGATACCGAATACCACCCCAGCGGCACCTGCAAAATGGGCCCGGCCACCGACCCCATGGCAGTGGTGGACCCCAGCCTGCGGGTACACGGCATCGCCGGGCTGCGTGTGGTGGACACCTCCATCATGCCCAACCTGATCACCGGCAACACCAACGCCCCCACCATGATGATCGGCGAGAAGGCCGCCGATCTGATCCGCGCGGGGGTTTGAGCCCCTGCACTTGCTACGCTATTAATAGCTGCTCACGCAAACAGTACGCGGGCTAGAGGCCTAAAAGGCTTACAAACTAGGCCAAGGCGCGCTGGCGCCAGCGCCGTTTGGAAACCATTCCGAGCACGTCCTCGATAGGGTTCAAACGCGACCATTTTGAGGACTTGCTCACAATGGTTTCGTGAAAAGGAATATACAAATAATCGGCATTTGTTAATTTATGCCGCTTTTTTGTATAAGCTGTCCCCATGGCGCTTGAACCACACCACCCCATTCTCACGCTCGCCCGCAGCAAGGGCGTGCTGCGCACGCGGGATGTCAGCGCGGTGGGAGCATCTCGGGTGTCGGTGGCACAACTGGTACGCGCAGGCCAGCTGTCCAAACTCGGGCGAGGGCTGTACGCCCTGCCGGACCGGCCATTGTCTGAGCACGGCGCACTGGCAGAAGTTGCCGCCAGGAGTGGGCAAGGCGTGGTGTGCCTAATCTCCGCGCTGCGTTTGCTGGAGCTGACCACGCAGCAGTCATCTGACATCTGGCTGGCCATCCCCCATAAAGCGCACCCGCCCAAGCTGACCTATCCGCCGCTGCGGGTGGTGCACATGTCGGGCGATGCCATGACGGCAGGCATTGAAACGGTCAATGTGGCGGGCGTCAACGTACGGGTGTTTGGCATGGCTAAAACCGTGGCCGACTGCTTCAAGTTCCGCAACAAGATCGGGCTGGATGTAGCGCTGGAAGCGCTCAACGAAGCCTGGTCACAAGGGCGCGTCAGCATGGACGCGCTGTGGCGCTACGCACAGATTTGCAGGGTCGCCAATGTGATGCGACCCTACATGGAAGCACTGGGGGCCAAACCTTGAGCAAACTTTTAACACGCAGGGAAACATAAAAATGACTGACAAACAAATCGCCACCCCACACCACGCCACCTTTGAAGGCATTCGCCATGTTGATGAAAATAACAATGAATTCTGGTTGGCACGCGAGCTGGCCCCGTTGCTGGACTACCCATACTGGCGAAATTTCACGCCGGTCTTAGACAAAGCGCGTACCGCGTGTCAGCAGTCAAATCGACCAGTTGAAAACCATTTTGCGGACGTCCGCAAAATGGTCACCATTGGCTCTGGTGCCGAGCGTGAATTGGAGGATGTTCGACTGGACCGCTACGCCTGTTACCTGATCGTTCAGAACGGCGACCCCAGCAAACCCGTCATTGCCAACGGCCAGACCTACTTTGCCATGCAGACCCGGCGCCAAGAACTGGCCGACGATGCCAAGTTCACCCAGCTCAGCGAAGACGAAAAACGCCTGGCAATTCGCAATGAAATGGCGACCCACAACAAGCATCTCGCCGCCGCTGCCAAAATTGCCGGGGTGGAGACGCCGATTGATTACGCCATCTTTCAGGACCACGGCTACCGGGGTCTGTACGGCGGCATGTCGGCCAAAGACATTCATGACAACAAGGGACTGAAGAAAAGCCAAAAAATTCTGGACCACATGGGCAGCACCGAGTTGGCCGCCAATCTGTTCCGCGCCACGCAAACCGAAGAAAAACTCAAACGCGACGAGGTCAGCGGCAAACGGCAAGCCAACCAGACGCACTTTCAAGTGGGCCAGACTGTGCGCAAAACCATCGCAGAACTGGGCGGCACCATGCCAGAGGCCTTGCCGACGCCGGACACCAGCATCAAGCAAATTGAAACGGTCGCCAAGAAACTGGAACAAAAGAAAACTTGAAAATAGCAAGCAAAACCCAAAAAGCCCTCAAGTAGATGCGATTGCCCTGAGGCTAGTCAGCAGTTGCTATTGATTTAATAGCTGCTCACGCAAGCAGAACGCGGGCCAGAGGCCTAAAAGGCTTACAAAACACAAAACTAAGCCAAGGCCCGCTGGCGCCAGGCCAGCGCGGCGCCCACCCACAGCGCGCCCGCCGAGAACACCAGGCCACGCGCCAGGCCCCCAGGGCCATCGGCAATCCAGCCCACGACGGTGGGGCCCACGATCTGCCCGGCGGCAAACACAATGGTGAAGGCGCTGATGCCCGCACCCCAGGCCGCTTGCGGGACGTTGTGCCGCACGAGGGCGGTGGTGGACGCCACCAGCGACAAAAACACCCCGCCAAACAGCAGGCCCGAGGCCAGCACCACCGGCCACGCCGCGGTGAGCGCGGGCAAGACCGTGGCCACGCCCAGCAAGGCATTGAACAGCGCCAGCATCTGGCCGCCCTTGTAGCGGTCCAGATACGGTGCCCAGATGCGGGGCGACGCCAACACCGCCAGGCCCAGCAGCGCATAAAAGACGGTGACAGCCGAAGCGCTGGCGCCCTGCTCGCGCAGCAAGGCGATCACAAAGGTCATGTAGCCGATGTAGCCCACACCAAACATCGCGTAGCCGCCCAGGGCAAACGCAAAGGGGCGCCAGGCAAAGGCCACTGCAGGCGCACCCTCCGCCGGAGCGACCGGCGCCAGGGGCCGCAGCACCCGCGCAGGCCAGCACAGCAGCGCCGTCAGGCCCGCGCACACCAGCGCCAGGCCCCACCACGCCCAGGCCCAGCCGTGGGGCTGCGCGTGGGCGGCCTCCAGCACCGCAGGCACCAGCACGGCCGACAGCGCAATGCCAAAACCCGTGCCCCCGTAATACAGGCCAATCAGCAAGCCGCCCTGCGCCGGCTGGCTGGCCCCCAACCGGGCGGCCAGCAGGCCCCCGGCAATGAACACCCAGGCGCTGGCCACGCCCGCCAGCAAACGTTGCGCCAGCAAGGGCTCGGTGGCGGTAAAAAAGCCACTCAACCCCATGAACCCACTCGCCAGCACGGCCCCAACAACCAGCACCCGCGCGGCGCCCCAGCGCTGCAGCAGGCGCGGGGTCAGCAAGGCGCCCAGCAGGTAGCCCAGGGCGTTGACGGTGTTCATGCCACCGGCCAGCGTGTACGACCACCCCAGGTCGGCGCGCATGGGCGGCAACAAGAGCCCGTAGGCAAAACGGGTCACGCCCAGGGACAGCGCGGCCCCGGCGGACAGGGCCAGGGCCAGGGCCAGGGCCACCAGCTGCCGCGTGGGTGTCGAAAAAGGGGGATCGGGGGTGTGCATAGGGTCCCGTATTGTGGCCCGCCCCCGCCAACCGGCCGCGTCAGCTTTTGCCCAGACCAATGGGGGCTGGCGCGCGCATCACGATGTAGGTGTGCAACCGGTCGTACACCGGATCACGCAGGTATTTGCCGGTCAAGGGGTCGCAATTGGTGGCAAAAGCCGCGTTCAGCTCTTTCCAGTCGGCATCATCCAACACCCGCAGCGCGGCGGGCAGGATCACCGTTTCTTCCAGCCGCATGTGCTCCAGAGAAAACTCCAGGTACTGCTTGGCCGCCGCCGTGAAGGCCGGTCGGCGCACGCTGCCCACCAATTCCCAGGCCAGCAGCAGGTGCTGCAGTTCGCGCACCTCGCTCTCGCCATTGGCATGGTCCTGCTCCAGCCGGGCAATCAGGTCCACCGTCTCGGGCGCCAGCCGGGCCACGCGGGGAAACAACAACTCGGACTCCTTGGGATGGTGCAATCGGGTGGGAAACTCGTCCACGTAAAACAGCATGGCCCGCATCACGTCAAAAAAACCCTCCACGTCGTCCACCGGACCGCGCTCCACCATCAGCCCCAAGGAACGGAACATGGACGCCAAAACGGCGTGCTCCTCGCAGATGATGCGAATACTCTCATGGGCCATAGCGTCTCCGATATTTTTGGGTCCGAGCATGGCATGCGGCATCCAAATTTACCTTGATGCAGATCAGGTCGATCCCGCTCCAGACGCGGTCCATTGCGTTGCTGCCCACGCCTATCGGATAAGGCTGGCAGGCCGTAACGGGATGGGGAACTTTCCCGTGCTGCGCCATAATCGCCGTGTTTTTTTGAAAAATCCCACTCATCGTTAGAAATCCCAACCCTATGAACCGCAACCCACGCGCACTTGGATGGGGTATCGGGCTCCTGTACGCGTGCGCCCTGCAGGCAGCGCCACTGCAGATCGCCCTCGGCGAAAGCAAGATGCCGTATGTCGACGCCGAAACCCAATCGGGCATCGAATACGAACTGGTCACACGGGTCTTGCGCGATGCGGGTTATGCCTTTGAGGTGCAGCATTTGCCCAACAAACGCGCACAAATGCAGTTTTCCCATGGGCAGCTGGACGCCGTCATCGTCACCGCGGGCGACACCGTCTCCGAACCCTATATCGCCTACAAGAACATGGCCATCACGCTGTGCGAGCGGCGGATCACGGTCGGCAAGGTCACCGACCTCGCCTCCTACCAAACGGGGGCCTTCAACAATGCCGGGAAATTTCTCGGGGAGGACTTCGCCCGCATCGCCGCTGACCCGCAGCACTACCGGGAAATTTCGCCCCAAAAGCTGCTCAACCGCATGCTGTTGGCCAAACGCATCGACGTAGCCATTGCCGACATCAACATCTTCCAGCACGAGCAGGCAGAAGCCGATCCCCAGGCCCGCCAGCCGTTGTGCCCCTTTGCGGTCTTTCCCCCCACCCTGTACCGCATGCAATTTCGCGACCCCGCCATCCGCGACCGTTTCAACCAGGCACTGGGCCAGTTACAAACCAGCGGCTTCTACGAAGCGCTGGCCAAAAAATACAAGCTGCCACAGGACCAGCAGCGGCCTTACTTCAAGCCGTAACAGCGCAACCCTTCACTGCGTGCCGCCCACGTACCAGTGAGCGGTAGCGCGAGGGGGTTTTGCAGTGGCGAGACTTGGAGTTGCAAGGTCGGCATGGTCAAACTCCCAGGCGCTTGCTAGGTTGGGGCGCACTGGCCTCGGCACTGCGGCTGCGGGCGCGGCGCGCCAGACTGGACCTCAGGCGCGCCGCGCTGCGCTCGGCCAGGGCCTGGCCGCTGCGCAGGCTGCGCTGCCAGACCGCGTCGGCACCGCGCCAAAAATCGTCCACCGCCTCACTGCGCAGGCGAAGGGCATCGGCCTTGGCCTGGTCGTGCAGACGGTCCTGGAGGGCGGCATCGGAATGGTCAACAAACATGGTTATCTCCGGTGGGTGGGTGATGGAGACAACTTTATTGGAATAGCAACCAAACGGAAATAGCCAAAATTTCACATTGGTTTTGCAGTTATTGCAAAGCCAAGCCACAATGCACGCATGCAGCTCCAACTCGATGACGTCGCCCTATTCACCCGCATTGCCGAACTCGGCACCCTGTCGGCTGCCGCCCGCGAGCGCGATGTGCCGGTCAGCCAGGTCACCCGATCGCTGGCGCGCCTGGAGGCGGCCTGCGGTGTGCGGCTGTTGCACCGCAGCACCCACGGCCTGAGCCTGACCGATGAGGGCGACACCTTTCTGGCCTACGCACGGCGTTTGCTGGACACCACGGCGGAACTCAGCGCTGAACTGACCGGCAAGCAGGCCGCACCCAGCGGCTGGGTGCGCGTGGGCATGAGCCCGGTGCTGGCGCAAATGGTGATTGCCCCCAGCCTAAACGGCCTGTACCGGCAGCACCCCCAGCTGCATATCGATATTGCCGCCGACGACCGCATGGCGGACATGGCACGCGAGGGCATCGACATCGCCATCCGCACCGGCTCCCCCCACAGCGAGACCCTGGTGGCGCGCCGGATTGGCGACTTCAGCCGCTCTCTGTATGCGGCACCGGCCTACCTGGCCCGCTGTGGCACGCCGCAGCACCCGGACGATCTGCAGCACCACCACCTGATCACCAACAGCGTCAACCCGGCCCTCAACCAGTGGGCACTGAAGGCCGGGCCGCACGGCAAGGGCGGCGACCTGGCGGTGCGCGGACAGACCCGGACCGACAACTCGGCCGTCACGCTGACCCTGGTGCAGCAGGGCGTGGGCATTGGGCGGCTGATGGACCTGCTGGCGCGCCCGCTGGTCGCCACCGGCGCCCTGGTGCCGTTGCTGCAAGACCACTTGGACAGCCCGCGCGTCCCCATCTACGCGATGATGCTGCAAGAGCGCCACCGCCTGCCCAAGATACGCGCCTGCATCGACTACTGGGCCGACTGGCTGGCGCAGATGGCATAGCCTTCTGCGCACGCTCCACAAGGTCTACCACCCGATTTACCGCATCACTTCCCCGCCCTCCAGCGCTTGAGCAGCAGCGCGTTGCCATGTCCACGGGGTGCACTGAAATATCGAGTTGCACTCTGGTTGTCACCAAGAACCAAGGTGTTTTTGGAAACCAAGGCCGGGATTCAAACCGCTGACCAGACCATCACCGCACCCGTTCCAGAACGGCTACCGGACGCCTTGGCACGCGGGCGGATAAATATTTCGACATCACGGTTGAGCAGCGTGATGTAGTGCATCAAGCGTTCGCTGGAGAAACGCGCGAGCTTGTAGTTTTTCAGTTCTGAAACGTGCGGCTGTGCAATGCCCAACAGTTTGGCTGCGGCCGCTTGCGTCAGCCCTTCGGCTTGCAGCAGATCATTCAGGCGCACGGCCAATTGCACGCGCAAATGGCGCTCATCAGAGTCCGGTAACCCGAGATCGGCAAAAACGTTGCCAGAGCCCAGTTCCACGGTTTGCGTGGTGGGTGCTTTAGTTTTCGTGCTCATGGTGGTCCTTGTAATGCTGTTGGGCGAGCTTGAGGCGCTCGTGAATCAAATCAATGTTTCGCCACACCCTCAAGCAAAGGCACTACTCACAAAGTGTTAAACAAAGCACCCAAGGCTGCACTGGACTGAATGGGAAGCCCTCCCAGAATTTCCCTATTCTGGGTTAATCCACATCAAAAGACATATGCATGCAGCTACGATACAGACCGAGGACGGAGTGGATAGAACCGCATAACGAAAAAACAAAAGGGGGACTGAAGACGTGCATGATGTCAACTACGAAGAAGCGCAAGAGTTACTCAAAACACCTCAGCGATGTGAAAACCCAGGTGACTGGGAACCTGAAAAGCAGCAGCGCGATACATGGTCGTTGTCCATCGGAGTGCTTGACCAAAACGGAATACGCACCCAACTACAGGTCGAGTTGATTTATCGCCACAGCCAAAAAACCGGGCTTACATGGTACAAATTCACCGTTTTTCTGCGTCATGCGTGGGGCCTTGAGCGGGTTTACCAGTTGGATGTCACGCATTCCCTGCGGCCAATCAAAGATAAACATAGTCTGCCGCACGAACATATTGGAAAACGCCGCGTCAATGGCGAGTTGAGTTGGCAGAAATGGCAAATGAAGGATGTCTTGCAGCGTTTCAGTACTCAGACGAAAATAGAATTTTTACCCCCTGTGAGCCATCCAGAGGTTTTTGAATTGAAAGGATGACCATGATTTGCACACAACTTACATCACTGTTGGGATTGGCCTGCCATCCGCTGGACGATACGGGCAATGTGGTCATGATTGAAACTCCCTTTTGTTTTAACGATGGCGATGCGATGCCTGTGTTTGTAGAGCATGCGGGGGAACAAGTGAGGTTTTTTGATGATGGTGCAGTGTTTCTGCACTTTCGCAGTCGCGGCATAAGCCTTTCCAGCGCGACACACACGCGATTCATCAAAACAGCAGCGCAAGCCCATGGTGCGTCCTTCACAGACAATGGTGAGGTTGAGGTTTGGAGCCGAACCGATGCGGCCTCTGAAGGCTTTTCCCGCTACCTCGCCACGTTGATGGACCTGGCTCGCTGGGAAATTGAGCACACTGGAATTTCGTCTGATGCAGCACTCTTCGTTGAAGAGGTTGCGCACTGTCTGGCAGCTTGGAAAAGGGGGGGTAACCTCAGGCGCAATCCCTCAGTGACAGGGATTACTGGCAGGGTTTACACCTTGGATTTTGATCTGGACGGAACCATGGTGCTGGCTGTCGGGTCACACCACAGCGCAACCAGTTCGGCGCTTCATAAACTGGTTGATATCCACAGTCTGCCGGCCAATGCCAAGCTAAAGACACTGGTGGTGCTGGATAACCGACAGGATGAACAGGCTGCTAGACGTGAAAGCATGGTGCTTAACGGGGCCAGTCCTGTGATGGATATGACCGTGCTTCAAGAGCGTGCAGGCATGAATTCGACCATGCAGTAGTTGCGTGGCCTGTCCCGATCAGTTATTTGCTTCTAAAACTTCATTCCACGCCAGCCAGAGCCCGATTCACCCCTTCACTTCCCCGCCCTCCAGCGCTTGAGCAGCAGCGCATTGCCCATCACACTCACCGAGCTCATCGCCATGGCGGCACCGGCCACCACGGGGTTCAAAAAACCCAGCGCGGCCAGCGGGATGCCGGCCACGTTGTAGGCGAAGGCCCAGAACAGGTTTTGCCGGATTTTGGCCACCGTGCGGCCCGAGATATCCAGCGCGGCAGCCACCAGCAGCGGGTCTCCACGCATCAGGGTGATGCCGGCGGCGTGCATGGCCACGTCGGTGCCGTTGCCCATGGCCATGCCGACATCGGCGGCGGCCAGTGCGGGGGCGTCGTTGACGCCGTCGCCCACCATCGCCACAACATGGCGACCCCCACGCTTGTCGCTGCGCGTACTGTGCTGCCCCCCGAGGGGGCTCTCACCCCTTGGGGCGGCCCGGCGTGGTTCGTGGCCGACCTCTTTCAATGCCATCACTGCGGCCGCCTTGTCCCCGGGCAGCACCTCGGCCATCACTTCGCCCTCCTCCGGGCGCAGCCCCAGGCGGCGGGCCATGGCTTCGGCGGCGCCCCGGTTGTCGCCGGAGATCATCACGGTTTTGATGCCGCGCGCGCGCAGGGCGGCCAGCGCCTCCTTGGCGCCGGGTTTGGGTTCGTCGCCAAAGGCCAGCAGGGCGCGCAAGGCATACGCCCCACCCGTTCCGCACTGCGGGTCTTCACTGCCACCTATGGGGGCTCTCGTGCTTTGGGACGGCCCGGCGGTGCCCAGGCCTGCGGTCGTGCGCTCAGCCATGGCCGACACCGTGGCGCCTTGCGCCTGCAAGGCAGCGGCCTCGGCGGCCAGGGCCGAGGTGTCAACACCCAGTTCGTCCATCCAGCGCAGGCTGCCGATCACAAACTGGCGCCCCGCCACCTCGCCTTCGGTGCCCCGGCCGGGCACAGCGCGCACATCGTCAGGTGCGGTGATGGGCAACCCTTTGGCTTGCGCGGCCAGCACGACGGCGCGCGCCAGCGGGTGTTCGCTGCCGCTTTGCAGGCTGGCGGCAATCTGCAGCAGGGCATCGGTGTCCATTAGCGCCGCAGCAACATTGGTCGTAGCGGGAGTCGTGGAAACGGCGTTCACCACCGCCACCCGCAGCGCCGTCAATTGGGGCCGCCCCACGGTCAAGGTGCCGGTTTTGTCGAAGGCCACCACGTCCACCTTGTGCGCCAGCTCCAGTGCCTGCGCGTCCTTGATCAAAATGCCGTGCTGCGCCGCCACACCGGTGCCCGCCATGATGGCCACCGGTGTGGCCAGCCCCAGCGCGCAGGGGCAGGCGATCACCAGCACCGCCACCGCGTAAATCAACGACTGGGCAAACGGGTGGCCGCTCAGCCACCAGCCCAGCAAAGTGAGCAGGGCCAGTACCAGCACCACCGGCACAAACACCGCACTCACCTGGTCCACCATGCGCTGCAGGGGCGCTTTGGCGGCCTGTGCGTCTTCCACCAGCCGGATGATGCGCGAGAGCACGGTGTCCACCCCCACGGCGCGCACCTGCATCACCACCCGGCCTTCGCCGTTGATGGAGCCACCGGTGAGCAGGGCTGCGGAATCGGTTACGGCCCCAGGAGCCGGGTTCTGCGCCGGGCTTTTTTCCACCGGCAGCGGCTCGCCGGTGAGCATGGATTCGTCCACCTGGGTGCGGCCCTCCAGCAGCAGTCCGTCCACCGGAAATCGTTCACCGGGCTTGACCACCAACCGGTCGCCCACCAGCACCTCGGCCACCGGCACGTCCACTTCGCCGTCCAGCCCGATCAGGTGCGCCACGTCGGGGCGCAAGGCATGCAGGGCGCGGATGGCGGCGGTGGTCTGGCGCTTGGCGCGGGCCTCCAGCCATTTGCCCAGCATCACCAGCGTGATCACCAAGGCCGAGCCTTCAAAGTACAGGTGCACCATGGCCCCGGGCTCGGCCGTGAGCCACAGCCACATGGACAGCGCCCAGCCCGCCGTGGTGCCGATGGCCACCAGCAAGTCCATATTGCCAGTGCGCGCCTTCAGGGCATGCCAGCCCCCGGTGTAAAAGTGCGCCCCCAGGATGAACTGCACCGGCGTGGCCAGCACAAACTGCCAGAAGGCCGACAGCATCCAGTGCTGGCCCAGCAGGTCGCCCACCATGGGCACCACCAGCGGGGTGGACAAAGCCAGCCCCAACGCCACCGGGCCAAAGCCGGCCCAGGACGAGGGCGCGGCGGCGTCCATCACCGCGTCGGCCGCGCGGGGCTCGTAACCGGCGTCGCGCACCGCACGGCGCAGCCTGGCGTCCATCTGCTCGGCGGGCGCGAACACAATGCGCGCCGACTCGGTGGCCAGATTGACCGTGGCGTCCTGCACGCCGGGCACTTTTTTCAGGGCTTTTTCCACCCGCGCCACACAGGAGGCGCAGGTCATGCCGCCGACCCCGATGTCCAGCGAGGCGGGGGTGGGCAGGGTGATGGTTGAAGTAGTCATGGGGGTCATCGTATTCCTTCCCATGGTGGGAAGGTCAAGCCGGGAATGCTTTCCCACCTCAACGCTTCATTTTTTCCAGCCACCCCTCCACCTCCAACGGCCGCAGCCCAAACCGCACCGCATTCCCCACATGCAGCGCTCGGAGCTCCAACAGCACCAGTGCGGTAAAACCTGCCCGATCAGCCTGCGCCACTTCCGCGGGTATCCGCCTGCGTACATCCTCGTCCGTAGCTGGCTCCATGGCTCGCACCATGGTCGCGACGACTTCACCCAGGGCACGCCGGTAGCGCACGCGAAACACGTCCGGCTTGCCCATGTTTTGTTGCACCGCCACGTACTGCTGGCAAGAGCGTCCGTAGGCCCACACAAACACATCGCGCAGCAGCTCCACCCGGTTGAGTTCGTACACACCCAACATGGCGTCCACATAGGCTTGCTGGGGTACATCAATGAAGGACAGCGGACACAGGTTGTGCCGGATGAAGGGAATATTGGCTGCCAGGCGCGAAACACGTTTGTTCACATCCTCAAACGGCTGCAGGTACGGCAGGTGCACCATGAGAAAGAAGGCTTGCTCAAACGGGTCTTCAATCTCGGCCGCCATCTCCACCACAAAGCCGAACAGGTCTTGCACACCTTGCGGTGAGGCCAAGGGCAAATACACGCTGCCCCCTATGCCGACCGCTCGCTGCCGCAGGTGCCCCACTGCGGCAGGGTCTGCCATCAAACCATTGGACAGAAAAGCATGCAGCGCAATGACCGTCTCAGGCGTCAGACTGGCCCGCTCGGGGTCGTGCACCAGGTATTCGATAGCCTCTTTGTGGTTGAGGATCATCTGGGTTTCCAGCGCATCCTTGCCGTCGGCCACCTGGCCCTGGGCGATCAGGCGCTCGGTGTCCAGGCGGCTGTAGGTGTTGCCTTCCAGGCGCGACGAAGCCCACGACAAATCGATCAACAAGCGGTTAAGGATGTCGCGCGCAAAAGTGCCCGCCGGGGTTTGCGCGGCAGGCGACTGGCCGAGGGTGTGCAATTGGGCGCGCAACCCGGTTGGCAGGTAGGCGGTAACGTTGGGCTGGTAGGCCTCCAGAAACTGCTGCTGGTAACCCACGGGTTTGCGCAGGTGGCGCGGCTGGCGTACATAGGTTTTGATGGCCTCACCCTCGGGCGAGGTCGGCACATAGGCCTCGGTGGGGTAATCCGCGCCGGGCTCGTGCACCGGCAGTGGCAGAAATGCGGGCGTTAACGAGGACACCGGCGGCGCGCTTGGCACCACATAACACGCGGCGCGCCCCAGCCCCACCAAGTCCACTCGCCGGGCCTGCACCAGTGCGGCCAAGCGGCGCTGCAGCGTACGCCGGGGTGTACCACCCATGGCAGCAGTGAGCAGCTCTACACCCACGCCCTCGGGGTGCTGGGCCACTAACTGGACAAGGCGATCCAGGTCTTGGGGTGGGGTTAACTTGGGCATGGTGGCGCGCAAACGAAAGATTGCGCCATTATTGCGCCAATTAAAATGGCGCGCAACAGCAAATTGCGACACATCTCCGGGCTTGACCTTGCCATGGTGGCAAGGTTCAGACTATGCTGTCCATCAACCCATCGCCCCACAGCGGGCGCACTCCAGGAGCGAACCCATGAACCAAACCTTCACCGTCACCGGCATGACCTGCGGCCACTGCGAAAAAGCCGTCACCCGCGCCCTCAAACAGGCCGACCCCCAGGCCGAAGTCCGCATCGACCGCGCCGCCAACCAGGTGGAGGTGCAGTCCGAGCAGCCGCGCGCGGTGCTGGCCCAGGCCATCGCCGAAGAAGGCTACGCGGTCGCCGCATGAACCTGCTCGCCACAGCCCGCCCGACTCCCAGCCAGGTGGAAGAGCACGCCGCGTGGCCGGTGACCATAGGCACCGCGGCGCGGCTGTCCCAGGTGTCGGCCAAGATGGTGCGGTATTACGAGTCGCTGGGCCTGCTGCAGAGCGTGGCGCGCACCGACAGCGGATACCGCCAGTACACCCAGGCCGAGGTGCGCACCCTGCAGTTCATCAAACGCGGGCGCGCACTGGGTTTTTCCATGGCCGAGATTGCCGAGCTGGTGGGCCTGTGGCACAACCGGAGTCGCGCCAGCGCCAGCGTCAAGCGCATTGCCCAAAGCCATGTGGACGCGCTGGCCCAGCGCATTGAGGCCATGCAAGCCATGCAGCGCACCCTGGCCCACCTGTTGGACCATTGCCACGGCGACGAACGGCCGGATTGTCCGATCCTGGATGATCTGGCGGGCCACTGCTGCTAGCCCACTTTCGCTCCTTATTTCATAGCTGCTTGCGCACATTCTGCGCGGGCTACAGCCATTTTTTGCTTAAAAAAACCAGCGCCTGGCCGCTGCGCTGTTGGGGCGGGGCCCCGACCTGGCCCTGTCGCACCAGGCTTTGGCCGACGAACTGGGCACGGTGCGCGAAATCGTCACCCGGCTGCTGCGCCGCTTCGAGCGCGAGGGCTGGGGCACTCTGGGGCGCGAACACATCCACATCGTCCACAGCGCAGCATGGCATCAACCGTTTTGGCTTGAACCTGGTATGCATTGACTGGCAATAAATCATACGGCAAAATACCGTATGATTTATTGGAGTACCCCATGACCATCGCTGCCCGTTTTGACCTCAAGCTGGATGCCGAAGACAAAGACCTTCTTGCGCGTGCGGCAAGCCTCATGGGCACGACCATGGCGGGCTTTGTTCGCAGCGCCGCCAAGGAGAAGGCCCAAACTCTTCTGGAGCAGGAATCCCGCGTGGCGCTCTCCAAGCGTGATTTCCTGGCGTTCAATACGGCCATCAACGGCGCATTTGCACCCAACGTGGCACTGCAAGAAGCGATCAACGCTGCGGCCAAGGTCAAGCGTGCTTGAAGAGCGGCTTTTTAACGCCAAGCTGCATGATCGGTCCGGTTTTCAGTGCGGGGAGCCAGCGCTTGATGACTTCTTGCACAAATATGCGGTGCAGCAAAGCGCAAAGGGCATTTGCTCGATTTTTGTGCTGATTGACGACGCCGCTCCACGCGAAATTTTGGGCTTCTACACGCTGAGCGCCGCACAAATCAGCGTCGACCAACTCAGTGATACCGAACGAAAAAAGTTGCCCCGCCACCCGATTCCGTGCTTTCGAATGGGGCGCCTGGCTCGCAAGATTGAAACCCGTGGACACCATCTGGGGGAGCTGCTGGTAGGTCTTGCCGTGGATCGGTGTCTGAAGGCCAGGGCCCATGTAGGGGCCTATGCGCTTCTTGTCGACGCAAAGAACGGTAAAGCCAAGTCCTTTTACCAACACTATGGATTCATGGCCTGCGCAGATTCCCCCATGGCTTTGTATCTCCCCCTGGGTTGAGAGAATGGGCGAAGCCCCATACCGCCTGTTGCATGACTTGTGTCACAGACACAGGCGCCCAACTGAGCTAAAACCTGCCCTTGTTTAGACTAGAGTCGCAACCCTCCAACCTGTAACAAAGGGTGGCTAGACTGCTTGTTTGTGTCTGCGGATCACCAATAACTGACTCTTTTCTGACAACACACAGAATGGGGCAACGGTGTTGCCCATAAAAAAGCCATTAACAGGGAGGGTGATTTGCTGAAACCAGGTATTTTTGCGCTGCGTTCGATCAAGATCCGGGTCACGCTATTCACGCTGGGCATTTTTATGCTCAGCATCGGCTTGCTGGCGTTTTACGCCCGCCACGTGCTGCGCGAAGATATGCAAAACCTGGTGGGCGCTCAGCAGTATGCAGCGGTGTCCATGGCGGCCACGGGAATCAATGAAGAATTGGAAGACCGGTTCAGGGCCTTAAAAATGGTCGGCGAAACGGTCAACCCAGCCCTTATGGGCAACACCCCGGCAATGCAAACCTTCCTGGAGCAACGCCCGATTTTCCGGCAGTTGTTCAATGGCGGGGCCTTCATCACCGGGCTGGATGGCATCACCCTGGCTTCGCTTCCGTACTCGGCAGAACGGATCGGTGTCAATTACATGGAACGGGACTTCCTGGTCGCCGCGCTCAAAGAGGGCAAGGCGAGCGTCGGTCGGCCCGTCATGGGCAAACAGCGGCTGGTGCCCCTTTTTGTCATGGCAATGCCCCTGCGCAATGCACAGGGCAAGGTGTTCGGTGCCTTGGCGGGGGTGACCGACCTCAACAAGCCCACTTTTCTGGACAAAGTTACGAACGCGCCCTACGGCCAAGCAGGCAGCTACGCGCTCATCACACCGCAACACGGCTTGGTTGTAACCGCCACCGACAAGAGCCGCACCATGCAGCCGCTTGCCAAACCGGGTGTGAACACGATGCTTGATCGCTACTTGCAGGGTTATGAGGGCTATGGCCTGACCACCAACTCCAGAGGCGTGGAAATGCTGACTGCCGCCAAAGGCATTCCCGCAGCGGGCTGGATTCTGGGGTCTGCCATGCCTGCGGAGGACGCCTTTGCCCCTATTTACGCCATGCAGCGGGGCCTGCTGCTGGGCGCGCTGCTATTGACCCTGGTGGCGGGCGCGCTGACCTGGTGGATGCTGCGGCGCCAACTCACACCCGTGTTCAAAGCCATGCAAAGCCTGTCGGAGATGTCGGAAACCAGCCTGCGCACGCCGCGCCTGCCCATCACCCGGCAAGACGAAATTGGCGAATTATTTGGCGCATTCAATCGCCTGCTGGAAACCCTGGACACCCGGGAAACGGCCCTGCGGGAAAGTGAAATGCGCTTTCGCAACCTGATCGACAACAACAACGCCGCCATTCTTCAGACGGACCCGGCCAGCGGTCAAATTCTGGACGCCAACGCGGCCGCCTGCCTGTTTTATGGATGGTCCCCTGTGCAAATACGCAGCAAGACCCTGCAGGAGATCAATGCGCTCAACCCGGACCACATCACCGAAAAACGCCTGGCAACAGACAGCCATGAGCGCAATCCTTTCGCTGTCCAGCACCGCATGGCCAACGGCGAAATCAAAACTGTGGAGATGCACTCCACCCCCGTCACGGTGGGGAGCCAAACGCAATGGGTGTCCATCATCCATGACATCACCCAACGCGCGCGCACCGAGCAACGCTTCTACCGCCTGATGTGCGAGCAAACCGCCATCCTCAACAGCCGGATTGTGGGCTTCGTCAAACTCAACGACCGCAAACTGGTCTGGGGCAACGTGGCATTCGCCGAGATGATGGGCTACTCCTTGGACGAGCTGACCGGACAGTCGACCAAAATCGTTTACCCCAGCGAACAGGCCTACCGCACCTTCGCCGAGGCCGCCTACCCCGTGCTGCAAAGAGGCGAGGTGTTTCGCTCGGAGATCCAGTACCGCCGCAAAAACGGCAGCCTGGGGTGGTACGACGTCGTCGGCAGCATGCTCGACCCGCAAAGCGGCGAATCGATCTGGGCGTTTGTCGATATCAGTGCGCGCAAGCAGGCACAAGCCGAGCTGGTAACCGCCAAGGCCCGCGCCGAGCAGGCCAACCGCGCCAAATCCCGCTTTTTGGCCGCTGCCAGCCATGACCTGCGGCAGCCGCTTTCGGCGCTGTCCATGTATGTCGGTGTGCTCCAGAGCAAAACCACGCCAGACAACCGCAGCCTGGTGCGCAAAATCCAGGCCTGCAGCGACAGCCTGACCGAGATGCTCACCGATTTGCTGGACGTCAGCAAACTCGAAGCGGGCGTCGTCACCCCCCGTCTGACTGATTTTGTGGTGGAGGACTTTTTGTCCGCACTGGTGTCCGTGCATTCGGCCGAGGCGCAGAGCAAAGGCCTGTGCCTGCATTTGCGCCCCTGCGCTACCGTGTTTACACGCACCGACCAGGCCTTGTTGACGCGCATCGTCGGCAATCTCATTGCCAACGCCGTGCGTTACACGGAAAAGGGCGGCATTTTGGTCGCCTGCCGACGCCATGCGGGTGCGCAATGGATTGAGGTATGGGACACCGGCGTGGGCATTGCGGCCGACAAAACCGAAGCCATTTTTGAGGAATTCACCCAACTCGGGGATGGCGCGCACCTGCGGGGCAGCGGCCTGGGCCTGGCCATTGTGGCCAAAACAGCCGAATTGCTGGGGCTGCAAATTCGCCTGCGCACCAAACCCGGACGCGGCTCCATGTTTGCCATTGAACTGCCCGCCGGGCAGGCGCATGTCCAAGCCGAGCCTTGCGCCCCGCAGGCCGAGCCCCGCCCCCTGCGCATCGGCCTGGTGGAAGACCACACCGAAGTGCAACAGGCGCTGGTCATGGCGCTGGAAAACACCGGCCATGAGGTGCTTGCGGCGACCAGCAGCCAGGCCCTGCTGCTGCGCCTGGGCAAATGGGCGCCGGACATCGTCATTTCCAACCACCGGCTTGACGGCCATGAAACCGGCGTCCATGTGATTGACGCAGCAAGGCATGCCTATGGCGCCCAACTGCCCGCCATCATCCTGACCGGCGACACCGATCCGGCCCTGATCCACAGCATGGCGGCCCGTGGCATCGCAGTACACAGCAAACCCCTGCAGATGGACCGCCTGCAAATGGCCATCATGCAGGCCACCGAGCCCGGATTCGCATGAAAATCCGTGTCATGCTGGCCGATGACCATGCGCTGTTTCGCGACGCGCTGCGCATGGTGCTGGAAATGGCCCCGGATATGGAGGTGGTGGCAGAGGCAGAAAACGGCCACCAGGTGCTGGACTGCATGGCGCAGTTCCAGCCGGATGTGGTGTGTATGGACCTGAGCATGCCGGGCATGAATGGCCTGGAGACCACGCGACACCTGTGCAGCAGTTACCCCCACGCCCGCATCATCGGCCTGTCCGCCCATGCGGACCTGGACCGGGTGGTCGAGATGCACCGCGCCGGTGCGCTGGGCTATGTCACCAAGGCCAATGCCGCCGATGAACTGCACACGGCGATTCGCCAGGTCTGCCAGGGCCAGACCTACTTCAGTTCGGAAATCGGCCTGCGCCACATGGTGGAGCAGGACTTTTGTAAGACCTTGTTACAGCAGTCGGCCAGCTCCCGGTAGCGCACGACGAGACCATGGTTTCCACGGCCCTGCGTATGGCCATGACCGGCACGACGGCCAAGCGCCGTTTCAGGCGCGCAGCTTCAGTGTCAGAAAAGTCAGCGTGCGCTCCCAGGCCAGCTTGGCAGCAGCGGCGTCAAACCGCGGCGTGGTGTCGTTGTTGAAACCATGCTGGGTTCCGGGGTACTGGTAGGCGGTGTAATGCACCCCCGCCGCCTGGAGCGCGGCTTCGTAGGCGGGCCAGGCCGCGTTGATGCGTTCGTCCACCGCAGCAAAGTGGATCAGGAGCGGGGCTTTCACCTGGGCAGCATCCGCAGGCGCGGGAAGGTTGCCGTAAAACGGCACGGCGGCGGCCAGGGTAGGCAGGCGCACCGCCAGCAGGTGGGCGATGCCACCACCGTAGCAAAACCCCACCACGCCCAGTTTGCCGTTGCCGTCCGCACGGGCGTTCAACCATTGGGCGGCGGCCACAAAGTCTTCGCGGGTTTGGGTCTGGTCCAGCTTGGCAAACAGCGCACGCGCCTGGTCTTCATCCCCAGGGTAACCGCCCAAGGGCGTGAGCGCGTCGGGCGCAAAGGCCATGAAACCCTCCAGCGCCAAACGTCGCGCAATGTCTTCGATGTGCGGGTTCAGGCCCCGGTTTTCGTGCACCACCAGCACCGCAGGCAGTTTGCCCGTGGCGTTGGCAGGCCGTGCCAGGTAGCCCTTCAGGGTGCCGTAGCCCTGGGGTGAGGCGAACTCCAGCATTTCTGTCTTGACGCGGGCGTCGTTCGGGGCAACCACCTGCCCCAAGGCAAAGTCAGGGCTCAGCGCGGCCAGCAGACCGGCAGCGCTGAGTCCCGCAACGGCAAACTTCTGCGCCTTTTCCAGAAAACCACGGCGGTCGATCGTGCCGTGCACATAGGCGTCAAACAGGATCAGCAGGTCCTGGTCAAAATCCTGGGCGGTTTTTCGTTGCATGTGGACACTCCCCCAAAAGCGCCAGCATAGCCACAATCCCATCCCTGCGCTGGCCCGGGTGCCACCGGGTGCTATTCAAGCTCAGTGCGGAGCTGTCGCGGGCATTTGAAGTACCCCTTGCCCCCAATGTGTCTGTATCAATTGCCAAGCCACCAGTCATCATTCGCTATAAAAAATGTAGCTACTTGCGCAGATTTCACGGAGGCTACAGTCGAATTTGACTCAAAATCTGCCGCTCCAACAAGCTTTCTGGCGAACTTCCGACTTCCGACTTCCGAACTTCCGGCCCCCACTCCCCCCAACCCCCTCGCCCCGCCGGGCGAGGGGGAGCTCAACAGCCGAATTTGGTGGCGGTGCGCCGACTACGGAATTACGGTCGAGGCGTTGCCAAGGGTGTGGTTGGTGAAGGTTTTGCGCAGGCGGTCGTAGGGTCATCCGCGTCCTTGGCACGCGCAAGGCTGGCGGCTGCGCGCCAGCAGCCATGGCTGGGTTTGATGGCAAACCTGGGGCGGGCGAGAGCGAAGGTGAAGGCTGGGAGTGTTCGATGGGTCGCGCGGCCGCGCAGCGGGCCGCCGTTGGCACGCCTGGGCTGCGCCCTTGACTACGACCCCATGCGCAAAGCCCAGGCACCACAAAGCCCTGGGCAACACTGCGCCAGTGATTGCGTATTCGGCGCGAAGCCACCCAATCGGCTGTTGAGCTCCCCCTCGCCCGGCGGGGCGAGGGGGTTGGGGGGAGTGGGGGCCGGAAGTTGGAAAGCTCGGAAGTTCGGAAATCGGGAAACCCGGCAGTCGCAAGCCCCCCCGTGGCAGCACCGCAAGACCCGCTAGGCCAGCGCCATTTCGCCGCCCAGGGCTTCCAGCAGGTCGGGAATCAGCTGCGACAGCTCGCCCGTGGCAATGGCCACATCGGTATCAAAGTTGTCGTCCTGGCGGTCGCCGGGCGACGCGGGGGCGCCTTCCAGCACCACGTCCAAAATCGCCACTTTTTTGAGCTGCAGCGCCTCGGTCAGCACAAAGGACACCCGGTCGTTCCAGGTCATGGCCACCCGCGTGGGCACCTTGCCCTGGGCAATGTGCTGGCTCACCTCGTCGGTGTCCAGCGCGTGGCGGGTGTAGCGCACCACGGCCTTGGACTCGTCGGCCGCCTTGAGTTCACACTCGCGGTCCACGCTGAAACCCTGGGGCGCTTCGTGGGTGGACAGCCAGATCGACATGGCGGCGGCGGGCGAGGTCTGGGTATTGACCAGTTGCACCGCCAAGCCATCCACCGCCTTGACCAGGGCCGTCATCACCTCGTCGGCCTTGGACTGGCTGCCCGAGTCCAGCACCAGAAAGCCACTCTTGGGGTCAATCCACACCGTCACGCTGGACTGTTTGCTAAACGCCATGGGCAGGAGCGCCACGCGGGCGTCTTCGCTGATTTCGCGCTTTTCCTTTTTACCGGGTTTGCGCCCGGTGGTGGCTTCGATATGGGCCAGCTGGTCTTGCACCTTGCGCTTGACCACGGAGCCGGGCACCGTCTTGATCTCGACCATCAGCTTGAGCAGCCACTGGCCGCCCACAATCTCCACCAGCGCACCATGCGCCTGGCCCCGGGGTTCCACCCAGCCCACCGATTTTTCCTGCGAAGCACCACACTCCACAAACCGGGCGCCATCCAGCGCCTCTTCCAGTTGCGCCTGGGTCGCCGACCAGCCCGACACCATGCGAAACACCATCACGTTTTTAAACATATTCACCTTTGTTGAAACCTGGTGGGGAACACCGTCGCAAGCCACTGTGCGAACCTGGGGTGTCCTCCCTGCACTAACCGACTATTTTCACGCAACTTTACAAAGCCTTATCCTGCTGCAATGGAGCAGATACACCCGCGCCGGATACTAAACCCAAGCTGATCGCGATGTCCGCGTCAAGCCACCCCAAAAAGGATGTATTTATGAAACCCGCTTTCAAATCTCTGGTCGTAGCAGGTCTGTTGGCCAGCGCAGGCTTTGCCACATTCGCACAAAACCCCAGCCCCATGGCCGACCACCGCGCCATGATGGGGGACGGCGGCATGATGCGCCACGAAGGCAAAGACGGCATGCGCAAAATGGAGGCCATGGTGGCCAAACGACTCGACGCACTCAAAGCCAAACTGAAAATCACCACCGCACAAGAAGGTGCCTGGACCGCCTTTGCCGCCGCCATGAAGCCCGCAGCCCGCACCATGAACCAGTATCCCGACCGCGCGGAGCTGGACAAGCTCACCACGCCGGAGCGCATCGACAAAATGCACGAATTGCGCAAACAGCACCTGACCGACATGACTGCTGCGATGGACAAACGCGACGAAGCCACCAAAACCTTTTACGCCGCCCTGAACGCCGAGCAAAAAAAGGTCTTTGACAGCGAACACGCCCGCATGGGTGGCCGCCATGGTGGCGACCGTGGCCCCAAAATGCCCCCCAAGGCCGACAAAAAAGCGCCTCCCGCAGCGCCCAAGCAGTAGTTGACGCGTCATTGACCACCCCGAGCGCCCCTTCTTCCTCCGCGCACCCACCCTCTTGGCGGGTGCGCCGGGGTGGGCGCTGGCATTCCCTGGGGGGTGGGCTGCTGGCACTGCTGGCGGCAGGCTGTGCCGACACCACGTACCTGCTGGGCTCGGTCAGCGGCCACCTCCAGATCCTGCAGGCGGCGCGGCCGGTGGACCAGTGGCTGGCCGACGACAGCACGCCCCAGCCCCTGAAACAGCGCTTGCAGCTGGCCCAGCAGATCCGCCGTTTTGCCGTGACCGCCTTGCACCTGCCGGACAATCCCAGCTACCAGCGTTACGCCGATGTGCAGCGCCGTGCGGCGGTGTGGAACGTGGTGGCGGCGCCCCCTTTTTCCCTCACGCTCCACCAATGGTGTTTCCCGGTGGCTGGCTGTGTCGGCTACCGCGGCTACTTTGACGAGCAGGCGGCGCAGCAGCAGGCGGCCGCCTTGCGCACCGAGGGCCTGGAAGTCCATGTCTACCCGGTGCCCGCCTACTCCACCCTGGGCTGGATGAACTGGGCCGGGGGTGACCCCCTGCTCAGCACCTTTATCCGTTACCCGGAAGGGGAACTGGCCCGTATGATTTTTCATGAGCTGGCGCACCAGGTGCTGTACGTGAAGGACGACACGGCTTTCAACGAATCGTTTGCCACCGCGGTCGAGCGGCTGGGCGGCGCACGCTGGCTGCAGGAAGAAGCCGGTGCAGCGGCCCGCCAGGAATACGCCGCCTTCGATGCGCGTCGCAAAAGCTTTCGGGCCCTGACCCGGTCCACCCGCCAGCGTTTGAGCGGTATTTATGGACCAAATAACCCTCTAGCCCCCGTAAACAGTGCGCAGGCAGCTATGAAAATGGTAGCAATTGCCGATTTTCAGCACGCCTATGCCCGGCTCAAACAGGACTGGGGCGGCTACGCCGCCTATGACGCCTGGGCGGCCGGTGCCAACAACGCCAGTTTTGGCGCACAAGCCGCCTACGACGACTGGGTGGACGCGTTTGAAACCCTGTTTGCCCGCCAGCACGGCGACTGGCAGGCGTTTTACGGCGCCGTCCAAGCACTGGCCGAGCTGCCCAAAGCAGAACGCACCCTGCGCCTGCAAACGCTACAGACCGTCGCCACCGCAGGGCACCCCCCTTGAACGTCTAGGCCAGCGAGGCCTCGCCCCGGCGGGTGGTCTGGCGTGCACGCCAGCGTGCCACATGCTGCTGGAGCAGTTCCGCCCCGTTGAATTCGGCGTTCAGCACCGCGATGAAGGTGAACACCCCCGTCAGCTTGCGGGCGACAAAGGCAAACTCGCGCGAAGGGGTCGTGAAATGGCGGCTCAGAGTCGACTTGGCGGCCTTTTTCCCCGCACGTTGCATCAGGTTGGACGCGCCCCAGCGGTACTCGCCCTGGGCATTGAGCCGCTCGGGCGGCAAATTCTGCACCTCCCGCAAGGGCTCCAGCAGGCGCAGGCAGAAGTCGGCAAACATCTGCTGCGCATCCGCACAGCTGTCGGGCGGCAGGCAGCCCAGGTCCATCAAGCCTTGCACCACGGCAACCCGGTCACCCTGCTGGGCAGCGGCGATGGTGCGCCCCAGGGCATCCAGAAAGTCTTCCGAACACTCGCTCAGGGCGCCAAAGTCCAGCAAGACCAGTTGGTCCGAAGTTTCCCCCACCCGGATGCGGTAGTTGCCGAAATTGGGGTCGGTCTGCATCACGCCCCACACAAAAACTTCGTGCAGGAACAAATCCAGCATGGCCACCGCCAGCCGGTTGCGCCGGGCCTGCGGCAAAGCCGCCACCACCGCACTGGTCACCGCTTCGCCGGGCAGGTACTCCAATGCCAGCACCGCACTGCCGCTGTACTGCGGGTAGACACGGGGCACGCAGTAGCGCGGGTCATTCGCCACCAGGGCCGCCATGCGCAAGGTCATCCGGGCCTCGCGCTGGTAGTCCACTTCCAGGTGCAGCTGGGTGCGCATGTCTTCCAGCCAGTCGTCCAGCTCGCGCCCGGCCTTCAACCAGCGGGTCATCTTGAGCAAGCGCACCACGGCATTGAAATCGGCGTCAATGGTGTCGCGCACGCCGGGGTACAGCACCTTGAGGCAAATTTCTTCACCGTTGGCAATGACACGCGCCCGGTGCACCTGGGCCAGCGAGGCCGCCGCCAGCGCCTGGGGGTCTACCACCAGTGCGGCATAGGCCGGGCCCAGGTTGTGCTGAAGCACAGGTTCAATGGCGCGCCATGCCAGGGGCGTGGTGCTGGCTTCCAGTTCGTGCAGGGCCTCGGTCAACTCGGGCGGCAGGAAGTGTTCCCCAAACAGGGCCCACATCTGGCCGACCTTGACATAGGTGCCTTTGAGCCGCCCCAGCTCGGCCACAAAACGCCGGGCCTCGTTTTCCATGACCGTGCTGTGTTTCTTCCACAGGGGGAATACCCGGCCCAAGGCTGCATCCAGCGCCAGTGCGCTGCTGGCCCGCGCGCCCGCCACCGACACGGACAGGCCGCGTCCCAGGGCATTGCGCTGGATGGCGCCGTCGGGTTTTTTACCGCTGTATTTCATACGCTCATACGTGCCGCTGGGCACTCAGGCCAGCATTTTTTTCAGTTCACCACTGGCGATCAGCTTTTGCACGTCGGTCGCGCCGCCCACCAGGGTGCCTTTGACAAACACCATGGGAAAGGTGGGCCAGCCGGTCCACATCTTGAGCGCATTGCGCCGGCGCCAGCTGTTCAGGTAATTGCCGTACTCCAGGTAGGTGTAGGGCACACCGGCGGCATCCAGCGCGGCACGGGCTTTTCTGGGCATGGGGTTCATGCCCATGCCGACCACCACCACCGCCTTGGCGTCCACCGCCGTCTTTACTTCCTGGACGATATCCTGGTGCAGGGTGGCAATGCGCTCCCGAATGGCGGGATGGATCTGGGCTTCGCTCAAAACGGAACGCGGCATGGCGTGTCTCCTGGGGGGGGGTCAATGCAGGGAATTAAAGGGATGTGGCATCCGCAGGCGCCGCTGCCACGGATGGGCGCCGGCCCAGCAAGGCGCTGACCGCCTGTGCGTCCAGTCCATACATGTCGGCAAACTCCGCGGCCGTCTTGCCACTGCTGTCAAAGGCCCTGAGCAAGGCTTCCTGCTTGGCCAGTGTCTGGTCGTATTCGGCAAACGCATCGTCCAGCAAGGCGCCGGTGTCGGGCGCCACCACCAAGGCTCTTGTGGCGTATTCCTGGCGGGTCAAACCCGAGCCCGCAAAAGCCGCCAGCACTTGCGCACGGACTTTGGGACGCAAATCTTCCCTGGAGCGGCCCTGTTTGCGCCGGTACAGTTCCAGCAATGCCAGGTACACATGCTCAGGCGACACGTCTTCCACCGCGGCCCCGTCCAGGTCGTGGCGTTGCTTGCCTGCGGCCACGCTTTGCAGGTAGCGGGCCGAACGCGTGTGCAGTCCCAAGGCGGCTTTCAGACCGGCACGCTCAAAATGCTCGGGGTGGCGTGCCATCAATTCCTGGAAAATACCCAGCTTGAGTGGCAAGAACTCCGCACCAAACAAATGTGGATAAAGTTCAAACAGTTTTTCCAGCACCGGCTGCACCTCAGGCGCCTTGGGACGAACCGGCCTGGAGGCCCGCTCTGGAACTGGCGTGGGTTCAAGGTGCTGGACAGGTGCTGCAAAGGGGGGACAGGTCATGAATTTAAACTTGGAAAATCAAGCCGTGATTGTCGGCGAATTGTTCAAATCGCCTCTAGAGCGGCGTACTCAACCCGTTTTTTGGGTCCACCCCGTGTTTTGAGCCCCTACACTGCCCCCCACTTCACCCTCGGTCTGCCCATGCCTCCCACCTCCTCTTCTGCTCCCAAAGTGCGCACCATCGGCCTGATGCAGCCCCTGACCTGGCTGGTACGGGCCTGGGACGACATGGTCCGTATCGGCTTTGCCAGTCTGGCCCATGGCTCGGTCATGGTCGTGGCGGGCGCCGCCATCATCGCCCTGGCCCACCACCGCTTCTGGTTGCTGGCCGGTGCGCTGTCCGGCTTTCTGGTGGTCGCACCGGTGCTGGCCACCAGCCTGTATGCGCTGAGCCGCGCCCTGGAACGCGGTGAAAAAGCCGACGCGCGGGTGGTGCTCAGAACCTGGCTCAGCTGGCAAAACACCCATTCCAGCAAGTGGGACAGTGATTACTGGTGTCTGGTGCAATTTGGATCGCTGCTGGCGCTGGCCGCCACCGGCTGGGTACTGACCTCCGCGGCGCTGATCACCTTGCTGGCACCGGTGCCGATCCAAACCCCGGTGGACTTCATCCGCCATGTGGTGCTGGCCCAGGACGGGTGGTTGTTTGAGCTGTGGCTGGCCTTGGGCGGGGTGATGGCAGCGCCCCTGTTTGCCTCCAGCGTGGTGTCCATGCCCTTGT